>CAZHDB010000006.1:0-77610 GCA_964531225.1 uncultured Desulfurococcaceae archaeon
ATAATGGAGATAAGAGAGAGACTCATTAAGCTTGAGACAAGAGTAGAAATGCTTGAGAAGAAAGTTGAGAATATTAATAATTATTTGAAGGAGCTTTATGCATACATACAAAGAGCTTTAATGGGCTAATGTTCTACAATGCCTAATAATACTTCTTTTTCAATTTATATTTATTCATAGATAGATTACTCTATTCCTTTAGAAATAATTTTCTATCCTTCTCCTTCATGGTAAAGTAGTGTTCCTTGGATGGAAACAATTCATTTCTAACTTCGTATGCATACTGGCTAATAGCTTCAATGACTATTTTAGATAGATCAGCATATTTCTTGGCAAATGATGGTATCTCCTCATATAATCCAAGTATATCGTGAAGAACGAGAACTTGTCCATCACAGTATGGGCCACTACCAATACATATTGTTGGTACATTAACCTCCTCGGTAATGGCTTTAGCCACTTCAGCAGCAGTAAATTCTATGACAATAGCAAATACACCTGCTTCTTCGAGGGCTTTTGCATCTTCAATAATCTTCTTAGCTTCCTCTATTCTCCTTCCCCTTCTCCTATATCCGCCAAATCTAAGATACCTTTGAGGAGTTAAACCTATATGCCCCATGACAGGTATTCCTGCATTAACAATGGCCTTAACTCTATCAGCCATTTCAATTCCCCCCTCAAGCTTTACAGCTTCTGCTCCAGCCTTGACGAGTAAACCAGCATTTCTAATAGCATCCTCAATACTCGTTTCATAACTAAGAAAAGGCATATCTCCAATAACTAAGGCTCTAGGCTTTGCAGCAACCACTGCCTTAACATGATGAATCATATCATCCATGGACACTGGTAATGTTGATTTTAGTCCATGCATTACCATTCCAACACTATCCCCAACAAGTATTGCATCAACGCCTGCTTTATCAACTAGTCTTGCAAACGCATAATCATATGCTGTCACCATAACTATTTTTTCCCGGCCCTTCTTTTTAACAAGATCAATGATTGTAACCTTCTCCATATTTTATACACCTTCTAACTTGATTATCTCAACTAAAGATTATTACTCAATTGTCACCGAGATATATGAGATACCTATATATCAAATATCGATTATATCATAGAGTATATGATACAGTTAGTATTAAAATATTTTATTATTCTTATCCATAAAAGTATTAGGTATTGGAAATGAGGATAGACAAAGTACTACTATTGTCAATGTCTATATGGGCCGCTGTTGCATTAAGTGTAGGCCTATCGAGCTTTGTATTAAAGGGATTTCAGGCCGAAGTGCCTAAATTACCAGCTTATATATCAGGATTATTAGCATCATCGACCCCCATAGGCATGTTGATAGGGGCTTCAACATGTGGACTTTTAGGTGATCGATTGGGTAGAAAGGCATCGTTAATAGTGTATATCGTATTACAAATCGTAGGCAATATACTGGTGTCATTGGCATATGATCCGGTATCGTTTATATTATTTAGGTTAATCGCGGGCATTGGGGCAGGAGGCATTCTGCCTATAGTATCTACACTAGTAGCTGAATTTTCATTACCAAGAGACCGTGGTTCAAGAATAGCTTTCCTAGAGAGTGCATGGGCATATGGATGGCTTTTAATGGTTATATTAGCAGTTACTTATTTCAGAACGCATGGATGGAGATACTATGCAATCATAAGCTCATATGCAGTAACATTATTATCAATACCTGCTTTATTCATTCCAGAATCACCTAGATACTTAATGAGTAGGGGTAAAATTGAAGAGGCAAAGAACTTGGCTAGTAGATATGGTATTAAATTGCCCGAAATACCTGTTATTGAGAAGTTTGGAATAAAAGAGGGCTTAAAGATTCTACTTAGTAAAGATCATAGAAGAGTGACAATACTTTTATGGATTACATGGTTTGCGATAACAATGGGCTATTACGGAGTATTCATATGGTTTCCAAATCTACTAGCACAGCATGGTATGGAAATAGGATTTGGAGCTGTATCTGAATTTATTAGAAACAATTACTACACGTATATAGTCATTACAACGATCTTACAAATACCCGGCTATTACAGCGCCGTATATCTTGTTGAAAAAATAGGCAGAATAAAGACCGTGTCAATATATCTAATTATAACGGGATTAGCTGCTTTCCTACTAGCATTTACGACACAGCCATCATTATTCCTATTAGCTGGTATGGCACTAAACTTCTTCGATCTAGGGGCATGGGCAGCATTATATGCCTATACACCAGAGCAGTATCCGACGCAAATACGGGTACTTGGAAGTGGCTGGGCTGCTGCATGGGGTAGAATAGGGGGTATCGTGGGCCCGTATATTGTCCCGTTCCTTGGATCTTGGACCACAGCATTTACATTCTTTGCAATAATTAATATTGTAGGAGGCTTAGCAGCCCTAGGAGGCAGAGAACTTAAGGGAATGGAAATGATTGAATTAAAGAAATAAATTTTTATGTTTCAATATTATTATGAGCGATAATAAGGATATTACCAATAATTAGCAAATATATTAAATATTAATAGAGTCCTTTCTTGTATAGTTCCTGCCTAAATATGGTAATGCGGATCCTCTTTAAATCTAATGCCAATTTCAGCCTTACATTTTAAAATAGGATTTTAATCAAAATAGTGGTTCAATAAGACTATTTACCAAAATGTGTTAAAAACACTATATAAAATACATTACCATGGCATCTAGTCTATAATCTTAAGCCGATAATAGCAATGTTAAATTATATAATTCTACTATAAGTAGAAGCTTTGCATATACGGCATTAATAATCTATTCTCTAAACGACTCCTCAATTAAATGAATTAAATCCACAATGAGCTTATTAATAATTGATTCTCTACCATGACTTTCCAAAACCCTAACAATATATCCATTAATATAGTCGATCTCTGTTTTCCTACCAGCAATTATGTCTTGAGCCATACTAGAATAATTTTCTTTAGTAACCATGGCAACTCTCATGACATGTTTATAAAGTCTATCTAGAACAAGATTATACCCCTCTAAATTAGCTGCTTCTACAAGTTCTTTCAAAATATTCCAAGCCAATCTTTTACCCCATTCAGATAAAATAATCTTATTAGGTGATCTAGCAATAGCTGTTAATGGATTAATAACTGCATTTATGCCTAATTTAAGCCATCTCTCAAAATCAATATTTGACGTTATCCATGCTGGACAGCCGCCTTTAACTAATATTCTAGCTATTTCTGGTAATAGCTTATGGATACCTAGATGTTGGCCAAATACAATAGATCCTATCCCTTTTTCAAGAATTACGTTAGGCCTAATTCGTTGAGCACCTATTCTTACTACACCACATGCAACACGATATGGTGTAAAGAGATTTTCCATATACTCGTATGATCCAAATCCGTTTTGTAAACTAATATATAGTGTATCACCATTATCAATATTTTTCATGAGATTCTCCGTACTTTCAAGATCAGTTGCTTTAACAGCATTAATTACAATATCATATGCTTCATAAGCTTCGGTATGATGATATGCTCTAATAGGTACGAATGCCTCTTTACCATTAGAGAATATTATGGTTATACCATTGTATTCACGGACTGTTTCTACACTATTCCAACTCCTATAATAAACATCTAGATCCATTACACCTCCACGATATAGGAAATATGCAATTAAACCACCTATACTGCCTCCTCCGATAATAGCTATTTTCACTAGATATGCACCATTACCTAATTAGGTTAAGTAATATATCGATCAGATCCTCCATATCTTTTGAAAATATATAGATAACAGGTTCAAGTCCATAGCCTCCATGATCAACTATAACGTCTAGCCTTCCACGGTATCTCCTTATAACTCGTTTTATAGAATTATTGAAATCCGTAATACTACCATGTGGTCCTGTTTCTGCAATTCTCATTCTCATATGTCTAAGCTTGTTAATAAATTCAAGATCATATCTGATGACTGCAGCAGCTCTTATAGAAGTATTCAATGTAGCAACTTGTAACAATATTGAAGCTGTATGATGACTGCATCCAAAACATGGTCTACCAACAGCTTCTACTTTATTATCAACTTTTACTATTCTACCGGGTAACCCTATAATATCATTTATTGATCGGGGTTCTGGCAATGCATAAACTATATTCATACCCACTTCAGGAACGAGTTTGTAGGCCTTTGGATCGCTGGTTAATCTTTCTAATGCTCTTTCATATTCTATAATCAATGGTGAAGATACTCCTGCTGGATGAAGCTGTTTACATATGCTACACCCATAAGGTATATCTTTTGATATCCTATAATGCAAAGTGCATAATCTTTGCTCTGACAATATCTGGTTTATAATAGTTGAGAATAATATCATGTATCTTTCAATATCATTCTTTATAAGTGGGCTAAGCAGTATACTAATATATGAATCTATTTCTTCATTTGAAAAACCAACATTATTTAGCATTTTATAGTATTTATCAATAGGATCATTTACTATTTTGTAAACCATAGGCTGTGTTATACCTAGTTGCTTAGCTATTTTTGCCTGAGCATATCCCTCATTATAAAGCCTATGGATCAGTATAGCTTTAATAGGGTAAACAAAATATTTTACTGCTAATTCGTATGGTATCATATGACTACCCAAGAATATAGTATAGATAACCTAGTTATAATTCTTTTTCTCTATTTATTATAGCTTCGTTATACTGAACTTTTTCGTCGTCCAATGGAATACCTAGATTAATGCCCACAATTTTTGAAGCAACATAATCGGCATATACCAAGATCTCATTTAATATCCTTATCTCATTAGTAAATAAGTCTTCATACCTTAGCATTCTATTTAATAGATCAGTTACAAGATCTAAGTCCTTAAATACTAATTCGCGGAAGAGACTAATATCATATTTGTTTAAACGAGGCTTCCTATAAAGACTCTTAAGAACAGATAATAGCTTGTCTGGCTGAAGACTCCGATATTTTATGCGGAGAAGCCTAATATCCGGGTCATCACTATTATTTATAACACCCATATATTCTTGTACAGCTTCACGGACTGCATCAATATCAACAAATTTATACCATGTCTGATTACTACTTGAAAAAGTTTTTTCAAGAACACCGTAGTTTCTCTCAAGAATGCGGAGAAGATTAGATGGATTATAATCAACGCCCAAGGACCTTAGTTTGATCACGAGAGATTTATAGCTAAAATCACCAAATCTCCGACTTCCAAAGCCATTATTCATTGAAACTTCAATAGCTGATCTGAGGACAACAACTCCTTTATCCCCATATTTGTCTAGGAAATCCTTTACCCTTAACTTTAAAAGTTCTCTATTATCGATGTACATTATTAGCATCACCAATAAAAAACAATGAGAGAAATCACGGCCTATGTATAACCGGTATACCTGAGTCTATATAGGACTAACCCTTTTAGAAAATCTAGTGTATCACAATAGATCCAAGTAATACTCTAATATATAACCTCTATTAACTCATGATGTAAAAGCAGTATTCACTATATTTTAAAACCTTGTATAGTGTCCTAGTATTATAGGAGTACATAAAATTGGTGTTAAATGGAATGAATAATATTGTTGTAATTGCAAAGGATCTTATTAAGAAATATGGTACAAGAATAGCGGTTGCTGGAATATCGTTTACTGTATCTAGAGGAGAAATATTTGGTCTTATTGGACCTAATGGAGCAGGTAAAACAACTACATTGAGAATGATTGCTACACTAATAAAGCCGGATAATGGAGAAATATTCATTAAAAACATTAATGCTTTAAAAGATCCAGTGAATGCTAGAAAATACATTGGTTATCTCCCCGAGGAAGCTGAGGTATATCCCCGTCTAACTGGTTATGAACACCTATTATTTTATGCTAAACTTCGTAAACCAGATCATGTTGATGAAGCTGTGGAGTTTGGAGTAAAATTATCTGGTCTTGGTAAAAGGATCTATGATAAGGCTGGTGATTATAGTAAGGGTATGAAGCGCAGGCTTCTTCTTGCTATAGCTCTTATGACAAGACCTGATCTAGCTATTCTTGATGAGCCTACGAGCGGTTTGGATGTATATGCAAGTGTCCGTGTTAGGAATCTGATAAGAGAATACGTTCGTGAAACAGGATCATCAGTTATATTGTCTAGTCATAATATGCTTGAAGTAGAGTACTTATGTGATCGTATAGCATTTATTAGTCGTGGAAAAATTGTGTCTGTAGGGTATCCTAAGGAGATTCTCGAGAAATATAGTGCATCTAATCTTGAAGAAGCATTTGTAAAAGCAGTTGAAGAGGCAGGATATAAATATGAAGGGTTATAATTTCAAAGTATTACTTTGGAAAGAATTGCTTGATCTATCTAGAGACTATAAAACATTAGCAACAAGTCTGTTATTGCCACTTATATTCTTTCCATTACTTGGCTTCCTTAGTTTAGCCCTTGTTACCCAACAACCTGTGAATATAGCTATAGTTGATATGGATCGCGTAGAACTACAAAATAGGCTTTTAAATCTTACATTTTCCTCAACGGATCTCGTAGATAAATTAATTGATGGTTTGAAAAAATATGGTTTCAACGTATATATAGCTAATGATTCCGATGTTGTGTATAATTCAAGTATAGATCTAGTAATTATTATTCCCAAAGGATTTACGTTTAATCTTTCAAGTCTTAATTCTACGGCTCATGTAGAGATCTATAGGAGGGCTAATGTACAGGCTAGTGCTAGAGCTGAAGCAATAGCAAGATCTATAATTAATGGATATAGTAATGCCATTTCTAAAGAGAAGGTTGAAGCAATAATAAGGGTTACAGGATTAAATGCTACATCAACAGCTATATTATATCCTATTAGTACAAAGTTACAACTTGTTACTATAGGAGGCCAAGAGGTTAGTGCAGAAGTAGAATTAAAGGGATTATTTGCAAGAGTACTTGTTCTCGCATTAAGCGTTGTTATAACTCCCGCTACAAGCTTTATCATAGATGGGATTATTGGCGAGCGGGAAAGGAAAACCATAGAGATGATCCTTAGCCTTCCTCTTCCAGTTTCATTAATCATATATTCTAAATTAGTTGCAGCTACAATGCTTGGATTATTAACAGCTATTGCCGATGCTCTTGGATTCGTATCCTATGTAGTATTGACTACAATGGCTCTAGGGGGAAGCTTATCATTACCCATAGATCCTATATTGTTATTACTCCATAGTATTGTAGCCTTCTTCACGATACTAGTAACAATATGTATTGCATTACCATTCATTACAAGGACAAGGGGCATTAGAAGTGCATCAAATATTGCTAGTGGAATAGCTATAATTGGTACAATTGTATTCTTTACAGGATTTATTGTTGATTATTCGAGGTTACCTACTACCATTAAATCTGTACTATATATTATACCCTATACTCATAGTATATTGTCGATACAATACTATGTCGTAGGATATACTTTTCAGGCATTGATACATCTAATGGTTCTAGTTATACTGAGTTTCGTTCTTCTACTCTTCTCTACGAAAATGTTGAATACTGAAAAAATGCTACTTGCACCACCTACATGATCTACGCATATATTCGTATAAGAATACTATTTACGAATATATATTGTAAGTTGATAAACCTTATTTATTAAAGCAATTGTACTACGGTAGTATTAGGAGGAGACAGCCTTGTTCAAGCCAGCATTTTACAGGGTACTATTTGCCGTAGAGGAGAATGAGGAATTCGATGTACGATTAGTAGGTAGGAGACTCAATGTAATACCATCAACTGCTAAAAGATACATTAGAGAACTATTGAAGAAAGGCTATATAAGAGAAGTAAGGCCAGGATTATATGCATTAACAGATGAAGGTGTTACGTTAAAGAAAAGTCTCAAAAACCTATTAGAAAAGAATATTGAAGAAAATCTAGGATATATAGTAACAGACCCCTCTACGGGGAACCCTGTACCTGTAAAAATCACAAATATTTATCAATTCTATGCTATTGTAAAGTATAATCTTATTCCACAAGATATATTAATTGAACATATTAGAAAGGGCTATTTGGCTAAATGGATAAGGGATGTTCTCGGAGATCTTGATCTAGCCGATTTTCTAGATAATAAAAGAGATATTAGTGTTAATGAATTATTGAGTACATTAGAGGAAAGGCTAAAGATACTTGATAGTATTAGATCGGTCTTAGGGATGTAAATGGATATTGATAGAATATTTGAAACTATAGTTAATTGGTTGCCAAGGCTGAGATGGTATCCTTGGAGCAATAGTGAAGGATTAAAATTAATTGATTACTATTTTATAAATAATACATACTTCTTGAAAATTAAACGTGGAGATAATAGATTTTACCTTCCTATATCGATTACTGAATATAGGCCTCAAAATATACCTAGTGATCGGTATATTATTTTTGACGACAAATATATTGTCGAAGCCGAGTTTACTAGGAATTACCTTAATAATCTATCAAGATCGGAGATTATTAGGACAAAGTATTATATAACTAATATACCATTAGGTAAGGAATCCATAAACGTTAAACCATTAACCCTAGAAACAAGTAATGTATTAACTATCCATGAAATACTCGGAGGATATAAAGTAGTTGTTAAAAGCTATCGAAAACTGCCTAAAATAGGCTTAGAACCATTAATTATTGACTTATTAGCTAATAACCAATTTAAATACATACCATCAATAATAGCCATATATTCATGGGATAAAGATACTATAACCATGGCTATGGAATATATTAGTGGCGAAGGTGATGGAGGAAAACCATTCTATGATGCATTTATTGAATACCTTAATGGGATTCCTACATATAGGATTGGCCTAGCGTCACTACTTGGTGTAGAAATAGCTCTTTTCCACAAGATCATTTCCTCATCAAAACATGAACTACTTAAGCCAGAGGATATTGTAGAGGCCGATATAAGGTATTGGATCAATAGGGTAGAGAGACTATGTAAGAGTATTATGGAGGCTATGGACAGGCTTGTTGGAGAACATAGATGGATTGATTACTGGAGAATAGCCGTTGATAAAATGATTGGAAAAGCCGTTGAAGACTATGTAGAAACTATAGAGAAGTATATTGGATTAAAGAAGATGAGAACACACCAGGATCTGCATCTTGGACAGTTTATATATAGTCCAAGTAAAGGGTTCATATTTACTGATTTCGAGGGTGAACCAGCTAGAAGTGAAGATGAGAGATTATTGAAAGAGCCTTGTCCACGTGATCTAGCTACTCTTCTTAGGAGTTATCAGTACCTTACATTTACTGCTTATGCTCTACATTCCAGTAAAGACTTTGATCTTGTTGGAAGGACTTTCGTTGAGAAAGGCGATCCATTTATTAGGTGGAGATCCGTCCATGGTAAAGCAATTATATATAGTTATCTCGGAGAACTAGCTAATATGATACCAAAAGTCATTGGCTTAGGGAAGAGCAGTATCTATGAATTTATAGAGTTACTAAGGCCATGGATTATTGAGAAGGCATTATATGAGATCTATTATGAGAGTATCTATAGGCCGTACATGATACCTATACCAGTTACGGGTCTCAAGTACTATGTAGATGAATTAAGATCTCTAGCTTGAGAAAATTGAATACTTATCTACTATATATTTCAACCTTTCTTAGTTACTAAATAAGATACTATATGACCTAGGCTTAGGACAATTGTTTTCAAATAATATGAGTTATAAAATAGCCTTCCCCTATGCATTCCTTGGTGATGGATAGTGGTAGGTATCCGTAGAATCATACTTGTATCACTAGTACTGTTTATCTTTGGCTTAAACCTTGGTTCGAGTAATGTACATGGATGCTTTGTAAAAGACAATGATTATGGAGTTGAACTAATTATAGTTAAACCAGGTGTAACACTTAATTTATCAAGATTACTAGAGATATGGGAGGATGTATCAGTAATAAACTATACCCTTAACGGCTATAGTGGTGAAGCAGTAGCTTATAAGAGTCCTTGTAACTCAAACTATGGATTTATAATAGGCTTTATCAAGATAAACGGTAGCGTCTACCCAGTATTTACGGTTAAGCCATTATTCAAATACAATATGGGTAGAGACTGGTGGTGCTCATCTTTTTCAATAGAGAACTATGTCTCCCGGGATACTATTGTAGATACTGCGACTAGTCTTGGATGGAGAATCGCAGATGAATACCATACTAATCTATATATGACTATTACTCCATCACCTAATGAGCCAAATGTATTAGAGTCTATAGTTATTGGAGTACAGGACATATATGAGCTTTAGAAGGATATAGGTAATGCAACGATCCATGTATCCATTGTAGCATCTAATGCTACTGATGAAAAACATACAGGCTTGATCATAGAAGCTAGCGATCTAAATGATAACGTTAAGAATGCTGTAGAAGAACTATTATATTCATTGTTTAGCCAGGAAGTAGAGTTGGAATGGCAGAAATGTAGTCCCTCCACATATAATCCGGATCCAGATAAGCTTAGAGAGGATTTAAGGCATGTTCTTACCGGTGAACTAGAGTTTCTAATAGATATAGAGGCATTAAAAGGCATTACTAAAGAGGATGCAGTAATTATAGCTCAATATGTAGTTCCTGGTTTAACTGGTTTAAATGGAACTCTAGTTTTCAATGGAGAACGCATGTATAGGTTACCAGATTATCTAGAATCCCATGGCCTAAGCCTTAGCTGTAGCGATGGCATAGTAGTTAATGAATCTAATATAGGCTATTACACAGTCCTACCCATACACCCATGCATATACTTTACAGCTACGCCTATACCATCTACAACGACTTATATGCACTTTGACACATATAATCTACCGCCAAGCACGAGTAGCCCATCAGGTAGTTTATCTACTCCCTATATAGGTATGGGAGAGAGATTATCAAATATAGAGGCGTTGACTATAGCCTTTATTGTAGCTGTACTAGTCGCATCTATATCACGGGCTATAATCTATCGCCGTAGATAATAGTATAGAGGGATTGAATGTTATGGTAGAGAGGGAGTTAATAGAATATTATCTTAGATTACGTAGTCTAGACAAGCCATTTGGTGTACGCGAAGCTCAGAGGATCTTGGGCCTAAATAGTCCGGGTAAGACTCAGAGAATCCTTAATAAGCTTATCAAATATGATCTTGCAAGGAGGCTTGAAACAGGAGACTATGTCGTGTATAAGGAGCTTCCATTTGAGCTCGCCAACTATCTCGTATACTCTACACTTGTTCTCCCGAGAATAACAGTGTATACTATATACTCTACAGTATTAGCTATTGTTTACCTGTTATTGACTAGGCCTTCGATCGACATAGTATTATTTGCAGTACTAGTGATAGCTCCACTATTGATTGAGTCTATCTACCAGCTCTTAAGGATCAAGAGGTACTTTGGTAGATAAGGTTTATTTCAAAAAGACTCTATTCCAATGACTTATGTAACGTTATAGACATTATATGTTTTGCTTCATCAGGAAGACCTTATACTCTCAAAGCAATGGCTGGATAGATTGTTCTATATATTTATATAAGGTATTTATAGCTAGCCATGTATTGAATATCTAATAGGGATATACGACAATGAGTCAATGCGCTATCGAGGTTAAAGGTCTTACCAAGAGATATGGTTTACTAGTTGCTGTAGACCATATTAATTTCTGTGTAAGGGATGGAGAGATCTTTGGTTTTCTAGGCCCTAATGGAGCTGGTAAGACAACTACTGTCCGGATGCTCTGTGGATTGACAAGAATTACTGAGGGGAAAGCCTACATCTATGGTCATGATGTTGTTGGGGAGCATATGTTTGTTAAGAGCTTGATCGGTGTTGTACCGGATATATCGAATCTATATTATGAGCTTAGTTGCTGGGATAATCTCTTGTTTATGGGAGAGATGCATGGTTTGTCTAAGAGTGAGAGGATCCGGAGAGCTGAAGAACTCCTTAAACTATTTGGTTTATGGAGTAGGAGGAATGTATTGTTTAAAAATTTGTCTAAGGGGTTGAAGAGAAGGCTTACAATAGCTGCTGCATTAATGCATAATCCCATGGTATTGTTTCTTGATGAGCCAACTATAGGCTTAGATGTTATGGGTAAACGTGTTATTTGGAGGATCGTTAGGGAGCTTAATAGTAGGGGTATAACGATTTTCCTTACAACACATAATATCTATGAAGCTTTTCGGTTGTGTAGCAGAGTAGCGATCATAAATCATGGGAAGATCGTTGCACTTGATACTCCGGCTAGGCTTAAGAAACTTATATCCGCGGAGGAGGTATTGGAGATCGAGTTTTATCCATCTAATCCACCAGTTAATGAGCTTAAGAGGATCAAGGGTATTGTTGATGTACGGTATTCTGGTTCTACAGTTAGGCTTGTAGTAAGTGATCCTCTCAAAGCACTTGAGGGACTAGTAAGATATGCTCGTATGAATGGCTATTCCCTAAACATGGTAAGCCTTAGGAGTGCTGATGCCGAGGAAGTCTTTATAAATATAGTGGGTGGGTATAGTGCTGGGTAATCTAGTTAGATCATTCTATATAGCTAAGAAGGATCTTAAAGAATACTATCTAAAACCTGGTACTATGAGCTGGGGCGTAGTATTCCCCATAGCATTTACACTAGCATTCCTGATTAGGAGAGGAGGTATTGCTGCATGGCTTGCACCAGGACTTATATCTATGGCTATATTCTTTAGCTCTACATCAATGTCTGCTGTATCGATCGTTTTTGAAAGGAAAGTAGGGTCTTTTGAGCGTCTCCTACTCTTCCCAGTAAGCTATACATGTATTGCTCTCGGTAAGTCACTTAGTAGCTTCTTATTTGGTATATTATCGTCACTAACAACAGTCATAATAGCATACATGATTGTCCCAGTAATGCCATCTAATCTATTGCTCTTCATACTATGTATTATACTGGCTACCTTCCATTCATCTACATTTGGCGTACTCCTGGCATTTCTCGTAAAGGATCCTTCTCAGACCATGACTATATTTAATATCATTAGGTTTCCCATGATATTCCTTTCCGGAATCATTATCCCATTGAATAGTCTTCCATTACCAGCAAAGATTGCCTCAATATTTCTCCCATTAACCTATTCTACAGAGGCTATACGGTACTCTTATCTCGGAACATATGACTTTATACCGCCAGTCTTATCACTATGTATAACATTATTATCCGGCTTGGCATTTCTACTCATTACATCAGTACTTATTGAAAAAAGCATCCCTTAACACATAGGCTGAACAAAGGCCTTATATACAATTATGTTTATCATATAACTTTATTTTTCCTTATAAAGTATATGTTAATTATGACTATAACATATACATAGGTCCTTGGGGATGCTATTTGAAAATCATAGTACCTGTGGCAAATAAGAATGGTTTATATTCCAAGATCTATGAACACTTTGGTAGAGCACCTTATTATGCTCTTATGGAACTCGATGAAGAATATAATGTCAAGAAAATAGATTTCATAGAAAATCCTAGAGCCATGGGATATAGGCCGGGAATATACTTTTCACAACTAGGCATAGAATATATTGTTATTAAAGAAGGAGGTGTAGGAGCAAGAGCTATAGAGATACTAAAGCATAGGGGCATAAAGATTCTAGTAGCAAATGGAAATAATCTAAAAGATATCCTAAGGTCTATTAAAGAAGGATCATTAAATCCTTATACAGGACTAGGATGCCCTGGGAAACACCAGTAATATGGACTCCATATAATTTTTCTAATTTCTTAATATACTAAGTTAATATAGGATGAATTTATTTGTAGCTTTAGATTATGTATTTATATGGATGAAGAGCGAACCCGTGTCGGAGCTTAAGAGGCTATGAAGAGGGTCGGCGAAGCTGACTCATACCGTCTATGAGCAAGGAAAGAGATTTTAATAATAAATGATTAAACATTTAGAATATCTGCTTATCTTATAAAATAATTAATAATCATGATCGTATCCATCCCCTAAATTGATCCCATCTATAAATCGGCAATGATTTATTTTGATAGTATATTTTGCTTTCCTTGCATTCAACTGCCTTACCTACTATTCTATATGGAATACCATAATTCCTTAATTCGTCGGCGAAATTATTAACATACCTGGGATCAATTGCTAGGACTATGCCATACTCTTCTCCCCCATACATGATTCTTTCCAGCATACATTCCTGATCTCCTTTACAATATTCCTTTAACTCCTCATGATACATTGGTAGATCATGCAGGCTAAAGCAGACATTTGATTCCCGGGCCATAGTATAAAGAGTATATGATAGTCCATCACTAACATCCATTGATGCATGAACTACTTTCGAATATAATGCTATGATATTAGCTAAATGTACATAAATCCTTGGTCTCTTAGTATATTTCTTTACCCAATCCAATTTAGAAGCGGTATTTATCCCATCTAGAGCAACAATACCCATTGCACCATAATGTCCGGTTATTATGATGATGTCTTCTGGCTGGGCTCCATCTCTTCTAGGTGGATGTGCTGCCGTTGAAAATCCTATGCCTGCAACAGCAATCCATGGATCATTAGATTTATTCGTATCGCCTCCTAATAATCTACATCCATATTCTTTACATGCCTCCTTAAATCCTTCGTAGAGTTCAACGACCATATCTCTGGTCCATTGCCTGGGTATTCCTATTGATACCATGAAACCATGAGGAACTGCTCCCTTAGATATTAGATCGCTTGCTGAACCGGTTATTATGGAAAATGCTACATCTCTCAGGCTTCTCCAAGGAAGTTTAGCTGATTCAATACTATAACCATCTATTGCAAACATTATTCTAAGGGATCTCGGTATAATATCCCTAGCATCGTCTCCTGGAGAAAGCTTTTCACCAAAATCCTCCTTATCGAGGTACTCAAGTACTAATTTTATAAGTTCTTCTTCACTAATTATTTCCATAGCATATTACCCTTTACGCATAAATAGTTAGATCCCAGTTCATCCACCAAGAAAATACTTTAAGCATTTCATCTAATCCATTTATCCACGGAATAGCAACATGGTGATTGCCTTGTGCTAATTCAATAAACTTTTCACCTCCAAAATCACCAAGATCAGCTATTAACTGGGTTCTACATAGTCCAGGCTCCAATAAGCCAGATTCTATCTTCTTAGCCTTAAACACGTACAATTTCTTGTAGTCCTGATCGAGTCTAAGAAAAGCATATTCTCTATACTTCATTCTACATGTAACAGCATAAGGATATCCAGATTCGAAATGTGATACAAGCATGCAGTTATCGCCTAGACGAGGGGCTATAGTACAGTGGGCAAACTTCACGTATCCCTCATTCGTTAATCCACTTGGATTAGATATCCATCCAGGCTCTCCTGTCAATATAGGGCTTATAGCTAAGAATACTAAGCTATAAAAATCATTTTCACAAGCCATGGGTATACCATCATTATTAAGCATTGCAACTACTAGACAAGGCGTTACCTTATACTTTATAACAAGCGGGAAACAATCAATAGATACCACATTAAATCCTCTTTCAACTATTATCTTCCTAATCGCATAGTATATTCTTAGAGCTTTATAGAGACTTTCATGGTCTGTACTGCTTAGATCAATATATTTGGATGCATGATCATATAGATCTCTTAGTTCATTATCTGGGGCTCTCTCTCCAATACGAATAATTTCTTCATAATTAATAGCCTCAACAACTGCTCCAGTAGTCTCAATAAATTTCTTAGCATTATCACTCAGCCTGCCATTCTCATTAATCTCTAGTACTTTAAGTTTAGATAGACTATAGCCAGCTAATAAGCCACGATATATTGAATTGAATACCGTACATAAAGCACTGGGATCATCTGAATATAGTATTCTTACCTTATAGCCTCTTTGAACCAGCCATGCCCTAGCAGATAATGCACTCGGTAAACTATTATGCCTACCATGAGCAATTAATATAGCGGGTTTATATGCTTCCGCAACTATTCTTTTTGCAAATCTACTAGTACCCCCAGTTAAATGAATTAAAAGAAGGAGATCGTAAGGTTCGAAGTTAATATTCAGTTCATTAGTATGAGTTACAATATTATCATATATCGTGATACCCCCATATTCCTCTAAACATTTCTTATACACTTGCAATAAACTTGTATAATAATCTTCACCATGTAGTCTACTTGCAAGCGGTATTACTAGAATCCTCAAAAAATACCACCTAAAAATATGGATAACATGTAAGAATTAAATAATTTCCTTAAGCTCCATTATAATATATTTACGAGATTAAGTACCACTTTACTCATTTATACATCATGTTATAACTTGGCTCCGGACTAAGTTGAAAATGAGATGGGTTTATAGAATTTATCATTACAATTAATTTATTGAGGAGAGACATGTGTCAAGGAAACTTTTAAATTATTCATTTTTATGAGCTTACTCATTATTTTATTATTTACAGCATTATTTGAATATGTATATTATGATACTCTTACTATAGATCATAATACTAAGTCCCATTCAGAAGATATCGATGACCATGTCCTCTCTATACCAGGAATAGGCGTATTCTTTTATCCATGGTATGGACGATGGAGACATTGGAATGCTTCAGGTTACGATCCCCCATATACTTGGTCTTCGCACTACATACCCGATATAATTGAGGAGGCATTTATTCCTGAGATAGAACTCTATGATAGTTCTGATGAAAAGATTATTTTATGGCAATTGTATATGATGAGAAAAGCACACGTATCCTATGCAATTGTTTCATGGTGGGGCCCGAACTCCTATGAAGACAAAGTATTCGATAAGCTTATGAATATTTCGACAAGTCCTTTAAGTCCTCATCCAAAGCTTAAATGGTGTATATTGTATGAATTAGAGGGATACGGCGATCCTGATCTAAATCATATAGTATCTGATCTTAAATATATAATTAAACGCTATGGATCTAGAGAAAATTATTTAAAGATAAATGGTAAACCAGTGGCATTTGTTTATGCGGATCCTGAAGATGGCCCGGAATATGCTAGGAAGTGGTTTAGTGCTAAAACATTGCTTGAAAATAGTTTATATATTGTCCTTAAAGTATTTCCCCGGTACGAAAACTATGCTAATCTATCGGATTCATGGTATCAATATGCTCCTTCAAATGAAGCTAGATACGAATTACAGCCACCATACTCAGGATTTGTATCACCTGGCTTTTGGAGAATAGATGAGGAAAATCCGATATTAGATAGAAATATAGATTTATTTAAAGAAAATTTAATTAAACTGTTAAATTCTAATGTCGGGATTAAAACGATCCAGACATGGAATGAATGGCATGAAGGAACGCAAGTTGAGCCCGGTCAAGTAGTAGATACATCAACTATACCATACAAACCTCTTCAGAGCTATGGAGACAAGTTTATTGAGATAATGAGACAATGTATTCCAAATCCTTATTCTTATGATCCTGAGATTGAAGTAAATATTCATAGCATTTATAATAATTCCTGCAATATGACCATAATGGGTAGAGGATTTCCTAGTGAAACTACTTTATTCATTAATATCGATAATAAGGTGAACGTGGGAAATGTTAGTACTGATCGTAATGGAGAATTTACTTATACTATTAACTATGAATTTGAAGATCAAGGCCTACATATAGTAATTGTTGGGATTAATGGTAGTATTGCTATCTATCCAATTTGCATTAAAGAATCATTAATTACGAGCTCTAAATCATTAGCCTTAGCTGTAGAGGAATCTAGTGAACTATTTATATTAATTATTCTAGTCATTACATCGTTAGTTATTATATATTATTTATCTAACCAGAAATTAGGAAAAAGACTATAATTCAAGATTAGGATAAGAGGTAAAACAAATTATTTATTTTATATGGTTTTTGAAAAGTAATGTTATTAAATCCTTTCTATAATTAAATAGATTGTTATAAAATTATGGCCTATAAAATATGAATAAAATCTATGGTCTCGGTCATTGTTTATGAGTAAAAGAATGTAAGAGGTGAATAGAGTGGTTAAAATAATATTGATAAATGGTTCTCCGAGAAAATATGGATGGAGTTTTGAGTTATTAGTAGCTGCAGAGAGAGGCGTTATAGATGCTAGTGGAGAACCAGAAATAATACATCTCGTCGACTATACTATAAAACCATGCATTGGATGCGTATCTGATGATCAAATGGCTTGTAAGTTTCCATGTGTTATAAAAGATGATGACTTTAACAAAATTGGAAAGAAGATTCTAGAATCAGATGGATTAATTATTGCTACTCCGTTATATTGGTATAGTGTTAGTGGTATTTTGAAGAACTTTATTGATCGTATGACTAGTTTTGAGAACATGATCTATCATGTTGGTAAAAGTCTTGTTGATGGGAAAGTTGCTGGCTTCATAGCGGTAGGCAATGATACTGGAGCAATAATGGCTATTGCCTACTTAATGGCTACATTAAACAGCATGGGAATACATATTCCTCCATGGGCTCTAGCATATCATCATAAGGCCGACGATGTTTTGAATAATAAATCAGCTATACTTGATGCCTATAATGTCGGCTACAACGTTACAATAGCAGCAAATAGATTTAAAGGTATTAATAAATGGTATAGAGCCGATGTAGATATTAAGAAAATTATTGAAGAAGCCAAAAATAGATCCAATAAATTAAAAATGGTTCAAAAACCATCTAGAGACTCAATAATGTATAGTAAAGAATGAGAAAGAGAATCGAATTAATGTACGAAACCTATTATTAAAATGTTTATGTACGATCTAATACTAATGTTTTCTATTATTCAATAGATTCCCTTTAGAAGCCGATAGGTCACCAATATACCGATATACATTAAAGGCTTATTGTATTATTAAACTTAACATATTTAACAGTGAGTCATGTAATATCATTAGATCTAAGAACTATTATATCTATTGAAGAACCTTCTTCGTAATTAATAATTTGTTCAAGAAGTATTAGCATTTATCTAATAATGTATTCATTCGTCAGGTTTATTCTTAATATTACAATATCTACTAACTATTTCCTTTATGATCTTGCTTGCACTATATAGTCCTTCATCTATTCTCTCCTTCATTCTCTCAATACGAACCTTAGATAGACCTCTCTCCTTTAATTTACTAAGTAGTTCCTTTTCATCTGCCCATTGATCAGGGCCCAGAAATATTATGTCAGGCTTTAAATCAACAACTGGTTTTAGAAAATCCTCTGTATCTCCTAGTACGGCCTTATAGACATATTTAAGGCTATCAATAACTCTTAGTCTCTGATATTCAGGTATTATTGGATCTCTTTTCTTGAATCTTCTAAAGCTCTGATCTCTTGCTACTATGACATATACCCTCCCTCTTTTCCAGGCTTCACGAATAAATGCTATATGACCCGGATGAATAATTTCAAATCCACCCGCGACGAGAACTTTGGGCCTAGCTAGTAATTCGGATAATGACTTCCATTTTATGTCTTCGAGACCAAGATATCGTAATCCATCAACAAGGCCCTCGGCATAAGCTATGCACGCCAATGCTGTAAACGGATCCTTCTTTTCATGAAGATAATACTTTGCATCCTCCATATACAATTTTACAGCTTCAATAAGATCAGGATATTTCTTGTCAATGCCTCTTTCACATAACTGATCTACTACATACTCTACATTAGTTATATAAGCTTTAATTCTTTCCTCTAGATCATTCATTTTAACTACCCTATAATCTATGTATCATTGTATTCAGAATTTAAATAAGTCGACTAATATACTAAGGCAAAATAATTAATGATCCAATATACTTATTTCTTTATAGCGAACATATTCTATTATAGACTATGGTGTATTGAAATGAATAAATCGTATAGATTTAAATCAAGACTCATAATAGCGCTTGATCCTTCGCCAGGATTAGGTGATAGTTTAGGTTGGGCTCTTAGAATAGTTAGTGAGACAAAGGACTTGGTTGCTGGATACGAACTGGGTTTGCCAATGATCATTAGAAGCGGTGGTTTAAATAATTTGGCAAGATTACTTGATAGTATGGGTGATGAGAAGCTTAAAATTGCCGATATAAAGCTTGCTGATATAAATGATATGATGATACTTTCTGTTGAACCATTGATAGAGATAGGTTTTAACGCTTTTACCGCTCATAGCTTTATTGGATATGACGGTGGATTACATGATCTTGGAGAATATCTTTCTCGTAAAAATGCTTTATTAATATCTATTGTTTCCATGAGTCATAGGGGAGGAGTAGAATTATTTGATAAACTCTTGGATAGATTAGTAGATATAGCCATTAAATCTGGTTCATGGGGTTTAGTCGCACCAGCTACTAGACCATGGATTCTTAGGCAACTACGTAGATTATTAGAGGATAGGGGATGGAGACATATAAAGATCATTGCACCTGGTATAGGGGCGCAAGGAGGTTTACCTGGTGAGGCATTAAGAAATGGGGCCGATTTTGAAGTTGTTGGCAGACTTATTACAAGAGATAGTTCTCCAAGGAGAAAAGCTATGGAGATCGTCTCTATTCATGAGAATATTTTAAAGACTATTGAAAGTTGAGGTAAGTCTATCATGAATGTTTTAAGTAAGGAAGAGATGGAAAGATATGATAGACAGTTAAGAGTGATTGGTAAAGATAAGCAATTATTACTGAAGAAGTCATGTGTACTTGTTGTTGGTGCAGGTGGTCTTGGATCAGCTGTACTATATTATCTTGTTGCTAGTGGTGTTGGAAAAATAATAGTAATCGATGATGGTGTTGTTGAACTTAGTAATTTGAATCGACAAGTTTTATATACGACTAAGGATGTTGGTAAGTATAAAGTTTATGTACTTGAAAAGAAGCTTAGAGATCTAAATCCAAATGTTGAGATAATAGGGATTAACGAAAAATTTACTGAAGATCTTGCAGATAAGATCGTTCCTAGCGTTGACGTAGCTATTGATGCACTTGATAACTGGGATTCCAGGTTTTTACTGAATAGATATTGTGTCAAATATCGTAAACCACTTGTTCATGCAGGAGTAGAAGAATGTTATGGCCAGTTAATAACAGTAATGCCTGGTGAGAGTCCATGTCTACAATGTGTATTTCCTCGAAAACCGAGAGTACGTACACTAATACCTATTCTCGGTCCTTTGCCAGGTATTCTAGGGGCTATGGAGGCATTAGAAGCTATAAAGATCATAACTGGATATGGCAAGCCATCATATGGCAAGTTAATATTATTTGATGGATACCATATGTCTTTCATGGAGATCGAGGTAAAGAGAAATCCGAAATGTCCTGTATGTGGTTTATTAACCGCCACTACCTAGTCTTACTAGTTTTACTTCTGCATTCTTTGTTACGATATAATTAGGATCTTCTATTACTTTTCCATTTACAACAACAAGTATGTCATCTATATCTAGATCTAGTTTGGACAATATTTCCTTTACAGTCATGCTATTAGTATTTTCAATTTCTATTTCCTTATTATCCGGTAATATCCTTACTTTCACTTGATACACCTATCAGTAAATTATGTTAAACTATTAATATTCATCTTTATATTTTATAAAGAATGAGTGCTAAAAAATATTTAGACACCAATAGTAGCTAATGGGTTGAGCAACTATTGCCGATTATAGTTGGAGAATCAATAGTTGAAATAAATAAGGTCATTGGTAGAATCTGGACCATACTGATTGCTCCAATTATGATTATTCTCGCATTATTTTT
Organism: uncultured Desulfurococcaceae archaeon; assembly: GCA_964531225.1. Classification (GTDB taxonomy): domain Archaea; phylum Thermoproteota; class Thermoprotei_A; order Sulfolobales; family Desulfurococcaceae; genus CAZHDB01. The sequence continues at coordinate 21,852 of CAZHDB010000006.1, forward strand.
AGGCCAACCATATACTCCTGATCTAATATCTGCATTATTCAGTGTTCTTTACATAATTAGTTTCTCACCTTTAATTATTATAGGCATTTCTTTCTTACTTATTTTGTCAAGATATGATATGTTGTGGGAGACTATTGCCTATGGCTGGATCGCATTAGCATATGTTATTATATGGAGTTTTCTATCATCTATTATTAATCCGAAAGTAGGATTCGGGTTTTTATGTGACACTATAATATCCGATCTTGGTATGACTATTTCTCTATACCTTCTTTTCTCTGGATTAATAATACTTATCGATAACTATTACTCTGGAAAAGCTAAAGCATCTTTTGAATTAAATCCCTTGATCATTATTATAGTTATGGCTATACTTTTGTATCTTATGCCTTTATTTCTATACATTATGGGTTATCAACCTGTATCAGCATCGATGTTCGAGTATAGAACCGGGCTTGTATTAGATTTTATTGGATGGTTTATAATGTTAATACTAGTTCATGAACTATTCGTACGGTTAAAGAAGTCTATAATACCTGAAATAGTTTCTATAAGTCTAATGTCTATCGTTATAGCAACCGCCTATTTCTATATTGATTTCGTAGGGAAATTCTATCATGGTATATTCTTTACATCACTATTTATTAATTCTCTAGCATTTGTCTTGGCATTAATGTCTATATTAATAATTACATTTTTTATTCATAATGTTATGTTTATTCAATATCCCATTTATAAATCTGTTAAGCAAGAAAAAGGTGGAACAAGCAGTATTTTAATTGAGTATGGATTAAAAGATCCTTATAAAACAAGGACTTTATTGCTCTTAACAATGAACAGGTTATTAAAAGGAATAGGAGACGCTGATGTTATGATCTATATATCTTTTACTGGTAGTCCCCACATCGATATTATGAGGAATTTGGCCCTATCCAATAGTCTAAAATTTATACCAGTATATATTCTCAGGGGAATTGGTTATCCACGATATGAATCAACATATAAGGCCTATATAACTACACTTGATCCAAATCTATTAAGGATTGTTTATGAAAAAGTTGGTGGGAGAAGAACCTTAATAGTATTAGATAATATATCTCATTTCACGATTTTATATGGTATAGAGAAAGTATATACTATCCTTAGCGAGTTTATGAAGTTCATTAAGGAGAAAGATTTACTTATTATATTGATGAATCGTGAAATGCATGATAAAAAAGAACTGGCTTATGCTAGGAATTTAACATCAACTATAATAGGATTGCCTTAGAATGTAGATAGAAAATATATGGTTCTAAAAATATTATTTTATTGGATGATGAAGGCCAGGACACGAGAGCCCCCTATAATGCAATGAATGGACCCTGGTTGCTGACATTCATAGATATTGTCTTAAACTATATACCCCGGCAGCCACAAGTGCTAATGTCTCTATAATTCCAAGGATCTCCTTTGCATTATTAGCCTTATATCTTATTGTGTATGCGTCCTCTCTAATAACTCCAGGCAAGATCTCTGCTGCATCAGCGAATATGCTGTCTCTAAATTCTATTTTAAGGATCATAGGCTTATTAACAATAAATGGCCTAACTTCTCCTGCTTTAAGCCTTTGAATAGCCATAAGGATTCCTTTCTTCAACTCTTCAATAACTTCATCAAAACTTTCATAGGAAGCCGCATATCTACTAATACCTTTCTTTAGTGGAACAAAGACAGTCCAGGGAGTATATCGTTTTACGTCTTCTTCAAGGTATGAATCGCCCGCTAGAAGAATTGGGGGTACACCATATTCTCCTGCCACTAGTGAGTTTAGTAGGTATTCGCTAACTCTTATGTCATTGATCCATACTCTATAAAATGTTCTTCCACTATAAGTATGATCTAAAATCGCATACTGAGTACCCGCACCAGCATGATACCCTATGAATAATATTGCTTTAAATGAACTATCTAGTTCTGATACCATGGAATATGGCCTTGGAAATCCTTGTATTAATGTAGTATTTCTAGGCAATTCCGTATAATCAATGTTTGTCATCGAACCATGACTATCGGCTATAACCACACGGTCAAATCCATTCTTAAGAAGTTCCTCAGCAACTATCTTAGCTATTTTAGTCACGATTTTAACACTCCTACTATATTGAGATGATCTTGGTGAGAGCATAGATGTGGAAGCAATGCCCGGTAAACCTTCATAATCAATACTCACATATGCCTTCAATATATCACCAAGACAATAAATATTTAGAAAACCCTATAAAGTTTAATTTAGCTTATAAATGTAAACACCTATTTAACAAGATCTAATATTCTAGTTCGTTTCTGCATTCTTCATATTCTTTATTTCATTATCAATTTTATTATATATATCCCATGCTTCTTCAAGATCCTTCTTAGTAACCAAATTTGTAGAAAATTTTGCTTTTTCATATAATTTGCCTATTTTCATATATAGCTTGTATACATTACCGCCAATTAATCTTTTAATTCTTTCACCATATTCTCTATGTGTCTCCCAAGGATTTTTATAAGTGTATTTTGAAAGAATACCGAGTATATATGTAAATATTCCAACTATTTGCTCTCTTATACCTATCCTTAATGTCTTAGAAAAATACTTAGACACAATATCTTCAGAAGTTTCCCCCTCTTTTGCCAGAATAGATTTGTGCAGGGATTTTGAAAGTTTATACTTTTTCCTATATTTTATATAATAGAATAACACTATAAAATATAAGATAGAAATGGATCCAATGGATAATGGTAAATATATGTATGCGGGTAAACTTATCAATACTTCAATGTAATTAGATGTTTTATTCTCAGTACTTGTCTTGTTACTTATATCAGTTACTCCATTAGATTTCGCTTCATTAAAATACCATGGATACATCATATATAGAAACTCGTTTTTACCAATTAATGATTTACGTGTTCTTGAGATTATGTATTCCTCTATTTCATTCAAGTCTAATTCTATTGGTTGAAACATATATTGCTTTTGGAACTTATAAAATGCATAATTAACAAGTAGGCAACCAGCGCCTATGTCTTCAATAGATTCTTGATCGCAGTAGTAGATAAGTGTTTTATCAATATCTACGAGAGACTCTATTAAAATCCAGCTATAGTTTTCTCCATTGAAACTGCAGACATTTTCTCTAATTGCAGTGAGCCTATTGTTTGAAATCTTATAATAATTGATATGCTTAATTCTGCCTGTGATAATTAGGATCCAATGCCATAAATTATTGCTTGTACCTGAAATGATACGATATTTATTTCTTCCAGAATCTATATTATTGCATTGCAGAGTAAATAGTCTATCAACACTAGATAAATAGATTTTTGAGTTTACCAAAGTCATCCAATACTTGGTATCTTGATATTCATAATTAATGATTATTGGGCTAAAACCGAGCTTTATACTAATCTTTGCTGCAATAAATGCTAGCTCGTAGTCATTTACACCATTATATATGAAGTCGTATAAGATATTAGTCGAGTTCGAATTACTATTAAGTAAAGTTGACTCTAAAAGTAAGAATCTTGCTATTAGTAGAAGTCTTTCTTGTTTATCAATAAATCTAGGATCTAAATTAGCAAATCTTGTAAATGAACATTTAGGATTTAATACATCTAGTTTAAGAAGTTCATTAATTATAGGTATTAAGATCTTTTCAATAAAAGAATCTGGATCGAAAATCTTATCATTTGATAGTTTAAATATTAGATAAATTGATGGTATGTTACATGGTCTTATAAGACTAAACTTAAACAGATAAGAAACGTTATTACTTTTACCATCATCAACGACCATAATGATTGATTTAAATGATGTTTTATATAAATAATCAACTATAAGGTATTTACGTATGTAAAAATCACTATATTTCGTCTCGTTAATGTATACAATATCCTGATCATTAAAATTAACATTAGAAAATCCTGTATTATTATGGAAGTTATGAAGCGTATATACGAAGCTACTATGAAAAATCTCCTTGACATACGAATCCTCATAACGACAACAATATGAGAATGTGAAACCACCCACGTCAATATTTGAAAGTGGAGCATCCATAAAAGATATGGGCAACAATGATATTATTAACAGTATTACAATAACGCCTTTATACAACCTACATCCACATACTACTCCTTAGATAATACACTCGAATAAACATAATCCCGTATAAGTGCTAAACCGCTTAAGAATATTACAATACCAATCACTACCATAAGTAATGAAGTCGTATAAGATAATATATCCTTAGCATAATATAGTCGATCAAGTGCAAGAAGCATAAAGTACAGAGATAAGCTTAACAATACTATTCCAATAAATACAGTCATTGAACGTATTATGAAACTCTCTCCGCCCCTCTTCTCAACCATATAAGTACACCTCTAACTCCCAATGATTATATACAATGATAGCCATAGAGCTATTGAAAACATGATAATCATAATGGGCCGAATAAAAGCTCTTAGACTAAGGTTTTTAGATAATATAAGTTCGAATAAAGATCTGAAGCCATGGATCATTGGAAGAGAAATAACCACATCTATAAGAAGCATCAATATTGCATCTATAAAAGATGTGCCCGGGAAAGGATTTATCAGATCAAGTATCACGGGCACGAAGGGATAGTATATGATAAGAGCTATCACTATAGTTAATATTGTAGTGAGAGTTTTGAGAAACGATAATTCTACACCACCCTTATAACCAGTTATACCTCTACTATAGGCTAACTCGATCATGTAACTTCTAATACTGGAAATGTATTCTTCATTATCTCCAGCATTGACTACATCCAACATATCTATTGTCTCGTCTATAACCCAATTAATAAACTTCTGAAATATAAAACAAAGCGATAAAATATAAGGAGTAGTAATCAATAGAAATGTGGGATATGTAGTAAAAATAGCCCATTTATATACAAAGCTATACAAGACAACGCATACCATGAATATTATAAATAAACATAACATTAATGCTAATAGTCTATCTATCGATAATATTGAAAACGTCTTACTATTATTTGATGTAATAATATCTAAAGGAGAGCTCTTTCTTCTTAATTGCTGTTCATTTATTAGGTATAAATACCTATATAGAATAAAGACAAACGATATATGAATTATGATAATTAATAGATAAAGCATGAATGTCATATTTATACTTGATATACCTATATAAAGTAAAATTATAATGAGGATTACTAATGACCTAATACGTCTCATTAATAAGAGAGAATATATAATTGCAAGCATTACTATAGTATAAAACAATTGCAAATAGATATCTAAACCTATATTAGCCAAAGCAACATAGAGATCGAGGCTTGCTATAACTCCTATTATTACAAACAATGCTATTCTCACAATCAAACCCTTAAACAAAGCCATAATACCTCCTCATAAGCTCTAGTTCATTTATAATGCTTAGTATAGTGTCTCTAGGAGAAGAACATATTACTTTAAAACCATAATTTTTGATGAGATTAATAATTTCATTTATTATTGCAATTTTATTATCACTATATATCTTATGTAGAGTCAATGCAGGTTCTATTAAATCTTCTTTACCTCTCCTTAATAACTCCAATTTGATAAACTCTTCCTCATATAATAATGTATGAGGCATGATAATTATTATATTGTGCCCTAGTTTTTTAAGCTTAAATAATGAAGATAGAATATTCTCTGCGAATATAATATTATCATTAAAGTCTGTAAAGATAATAATGTTGGTTTTCTCTCTCCTAATCATTCCGCTAATTATTGATAGGAATTCATTAGATACATCCTTAAAGAAAAAGTTTGTAATCCATGGAATTCCGCTTAAAACGTTTCGTATAAAATATGTATGGCCATACCCTCTTCCATAACCTGTAAACCTTATTATTGGTTGATAAGTAGTTACAATATATCCAAGAGCGTATATATCTCCTCTAAAAGCTAAATAATTAGATAATGTCGAGATCAATCTTGACATAACAACTACTTTTGCAATCTCATACGCTCCCCTATACATATTCGGTGTTATCAGGAAGAATATAAGTATGAATAGGCTAGCCTCTTCCTCAAAATCCTTAACCATGATCCTCCTTAACCTTGCTGTAGCCTTCCAGTCAATAAACCTATAATCATCTCCTGGAATATAATCCCTTGTTGAAAAATATTCTATGCCTATACCTGGTCTATTAGTAAGTGAAAGGCCTCCCGGTATTCTACTTGATAAATTAAGTACTATTTCCCTCGGATCAATAATTATACTAGGTAAAACTTTTATTTCCGCTGAAAGTGGTGCTTGTAATTTTACAGTAAAGAAGCCATAAGGATCATGTAGATCTATGTTTAAAGGGCCGAAGTAATGCGTCCCAAAAACAGGCTTAACTTTATACTTTAGTAGTATAGTTGACCCATGAATAATCTTGCCGTACCAATTGTTACTATTCTCAATTATTCTAAAGTTCTCAGGCACTTCATCCACTAAATAAGCATTAACTGCATCCTGTAAACGGTATATCTTACCAATTATTTTTATATATGTTTCATCAGTTTCATTAACTTCTTTAGGAAATATTCTTTCCCAGTCACTGTTAGTAGACAATAAATATGCATTTCCTATGAGCTTATGCTTAATATACTTCAATATTGCGTAGATCAATAATCCAACTACTATTAGGGATATGAAACCAAATATATGGTTCTGACTATATTGTCGGATAATTGTAATATATATCGATATTCCTATTGAACCAATTATTATAAGAGCTGAAGATAATAGGAATAGAAAGCTTGCATTTTTAGATATAACGATTTCAGAAATTATTGGCCTAACCATATTCTCCTCATCTCGTTACGGGACAGGGGCCTCAACTCCTTTAATAATCTCGTTTATGATTTCCTTAGTATCAACATTAGCTGCTCTTGCCTCGGGTTTTAATATAATTCTATGTGGAAATGTATATAGAACTGCGATCTTTACATCATCAGGTAGTACATAGTTCCTTCCATCAAGCAAAGCTAATGCTCTTGAAAGCTGTAATGTAAAGAGCCCAGCACGTGGAGATACTCCATATTCTACTTTAGGATGTGCCCACGTAGCTTCAATAAGATCTATTATGTAGTCGACGATATCTGGTCTTCCCTGTACAGGCGATCTATAATTAACTTTATACACTAATTGCATTAGACAATCTAATTCATCTACACTAATTATAGGTTCTATATCCCATTCATCAAAAGGTCTTGTTAATTTATTCGCCCTATAGAGTATCTCCTTCTTTTGTTCCTTACTTGGCAACGGAATATCTATTTTAACCATAAAGCGATCAAGCAAAGCCTCTGGAAGAGGAAATACGCCAGTAAATTCTATAGGATTCTGCGTAGCAATAACCATAAATGGTCTAGGGAGAAGATAATCCTTTCCTTCGATACTCACCTTCCTTTCTTGCATAGCTTGAAGCAGAGCCGACTGTGTCCTGGGATTAGCTCTATTTATTTCATCAGCTAAAACAATGTTTGCAAAAACAGGTCCCTGCCTGAATATAAAATCATTAATTTTCTGATTATACACCATTGTCCCTAGAATATCGCTTGGTAAGAGATCGGGTGTAAATTGTATCCTTTTAAAAGATAAACCTAAGGCTCTCGCTAACGAATTTGCAAGAGCCGTTTTACCGACTCCAGGTATTCCATTTAGAAGAACATGGCCTTCAGATAATAGTGTAGCAGTAATTATTTTAAGTTCAAGTTCGAATCCAACCATATACTTAGATAGCATATTGTCTAGTCTTTTGTAAAAATGAAGAACATTTTCAAATGTATAGCTACACTCTGTCATATGCTATACCACCTTAAGTCTTTTAACTATAGTTGAAGCAATAATTAAGACTCTATTAAGTATAGGGGACAAATCTCTTATATTCATGTATTCACCCGAAATAATGTTAATATATACTCTATGTAGGAAATTAAGCATATCTAGCAATTTTTGCTCTTCAATCTGAGTTATTTCTGAAGCTATTGCTAGTGCACGTTTATCCTTAATTATACTCCTTATATTGAATCCGATCTTTTCTCTTAATAAATTATTTAGGAAATTATATAATTCGATTATTAAAATATCTGATTTCTCACCCTTAGATAATAGTATGATAAAGTCATGTATATCATCTAATAATAGGTATTTAGAAGGCTCTTTCTGATTAGATGACTCATGAACTTCTCTTAATTTATATGGTTTAGGAATTATTTTTTGGCTATGCGGCTCCAAGAACAAAGCCATGTATAGCTGTATTATTATGATCAGAGAGAATATAATAATTAATATAACAAGCGAGGTTGGAATAGAAATAAATACATTCCACGACCCAATATTAGGTGGAACAAATTTTATGAATGGAATATTAACTTGAGGTTGTACATTATTCCCATCCTCTTGATAAGAGGGTGAAGAACTTTCCACTTTTTCTGTTTCAACTTGTATAGTGTCCTTGAATAAATCTATTCTTAGGCTATCAATTAATACAACTCCTCTAGCACCCATATTCTTTGCCTTTAGAATAATATAGTTCCTAAGATCGTTATAATATAGGCTATAGTCCAAATAGGGATCCAATGTTAGAAAAAGATATGGAGAACCTATAAGGAACAATGTAATGTATCTATTATCATTATTAATATTCACTTCTAAAAATACAGGTACCGTATTTATTTTCTCGCCGTCATAAACAGATGCATTACCTAAGATTTTGTAGTTAATAACACTATTTCCACGGACGTCTGTAAATCCTATAGTATTTAAAAATACTGTTTCAAAAGAAAAAGTAGAAACAGGAGCAAAGAAACCATATCTTTTATCAACTAGCAAATTCCTATACGTATTAATCGTTATATTAAACTTTTCTTCAACTATCTTAAATGATATAACAAGATTAGAGGCTACTACAATAACCGGAGGATTATATGTATTAAGAATATATTTTATTAATTTTATAGATCGATTAAATATTCTAAGGTCATCTACAAGCAGTATTAATAAAGATTTGTCGTATCCTCCGAATCTACCATAGATATCTATTTCTGAGCCATTGGTATGTATTAGTCTAAACCACTCCATTTTCTCCTCAATAATATCTCTAAGACCGGATAAGTAGGCCGAAAATACTATGGGATGTGCTAATAGACTTACAATAATCATTACAAACACTAGTATTACCAGTCCTCTCATGTAATACACTACCATGGTCCCGCTCATAAATACTTGTAACTTAATTAAATAAGTTATGAAAGCATCCTTATATAAATAATGGAGATTCCTTGCCAGGTATGTATTTACCGTAAATATTTATTTTGTAATTACATCGAGGACATCTATTATCATCGAGTCCCCAATATACTACTCTACTTCTCCTTCTTTCTATTAACTTTTTACCACATTTTGGACAATAAGTATCCTGGTACCTCTCATCCAATATATTACCTATATATACATATTCTATACCCATTTCCCGTGCTATTTCATATGCTTGTAAAAGTTTCTTTATACTCGTAGCTGGCTCATGATACTTATTGGCCGGATAATACCTGTTTATATGAAGTGGCGTACTTGTACCTAAGTAGTCAACGTGTTTCTCAATAACCCATTTAATGCATTCCTCATCGTCGTTAGCTCCAGTAACAACTAGGAAAACCATTTCAACATGAGCACCGAGATCGAGTAGTTTACGTGCATTACGAAAAACAATTAATGGATCAGCCCCGAGGAATCTTCTATAAGTATATGGACAGCCCTTTATATCAATGCTGAAACCAGTAAAACCTGCCTCTACGAGTTTCTCCAGAGAATTAGTAGTAAAGTAGCCATTTGTTACCATCATTAAATAGAATCCCTGGCGTGAAGCATACTCTCCAAGATCAAGTAGGTACTCAAAATGTATTGATGGTTCATTAAAACTAGCACTAAAACCATCATCTCCTCTCCTCAAAGCTTCTCGAACAAGTTCCTTAGGAGACATATAAAATGCTCTATCCGGACTAGGCGGAACTTGACTAAGTAAATAGTTCTGGCACCATGGACAGCGGAAGTTACATCCATAGCCTGAAAATGTTAACGCTGTAGAATTTGGATAATAATGGAATAATGGCTTTATCTCTATAGGTCTACTTTCGACAGCACTCAATAATCCATAGGCTATATTGTAGAGTTCGCCATCGATATTCATATGATTCCAGCAGACTCCCTTTACTCCAGGTTTTAAATAGCATCTTCTTTCACAAATTCTGCATCTAATTAGTTTCTTTTCCCGATCAATTTCTTCGTAATATGGGGATTTAATATACCATGGAGGATAAATTCTTTCTTTAAAGGAACTATTCATTTAGACACCTAAGCACAGGATATTAATCTAATATAAAATAATTGCTAAAACCCGTATAAGCTACTCTATCTCTACAAGGATATCGGCTAGAATAGATGCTATACTAAGGAATAATCCTTTTAATTCCATAGTACTCTTAAAAGGCGTCTTTCTAACCAAATTATTACTAATAATAAGTACAGCCAATGACCTCCAGCCTCTCATCCAAGATAATGTATAGAGACAGGCAGCCTCCATTTCAATAGCTATAAACCCTCTACTTGAAAGCATTTCAATGAAATACTCTTCAGCATATAATGCATCACTAGTAAATACAGGGCCTATGTATGGTGTATAGCCTTTTTCTAAAAGTTTCTTATAAGCATACGTAGCAAGTATAGGATCGGGAGCTGAACCACTACATATATTCGGTAAGTACATTCCAAGACCTGATCCCCCATAAATGTATCCTGCTCCCGATGCAATTACTGGCGAGCCTATCTCGATCTCTGGACGTAGTGCTCCAGCAGTTCCTAATCTTATAAACTTATTTACTCCAAGAACTCCTAGTTCTTCAAACACTAGAGAAGCCATTCCACATCCAATACCATGTGATGCAAGAATTATTCTTTCACCTTTATAATGACCTCCCACTACAATTATACCTCGTTGATTAAAGAGTATCTCGTGATCATCGAGTAAATTAGTTAATAGAATTACTCTATCAGGATCTCCCATAACCAATGCTTTATCAGTCATTTTCTCTTTTGGTATTTTAAGTAAAATTGTTTGCCCGGACATAACTGTAACACCATTTTATGTTTTTAATACTATAACCTAATATAACGACAAATAATATAAGTATATCAGTGATTAGAGGGGATGTGCTTGAAAGCTTTAGTTCTATATGGTCCCTCCGATCTTAGACTTGAGGAAATAGATGATCCATTACCTCCCAAAAACTGGATCCGATTACGTGTCGAAAGAGTCGGTATCTGCGGTACCGACAAGGCCTTCTATAAAGGATCTTATAAGCCCCTGAAAATACCAATTATCCCTGGACATGAAATCTCCGGGATCGTTGATAAAGTTGGTGAAGGAGTCAGTAAAGATCTTATCGGAAAAAGAGTTACTACTGAAATCAATGTCTACTGCGGCAAATGCTGGTATTGCAAAAATGATATGCCTACTCATTGCCCATATCGTAGTACTATTGGAATTAGCATTGATGGTGGGATGGCTGAATACGTATTAACTAGATCTGATCTTGTTCATGTAGTTGATGATTTAAGTCCTTTAGAGGCAGCTTTCGTTGAACCATTAGCAGCAATCGTTGAAATGATAGAAATACATCCAATACCAGAAAATGCTAATGCTAATGTAGCTGTCATAGGCATCGGGACTATAGGACTATTATCACTTAGACTCATCAAGACTTTTAATCCAAGGCTTTTAGTTGCTGTAACACATCCGGATTCTCCTAAAATAGATTATGCAAAGAGATCCGGTGCAGACTATGTTGTATCCTTTAATGAAGCATTAGAGATCATGCGTTCAGAGACTCCTGAGGGAATAGGCTTTGACTATGTCGTTGAAGCAACGGGTAGCCCTAAGGGTATTGATTTGGCCGTTGAACTCGTAAGACCCAGGGGAGTTATAGCTGCTAAATCAACTCATGGGGCCCCAGTCAGCTTCAACTATACTATGCTAGTTGTTAAAGAGGCAAAGATTGTAGGCAGTAGATGCGGGCCATTCGAAAAAGCTATAAAGTTACTTAGAACTAAACAAGTTAAAGTAAGCGATCTTGTAACATCTACATATGGTCTTGATGAAGGAGTTGAAGCCTTTATAAAAAGTTTCGATAGAAAGGAGGTAAAAGTCCATATTACTCCTTAATATAAGGCTTACCTAGTGCACGAGGCGTTTTAATCTTCTTCATAATAATCGCTACAATAACTAGTGTAGCTACGTATGGTATTGTAGAAAATAGGTTTGACTCTGCAGTGAATATTTCTCCGCTTTCTATCTGAAGTTTTATAGGTAAATAGATCGATAAGGCATCAAAGAAACCAAACACAAAGCCTCCAACTATAGCCATTAATGGATTCCAATTACTAAATGCTACATTAGCTAATGCTATGAAGCCTCTGCCAGCTGATATAAATTTTGTAAAACGACCAGTCCATCCAACAACAAGATAGGCTCCACCAATACCTGTTAGTATTGTTCCAAGGACGGTTGCATAAAATCTTGTACGGAATACATTAACACCCATTGCCTCCGCTGCCCTTGGATCCTCGCCACAGGCTCTTAATTTTAAGCCACTGGATGTCTTAAATAACCACCACCAAACCCCTATCGCTATAAATATAGCAAGTATTGTTATTGGAGATATTATAATAATAGATCCCTCTGTAACTTGGATTGATATAGAAGGTATTTTCTCAACTTTAGGACTTTTACCATAATCTTGCCATAATGCAATTAACATCATCAAGCTTAAACCATATGCTAGAGAATTATAACCAACACCAGCTATAATTTGATCGCCTCGCAAATACACACTTACAAATCCATGTAGAACCCCAGATAAAGCACCTACAAGAATCCCTACAAGTAATCCAAGGTATGGATTCCCTGTATAGAATGTAACAACAGCAGCTGCAAAACTAGACAATATAAATATTCCTTCAAGACCAATATTTACTACACCACTACGCTCAGTAATTATTTCTCCAACACCAGCTAATACTAGGGGCGTCATAGTTGTAAAAGTATTTGTCATCATATTAATTATATCTTCGATCATTTCATTCTCCACCTCCTAACAATGGATATTAACATACGATATGCATAAGGTATGGCTAAGGCAATAACGATAATGCCTATAATAGTATCAGTAAGCTGCGGCGGAGCACCAGTTTTTAACTCGACCCACTGACCACCAATCAAAAGACCCGAGAAGAATATCGCAGCAAATATTATTCCAATAGGATGGTTTCTCCCTAGTAAACCAATACCTATGCCTGTAAATCCAAATCCATATAGAGTTGACATAGTTGTATCTATACTATGGACATCGCCTATGATAAGCAGGGCCCCGCCTAAACCTGCCATAGCACCGCCTAAAAGCATTGAACAAAGTACTGCTTTATTAGGATTATATCCTGCGTACCTTGCAGATAACGGCGATAAACCAGATACTCTTAATAGATAACCTAGATTAGTATAGTACAGTATGTAATACATCACTATTGCTCCGATTACAGCAAGTATAAATGATATTTTTATACGGCCCCACGGAGATAGCAATTCTCCGAGCCAAGCACTTTCAGGTACTTGAATACTTTGATGAGATATCTTAGGATCATGGAATATACCGGTTAAGAGATAAACTAATAGGAAATACATGGTCCAATTGATCATAATCGCGGCTATAACTTCATTTATATTACGATATAGTCTTAATATTGATATAAATAATCCAAGTCCTCCACCAGCTATTATACCAGCTAGAAGTCCTAAGACAGGATTCGCAGTATAGTAACTCACTAGCAACGCAGTGAATGCTCCAACATATAATTGACTCTCACCACCAATATTGAATACCCCAGCAATTAATGGTATGGAGAAAGCCATTGCAGTCATAATATATGGTACGCTTTTACTTAATAAATAACTTATATTACCATAACCATATCTGAATAATACGCCAAATACTTCATAAGGATTATATCCCATGAAATAAAGCAGAATAGCCGCTATTAGGAATCCTACTGTAGCGGATAAGATGATCTCTAAAGCTGCAGTCAAATAGTCGATATATTTTATCCTAATCTTTTCTATGACAAAAGCAATCCTTGTTTTCATAGTAACCAAGGCTAATCTATACTTAATCTTCCTGGGACTCAATTACACCACCCATAAGAAGACCCAATCTTTCGAGAGTGAATTCTTCAGGCTTCCCCATTGCCATAATCTTTCCCTCAAATATGACTGCTATACGATCGCTTAATTGCATGATCTCATCGAGATCTGTTGAAATTAGTAGAATAGCCTTATCCTGATCTCTCAGTGAAAGTAAAGTTTTCCTAATAAACTCCGTTGCTCCCACATCGAGTCCTTGAGTCGGTTCTGCAACAATAAATACTGTCGGTTCTCTAATTATTTCCCTACCAACCATGACTTTTTGCTGATTGCCTCCACTTAAGTATTTTATAGGAGATGTTATTCCTGGCGCAATAACCTCTAGTTTATCGATAACTTCTTTTGCATATTTTGATGCTAAACCCCATTTAATCCTCCTAGTTCTCGTAATGACTCTATACATATTAGTTAATACAGTATTCTCAACTATATTCATATCATATACGAGGCCTATTCTCCTAGAATCAGGGACATAGGCAAGGCCCAATGAATATCTTTTAGAGGCCGTCAACCTAGTAATATCTTCGCCGTATAAATAGATCTCGCCCTTATCAATAAACCTAATACCCGCAAGAGCCTCGGCTAATTCCCTCTGTCCATTACCCTGGACACCAGCTAATCCCAAGATCTCGCCTTTCCTAAGTTCGAAGGACACTCCTTTAACTGCCATTAACCCACGATCATCACGTACCCATAAATCTTTAACAACAAATACTGGCTGACCAGGCTCCTTAGGCTTCCTTACTATTTTAAAGACAACCTCCCTCTCAACCATCATCCTAGCAAGATCTTTTTGAGTTACTTCATCTGTCGCAACAGTTCCAACACGTCTACCTCTACGCAAGACAGTAACTCTATCAGTTATTTCCTTGACTTCACGAAGCTTATGCGTAATAAAAATGATCGTTATACCTGCCTCCTTAAGCTTTCTTAAAGCATTAAACAATTCTTTAGTCTCTATAGGTGTCAAAACACTTGTCGGCTCATCAAGTATAAGTACCCGTGCATTTCTAAGTAGAGTCTTTATAATCTCAACTCTCTGCTGTATACCAACAGGTAATGTTTCAACTACAGCGTTTAAAGGTACTTTAAAACCTAGTTCATCCATTAACTTCATAGCCTTTTCTCTAACATCCTTGACTGTAGCCTTAGGTTCAATGCTCACATACGACAGGTATAGATTTTCCTCAACTGTAAATGTTGGTACGAGTGTAAATTGCTGATAAACCATTCCAATTCCATGTCTAATGGCATCCCATGGTCCGTGGAACTTGACTTTTTTACCAAAGATCTTTATTATTCCTCTAGTAGGCTTAATTTCTCCATAGAGTATCCTCATTAATGTTGTCTTACCAGCTCCATTTTCTCCAAGTAGCCCATGTATTTCTCCCTTATATACGACGAAGTCAACATCTCTAAGAGCAATTACACCATCTGGATATATTTTATGAATACCCTTCATCTCGATGGCAATCTCTCTATTGCCCAACAATTAGCACCCTGATAGCAAGGACTTGATAGGTTAACTTAGTTGAAGGAATTATAAAAAATAATATAAAATCTAACTCGGAAAACACGGTATTATTATTCACCCATAACCGATCCTTGTTCTAATGCCGCATCTAAATTGCCTGCTGAAAGCTCCTGTATAATTTGATCATATTCTTCATGCGTCAATGGTGTCTTAAATACTATTTCTCCGTTCTTAATCTTCTCCTCTAATTCATTGACTAATTGCCATGCATAGTCTGGAATATATTCATTACGGGTCTCATTAACGATCTGTACTACCTGGTCCGGCGTTAAATCCTTAAGTTGCCCTGTTTCGTAAGCTATTTCTGCAAAGGTTCTTACACCATCCAAGTCCCAAATACCAACACCTCCCTCATTTAATCCGAGAGTTATTATTCCTCCATGCCATGTTCCTTCAACAACCATTTTAATTGCTGTATACACTGCTACATCAACTCTCTTAGCACCGCTAATAGGTATGTATTGTGGAGCATACCATTCCTGGCTAGCATCCTGTCCTATACCAAAAGCTTTTCCGTAACCTCCTTCATTCCAATCAATAATTGCATCGAACATACCAACATGAGTCAATCCAGCTAATCCATATAAAACCTTGGCATCCTGCTGTAGTAATTGCCACGCAGTATTATAGCCTACTTGAGTATCCTGAAATGTACCAGTATATTGCCATAAGAAGTTAACTGGTTTACCTGTCTTCATCTCAAAATACTTTACTCCAAAGAGATAACCTATATGGAACTTCCATAGAGGCGGTACATCCATACCAGCAACAGCACCAACAGTTGATCCATTTAAAGAATATGCCATTCCAGATGCTATGATACCAATTAGTGCTCCACATTCTTGTTCACGGAATAATATATCGACTTCATTGTCCCTAACAATACCTGTTGAAGAATCTATTAATGCAAACTTCTGGTCCGGATACTGATCAACTGTTTGATTTAATGCGCCTGTCCATAGAAATCCAACTAGAACTAGTAAGTCGTACTCTCCTGACTCACTTAACTGCTGTAGTAATGGAACCATGTCATCAAGTGATCTTGGAGTCATATATTCTACTTCAACACCAAATTCTTGCCTAGCTCTTTCCGCACCTAAATAAGCCATATCATTAAAGCTTAGATCCCCGCGTCCACCTACATCGAACAATATTGCTACCTTAACACCTTCTCCTGGAAGTGGAGTTGTCTCAGAAGGTGAAGTAGTAGGTGATTGGGATGTTGCAGGTGAAGTAGATGGAGAAGACGTTGCTGACGGAGATGTTGTGGGCGTTGCAGTAGATGATGGTCCCTGTTGTGTTATATAGTATATTCCGGCAATGGCTACAATGATTACTATAACTGCTATAAGAGCTATAGTTGTGCGGGTTAAGGCTTTCATCATATATAACCTCGTTTTTGAAATAGTCCTTACGTATAACCACTCTTCTAGTGGTATTACTAGATAAGCTTTGCCTCCTCCAGTATCATATTATACTAATGTATAATCAATGAAGCACTGGCTATGGGAAGGTAGAAACTAGTATATAAGGGAGCAACTATATTTAAATAATGACCAAGTAGGTGATGATCGGGACTTGACACTTATAGTAGGAGAAGAAGTATACGTGCCTGATACAAGTGCTGTGATAGAAGGTGTAGTTTCTAAACTTATACGTGATGGTGTCGTTAGGGGACGGGTTATTATACATAAGGCTGTATTAGCCGAGCTAGAGCATCAGGCTAATCAAGGTAGAGCTACAGGTTATGCAGGTCTTGAAGAGATTAAGAGGATTAAGAAACTAGCTGACGAAGGATATGTAAGGTTTGAAATTGGTGGCGAAAAGCCCCGTCCAAGCGACATACGTTATGCTGGTTATGGAGCTATCGATGCATTAATTAGAGAATATGCTTTTGAAGCAGGTGCAACACTCATTACAGGTGATCGTGTGCAAGCATTGGTTGCTGAAGCTATTGGTATGAGAGTAATATATGTGCCCCCTGAGAAACCAACCATACTGAGATTTGAAGGATTCTTTGACGAGACTACAATGAGTATTCATTTAAAAGAAGGTGTTCCACCGATCGTTAAGAAGGGAAGACCCGGTGACTGGGAGTATGCGGTAATAAATAAGGATCCATTGAAGCATGAAGAAATAGAGGATATTGCTCGTGAAATCATTGAGGAAGCTCGTAGAAGACCGGATGGGTTCATTGAGATCGATAGACGCGGTTCAACTATAGTACAACTTGGTAAATATCGTATAGTAATAACAAGACCTCCATTAAGTGATGGATGGGAAATAACTGCTGTACGTCCATTGAAGAAGTTGCGTTTAGAAGACTATGATCTACCTCCTAAACTTATTAAGAGACTTGAGGAAAAAGCTGAGGGAATATTGATCGCTGGAGCACCGGGCATGGGTAAGACTACTTTTGCCCAGGCATTAGCAGAATACTATGCTAGTAAAGGAAGAGTTGTTAAAACAGTTGAATCACCTAGAGATATGATCTTACCTCCTGAGATCACTCAATATAGTAAGACATATGCTGATCTTGGAGAGTTGCATGATATATTGCTACTCAGTAGACCAGATTATACAGTATTCGATGAAATGAGGAGTGATGAAGACTTTAGACTATATACAGATCTAAGGCTCGCAGGCATAGGTATGATTGGTGTGGTCCATGCTACATCCCCTATTGATGCGATACAGAGGTTTATAGGACGAGTAGAGCTCGGCATGATACCAAGCCTAATAGATACTGTAATCTTCATACGTAATGGTATGGTTGATAAGGTATATGAAGTGAGAATGACTGTTAAACTACCAACAGGATTAAGGGAAGCTGAATTAGCTAGGCCAGTTATAGAAGTTCTTGATTTCCTAACTGGCGAACTAGAATACGAGATCTATACATTTGGTGAGCAAACAGTTGTTGTACCCGTTAAGAAACTTCGAGCACCAGCAATTACCAAGGCTGATAAAGTTGCTAGTATTATTCAGAAAATACTTCCAGGCGCCGATGTTGCTATCGAAGATTCTACAGTAATAGTCACTATACCGAAGAACATGATTAGGACCTTCAATAAGAGAATTAAGAGGATTAGAAAACTTGAATCTAAGTATAATGTAACAATTAAACTTAGATTCGTCTAGCCTTAGTGAATTACTTTTAAAAGGCTTGGCTCCTCATGGCCAAATAAATCATGTAGTATATGGTGTATCTTATTTGAAAACGCTTAATAATGTAATATTTGTATAGCTTTAGTAGATTTAATGTGTTCGATTACTAGGTGGATCCTAATGTCATTGATTATTATAGAAGCCCGTTATATTATTCCTGTTAGACCTAGACAGAAGATTATACGTAATGGCGCAATAGTTATTGATGGTGATCGCATTGTTTATATAGGTAAAGCTGATGAAGCTAAGCTAAAATACCATAGTGATACGGTAATAAGAGCACATAGGCATGTAGTTATCCCCGGCCTTATTAATGCACATAATCATTTATTCCAGAGTATATTGAAGAACATAGGTATTGATATGGAGCTTGTTTCATGGCTTCGAACAAGTATTCATCCTACACTCGCTAGTTTTACAGACGATGACTTTTATATTGCTGCCAAATGGGGTTTAATAGAAAACATTAAGAGTGGTGTTACAACAATAATCGAAAATCACTATGGACCTAGGGGATATGATGCTGTTGCTAGAGCATTAATTGAGTCTAGGCTTCGTGCAGTACTTGCCCGTGGTATATATGAACTTAATGTATTACTTGATATACTTAAGGAAGAACCTGAAAAAGCACTAGCCCATGTTGAATCCTTAGTCAAAAAATATCATGGATATGAGAATAGACTATGGATAGCTATAGCTCCAATGCATCCTTATAACGCTAGTAAGGAGTTATTGTTAAAGGCTAAGGAGCTTAGTGACAAGTATGAGCTTATTTATCATACTCATACTGCTGAATCAGTTAAGGATCAGGAGCTTGTCGTAGAGCTCCATGGTAAAACAGATGTCGAATTACTATATGATCTCAGTATTCTAGGGCCAAGATTCCATGCGGTCCACGGCGTACAGGTTTCTCCAAGAGAAGTAAAATTATTAGCTGAAGCAGGTGCCCATGTTATCCATAATCCGGAAAGCAATATGTATTTAGGATCAGGAGTAGCACCTATACCGGATTATATGGAGTCTGGAGTCAATGTTGCCCTCGGGACTGATGGTGCTGGTAGCAATAATAATAATGATATGATTGAAGCAATGAGATTTGCAGTACTTTTACATCGAGCTGCAAGAAAGCATCCAAGCATAGTTACTGCATGGGATGCCTTGGAAATGGCTACAATTAATGGCGCTAAAGCTATTGGTTTAGAGAATGAGATCGGTAGTCTCGAAATAGGTAAAAAAGCAGATATAACGATCATAAGGCTTGATAAGCCACATACAGCTCCGGTAACAGATCCCTTAGGCGCTATTGTCTATTGTGCTAATGCTGGTGATGTAGATACAGTAATTGTTAATGGAGAGATTGTCTTGGAGAGTGGTAGAATACTTTTATTTGAAGAGGAGAAGGTTAGAGAAGAAGCTGAGAAGACGCAGTTAAGGATACTAGATAGGGCAAGAGAGAAGTTTGGCACTAAATTCCCATTTGAGAAATTCATAATTTAATAACATAGTATATTATTTTATACTTAAGCTATTACCGCATGGACCGTAGGCGGTTCCGATGCCAGTGGAGATACGCTTAGCTTCTTTAGATGATGTTAAGGGTATCGTTGAAGTTTATTGTAGTGATGTTGATAAATGGTATAAATTTATTAATGGTAGGAAAATTGAGGCAAGGTATGAGGATCTCAGCATTATAGATAAGTCCAGCCATGGAGGTCCATGGATGTCTATAGAAACATGTAGTATACATCTAAACTATGTCCTCATTAGTAACCAATATCCGTTAGTAGCTTTATTAAATGATCGTGTTGTTGGTGAGCTTGAACTATATATTGGTTATGAACAGGGCTTATTAGGCAAGACTGGTTTTATTGATGTACTTCAAGTTCATAAAGATTATAGAGGGCAAGGCATAGGCAGATCACTAATTATGAAAGCGAGAGATATATGCATTAAACACGACTGTGATACATTGAGTGTTTGGCCTGAGAAAAATGTAATTGATTTTTATAAGAAGTGTGGCTTAAATGATGTAGCGTATAATATTTACCACATAGAAATAGATCTTGGTAGGGTAGGAGAGGCTAAGAACAATTATACTATTGATGAATTTCCTGAAAAATATGACGTACTAAGTTATATGGTTTTTATATCACCACGTATTTTTTCCTCATTTACTGCCTGGATTAAAAGTAGGTGGGATTTTGCATTTGAAAAAGACAGGATAGTTAGTATCGAAGGATATATCAGAGAAGTAAATACTGCTTTCATTATAGAGAGTCTATGGAATAGTAAAGACGTAGGTAGGTTAATGTTCTGGATAGAAGATATAAATAACATTAATGAGGCTATGGATTATTTATTCCATATAGCTATTAATAATGGATTTAAACGACTCGCTTTACTAGTTAGTTACGACGTATATGAAGAATTCCTTAAGAATTATCCCCACGAGATCATTGATAAGGAATTGCTTCTTATGGAAAAATTGAAGTAATACTTGATATGAATTAGTTAACCCTGTCGAGAATAATTAGGCTAATTCTATTTATGGTGTTTATTGTCTGTTAAGTGAAAAAGGATTGCTAGCGTATGTAATAAATAAAAAGAATGTGTTCATCCATTTATGATTAGATTGAAGAAGGTAATTATTTCCAGAAAACAGTGTTTATATCATGTATATTTGCTACATTCCAGAGCTTAATCCGGATATTATAATATTTACAGATAATGTTTTAGCAGAGCTCAGTAATTTATTTATAGATCAGTTGAATAATAAAGTTGTATTCCATTAGTCCTATGATAGGTTGTTAAATAATACATAAATATTAATGGATGATCCGTATGGAAAGAATAATTCAAATAAGTATTACGGGGGGTAAAGGCGGTACTGGTAAAAGTTTTGTTGCAACTAACTTAGCAATACTATTAGCTGAAAAACATGACCTATTATTAGCCGATCTGGACCTAGAAGCTCCAAATGATCATGTTTTACTTGGAATTAATAAACTCCATAATAAAGAGGATATCAAAATATTTTTACCATTCATAGATTATAAGAAATGTACTCTTTGCGGAATATGCGCTAAAATATGTGATACTGGAGCTATATTCATGCCTCCGAAAAGTCCTCCAATAGTATTTCCAAGGCTTTGCAGTGGATGTAAAGCTTGTTATTATGCTTGTCCATACGATGCCATTATTGAAGGAGGCCATGTAATAGCGCATAGTTATTTAACAAATGTTACTAAATTCAACGTATCATTTAGATTATTAACGGGTATTTTAGAGCCCGGCGAAGAACATATACCTCCTGGTCTAGCAATTATTAAAAGGAAAGCAAGAGAATTAGCAAAAGAGATCTTATTAATTGACACAGGTGCTGGTGCAGGTAGCTCCATATCTATAGCACTACAATATTCTGATCTAGTAATAGCAGTTACTGAACCAACGCCTCTTGGACTACATGATCTTGAAAGTATCTTAAAGATTGCAAATGGTCTAGGTTATCGTACATGGGTTATCATTAACCGATATGGTCTAGGCCCTATTGATGATCATTTGAAGATAATGAAGATATATGGTGTTGAAAAGTATTTTAAGATACCATATAGCATTGATGCTGTTAAATCTTATATCCAAGGTATACCTATTGTTGTCTATAATCCTGATTCTATTGTTTCTAAGAGTTTCTATGATATTTACCAAGTTTTAGAGGATGAAATATTATGAGTTCCTTTGATTTGATCGAAATAGTTATAGCTAGTGGTAAAGGAGGAGTAGGTAAATCAACAATAGCAGCTTCACTTGCAATACTATTAGGAAATTCCGGCTATAGAGTTATAGCAGTTGATGCTGATGCTGAGGCGCCTAATCTCCATCTGGTCCTTGGAATAAATAAGTGGGATCGTATCATAGAATTTCGTGAAGGAAGAATAGGCTTTATACGAGATGATAAATGTATTTATTGCGGATATTGTTATGACTCATGTGTATTTAGTGCTATTGAAGAAAGAAATGGAAAATACGTTATAAATCCATGGATTTGTGAAGGGTGTTTTACATGTAGCTTCGTATGCCCTGTTAAAGCCATAAGCTTTAAATATAATGTCTTAGCTGGATACATTAGGATCGCTTATAATACTCCATATAGGTTTCCATTAGTATCTAGTGAAATTAAACCTGGCAGGCCAAATTCGGGTAAATTAGTTACAGAAGCAAAAAACCTAGGTAGAACTATTTCAGGTGGGAAAGGAATCATAATTATTGATGCAGCCGCTGGTATTGGCTGCCAAGTGATTGCTTCATTAGCTGGCACACAATTAGCTATATTAGTTGCAGAACCTACTCCTGCTAGTTTCAGTGATCTTAAACGTATCCATAAACTTACAAAGCACTTTGGAATACCGTCAACACTTATCATAAATAAGTATGATTTAAACGAAGAATATGTATCAAAGATTATAGAGTATGCTGAGAAAGAGAATATTGAGCTATTAGGATTAATACCTTATGACGATTCTGTACCTAAATCAATGGCTATAGGTAAACCAGTCATTCATGCCTATCCAAATAGCGATATAGCCAAGGAGATTATAAAGATCGCCAATAAATTATTAACTATACTGAGAAACTGGAATAATTGGAAACTAGAACATATTCCTGAAAAAATAGAACCGTTTATACCAATCATTATAAAACCAGAGAAGTAGGTTAGGTAGACCTATATTCTCTAATTATAATATAATCCATAGGTGAAACACATGTCTATAAAAATAGCCTTTACAACTAACAAGGGAGGCTTAGACGATAAAGTAGCAGAAAGATTTGGTAGGGCTAAGACATTTACAATAGTTGAGATTGATAATGAGGGCAATATACTATCTATAGACGTCATTGAAAATCCTGGAGCAGAAGCTGCTAGTGGAGCAGGTATTAAAGCTGTGCAAAAACTCGTTGATATGGGAATAAATATTGTTGTCGGTCCTAGTCCTGGGCCTAATGCCTATATGGCACTACAACAGGCTGGTATAAAACTATATATCCTACCAGGATTAGAAGTTAGGAAAGCATTAAGTAAGATTATAGGAGAACTTTCTAAATAAAAGATACAATTTTTATATGTTATATTGAAATTCTTTTTATATATTACTTTATTACAACATCTAACACGATTTGATATTTTCTGGGCCCAATCATTCTTACTTTTCTCTTGAAAACAACTTCACCATCTACACCGAGCTCATCAAGCTTATTATATAGCTTATTTTCTGCCTTTTCATATGGATTCTCATTCTTTGCAGCATCAACGTGCAAATATACATGGATTATTCCCCTACCGTTCTTAAGGGCCATAATAGCATACCTTAAGTATTCAAGTGCTAGCTCTGGCAATGGCATGAGTACTCGATCGCTTGTATTAACAAGTTTTTCCTCAATAACTTTTGCAGCATCACCCAGCAGTGGAACTACAATATTATCTACATTGTTTAGGTAAATGTTTTCAACCATGTATTTGTATGCCCATGGATTGATATCAATACTATATACTCTACTTGGAGAAGCCTTCTTAGCAATAATTATTGAAAAAAGACCTACTCCAGCAAACATGTTTGTAACAACTTCTCCTTTACGGACAAGCCTTGCTATTCTACCATGCTCGTAATTGAGTCTTGGCGAAACATATGTTTTCGTAATGTCTAGCTTAAATGAACAGCCATGCTCTCTATAAATAGTCTCGCTCCTAGGTTCACCAGCTAAATGTACGTATTTCCTAAGCCTATATTCACCAGCAACCCCTGGCAAGCCTGCCCATACACTCTTTACATAAGGTATTCTTTCGAGTATTGCCTCGGCTAAAGGCTTTAAATCGTCTGGCTTAAGCCAAAAAGGTACTCTAATTACTGCTATATCGCCAATAATCTCTATTCTTTTCCAAATCTTATTTGAAAGATCCTCGCCAAATAATTCTCTTGCTATCTTTCTCAATAAAGGCTCTCGAACTCTAGGCATGTTTCTGTCCTCAATATAAACTATTATGCATTTATTTCCATAATATATTAGGGTATATAAGACTATTATAGTCAACATTTGTCTAAAAATCTAAAAGCATTGAATAATTAATTTAAAAATAAAAATAATTACTGTTATTATGATTTAAGATTTATTTCGGCATGTCCCTTATATGTACATCTAGCTGTGGGAATGGTATTTCTATTCCTGCTTTTCCGAATTCTTTATAAATAGTCATTATCAATTCTGCTTTAGTAGAGCCGAAATCTTCCTTTTTAACCCAAGCACGTAATTGTAGATTTATAGATGAGTCTCCTAATTCAGTAACAACAACTGCCGGTTGTGGTTCAGACAGGACTTTGGGATTATTCTTAATAACTTCCATCGCAACATTTATTGCCTTATCAAGATCAGTTCCATAGGCAACTCCTATGTCCAGTGTTATTCTTCGTATGGGTTCACGTGAGTAATTAACTATTGGTGCCCCCCATATATTCTTATTAGGTATAGTTATAACTACATTATCCCAAGTCTTCAAGGTTGTAGACATAACACCTATGCCATCTACAACGCCGGAGTGGCCAGCTACTTCAACATAATCTCCCTTATCAAATGGCCTTATAACAGCAAGCCATACACCAGCAGCCATATTAGCCCATGTATCCTGCAATCCAAAGCCTAGAATTAAACCAATTATAGCGGATAAGCCTAAGCCAACTGTACTTGTATCTATACCTATAATTGGTAAGACAGATAGGACGACCACTATGTAGCCAATAGTCTTTATTATGCTCACTAATAGTCCTGCTACCAATGGTGGTGTCTTAGCCTTCTCAAGCGCTCTCCTCACTATATTTACAATCACTCTAACTATGATAATGCCTATTATCAGCCATACAATGAAGAGCATTAATTGATAAATGCTAAATCCAACAAATGGTAGTGGAGATGTAAAAGCAGATGCTATATCCATGTCCTAGCCACCCAATTAGTAATGTGATAATGCTCCTCCATTATGTTAAGTTCTGTTAGTTTTATATAAAACTTTTGTTTATATCCTAACATTTATATATTATATTTGATAATTAGATAATTCAAAAATTATTTGTTTAGAAATTGATTAATTTATTTTACAAGATATTCTTGCTTAAATTAAATTTGCACAGTCCAGATAATAAGCACTTATTACATAATGGATTTCTAGGCTTACATATTCTCCTACCATGAGTTACGAGGAGAAGATGTATTTCAAGATAATCTCTTGGATCTATTATATCCATCCAAAATCTACGTATATTTTCATAATCATACTTACCTATATAACCAAGTCTTTTAGTAATACGCATTATATGTGTATCAACGGGAAATGTTGGTTTACCAAAGTACATAAGTAATATTACATCTGCTGACTTGGAACCTATGCCTGGAAGACTAGTTAGGAGTTTTCTAGCTTCTTCAACATCCATATTTGTAATATCATTAATTATTTTGTTAACAAAATCATTATTCATAAATAGTTTTGCTAATTCGATAATTCTTCTCGCTCTTTGATAATGCATGCCTGCTGGTCTTATGGCATTAACTATATCATCGAATCTCGTCTGTAATATTTTTTCAGGAACTATTGAACCATTCAATAGATCTCTAAGGCGTTCATATGCTTTAATAGCATTTCTATCACTGGTATTTTGGCTAAGCATAACAGCAATTATATATTCAAATAATTCCTTACTTCTTATTCTACGTGCTATAAACTCATTAAGATCTATTTTTCCATGCATTTGCCTTAAAGCGTAAGTAATTCTTTTACCTAACTCCTTATCCAATAATTCATAGCCCCCACATAAATGAGTTAAAATATGTAATCACGGGTATATTCTTCCACGGAATCTTGGGAAAGGTATAGCGTCACGAATATGATCAAGACCAGCTATCCACATAACCATCCTCTCAATGCCTAAGCCGAAACCACTATGCGGCACGCTACCATATTTCCTTAGATCAAGATACCACTTATAGTCCTTAGGATCATAGCCTTCCTCAATTATTCTCTGATAAAGCTTATCATAATCATCTTCCCTCTCACTCCCACCAATGATCTCGCCATAACCCTCTGGAGCCAATAGATCGAATCCTCTAACTACGTCGGGCCGATCCCTTTCAAGTTTCATATAGAAACTCTTAATCTGCTTAGGAAAGTGCGTTATAAAGAATGGCTTATCAAATTCCATTGTAAGTATACGTTCTTCGTCAGCCCCAAGATCCTCTCCCCATTCTATAGATATGCCCCTTTTCTGAAGAATATCTATAGCCTCATCGTACTTTATTCTAGGATAGGGGGTCTCTATAGAGTTCTTAAGTATTGTTGTATCCCTCTTTAGAAACTCTAGGTCAGCTTTATTCTCCTCAAGAACTCGGGATACAATATATGATACTAATTCTTCAGATACCTTCATCATATCTTCCATAGTATACCATGCAGCCTCGAGTTCTAGATGCCAGTATTCTGCTAAATGTCTTCGAGTCCGGCTCTTCTCAGCTCGAAAACTTGGTGTCAAACTCCATACTTTCTCAAGACTATAGATCAATACTTCTAAATAAAGTTGGGCGCTTTGGCTTAAATACGCGTCTTGATCAAAGTATTTTACCTTAAAGAGCGTAGCTCCACCTTCACAGGCCGATGCTGTAAGTATTGGTGGTGTAACTTCCCACCATCCATCGTTTAGTAACCATTCTCTAGCTGCTTTTAACACTGTATGTTTAATCTTCATAATAGTTGTTAATCTACGGCTACGAATCCATAAGTGGCGATTATCTAAGAGATAATCTATGCCTTCACCACCCTTGATCGGGAAGTCCCTTGAATAACCATAAACTTTAAGATCGGATACATGTAGTTCATAACCAGTTGGTGCACGCGGCTCCCTCTTAACAACCCCAAATACTTCAATACTACTTTCAATATCTAATTGCTCAGCTAATGCATAAGCTTGTGGAGCTTTTTTCGAATCAACAACGCATTGTATGATCCCAGTACTATCTCTCAATACTATAAATGCTTTTTTACCTACAATACGGTGCCTATATACCCATCCTCGGAGTCTAGCTTCTTTACCAATCATCTCATCCTTTAATACGTCAACAACATGCATATACATTACTTCTTATCCCCTTAGAATAGTAGATTATGTTTTAGAGATATTAATATATAGTGTAGTATATAATTATGAAAAATATATGAGTATGTTATGTTTTACAAATAAATTTCTTTTACTGTTTTACATAACCGATTAGAGTAACAGTTCTTAAAACACTAGGTATTTTTCTAATATTTGTAACAACATTATCAATAACCTTCATGTTATCAGCTTCAATCCGGACAACAAGGTCATATTCTCCATAAACAACAACCGCTTCAGTAACTCCAGACAGATCTTTAACTTTATTCAAAACATCAAATTCCTTACCAATACTTACAACGATCAGCACGTAGGACACGATCTTTTCAGGCATATTCATCGCCACTTATTAGCTTTTTATAATCTAAACTGCAAGTCTGAATTTAATTGTTTCTATTTAAATAAATATTCATACATAAACTGCCGGATGACAATAATCATGGTATTAGATAGTCAGTAGGGATCACAAATAAATAGGCCAAGTAACCACACCGTTTTAACTTTTAGATTCAAGTTATAATTTGATAAGAAGGGAGTGGATAGGATAATGACGAGTCTATTAGGCAAAGGCTTTGGACTAGGCTTGCATAAATACAATCCGTCTAAGTACCCAAATGCTGTTTTTCTAGATGTTTCAGATGCCCAATACAATCCCATAGATCCCGAGGAAATAATTGCAGGAATACATAGTGCTAGAAAACCTGGATTCTATGGTATAGCTAAATTTAGAAACGGATCCTTAGTCGCCGAAGCAATAACATCGTATAAATGGGGCGGCTATGAACTATATATTGATGCAGAGAATGAACACCTTTATGTCACGACTGGTGAAAACATTATAGAAGTAAGGGATCTAAATAACCTAAGGCTTCTAAAGAGATTGGAATTACCTGTTAAAGGAATAATAGGAGTTGCATTGGATTCGGAGGACAGGCTTTGGTTTATTACAAATAGCTTGTATGGAGGAGATAACGGTCTATACATGATTAATGATATAAATGATCCCGGCAGTCTGAGAAAGATTAAACAATATTCCATGCCAGCGAGCATAGATTCTTTAAGAGTATCTCCTTGGGGCCAGAAAATCTTAATTGCTGATTACGGTAGACATGTAATTGAATGTATTAATGAAGATGGCGAGCTTCTAGGCATATTATATTTTCCCTATGTCTCAGGTATTAAATGGACCGTTGATGAAAGAGTAGTTATTTCAAGCGGTAAGTTCCCTAAACATGTATTCCTAATCCTAATAACTGGAGCCCTGCATAATACTATGAGATCTGGTTGGTTTGGATACATAATGGATTATGGAGTACAAGCATCTAATCGAGCAGATGCCTTTTATATAGATAAAGTTCTTATCCAATGGTATTTGGGCTTCTTTGAATTACAATTACCTCTACCAAAACATGCTCCATATCTAATTAGAATCGGAAATGGAAAATATAGAGAAATGGAACTTATTAAAGAACCTGGATTTACGACATTTACACCTATACTAGTACTTAATGAATGTATTATAATTTCTAAACCAGTAAATGTTGAATTAATACTAGAGATGATGACGCCATACTACAGCATTATAGCACCAGAACCTAATCTGAGTTGGGAAAAAGTATGTATATTTAATGGAAAATATAGAATAGACGTTCCAGGCATTTATAGAATTAGGGCAAGAACAGATACTCCCATAGATGTATATGCTGTTTGTAAACCATAGAGTCCTAATCAATACATATTGATTTTTACATAACTATTAAATTCATGATAAGCTATCAAAAACATAATTGTATAGATAACCTTGGCTCCAATAGTGAAAGAATAAATTATTTTATAATCCATAACAGTTCTTTTTTAACCAGATCCTCTAAAATATAATTATCAAGTTTATTAGGTCTGTTCATTTTAAGTATTTGATAAAGTTGGTTAAACATTTTCTTTCCATCCAATAGTATTTCATTAGCTACTTTAATTAATAATGGAATATTATTAGCATTAACTTCATATCCATTTGGATCTTTCAATAAGTGACTCATTTTAACACCAGTTAATAATTCTAGAATTATTCCTTTGACTTTATTAATTGACAAAATACCACTATGTTTAAATCCAGCTTCACGTGCAAGTCTTAACGTGTTTATCGCCGATTTAAGACTATTTACTGATACATGTATTATTGGTCCGGAAACAATAAGCCAAAGTCTGTGCACAAAAGGCTTTTTAATTATATCCATTAATTCGTCGATCTTTATTGGTTGGTGTTTCTTGAATATGACATTGGTTTTTTCTCTTGCCCAAGGCTTTATGGAATCAACGATTACTATTCTTCCACTACAACTACTTAATGTATAAGTATCAGGCCTAAGATTGAACTCTACTAATAAAGGCAAAAGATCCTCATCTAAATAACCTATTTCGAGATCTTCCCATAGCCTTTTCCAGAATTCATACTTTCTCTCCTTCCATTTATCTATGTCAATAATCAATATTGGCCCCTGTTCATAGTTTTCATCATCGTATAAATAGATACGTCTACTAGTATATTGGAATTTCTAAGGATCAATTTAGTAGTTATGATATTTGACTAACGTAGTATTAATTTAAGAGTATTTATAAACAATATCCATAAATATAAATTGGATGGTGATTGAAAAATGCCGGAAGAGTACATAAGTATTGATGAGTTTATGAAGGTAGATCTAAGAATAGGTTATGTAAAAGAGGCAGAAAGAATACCTGGTTCTAATAAGTTGATAAAACTTATCGTAGATCTTGGAGAACTGGGAGAAAGACAATTAGTTGCCGGACTTGGTTTATGGTATAGTCCGGAGGATCTTAAGAATAAATATATTGTCGTAGTAGCTAATTTGAAGCCAAAGAAGTTCCGTGGGTATATTAGTCAAGGCATGCTTTTAGCAGCTGATAATGAAGACGGTGTACCAGTTTTATTAACTGTTGAAAAGCCGGTTAAACCGGGTTCTAAGGTTAGATAAAACGTATTTTACATTAATTATCCTACAATAAATACTTCATCTTTAAATAATGCTAGAAACGGGTCCAAATAAAATATCCTAATCTGTCCTTCGGCAATGAACTCTATATGAACATTTTTAGACGGACAGTAAAGCTTAACGCAATATTCATTACCAAATCTATTTGCATTAATAATTACTGGATCCTCACAGTACTCTTCAATAATATTCCATGCAGTATATGGATCACTAGCCTTAATCCTTATAACATTCTTTTTAATAGATACGTTTGCAACATTGTTCATTTTCTCAAGGATTTCCCAATAGATAATGCCAAGTCTCTCCCTTAAGTGATCTCGCTTCTTTCTTGCCAAACTGTCATCACTCTCATCAGAACTCCTATATTAATAATTACCATGAGATCTATTTTTAATTAGTTAGACATTTAAATAATAAATTCTTAACTTAGAGAATGCACTAAGTATATATTGGATGAAGAGCCTCCTCGCTCCGACAGACTATGATGGGATGAAGATACGGGTGAGCTTACTGACGCCTCTATTACCCGGTGATACTGCTTGACGATTCCATTATGGGATGTTAAAAATAACTGTATAAGAAAGCCTAATATAGATGAACTTTCCGAAGCTACTTATACTCTTATACAATTACTTGGTATAGGCGAGGTTACTACATATGGTGATCTAGCTAAACTATTGGATGTATCTCCAAGACTTATTGGAAGAATATTGGGTAAGAACAAGGATCTAGTGATTATACCTTGCCATAGAGTTATTATGAAAAATTTTAAGACAGGCGGCTATAGTATTGGTATAGAATTTAAAAGGAAATTATTAGAGCTTGAAGGTTCATTAGATAGTGATGGTTTTGTTAAGAGAGAAAATTATAGAAGCCTATATGATTTCTTAACTGATCCCTGAAACTCATTGTATTTGGGGCTATACTTTATTAAATGGGAGCCATCGCAACTGGGAGAATTAAAGTATTCCTTGTCTAGAAAGCCTTCTCTACATGTTGCATATGTTATACCCTGTTCTCTAGCTTCCGTAACAACTGGCTTTAATAATTCCTTCCTAATATTCTGTCTTAAATAACGATAGCCATGTATCTTAACACCTTCCTCATAATATATTTTTCTCCAATAACTACTTAGATCGGGGAATGCCTCTATCAATCTCTTAAAATTATCTGGCCTAGCCTTATACGTTGAAGTAACAATATGCATCGCACCAGCATCTACAACCTTATGAACCAATTCCCTAAGCATATATGGATCATTGTTAAGCCCTGGAATAATAGGATCTATCCTAACTCCAACAGGAACTTTATTGTTACTGAGAATTCTTATCGCATGTATTCTCCGAGCAGGAGAAGGAGCTCCTGGCTCCAATCTTTTAATGAGATCTTTATCAAGAGAAGTAATAGTTATCATAACAGCAGAAGGAGTACTCAACAATACATCAATATCCCTAATCACAAGATCAGACTTTGTAGTTATTAGTATCTTCATATTATTTGAAGCAAGTATTTCTAAAGCAACACGAGTTAAATAGAGCCATTCCTCTAAAGGAGGATAGGGATCAGAACTAGTACTTAATTCTATAATTAATTCTCTATTAACAAATCTAAGATCATGTCTTAGCCTCTTCCAAAAATCTTTCTTAGGAGAACTAGGCTTCCTACCAATATATGCTGTAGCATAACAGTATAGACATCTATGACTACAACCAGTATAGGGATGAAGACTATACTTTAAAGGACAAGTACACAATGGGCTATTCCAAGGATCAAATATCCTCATAACCCTTAGTCTTCTTTGATTACCAATTGTTCTAACCAAAAACCTATCTCCTCATATTATTATATCCATGAACTAGATGAATCTTGAAGACATATATTTGTTTATACTACTCTAAAAATAAACGATCATGACTTGAGTGCTATTGTATTTGATCGATATCGGATAAAATCATCAATTAATGATGTATCCTACTACATAGTCCTATCTAAATAGCTGTTGCAGCGATTATAGCTAGAGCAATAAATAGATACTTTAATGGATAGCGATATGTTCTTAGTGGAGGGATTATTTCAAAGTCGGAGACATAAGCACTTATGTGTAGTGGGTTGTAATTACCAATAGCTTTTCTCAGACCCCTTATTGCATCCTTTATGTCTAGACCTTGTTCCTGTAACTTATTAACCGCTATATCAACCATTACAGCTCCAAGTATTGACTCATCACCTCCGGTAAACACGCAACAAGATGCAGTTCCGTTTCCAAGTAACTTATACAGTTTATTAACTGTCTCATTATAATAATTAATTTATTCTTCTCCAGATACAACCATTCTAATAACTATTATCCTAAAGAATTTCCTTATTGTATCCCTATCCATATTAGCAATTTCATCCTTATAAGGACCTTGTTCTGGTTCGTAACCTGGTCAATGAGTTGCTAATAACTCATTCCTTAGATTATACTTCATATAAAGATCAAATATCTTATTAACAATATTATCGTCTAATCTATTAATCATAGAACCATTAAAGGCATAAATAACAACTAAGTCTAAGCCTACATGAATATCGTATACATCTATATCTATATTACTTAGTAAATTCCTAGTATCATTAGCAAAAGCCTTATAGGAATAATTATCAGTTAATGCTGAAATGCTATTGTTCATCTTCTTCAATAAGTTAATATATACATAGTCAGGTATATTGCCAAATCCTTTGAAGTACTTAAATGGTAGATATAACTATTCACATAAACATAGTCATATGAGCTATTATGAATTGAAAAACAATTATTTTCTCTTCAACATCATTATATGGAGAAGCCTGGGCATTAATACTCGTGAAAGAGATAATTACTAATACTAATATAATGGCTATAATATTATGTATAATTTTCAATTCAGTCCCTCAATATATAATACTGAAAAACAATAATATATGAATAATTATTAGAGCTGGTTTTACTTTCTTAAATATATTATTAGTTTTAAATGAGTAGAATACACAAAAAGATCTGTCTAAGCTTTAGAAAATCTGTAGAAACCATATATACGTGTCAATATATAAATCTTTTAATCTAGATGTCAATAGTGGTTATAATATATGAAGAGACGTTATTCGTTTTAATGGATAGTTTATAGATGATGGATAATGAAAAGACTTGAAATAAAATTATCCAAGCATGCATTACGGAGAATTAAGGAGCGAGCTATTGATTTAAAATTTGTCTATGACATTATCAGCAATCCGGAACAAATAGTTTATGACAAACAGAAGGATCTATATATCTATGTTTCAGATAAATGTGCTGTTGTATCTGCTTTTCATGGATCATATATTGAAGTTGTAACCGTTTTGGGGAAGAGAGAGTTTAATGCTCTCATGTCTAAATACGGTTATAGCAGGTATAAGGTTATAGTTTAGACATAGGTGTATGAAGTCCTTGTCTAGTAGTATTAGAATTAGAGTTAAAGGGGTTTTTGAATCCATAAAAACTAGTGATGTTGTTAGATTTTATCCATGGATGAAGACTATACATAAATATGTAATGGATAAAAGTGGTTGGAGAATAAGATATTTTGAATGTACTGGTGAAGCTTATATAGAGATAAACCTTGAAAAAGCTATATTTGATCTTGAGCATAGATTCGAGCTTGAAGCTGGCGAACATAGGTATGTACTTAGGATATCTTTTCATGAAAAGGATGTAGGTAATATTGATATAATTGATCTTGTTGAATGTAAAGTTTCATTCGATTACCATGATCTTGAATCTATAATTATTGCTGAAATACCTAGTAAGACTATTACTAGAATACTTGATCCCATATGGTATACTCCTAAAGGTGAAAAACTTAGTTTTATAGTCCTATATGATATCATAGATATAATTAAGTACTTAATAGATAAAGGCTTTAAATTAACTGAAAATGCATCTACTTCATTAACCCATATCATGGAGCTAACTAGATCGCCTAAGCTTAAACTAGTGATCAATGGATACGTTATTGAGCCGGATAAAGTACCATCCTTTGAAAAACTCTTAGATGAACTAATGGTGTTCTTTAAAGAACGAGGCATAATCGTAAAAATTGAACGAAAAAGGACTAGATCATTATCTTGACTTAGATTCTATAGTAAATACTACAATTAAGAAATGCTTGATCAAGTTAATAGTTAAAACTACTCTTGATCTTCTTCACTAAGTTCCTTTCTCACGGCATGGGGTTCATGAATTTCCTCTGATATATCGATTCTCTCCTGAACTAATGGCTTTACTTCACGTTTTTTACTATACATTATTATTAATGGTATTAAGGCTATACACAATCCTATTACTATACCGATTAATAGCCATTGTAGATTATTAGGTGTTAATACATTAACCTTATTGGTCTGTGGAATCTTTATTGGAGTATATGGATTACTCTGTACTAATACCATGTTCAGTGTTGTATTCTGCCTAATTAGCCATGAGAGCCTTGAATATAGTATTGACATTGTGTATGAAATATATGCATCAGTATACTCATTATTATCTAAGGCTTCATCTCCATAGTTGATATAGTATATTGGTATAAATGATGAGATCTGTAGACAACACATTATGTAACTTGATTCATTAGCTAAGTAATGTGCTAATTCTCTATCGATATTCGAGCCCAGAGAGAACATTCTATATATGGCTAGTGTTGAATACGATGTTGCATACAGTAACTCGCCTATAAATGCAAGTGTGTCATTTTCTTGGTATGCCGAATTAGCTTTTTCCATATATTCCATGGCTCTATCTAGTAAATCAGGTCTTGTACCAAGGTCTTGCGCTAATGTTAAGGCATAGGATAATACATTATCAGCTATACTATACAGCATTATTGATGCTGGGTAAATATTTGTCTTATTAATTAAAATACTGCTCTCTACAATATTGCATAATTCACTCCATAAAGCAGCTGATTTAGCTCTCATATAACTATATGAAAGTTCAGATAATGCATCTGCAACATCGCTGTTGATCTTATTTAATGCATTAGAGAAACTATATTGTGCATCTAGAAGCCTAATATCTATGGATATTAAGAGTTCTAGTTTAGATAAGTCAATTTCATTTGAATTATAGTACCTATTTAATAAATTATCTATTTGCTTCGATACATTAATCAATGTATTATTTACAGTATCAACATAGTCATTAATAGCATTTCGATCTATTAGTACATTGGCTAGCCATTTAGTATATAAAGACATGTAGTCGGCTCTAAAAGCATTATTTGCTGCAAGTAAAACAAATCCGTCATTGAGATTTGATTCAACGACGCTTATCATATCTTCAACATTATTAATTAGGTCGGACACATACGATCTATAGTAGGGCAGTAAATTATCTAGAAGAGCACGTGTAGATTCAATATTACTCCTAGCATCATTCAATAATACATTTGTATGTTTAAAAAATTGATCTTTCAATTCCACGTTCAAACTAGTTGATAAATTACTGTACTTACATCTAAGTTCGTATCCTGTAAAGTATTTAAATGCTTCACGTATGGACGCTACTTCAATTACTTCTACGCCAAGGCTCTTACCATATTCTACAAGGTCTAATTGATAGTATGTTACACTTCTATAGATACCCCATGGATATCTTCTTATTGTAACATTAGGTACTGTAACAATTCTCTCGCCCAGAGGTATGAGAAATACTTTAAATCCCGCACTAGCGACAGCTTCCAGTTTTCCTTTAAGACCTCCAACAGGACCTATCATTCCATCAGGATATATCATTCCAGTCATTGTTACATTTGGATATATTGTCTTATTCAGTAGTAAAGATAGAAATCCTATAGTCATTAAAGCACCTGCACTTGGACCTCCAATAATCATTGTATTGCTTTCCATAATAACGTAGTAGTCATAGTCATAGTAATTTACTCCGGCAAGACTTGTAGCTACAAAGGCAGCTATTCTAGCAGTAGCCTGAGTATCAAGTTCAGTTAATGGATTAGCTGTAAAGAATACTCTTCCACTACCTGGAAAAGCTATATATAATGTAACATTCGATAATACACCGATTCCGCTTTCTTCACTTGTTACAGCTGGAGCATAGACCGTTGTTGAATAAATTTTCTCATAATATATACCATTCATTGAATAAACTATAGGCGCTAAAATAGACAAGATTAAAACCATGAATATAAACATAAATCCAGCTTTCAACTTTGTAAGCCCCCTGTTAACCTTTAATAAATTATACTACAGGTGTAGTTTATTCTTTTTTATTCAAGGATAGGTAAATCTTTTAGTTCAATTTTCATAGATTTTAACATTATTTAAAGAGTATTTCTATAACGAACTTACTTAAAAAATTTAGTAAATTTTTAATATGATTATACAATAATTAATCTAAAGAGTGATTTCTCGACATAAATAACACCATACTTCAACAAAATTATAGTTTAGGCTAAACATTTATAGCTAAAATTTATCATTTCCATTTAATCAGTATCTGACTTACTAGAACTAAGTATATATTTATACTATCGATTCTTTAATCCTATTATTTCCACTACATCCAGGTGCGAAAAGGTATTATAGAGAGGTAGGCGCTTTAACCGGGTAAAAAAATACTATTATTTTTCCCTCATTAGAGATGATAGTTAAACATGAGGAAATTAAGCGGCAAGCTCAAAATAATTGTTTTACTATATTGTATTATATCTTCATTGTTCCACTTATATGCTGTTCTTTCAAGAACGCATTTCTTATTACTTAGAAGTACGCATTTAATGTTTCTATTACCACTTGCCTTTATTTTCTATCCAGCCTATAAGAATGCACCGAAGGATAAAGTACTATGGTATGATTGGATACTGGCTATAATAGCAGTATTACCTGGCCGTATGTCCTTATAGATTTTGATTGGGTAATAAGTAGAGTCTGGAGTGTTACGCCTCTTAAACCTATTGAGAGAATACTAGGTATATTACTGATAATTTTGATTATCGAAGCTACACGGAGGACTGTAGGTAATGCATTAGCATGCCTTGCACTATTCTTTACAGTATATCCATTATTCGCATCTCATTTTCCAGGTTTATTAAGAGGTGGATCAGCATCTTTGGAGGAACTAATAGAAACAAACTATTTAACAACAGAGGGAATTTTAAGTATTCCTATAGGTGTATCGGCAACTATTGTAATATTATTCCTGATATTCGCAGCTTTTCTAGAAAAAGCTGGAATTGGAGAGTATTTTATGAAAGCAGTTATTTCATTAGTTGGAAGGAGAAAAGGAGGCCCTGCCAAAGTATCCGTGATCTCAAGTGGATTCTTTGGAATGCTTTCAGGAAGTGCAGTAGCAAATGTCTACGGCACTGGTAGCTTTACAATACCGATGATGATACGAGTAGGTTTCCCAAGGAATCTTGCTGGAGCGATTGAGGCAGTTGCTTCAACTGGCGGACAGATTATGCCACCGATAATGGGTGCAGGAGCATTTATCATGGCTTCCCTACTGGGGATACCTTATCTCTCAGTTAGTTATTGCAGCTATAATTCCTGCTATTCTCTACTATTTCGGAGCCTATATGGTAATACATTTTGTTTCTGAAAGAGACAATTTAGGTGTTGTACCAGAAGACTTTATACCTCCTAAGAAAGAAGTATTAAAGAATTCTTATTTATTAATACCGATTATTGTCCTCGTATATGTTTTAGTATCTAGAACGGTGTCTTTTGCCGCGATTACTGGAATAGTTGCAGTAGTAATAATCTTCTTCCTTAGATCAATTTTATCAAAGAACCTTACTCACTTTGCAAAAAACTGTCTCTTAGCATTAGCTGAGGGTACACAAAAAGCTATACCTGTTGCTATGGCATGCGGAGCAGCAGGTTTAGTCATAGGATCTATGAACTTAACTGGATTCGGATTTAAGATTGTTGGTGCAATCCTAAATATTTCATTGGGAATAGGTATTATAGCATTGATTCTTGTAGCTATAATATGTGTAATCATGGGTATGGGTCTACCTCCTACTGCAGCTTATGTAATTGTAGCTGCTATATCTACTCCAGCTCTTATAAAGCTGGGCTATCAGCCCTTATCATCGCATTTCTTTGTTTACTACTATGCTATTCTATCAAATATAACATATCCAGTAGCATTGGCAGTATATGCCGCGGCCTCGCTATCCGGCGGGAATCCTAGAATTATAGGAATGAATGCTGTTAAACTAGGTTTTATGGCATTTATTGTCCCATTTATGTTTATATATAATAATTCACTATTATTCCAAGGCAATATATTAAAGATCAGTTTATCGCTAGTGCTTTCCCTAATAGCTACTGTACTAATATCAGCATCAATAACAGGCTATTTCAGAAAACGACTAAATAAATTTGGAAGAATCATATACTTAACCCTAGGATGTATATTATTATTAACTACAATTTTCATAGGCTTTTTATAGACTTATCAAAATATTTTAAAATCTTCAAGTATTTTACAATAATAGTCCTGACGAAATAGCATTGGAGTCCGTATGACTTAAGATATAAAGTCATATAACGTTTTCTGTTTTTTATTCGCTTTCTCTTCCTTAATATATGATCTGGTTCTATCAGAGATCTCTATCCTAGAAGGTTTTAGTTCCTTATTCATAATAATTTGTTTAAAGAAGATATCCCTAATAGGTTCATAGACTAGTTTATAGAATTTCTGTTGATCCCTTAAAACTTGTTCTGGAAACTGATTAACATATTCAAGGGCTGCTTTCCAAGCCCTTTCATAGTCTATTATCCGCGAAATTTTCTTTACAACATATTCGTCATAGTCTTTAGGAGATTGCTCTTTACCACCTATTACATAGTATCCCCTTGAAGATACTTCAACACATTCCCCAAGTACTTCTTCCATATTTTCAGGGCATTTTTCCCTATGGGGTTTAATCCTGCCCTTTTTAATTATTTCTTCTAATTTCAGTGTTTTCCAACGCATGGTATGGGGGCCATGGTATTTAGCCCATGCATAGAATATTGCACGGTTTAAACCAAAGCTTTTAGCCCTATCTATATCCTTGTAAAAAACATAGTATCTAGCCGCCTGTAGAAGAGCCATAACTTGGAACCTACCTACTCCTGCAACTATAAGTTTCCTCTCAATATCCTTATCCATATACTATACCCATACTATGATATCTATTGATCTTCTATTTCAAATTAGCTATTTAGCCCAGATACTTCACCGGATTCAATCGCTCTAATGACTCAATTAGTTCCAATCTCCTCTTGCCTATATTAATTATCTTTTTCATCTCAAAGTAGATCAATAGATATACTAATAATGGTATAATTAATTGAACCCCTATTCTACCAACAATAAGCAAAATACCATATAGGTTAAGAGCTTCGTTCTTAATATCCTCTCCCAATCTGGATAGTAATAGATATTCTCCAATAACACCTACAATGGATGATATCATTGAAGTAATAATAACTATAATGATTGATATGCTTGATATTAAATCAAGTATTGTAAAGAAACCATGAATCTTGAATAGATTAATCATAAGACTGAAAATTACATATAAGGCTATTGGAGCCAAAATATATCCTAGTATGTATCCTATAGTAGATAATAAGTATGGAGAATAATACCTATCTCTTTTAAATTCCAATAATATAATAAAGGCTCGTCTCAAGTAAAACAGAATTATAAAGATCCCTATAAAGCTAAAAATTACCGATATTGGTATAGATACTAGCATTAAGAATCTAAAGTATTCTTCAAGGTCACGTGGAAGCACGATCACGTTATGATGAATTGGCATAATAAGATGAATTGGCATTAGATGAAGCCTTACATATATTGAAGCATAAAGTATACTAAAGAAAATCATGCTCGCAACTATTAATAAAGCAGTATATAGGCAATATTTTCTATAGTAATCAAAAGCTTGCAAAGGTAATTCTTTGTGTAATTGCATAATTTATCCCATTTAGTAACTTTGTATATGCTAAGATAAATATTTCTTAAAATAATAAGTTATTCTTTTATCAAATAATTTGTTATTTCCATTATTTTCTTAAACAAATTATGGATTTCCTGATGCCTGCTATCAATAAGCATATAACACGGTTTATAATCCTTTAATTCATTGCAATGAAATCTTAACTTTTCCAAAAGAATATTTAGCTCATTAACAGTTGATAACAACGTCCTATGATCAATATTAGTGTTACTCGAGATATAACCAATAATATCGCTTATATATTGATTGATTATATTGATAAATTTAGGATTATGCAAAGTATCTTTGGGAGAATAAGTATCGATAAGTATATTGAGTATTCGAGATTTGAATAGTATACATTCTTTTTCGCAAGAGTATCTTCTTATATTTGAGAGCAATTGAACCAAAGCATTTACTGGAAACATGCTTAAGGGTCCATAAAATAAGGCTTCTATTATATCCTTAATACTTGTATAGTCGTCATTAATATTGCTCCATACTTTATTAATCAATTCTTCGCTATAATCCTCTATAATTCTTCTCTTACCAGCAATAATGAGATATTCCCATAGTGTAAGCAGATCCATTGATAAATACATTTTATCATTATAATACTTTAAAATATTGTCTGGATGAACATCTTTAACTATTTTATTAACTATTTGTTCATCGAAGACAGCACTAGTGAGATCTATTATTCTATCTATTGAAGCATCAGCCTTAAATGAACGTAAAAATTCTATTGCGAACAAGTATTTGTTCGAACCTATTGGTTCTAATAAGAAAGTCTTTATAGTTTCTACAACATTGTCGAGATCGCATTTTCTTCTACTACATTCCCAGGCTAATACCCATGGATTATCGTATTTCAAAGCCTTTGCCTCTTTATATGTTTTTGTTTTAGACATGGTTTTACCCACTAATAAAGACTTTATATAGTAAATCTTAATTTAATACGTAATATTAGTAATTACGTGGATGCCAGAAAAATGCTTACTGAAAGCGATATTATAAAAATTAGAAAGTTATGTAAAGAACTAAATGAGCAAGGTATAAATTGTAATGCTGATCCCAATGAATTCATAACCTATTTAACTGCAGCATCATATGAAGCTGATTCCTTTACAATCAAGGATATCTTAGATAACAAGTATTTACTAATACATGAACTGATAGAGATAACTATACTTAAGAACAAAGGATATAGTATTAATAAAGAAATATTTAAGAAGGCTTTTCCAGACAGTTATGAAGCACATTTAGACGCTATAGACCTAGAACTTCATGTTGCATTTAAGAATGAGGATTTTGATTGGGTTAGAAGAAGAATTAATGATTTAAGAACTTATCTTAATGACCCCTTATTACCAATTCATCTCATTGATAAAGTAAAGAATATTATTAATAGATATAGAGCTCTTATAAGATAATTTATTTATCCCTTGTGTGTAGAGCTTATTATAAAAGCAATTGGCTATAGGTTGAAGATATTTGGCTATATCGCTATACCATCCAAAGTCTTTGTATAGGCGAATACTATTTCTTAAAGCAGCAAGTATTTTGAAAAGGTATAAAGTATATGACGTAAGTATCTCTGATAATATGGTTAGGATACCGTGTTCTCTTAGGAGCATAGGTAATAATATAGAGATAAAGCTCAATGCATATAATGGAGATTATTGTGATAAAGCAATGGGGCTTCTATACATTGATATGAATAGAGATGCCATTGTATATTTAAATGGTAAACCTCACTATGGGTATGATAAGTATCATAAATACATACCAATAGACAATCCCTGTATAGAGAATGTTGTTGAATTAAAAATGTATACTACTTATACTTTTGGCGAGCATAGTGAGATGTTCAAGATTAATCGTATAGACTATATTGTAGTACTGAAAGACTTGTGGTATCTTGCTAATAGACTTAGCTATTTACTTGAAGTAATTGATTTATTTAAAGATCATTGGCTAGCTTATGAGTTATCAAAATTACTTAGGGAATCATTGGATCTGGTTTACGTAGATACGATTACTAGGGAATCTCTAGAAGCGATAATCGATCTCTTCGATCCTTCTCTAGGAGCTTTTTATGAACTAGTTGATGATCTAAAGGCACTACTTAGAGAAAGAAGTGAAGAACTTTGTAAAGCTGGCTTAAGAAAACCTGATTATGATAGGCTATTAAGAAATTCGGCTCTAGCAAGGAAATATCTTGATGATAATCTTTTAAGATTGAATGAGAAGTATTGGAGAGAGGGATCAGTTTATATAGTCTCGCATGCTCATATAGATGCTGCTTGACTGTGGAGCTGGATCGAGACTATAGGCAAGATTGCTCGAACCGCATTAAATGTGCTATATGCTTTACGAGATGGATATGACCTAGTTTTTGTACAGAGTAGTGCTTTATATTATAAATGTCTAAAGGAATACTATCCGGATATTTATGATAGGGTAATGGATGCTATTGCAAAGGGTATATGGGAGCCCGTCGGAGGTATGTGGGTAGAAAGCGATACTATCTTGACACCTTTGGAATCAATTATTAGACAATTCTTTTATGGACAAAGATTTTTCGTAGAGAACTTCGGCATGAAATCAAGAATTGCATGGTTGCCGGATAGCTTTGGATTCAGTCCCATATTGCCACAGATCATGAAGAGTGCTGGTATAGAGTATTTTACAACTCATAAGCTTTGCTGGAATAAATACAATGAATTTCCATATCATATTTTCAAGTGGAAGGGCTTGGATGGTACGGAGATGGTTTCGCAGCTAATGTTATTGGGTTATGGAACTGATGTCAAGCCCTCGTTACTTAAAAAGCTCTGGGATGATTTTAAGGAGAAACACGTCTTTCCTAAACCAATATATGTCTTTGGTTATGGCGACGGGGGAGGAGGTATTATA
Organism: uncultured Desulfurococcaceae archaeon; assembly: GCA_964531225.1. GTDB lineage: Archaea > Thermoproteota > Thermoprotei_A > Sulfolobales > Desulfurococcaceae > CAZHDB01. The sequence continues at coordinate 65,994 of CAZHDB010000006.1, forward strand.
CCAGAGCATGTTGAGAAAATAGATCTTTATCGTATAACTCCTCTACTCCCTAAGATTGAGACAGGAAAACTTAATGAATACATTAATGAAATTATAAAGAGATCAGAAGAACTCCCTGTATGGAAAGGAGAATTGTATCTTGAGTTACATAGAGGAACCTACACTACTAATTTAAGGATTAAAAAACTCGTTTATGAGGCTGATAAACTTTTAAGACATGTAGAGACTCTATCGGCTATAGCATATTCGCTTGGATATAATTATCCCTTAGAAGAAATAGATCGCTTATGGCATATATTACTATTAAATGAATTCCATGATATACTGCTGGGTTCTTCAATTAACAGCGTCTATAGAACATCCTATCGTGAGCTAGGAGAATTAATCGAGCGATCTAAGAAGCTAATTGAAGAAGCTATAGAAAACATTTCTAAACATTATCAAATATCAGGTATATTAGTATTCAATCCTTTACCTTGGAATGTAAAAACATATATTGAATTAAAAATTGATGAAAAACTAGCTCCAATAGATAAGGATGGCGAGCCATTAAATACTCAAGAAAGTAGGGATAAAATTATTGTGGAATTAGATTTGGATCCCTTGAGCTTAACCTCTCTAGGTCTTACCAAGACACAATATTCTAAGGAAGCATATAAGGATGGAGTAAAAGTAGAAGAGCATGATAAAGAAATCATTGTCGAGAATAAATATTACCGTGTCATAGTAGGGAGAGATGGCGTCATTAAGTCATTATATGATAAGGAATTGGGATACGAAGTAATTGAGAGACCTAGTAATGTATTAATAGCTTATGAGGATAAGCCCCATGAATGGGATGCATGGGATATAGATGAGGATTATGAGAAATTAAGATGGGTAATAAATTACGAAATAATTCCTGAAATTATAGAGCGAGGTCCATTGAGAGTTATTATTAGGTTTAAATGGAGATTTAGAGAATCAACTATTGTCCAGGATATGATGATGTATTCTGGTCGTAAAGAAATATTGGTTAAAACAGTATTTGATTGGCATGAGAGAAATATTTTGGTTAAAACATGGTTTTACCCGCGAGTATATTCGGAATATGCATATTATGATATGGGGGCTGGCTATTTGACTAGACCCACTCATAGAAATACTAGCTGGGAAAGAGCTAAGTTTGAAGTATATAAGCATAAATGGGTTGCGTTAAGAAACGATGCATACTTATTTTCAATTATTAGTCATGAGCGAAATGGTGTTTCCGTTAAAGAAAATGGAATTGGTTTATCTCTCTTAAAGTCACCATTATATCCTAATCCCTTAAGCGATTATGGAAACATTGATACATATTATGCAATAATAACGCTAGATTCTGATAAAATGTATGAGTTAAATAAAATAGCTTATGAATTAATGAATCCTCCATATATCATAGATAAGGGCAGACATATGGATAAAACGCTTTCAATATCATTTATTAAGGTCCATGGTGAAGCAATAATAGAGAATATTAAGAAATGCCATGATACAGACAACTGCATTATTATTAGAATATACAATCCAGTTAATAAGGACATGGATGTTGTTTTAAGACCCTGGTTAAGAATGGTTAAGATCTATAATTCAAATATATTAGAAGATAATATAGAGGAAATAGATGCAAATAAAAATGAGATCATAGCAAAATTCAGGCCATTTGAAATAAAAACAATTAAGATCTATTTTAAACAATAATCTACATTACAATTACTTTATAGCTTAATACAATTTATTGATGTTATATCGTAATATTTTGAGATAAAGTCAGATATTTGTATTTCGTAAAATATTTAATATTATATTAATATCCCCTATAATTAGGTGTCTCTATGAGTGAATTTATTGTTGAAACACGCGATCTCGTAAAGATTTATCCAGGAGGGGTCAAAGGAGTAGATGGAATTAGTTTCCATGTTAGAAAAGGGGAAATCTTTGGCTTAATAGGACCTAATGGAGCGGGTAAGACAACTACTCTTCGCATATTAGCAACTATTTTGCAGCCAACAAGTGGCCAGGCATATGTGGCTGGATACGATGTTGTTAGGGAAGCAAGTATGGTTAGGAAGGTTATTAGTTACTTACCCGAAGATGCTGGAGCATATAAGTATCTTACTGGTCTTGAATTTCTAGAGTTCATTGCAAACTTTTATGCTAGGAACGAAGATGAAAAGATAAGGATCATACATGAGGGTATTGCATTAAGTGGTCTTGGTGATCGGTTAAGGGATAAGATTAAAACATATAGTAAGGGTATGTTGAGGAGACTCCTTGTTGCAAAGACATTAATGATAAGGCCTATTCTAGCAATACTTGATGAACCAACAAGTGGATTGGATGTTGTTAATGCCGTTATGGTTAGAGATGCAATTAGGAAATACGTCCATGAAAAGGGCGTAACTGTTTTACTTAGTAGCCATAATATGCTTGAAGTAGAATACTTATGCGATCGAGTAGCAATTATACATAAAGGAAGAATTATTGCAGAGGGCTCTCCTAGGCAACTTATAGAGGAACATAATGTTGAGAATCTAGAAGAAGTATTTGTTAAACTTGTAGGAGGCGGGATTGAATGAGTACCTTCTTCAATTTATTGATTAAAGAACTTAAGAGTATTATCCGTGACCCAAAGATGTTGATAGCAATGTTTATTGTACCACTTGTTATGATCGGTATAATGTATGGCGTTATGGCCGCAACTATGCAGGAACAAGTAAAACAAGTTGAAAGAGAATCGAAAATAGTTGCTATAATAGATCTTGATCATGGGCAATGGTCTCAACGATTTATTGACTATTTGGAATCCATAGGTGTTAGTGTGAAACTTGTTGAAGGTATCAGTGAGACAAATACGGCTGATCTAATGGAGAAACTAGGTGTTAAAATACTCTATATTATACCCAGTAATTTCAGTGAGGCATTGTCGGCTAATAAAACCGGAATCATAGAATACTATGTATTATTGAAATCATTGACATTCGGTGAATTTGGACTGGGGGCATCTGCTGAGGAATTGGTCAATAGCTTTGCCGAGAATATTACAAGATCCATTATAACTAGAGAAGGAATACCGAAAGAATTTATTGAACACCCGGTTAATGGTAGTATTAGAGCTATTATTGGTAATAAGGTATTTACTAGGCCTGAACAAGTATTTATGGGAGTATTTATGGTTAGCCTTATAATACCTTTGGTAGCGTTCATAATGCTTATATTCATTATACAGTTTGCTGTAACGAGTATGGCTGTTGAGAAGGAAGAGAAAATGTTTGAAACACTATTAACTCTACCAGTTAATAGATTGACCATAATTGGTGTTAAGTTACTAGTATCAGTTATAATAGGTATTGCTTATGTAGCTATATACGGCTTTATACTTATATGGTTCTTTACAGGTTCAATTACAATACCTTCTGGAGCAACTACTAGTGTAAATATATTTGATATACTTCCCCCAGCAACAGCTTATTATCTAGGCATAGGATTGATTGGTGCAGTAATCTTCGGATTATTATTGGCCATGGTTCTTAGCTTATTTGCCGAAGACGTACGTACCGCACAGCTTATATCTAATTATGCACTAATGCCCCTTATCTTCATGTTCTTCGTACCAATGTTTATCGATATAAGTGGGCTATCATATATAGTTAAAACAATATTGTCCTTGATTCCTTTAGCCAATATAGGGTTTATTCCGAAACTATCAATACTCGGACATAATGAACTAGCAATGCTTGCTGGAATATCAAATATAGTATATGCAGCTATAGCATTAACATTAGCACATAGAATTGTTAATACGGAGAAGATATTTACAGCAAAGTTCTTTAAGAGAATAAAGAAGAAAAGATAATTACTATTTTCTTAAGACCAATACTGTTCACTTTTGATTAAAAATACTCAATAGTGTGGTCAATTCAATATAGTATATGGTGGAATAAAATGAGTGAAGAAAAACTACCTACGAAACACCATGAAGAAGAGGAAGAAGTAAGAACACTCCGTGAAGTCTTTGCAGCAATATCTGGTTTCTTACGAGACATTAGAGAGCCGCTAAAGGATCTAATAAATATACTTGTTGATGCATTGAACGGTGAAAAATTAGGTAAGGAGGTTGCAGCCTTCTACAATGCATTGATAAAGGATGGTGTTCCTGAAGAACTTGCTAAAGAGATGACAAGGGAATTCTTTAATAAGAAGCTTGAATCAGCACCTAGTGTAAGTAGGATGTTAAGTTCATTCACTGGTATGATGAGGAAGCCAAAGATTATCGTTAAAAAAGAAGAGGAAAAAGAGCATAAAGAAGATGTAAATCAATAATTTTCATAATCCTAAATACTTAAGAACTATTTTTTACACACAATAGGTGATGTTTTTGGATATATACGCAAGGGTAAAACGACTTGAAGAAATGCTAGAGGAGCTTATGAATAGATTAAATGATATTGAGGAAAAGCTCGAAACGTTGGGTATTGAGCAACCAACTCTGTCTATAGCTTCTAAACTAGTTATAGCTTTCTCTATGCCTGCTATTCGAGCTCTTGAAGCATCCCGTAGGGCAATTGCTGCAATTAGTAAATTATCTGCGATCGACCCTATTAATGAAGCCATTATTGAGGTCTTATCGGGTTGTGAAGCATTGAGTATCTCGGAGATTACACGGAGAGTTAAAGTTTTACGTGGAAGTGCTTCAAGAAGGATTATAAGAGAACGCTTGAAAAAACTTGAGACACTAGATATAGTTATAAATATAGGCAGTAATGATAGGCCGAAATATATGCTTAGTGAATGCATTCAATAGATGATCAGATATGATTAAGTTAAAGAAACTAGCATATATAATACTATCCGGATTTAGGCTCATACTGCTAATATTACAAATTTCTTCAATATATTTAGCATATAAACTTAGACTCTGGCTTATAAGATGGAGTTCTACAAGGAGATTTAGGAAAATTCTAAAAAGAAATGATCTTCCCTCAGACCTCATCAGTGAATTGGAGCTAATTTATGCAAAGGAGCTAAAGAAAAAATTAAAAGTTTCAATTATGAGACTGGGTTTTGCTAGATAAGAGTTCAATATGGTTCTATATATCTAGGCGATATGCTAATCCCTAGTCTATCAAGTTCTTCATATAATTTATGAAGAGCTGCTACATCAGAACTTATTGGAAGAGGCGGATATTTAAAGTACGGTGCTGATGCCCATGGAGGGCAACCATATACCTCTTTCTCCATAAGTACTTTGGCTAATCTTATTACATCAACTAGTACAGCAGTAGCCATGGCCTTATCATCGACTTCAAGCTTTAGATCTATTTTAACAGGCATTTCCATAAATGCTTTTGCAAGTATGTATATGTACGCTACCTTCTTATTTCCAAGGAATGGTATGTATCCACTCGGCCCAGCATAGATCTTTCTAAGGATCTTATTTGGATCAGGTTGTGTAGATGCTACAGCCATTGTCTTACTTATATGTTTACTATATAACCTACTATGATCAGTCATGTTTTTGAAATCACTATTACCTCCTACATTAAGTTGATAAGACTCTATGATTGAAGCTCCTCTCCATGTTATGAGGCTGGCTAGTGTTCTATGAACTATTGTTGCACCAAGCTGTCCTTTTATATCATCACCTAATAGTAATGCTCTTTTTCCGTAAAATATTTCTTTGAAGATATCATTAGATGCTATGAATTCAGGTATACAATTAATAAATGAAATGCCTGCCTCTGCAGCTACTTTAGCATAAAATCTCGTAGCATAGAAACTACCTACAGGCAATAAATTAATGAGCATATCTAGATCATTTTCTCTAATCTCCTTTACTAACAAATCCTTAGAGGGCTCATTACTATTTAATGGAGCAAAATCCTCCATCATGTAAGAAGCCACGCCATCAAGTATCTTACCCATTCTAACAATTACACCTGTTTCCGGCAGATCAACTAACCTTGGTACTAGATTAGGTGGTGCAAAAATGGCTTCTGAGAGATCCCTGCCCACCTTATATTTTGATATATCAATAGCATAAACTATTTCGATATCAGAAATTTTATAACCATCTATATTATGATGTATAAGGCCCTTCGTAGAACCAGTTCTTTTATAGTATTCTATTGCTTGGACAAGCATAGAGGCAATATTACCAATACCTATTAGACCTACATGAATAGCCATATTTATCACCATAAATATTCATATCTATAAATATTTATATAGACAAATATAAGATTGTTGTTCTATCATTTACTTAATTTAGATGGAATTAACGAAGCTAAAGTGTTATACTTAAAAATATGCTTCACATAGTATATGATCTGGTGTCTAAAATTGTCTGTAAAAGCATTAGAGAGGTTGAAGAGGAAAATAACAATTGAAAATTTATGGATGTATATAATAAGGATCTTGGTGGAACAAGAGCCGTTAAGGGCCTATGATATTAAAGTTTTATTAAGAGAAAAGTATGGAATTAAACCAGCAACTGTAACCGTTTATTCTGTTATATATCGTATGGCAAGTGATAATCTCATTAAACCAGTCCAAGTCTATGGTGAAACAAGATATAGAGTTACGGAACAAGGTAAGATAGCTTTAAAGAAAGCTATAGAATTACTTGAAGAAACAGTTAATAAACTCAAATAATTAGCAAGACCAATTATCTAGTCTCCGAATAATTATTTACCATTATTCATTGAATCCAATAAATGATCTTCTAGGAAAAATTTAATAGTGATTTCCATCTATGCTAGAAAATTTGATAATGGTGATTAATATGAGGATTTCGTACTAAAGTCTTCTAAACCTAGCTTCCTGGTTTGAGATAGGTCTAATTTATCATGTTTTACTTTTACTTGAGGTGTAATAATTGAGTGAAGCCATAATTGCTAGAGATCTAGAGAAAACATATATAATTAAAAGGGGATTTATAAGGAGAAGATCTGAGAAGGTAAAGGCACTTAGAGGTGTTAGCTTTAGCATTAAACGTGGAGAGGTCTTTGGACTTCTTGGACCAAATGGCGCTGGTAAGACTACCACTGTAAAGATTCTTTCAACATTATTGCTACCAGATAATGGTAGAGCATGGATACTGGGATATGATATACTAAATGAGCCACAAAAGGTTAGAGAAATCATAGGAGTATCTCTTAGTGTTGAACGCGGTTTCTTCTGGAAACTAACTGGATATGAAAACCTAAAATACTTTGGATTACTACGTGGCCTTGAAGGAAAATATCTTGAAGAGAGAATAAATTATGTATTGAATATTGTTGGTTTAAGAAAGCTTGGAGGAGATCGTAAATATTTCGAGGAATTTAGTCTTGGAATGAAGGCTAGGCTAAGTATTGCCCGTGCACTCTTACATGACCCCAGTGTACTAATACTTGATGAACCTACATTAGGCTTAGACCCATATAGTGCACGTACTATACGCGAATTACTAGTAAAGCTTGCCAAGGAAGAGGGTAAAACAGTACTTATAACCTCACATAATATGTTCGAGGTAGAAATGATCTGTGATCGTGTTGCAATAATTAATGAAGGTATAATAATAGCTCAAGGAACAATTGCTGAGCTTAAAAGGCTTGTTTCGAAAGAAATACCAGTTATTATAGAGGCTTGGAGGCCAGGATTAACAAGCCATATTGTTATTGGAAGTATACAGAGAAAACTAGGTTTTAAGGTTATAGTCACCGTTAGTGAAGAAGGTCTTACAAAAATAAAGGCTCTTGTCCCACTTGGTGAAGAAGATAAGTTCATACATGAAGTTATAGAAGTTCTCCATAAACTAGGTGCTAGAATTAGATTGGCTAAGACAATGGAGCCTTCGTTAGAAGATGTATTTATAAAACTTACCGGAGGGTTTGAGTGGAAATGAAGTATGTCAAAGCTGTTATGAAGGCTAATCTATATGCATTTATTTGCTGGATGAAGAATAATAGGAGCTTTGCATTCTTTATGCTATTTTGGCCATATATGATGGCATTCTTCCTCTTTGGACTTGGCAGTATATTGGGTAGTATTGAAGAATATAAGGTTAGAATGCAGATAGCTAATCCAATACTCTATATACTAGCTTCAAGCAGTATCATGGTATCAAGTATAAGCATTATAGACAATGTAGCAGGCGACCTATTAAGACATAGATGGATAGGTACATTACCTTATATTATTTCCTCTCCTCCCAGATTCATTGTCTATGCTATTGCGGGACCTATACCTGCAACAATGTTGTCAAGCTTCATTAGCTTATCCAGTATTCTACCTGCTGCCTTATATTTTGAGGGTATAATGGGTGGAGTGAAGATATTCATTGTATTATGCTATATTTATTTAGCTATGATCCCATTAATTGGTATCGCTGTAATTGTTGGTGGTTTATCACTTGTAGTAGGTGAAGAAGCAAATATTGCTGGATTTCTAACACCATTTATATTACTCGTTTCAGGAGTGTTTTATCCACAAACCATTTTACCATTAATACTCCAATTAATTGGTAGATGCCTTCCATTAGTATACGTTGTTGATGCCACCAAACTACTCGCTACATATACCGTTCCACCATTAAGTACATTATTGACTATAGCTGGATTTCTAATCGGCTTATCTATTATATATAATGGAATCTCTACTCCCGGCATGTTCTTTATAGAAAGAAAAGTTTTAAGGGAAGGCGTCTATGAGGAGTAACAAATTAATTAAAGCAATACTATGGCTACATTTAAAAAGGCTTGGAAGATACAAATATAGCTTCATAAATTATATATTGATTGATATAATGTGGTACCTAATATTTCTACTAGGAGCTTTAATGTTTGTCCCTTCAGAAGAATATAGTATTACAACTGTTATCACTTTCTGGGGTATAGTATTATGGGCTATAATGAATAATAGCGTATGGCTCATAGCTGGATGGACATGGTTTATATTGTCAATGGGCCTTGTAGAAGAGCATTATATACGTAATGTTAATCCATTGGCATTCGTAGCTGGTAGATTTATTACTGGAATAAGTATTAGTTTAGCAACAATACCATTGATACTCATAATATTTACTGGAATAGCAGACATATCCTTGTTAATAGTACATAATATTGCGTTACTCTTGCTAGGTATCTTACTAATAATAGGATATGCCACGCTATATGCTTTGACACTTGCCGCATTAAGCTTTCGCATACAAGTACCGGGTACAATGCTTGATATCCTAAATATATTTATGTATATAGGCGGAGGATTAGGTGTACCTATTTCAAAAATGCCTGAGCAATTGAGATATGTGGCATTAGCAATGCCATATACACATGCTGCAGAGATAGTGAGATACGGGGCACTTGGTATTGAACCATATTTGGGCCTGGTAAATGAGATATTTATAGCAATAATATATCTTCTTGGAATAGCATTAGTAACATATATTGTTGTACGAAGAGTTATGAATTATATAAGAATATATGGAGTAAGAGCTGTTGGAAGAATGTAGTAATTCATGTATCGAAATTATATAAAAATCATAATGCTATATTATATGTTGTTAAATGAATATCGAGGACATTATTAATAATCCTTGATAATACCTCGATAATTCTTGTGGGAGATGGATTATCTTTCATAACATAGTAGATATAATCCCCAGCAAGACCATTTAAATAAGCAGCTATTGATGCAGACTCAAATGGATCATTAGTTCTAGCATACACTGCTCCAGCGATCCCAGCCAATACATCGCCTGTCCCCCCAATTGTCATACCTTGATTACCTGTCCTATTAAACCTGTAATTGTCGCCATAAACAATTATGTCAGTAGGGGCTTTCAGTAATATCGTTGCTTCAAGGGCTTTACTAGCCTCAATAAGTTTCTCAGTATCACTCCATGGATCACCTTTTAATGCTTCTCCTGTCAAAGCCTTGAATTCTCCACGATGAGGGGTTACTATGGCTTTCCATGCAAGTTTAGTCTCTCCATATATTATTCCCCTTAATCCATCGGCATCAATAACTGTAGGTATTCTCCTATTAACAGCCCATTTAATGAATTCCATAGCAAATTCTACGGTCTCTGGATCCCTACCTAGACCGTTGCCAAACACAATAGTATGGGGACGGAAATCAGCTACATATTTCTCAAGTATCTCTAGATCCCTTGGCTTAAAATGATCTCCGGGCACAGTAGCCGTTATGATCTCTGGTGTATAGCTTGCAATAACTCCACGAATATATTCTGGAATAACAACAAATGATAGATCTGCTCCAGTAGCTAGTGCAGCAACACCAGCTAATGCCGGTGCACCAGTATAATATCTTGATCCGCCAACAACTAGTACACGTCCCCCCATACCCTTATGTGCATCCTCAGGCTTACCCGGTATTCCATGAATAACGTCTCCAGGGCCTACAAATACCCATGAATCCGGTGGAATACCTATATTTGCAACAATGATCTCTCCAACGTATTCACGATTCTTTAAAAGGCCGGGCTTTATATCATGCATAGTTACGGTTGCATCAGCCTTAAAAGCTGTCCCATGGATTTCACCAGTATCCGGGTTTAAGCCTGTTGGAGTATCTACTGCAACTTTTAATTTAGCATCAATAGAATTGGCCTTTTCAACATAATCTCTTATGATGCCTCGAAGCTCTCCTCGAACACCAGTACCTAAAAGAGCATCAACAATTACATCAGCATCATTAATTACATCTGTATTACCATATTTATGTATTTTAATCGATTCAAGCCTAAGAACAATGTCTAGATTAGCTTTCGTATCTGGATGCTCAATAGCTTCCAATGGATAAGCCGGTAACAATTCAACATGATACCCTAGTCTAGATAAATACCGTGCAGCAACAAGCCCGTCGCCACCATTACCTCCTTTACCGAACATTATTATGACTCTACCTGCCTCTTCAGGCGAAAGACTAGATGCAATATAGTCAGCAACATTTTTTCCAGCCGCCTCCATAAGCATCCTAAGAGATATGCCTAGCCCAATACAGTTTGTCTCAAGAATTCTCATTTCACGAGTAGATATAACCAAGTCTAGTCACCAATTAAAGGATTGTAAAGCTTAAATAATTAATTTATTGATTAATAGCATGAACAAACGCTAGATCTAGCTCCAAGCGGATTATTTCCCATAACGATCTTTTACTAACGTTTATTGATTTAACAATTTTTCCAATCATTGTTTATTAAAACATAATTATGTATATTAACTCAGGTTAATCTATAGATCTATGGCAGACTTCATATAGAATAAGACAACTAGAGAATATGTATTAGATTTTTCATTAATACTGCTAATTGCCTTTGCAGTATTAGCTAACATTAATATCGGGTTGTAATATTGGAATCATATACGTTATAGCCATAATCATATTAACCAATTTTATAAGTCTCTTTATGTCTAATTTATTATGGTGGATGATAATTTGTTTGATCCTTATGAGATACGTAAGGATTTTCCCATACTTGAGAGGAAGGTAAATGGTAGAAAGCTTATTTATTTAGATAATGCTGCTACTACTCACAAGCCTAGACAAGTTATTGAAGCTATTGTTGAGTTCTATACAAAATATAATGCTA
>CAZHDB010000007.1:0-53676 GCA_964531225.1 uncultured Desulfurococcaceae archaeon
GTTATAGAGCAACTGTTGCAGCTGGTACTCCTGTTTTAGATGTTATTAGAGGGTTGAAAGGTAGAGAAATTAGTCTAATTAGAGCAGTACTAAATGCTACAACAAACTATATTCTATCATTAATAGAAAAAGGACTAAACTATAAAGAAGCTATTAATAAGGCTATAGAGGAAAGACTAGCAGAACCCGATCCATATGTAGACATTGATGGATGGGATCCTGCTGCTAAACTTTCAATAATGCTTTCAGAACTAGGAATCCCCATAACCATACATGATATCCATAGAGAGTCTCTTAAAACAATTTCAGAAGAGGAAATAAGATGTGCTATAAGAAGAGGATACAAGATAAAGTATATTGCAGAAGCAATACTAGATAAAAAGAAATACTCGGTACATCCCGTGAAAATAAGCCAAAACGATAGATTATCGGCCGCCATCGGACACATAAACGTTGTAGAATTTCATTTAGAAAACGAAAAGATAGTAATAGAGGGGCCTGCGGGTCCAGCCTGGCGTACGGCTAAGGTAATGATAACAGATGCATTAGAATATCTTGAAAAGAAACCAAATTATTTAAGGTAATTATTGCAATTAAGTTCATCATTGTAAAACCTTAACTTATAAAGAATAACTATTATTTACCATAAACAATTTCTGGCAGTTCATTAAATGTCTCTGGATCAATACTTTTTCTAGGTTCTTTATACATGATCAGGTATCCCGAACCATGTATATCGTGTTTAGTCATTTTAGTTACAATATCTACCTTATTATAGAATATCCATCCAATTGCAGCTACAGTGGCTATATTCCAGAATGTTGCCTCTAATTTAGCTATTTCTTTAAACCCGGGTATTATGTAGAAACCTCTCTTAAAGCTTCCTTTCATAATATCATAACCTAGATGTATTGATACAATTAACTTATCATTAGTTTCCTTCTCTATAAGGAAATCCTTATACCCAACTCTGTATAGTATTCCATAGACTCTATCAGTTTCTTCAATTATGAAGACTCCATTATTAGCTATTAAGTGTGATGCCGAGCTAAATAACCTAACTAGAGACCATGGATTGAAGTGCGACGTTGAATATCCCCATAATAATGCTACGTGGAATTCTTCCTTGTAACTAGAAAAGCACTTATGTAAAGTAATTGCATCACATACTATCGTCTCAACATGTACCTTGTTAACTCCCTTAAGCCATTCATGAACCAGATCTAGATCCTTAAAGCGGATATCAGTAGCAACTAGATTAACCTTCTTACCCATTCCTGATAATATGTTCGCTAATGCTGCTCCAGCTATACCCGTGCCAGCTGCGATATCGATTACATTAATTTTCTCGTTTCTAAGAATGTCTTTAAAGTAATCATGTGTACTTACTAAATATGAGAAAACCTCTTTCATACTATTAAATCTCTTAGTAGCTTCGGCATCTTGTGGTTTCATAGGCCATATATCTAGTTCGTATAACTTTTCTAATTCTCTATCCATATAGATCCCGCTCCTAACTTAGCTTTGGTATAATAGGCGGCTTATCTGCAAGATATATTAACGGGATTGACATGCCTGGTTTAGGTGACTTACTGAATTCTAATTTTTCACCATCGGTTGATATTACTATGTAGTTTGAATCCTTTATCCTCGGAATTTCCTCTTCACTACATATATGATAATATAGTATTGGTAATCCATAGAACTTATAATAGTCCCTAAAAAGGCCTAACATGCCAATAATCAATTTATCTCCATCCCAGAACTTCAACAAAAATATAGATTGAGATGTAGGCCCAGCATACGTCATGGCTAATCTAACTAGATCATTAAGACTATTAACTTTTATTGTTAGTACTTTCCTGATCTCCTCACTACTCATTAAGATCACCCTTAATGAAAAATAATATACTTATGATATTCTCTAAGATTAAGAAATATTAATTATTTATTTATATATCATTCTATACCTATTTGCATACCACTACTTCTCAAGATCTTTCTATAGATCTTCATAATATGTATTAATTTATCAAGATCCCCGACAACCTTACTTTTTCTCCTAAAGAAGTTCATAGGCAATAATATTAAATTAGGTTTCGTACCATTATATTCATAGATCTTATTTCCCTCGTCATCATATACTATCGTTGGAGCCCCTCCGCCAAGGTCTCCTCTAAATTCTATTATTGACCCCATTATTATTAATGGCAAGTTATTTTCTTCGATCCTTGACTTTGCAATATATGTTGCCATGGAGTACTTATAGTTAAATGGATTCATAGGAGAGATCACTAGGTCTGAACCCAAGATCTTGTAAATTCTGAGAAGTTCCGGATATAATATTTCATCGTTTATAGCTATACCTATATTTAAGCTACGTGTGTTAAATATACCTATATCCTTGCCGGGCACAATATTATACAGGCTTTCAATATTTGATAGTATAAGTTTTCTATATTTACTTACTATTCTCCCTTCATGATTAATTAGTAATCTAGATATATAATAGTGGGCACCAGCTTTCTCAAGAAATCCGGGCACAATTATATTTAATCTTTCAGCCATAGCTATAGTAGATAGAGCGCGTATTGATTGATCAGATACTTGTTCAAAAACTCTCTTGACATATCTTTTCCTAGATAAATTTGTAAATTCCAGTACGGGACCGGTATTAAAGTATAATGGTAGTACAAGTATTTTTGTACGATGCAATCTAGCTATTCTAGCAACTTGCTTAGCTACATCAGTATTGTATTTACGTGCAAAAAGCTTTATTTTTCCATGATAAAGTGCTAAATAATATTTCCTACCCTTTCCCTCATCAAGTAACGTGATCTCAAGATCGTCTAGGCGCATACCAGCTTTCTCCACGCACTACTGTCTATATTAATAACTTTAGTACGGAGTTCGTCATAAATTCTCCCAAGAATGGATTGATAATCCTCTTTGCCTTCTTCCACAAGTCTCATTTTCTCCTCAAGCTCACGCGTAGTATCAACACTAACAACGTCACCATAGAATTTTGTTAAAAACTTATAGACCTCCATACCTCTTGGAGTAGGCATTAATGCCTTAACACGGCCTGTAACAGCTACATATTTCCTATCCAGAAGAGTCTGTACTATTTTAGCATACGTACTAGGCCTACCAATACCTTGATCTTTCATCCACTTTATAACATCATGGAATCTGGCCAATGGCGGGTTTCTTGGCTCAGCCATAGTGATCGTATACTTTCCAGATGGGATGGGGCTTTCAGATGCAATTATACGATATATTTCTAAAAATCCGTCTCTAACAATGCCTATAGGTCTATCGATCTCTGTCTCGAAGGAGTCTATTTTAACCCTAAGCTTTTGCTTCTTAACAATTGCTGAGATCATCTGACTAGCAATGAATCTACGGAATATGAGCTCATAAATCATCATATGGGCTCTAGTTAGGGGCCTTACAGGCTGTATAATGCCTTCTCTAATAAGCTCTCGCAATCTATCGGGATCTATCGGTCTAGTGGGTCTAATGGCCTCATGAGCCCCCCCTACACCCCATGTACGTGGTTTAAACAATTCAACGTATCTATCACCATATTTTTCCTGCAAATATTGTTTAGCGATAGCTATGCCTGTATCAGATACACGTGTGCTATCAGTTCTATGATATGTTATGAAGCCTAGTTCGAATAATTCTTGAGCTATCTGCATGGTTCTATGAGAAGGCATATTATATCTAGCAGAAGCTTCTGCAAGCAACGTATCTGTAGTGAATGGTGGTAATGGATTAACTTCTTCCTCAACAATACCTATCTCTTCAACAAGAGCTTCTCTACCAAGTAAGTCCTTAGCCCTTTTAATACCGAGTCTATCTAGATACTCATAAGGCATTTCAATACGTAAAAGTCCCTCACCGATCTCGATAACTATTCTATCAGGCTTCTTAGCTTTCTCATACCTTTGAATAATATAGCCTAGGACAGGTGTTTGTACACGGCCAGCACTAAAGTTTCTATTAATAGTATTACAACAGTCGATCTTTAAGCCCTTCTTCTCAACAAGATACTTCATACAATAATACGGCCATAGATCATACCATAGTTTCTGGGATAATGCAAAACCAAGCCAGCGATCCTCTACTCTACGTATGATCTGTGCCTCAACAAGCTTCATATTAAAGTCTCTAGGATTACGTATAGCATTTAATATAGCTCTACGCGTTATTTCATGAAACTCTACTCTCTTGATCTCTCTGGTATATGGCTCTAATAATACCTTTAGATCCCATCCTATTTTCTCGCCCTCAGTATCAGGATCTGTACCTATAAATACCAGGTCTACT
This sequence comes from uncultured Desulfurococcaceae archaeon, assembly GCA_964531225.1. GTDB lineage: Archaea > Thermoproteota > Thermoprotei_A > Sulfolobales > Desulfurococcaceae > CAZHDB01. The sequence continues at coordinate 4,336 of CAZHDB010000007.1, forward strand.
TCACTAGCTAGTTCTTGAAGTGCACGGACAACATCTATTTTTCTAACTATATCTCTAGAACCACATCGTGGACACTTTTTACCTTCACTTGTAAACTGGTGCCCACACTTATTACATCTCTTTATGTCCGTATATTCAGGTATAAATTTCCCTCCTATGTAATGCACTCCATAATTATATAGGCCAGTATCCACAACTAGATCGTATATGTGTCCAACACTAGCTATTATGGATAAAACATAATCACCAGTAGTTACATCATAAGCTCTCATATTTTCTCCGATAATTCTGATGCTTGGCTTGCCAAAGAAATTAGCTATTGTACGAGCCTTATTAGGTGATTCAACAATGAGTAACGCTGACTTAGATATTTCAAGCGCTTCTTCAACAACGATTTCTCCACTAATTATCTTTCTAACTCTCTCCCTATCATTATCTATTTCCTCAAGAAGCTTGTCAAGATCGATCTCATTTAAATCTTTAAACTCGAAATCCTCAAATAACCACCTCATTCTACGTGCAAGACCATTTAATAACCGTCTATCATCTACAAGTATAACAGATAATCCCTTAGTAATACCTCCAGGGTAAAGTCTCGATGTACGTCCACTAGCTTGTATATAGGTTGCTACATCAGGTATCAATATGTATGTACGTCCATCCTCTTCTACGAGAGCCGCATCGCTGCTCTCCTTGAGTTTTTCCCATACATCAGGTCTTTCAAGAAGCTTCCGGGTATACTCTAAAGCTTCAAGAAGTAGTTGCAATACTGGGGATTCCTTATATTCTTCGCCAGTAACAGCTTTCCTCAGCTCCTCTCCAATAATAGCTAGGGCGGCAGGTGACAGTCTACGTAGTCTTTGTGTAAGCCTACCTATTATTACTTCGATCTTTCTCCTCTCATCACCACTTACTACATCCCTAAGTATGCTTAATATACGAACTATATCAAATGGCCTGGGTGACTCTAATTTACTGCTGAACTTATGTCTAGGAACACCTATGAATATTGCATACCTCACTCTTTCGGGTAGATCAAGGCCTCTAACCATAACACCATAATATGTTGCAACACCTACAAGGACATCTAGTTCGCCCTTAGCAAAGTATTCGAGCACTCTAATATTCTTTTTCGAATGAAATGCTTCTGCCTTAACACCATTCTCCTTCAGTAAATTAGCTATATATTCAGCATATTCTACACCTTTATCAATAGGTACGTACACTAATCCCCCGCCGCCAAGTTTCCTAATAAGTTTGAGCAAGTAATTCTCTACATTCTCCTTAGAAATAGTATATGTATCGACAATATTCCTAATAGCCTCGCTACGACTACCCGCTTCGAACCCTAATAGCTCTCTAAATAATCTAGGATATAAGCCACGGGGTTTTCCAGTAGCACTTGATACAACAAGTATAGTCTTAATTCTAGATCTGGCCTTCTCAACTATAGCTTCGAGTTTCTTAACTTCCTTTTCAATTTCTTTTCTACGCTCTTCATCAGTAGTTCTTGCAAGAGAAATTCTAAGTTTTATAAGTTGTAGCGCGGCATCTATTTCTTCTTCGGTAAAGCCTATGATTTGTAGCAATAGTCTTATACTTTTACCGCTTCTTAGAATAGCATCTACATCATCAACCATTATAAATGAGTACTTATATTTTTTAAGAAGTTCAGTATATTTATGTATAAACATAGATGTTGTCAATAATATATCAAAGTCGCCATTACTAATTCTTTGTAAATATTCTTCCCTAACTTTTCTAGATATTCTTGAATGAAAAGCTATTATCTTAGGATTAATACTTGCTCTTTCACTAAGTTTTAATAATTTCTCATATGCCTGGTTAAGTAGTGGTGCTGTTGGAAATACAAGATATATCTTGCCTTTACCTTTTCTATAGAGATAAAGCGCAGTCACCAATCCAAACATAGTCTTACCCATACCTGTTGGAGCAATTATTGAGAAACTCTTCCCCTTAAGTACACGGCGAGCCCATGTACGCTGTGCACTCCAGAATCTATATCCTCCTGTTGCATCACTAAAGAATGCTTCTAATTCCCTAACCTCATCTTCAATATGGAGCACTCTTTTTAAATTCTTGATCTCACGTACGCTACTTGCATAAGTCTTTAGTAGCTGATAGTAATCAGTTATATTTATCTTGGATATAATCTTCTCAAAATCCTTAGTAGGTAGACACTTCTCACAAGGTGCTTTATAGACAAGCCTATAATCACTTATTTTGCCATAGCAGTTAGGACATGAGTGTCTATAGTAGCCTCTAAGCTTAAAATATTCCATTTTATTCATCCACTAACATATGATTCCTTCATGTATATTCTAGAGAGATAAGAAGTGATATATAATGTTATTTCTAAAAAGTATCAAATACATAGTACTAAATGACTTTTAATATATTAACTTAGGTGTTTAACTATAATGATTGTTTCTATGTCTTAAACTTTACAACTCTATCTGGATATACTATGATGCCTTTATCGGTTATTTCAAATGGATGTCTTCTCATACTGTGCTTAGTGCCTCTCATTTTCCATACAATTAGGCTTCGGATGAGTTCGCCATTGATCTCGTCGAGATCCAACCTCACTATACCGTCTGCTGCGTGTTCAACTCCAGGGCCTCCGAATCCTCTTTCTGTAACACTCACCTGCGATACCAGTATTGATGTTGTACCCATTCCGCTTAACACCTTCTTAAGTTGTAATACAATTGATCTAGCAACACTTGGTTTTGTTAAGTATAATGTTGACACTGAATCAACAACTACACGTTGAGCACCAGTATCCCTTATGGCTTCTCTGAGTACATCAATAAGAAGGCCTACATCAGTCGGATCTCTGACCACGTATCGCTCACGCTTAGCTGCTTCACCAATGCCTGCCGTAAAGGCATCAACTATGGCAAATAATCCCTCGTCCTCGTATTTTCTTACATCCCATCCAAATTGCTTCATATTAATTCTTACTTGAACGGGATGTTCTTCTAGAGTAACAAGTATTCCAGGTTCGCCTTTCTGTAATCCAGCCCACAGATACTGTTGTCCAAATATTGATTTGCCTGTTCCCGGACCACCAGACAATAACACTACATTTCTCTTAGGAATGCCTCCATAGAGTATTTCATCAAATCCAGGTATTCCAGTTTTTATACGTTCAACCATGATCCAGGCACCTCATGACCATGATTCTATAGTATATAGTATATATTATAGTCTATATATTTTTGGTACCTAATCTATATTCTATTATGATTCTAATAAAATCCAATTATCAGACTTATGAATTTACAATCTATTAAAAAGGTGTTGGTTTAAGAAGTTAAACATTATTAGGCATTAAAGAGTATAGCTGGTATATAGAATACGGATTATGGGTGATTATTATTGTCTAAGGATAATAAAGAGATAAAACTCACCGTTGCTGAAGCTAAGCAGAGAGATGTTGGTAGGAAGATTGTAAGAATCAGTCGTAGCGCAATGGCTAGACTAGGTGTTACTACTGGTGATTTTGTAGAGATTGAGGGACCTCAGGGAACAACTATTGCACAAGTATGGCCTGCTTATCCCGAAGATGAGGAAAAAGGAATTATACGTATTGATGGACTCCTGCGAAGTAGCATCGGTGTCGGCGTTGGCGATGTTGTAACTGTTAGGAAGGTTAGTCTTGAACCAGCTACGAAGATTGTTCTAGCACCTACAGAACCTATTCGATTTGGTCCAGATTTTCCAGAGTATGTAAAACAGTTTTTATTGAGAAAGCCTGTATCTAGGGGAGAAGTTGTAGTTATACCTATCTTTGGTATGGCTTTAAAACTTGTGGTAGTAGCTACACAGCCTAGTCAAAGAGTATACGTAACCGAGGCTACCCACGTAGAGATCAGGGCTGAGCCTGTTAGAGAAGAGATTCTAGAGAGACAACGCAGAATACCAAAAGTTACTTGGGAGGACATAGGTGATCTTGAGGAGGCCAAGCAAAAGATCCGTGAAATTGTTGAATGGCCTATGAAGCATCCAGAATTATTTAAACATCTAGGCATAGAGCCTCCAAAGGGCATACTACTCCATGGCCCCCCAGGTACCGGTAAGACATTACTTGCCAAAGCATTGGCTAATGAGATAGGTGCCTACTTCATAGCAATCAATGGGCCTGAGATAATGAGTAAGTATTATGGCGAGAGCGAGCAGAGACTTAGAGAGATCTTTAAAGAAGCTGAGGAGAATGCTCCAGCAATAATATTCATTGATGAAATAGATAGTATTGCTCCTCGAAGAGAAGAAGTTACTGGCGAAGTTGAGAAACGTGTTGTAGCACAGCTATTAACTCTAATGGATGGTCTGAAGGAGAGGGGCAGAGTAATAGTTATTGGCGCAACAAATAGGCCTGAAGCAATTGATCCTGCTCTTCGTAGACCCGGTCGATTTGATCGTGAAATCGTTATTCCACCACCCGATAAAAGAGCACGTAGAGAGATTCTTGCAGTACATACACGTAATATGCCTTTAGCAGAAGATGTTGACTTAGACAAGATTGCTGATATGACACATGGTTTCACAGGTGCTGATATAGCTGCACTTGTTAAGGAAGCTGCACTTGCAGCATTACGTAGATTCATAGATGAAGAAAAAATAGATTTATCGCAACCCATTCCAGCTGAGAAATTACGGCAACTCAAAGTTACTATGAAGGATTTCATGGAGGCCATGAAGCATGTACAACCATCATTAATCAGAGAGGTATATGTAGAAGTACCAGAGGTTCATTGGAGTGATATTGGCGGACTAGAAGACGTTAAGCAACAGTTAAGAGAAGCTGTTGAATGGCCTATGAAGAGCCCAGAGATATTTGAGCAAATGGGCATAGAGCCTCCAAAGGGCATACTACTCTATGGCCCCCCAGGTACCGGTAAGACATTACTTGCCAAAGCAGTTGCTACTGAAAGTGGATCAAACTTCATTGCCGTACGTGGACCAGAAATCCTTAGTAAATGGGTTGGTGAAAGCGAAAAAGCCATTCGACAAATCTTTAGAAGAGCTAGACAAGTTGCTCCAGCAATAATATTCTTTGACGAACTAGACGCTATAGCTCCAGCCCGTGGATATAGGCATGATACTAGCGGCGTTACTGATCGTATTGTTAACCAGTTATTAACTGAAATGGATGGCATAGAGCCTCTACGTAATGTTGTCGTTATAGCTGCTACTAATAGGCCAGACATAATAGATCCAGCACTACTTAGACCAGGAAGATTTGATAGACTGATATATGTCCCGCCACCCGATGAGAAAGCTAGACTTGAGATATTCAAGGTCCATACGCGCAAGATGCCTTTAGCGGAAGACGTTGACCTTAAGGAACTTGCTAGGAAGACGGAAGGCTATACGGGTGCTGATATAGCTGCTGTATGCCGCGAGGCCGCAATGATTGCTTTAAGAGAAGAGTTTAAGGTAAGACCTATAAGGATGAAACACTTCCTAGAGGCTTTGAAGAAAGTCCCGCCAAGTCTTACGAAGGACGTTATTGAACGTTATGAGAGACTTGGCCGGGAGCTTAAGAAGACCTATATTGGAACTACATACATTGGCTAATTAAGGGATTTTTTATGTCCAGTCAGTCTTCTCAATCATTTATTAGGATACTTCGTAGACTAGGTAAAAATATGCCTTATCTTATACGTAATCGCTTCAGAGCCCTTATTGTAATATCAGGTAGTGATCCAGAGTCTATGGGTAAGTTGCTGGCTAGAGCTATATTATATTATGAGAGGAGCTATCGTAAACATGCTAGGGATCTCAGGAGGGAGACTAATATTCTTCAAGGACTATATGTTTTCCATGATGAATTCCCTGACGCCGTTTATATGAAAAAGGTCTTTGAGACAATAATGGAGGATAAGGCTAAGAATACAAGGATCAAGTATGCGGTTTATGAAATTAGTGAAAGATTCCTTGGTTCAACGTTTGACATATTAATAATGGATTTAACGAAGGATTTAAAACCAAACGATCTCGGTAGACTAATTGGTATCGTACGTGGTGGTGGTTTAATAGTACTATTAGTTCCTAAATGGGATGAATGGGATAATTTTATGACAATTTTCAAACGTAATCTCACAGTACCACAGTTCCCTAATCCGAGACATATATTTATTAAATGGGTTAAAAGAAAGCTATTAGAACATGACAACATAGCTATCTATGATGCCGATAATCAGAAGATTATAAAGAACTTTAGTCTATTAAGTGAGTACATAGAGAGTAAGAAGAAGATCGAATACCCTGCTGAATCATTATTCCCAAGATCCATTTATGAACAAGCACTTACACAGGACCAGGTAAAGGTTATAAAGCTTCTTGAAAGACTTTATGAGAAGCCTAAAAAGGGTAGAAAAAGTGTAATAATCGTAACTGCTGACCGTGGTAGAGGAAAATCGTGTGCCGTTGGTATTGGCGCTGTTGGACTAATATTACTACTCAGTAAGATCAAGCCTAGGGTTAGGGTTTTAGTAACAGCCCCTTCACCATCAAATGTACAGTCCCTAATGATGCTTGCTAAACAGACACTAGATAAACATGGCCTTAAGTATAGGGAATATTGCAAGGAGGGCTATACCATAGAGCTTCGTGGAGATAGATTCTCCATAGAGTATTGGGAACCTATAAATATTCCTAGACTCCGTGGAGACATAGTCATTGTTGATGAAGCAGCCGGTATTAGTGTACCTATGCTATATCGCATTTGGGAAGCCTATGATCGACTAGTTTTCTCTACAACTATTCATGGATATGAGGGTGCTGGCAGAGGTTTTTCCGTGAGATTTATGAGTAAGGTTAAGAGTGATCCGAAGACAGTTCTCTACCAGTATGAAATGACTGAACCAATTAGGTACTCCGATAAAGATCCTATAGAAAGATGGCAATTTGATACATTATTACTAGATGCCGAGCCCGCAGACCTTGAACAAAATGATCTTAAATATATTGAGAAGAAACAATTTGAGTACATAGCATATGATCCGGGCTACCTATTTAGCCCAAAGGGAGAAAATGAGCTTAGGCAATTATTTGGTATATACGTGCTAGCTCATTATAGAAATGAACCAGACGATCTTGGTATGATAGCTGACGCCCCTCATCATATCGTTAGAGCAGTTAAGCTACCTACTGGTAAAATTGTATGTGCTTTACAGATAGCTATTGAAGGCCCCATTGAGAGAGAAAGAGCTATTGAATTATTAAAAGGTGGAAAAATACCCGGTAATATAATACCTGATCGATTTCTAAAGCATCAGAGACTTATAGAGTTTGCAGATACTAGAGGATGGAGAATTGTACGTATAGCTACACACCCGGAAGTACAGGGAAAAGGTATTGGGACGTGGGCTCTCACACAAGTATTGAAAGAAGCCAGAGAAAGAGGTCTTGACTGGGTTGGTGCTGGTTTTGGTGTCAATGAACAATTGCTTAGATTCTGGGTAAAATCAGGTTTCTACACTGTCCATATATCGCCAGATAGAAACCCTGTTAGCGGCGAGTATACTGTTTTAGTCATACACCCATTAAGTGATAAAGTTAAAGAAATCATTAAGGTAGCTGTTATGGAATTTAAAAGTAAATTATTAAACAGTTTAGCTATAAACTATGATGATCTAGAAATAGAAGTCGCTAGACTTATGCTTGAACAAGGAGAACCTGTTATAACGATAGATAACGGCCCGAGGAACTTACTTACGCCAGTACAGATTGATAGACTATGGATTTATTGCCAAGGCCCAATGACTTTTGAGGCTGCAGCAGACCTTATGTCATTGATCGCTAAAATTTATTGGCTGATGCCCCGCGATAATAGACCTAGGCTTACGCGGGCACAGGAATACATACTAATTGGTAAGGCTTTGCAAGGACGAAGCTGGGAGGATATGGCCCGCATCCTCAGAGTTAAAAGCAAGTACGTTATGGAAGAGGCTCGCAATATTGCTTGTATAGTGTTGGAGCAATTATTCGATATACAAGCAGACTATATGCCAGGGATAAAGCTGGATTCATATATAAGACGAAATTACCTTATTTAATCCTCTCCATTATTATTCTCTATATTTGTAAACTCAAGCTCTTTCCTAATTTCGGCTGAAAGTATTTTTCTTAGTAGACTAACTGGATACGAAACCTCCTCTCTTGTCAACTTGTATGGTCCTAATACAACCATTCCCTTGCTATCAACTACGTCTATTTCATAGACTCTCGTATCATGAGGTGTTTGTCTCATTTTTTCTATAATTACAAATCTCTTTAATCTCCCCCCTACAATTCTCTTTCTAAATCTAATGATCCCGTCGGCAACGTGTTCCACTCCAAATCCAAAGCCTAGGCTTGTTGTTACAGCATACTGGCTTACAAGCAATACAGTCATATCCCATTTAGTCAATACCCTTTTAACATAGTAACTATATTTACGGGCCATGGCAGGTTTGTCAAGCCAGAACGCACTCATGGAATCAACTACTACTCTTGTATGTCCATAGCCTAGGTATTTTTTAGCTTCAATAATTTTATTAACGAGTTCCTCTACATCAAGTCTAGATAAAGACCATGGGTCTCCCCGCTCACCCATTAACGCATCAATTATTACAAGCCTACCTTCATCAATATGCCTCTTAAAGTTAAATCCAAACATCTTGGCTTGTTTAATAACGCTTTGCCTTGATTCCTCGGTAGTAACATAGATACCTGGCTCACCTATTTCCAATCCTTTCGCTATAAAGTGTATACAGAATATTGTTTTACCTGTACCGGGTTCGCCAACAACTGCTACAACAAAGCCCCTGGGAATACCGCCGCATATGATCTTATCTATTCCTTCAACACCAGTAGGTATTCTCTCAAGATCTATTTTCTCGGACATGTTCTCCACGTGAATAAATATTGTAGAACCCTATATAAAGCTGGAAGATAAGACAAGATAAGTAGGTGCTGATGCTCGAAAGGGCTGATCTGTGATGATCCCGCGCAGGGCTGAGTTAATTGTGGTGTAACTAGCTTGGATAAGAAGATCGTTTTGGGTATTAGCGGGGCTAGTGGATTAGTTTACACACTCAAATTAATTGATGTATTATGTAAACTTAAGTCTCTAGGCAAGATTGCTAATATCTATGTAATATATACAAGTAATGCCGTTAAAGTTGCTAAGTACGAATTAAGTATAGATCTTGTAAGGGAGTTACTTAATAAAAAGTGTATCGATGGACTATATAGTGATAATGACTGGGAATCGCATTTAGCCAGTTCTAGCAGTACTATAGGATACTCAGCAGTTGTTGTACCGTGTAGTATGGATGTAGTTGCTAATCTTGCTAATGGCCTTCAACATAGATTACTTGAAAGGGCTCTATACAATATCATGCGGCTAGGTGGAAAAGTAATACTAGTTATTAGAGAGACACCGCTATCGACAATAGATCTTGAGAATTTGGTAAAACTTTCAAGAAATGGAGTAATAATAATGCCTGCATCACCAGGTTTTTATATTAGACCTAAAACCATTGAGGATCTCATAGACTTTATTGTAGGTAAAATACTTGATGTACTAGGTATAAGGCATAGTATTTATAGGAGATGGCAAGAACCATTTACTCAAGAGTAATCTTTTATGATATTTAATATTCCTATATGTTAATCTCAGGTTTATCACTATTATCATTAACCATTACTTAATACAAGAGCTGTTCTCGGAAATCCACAGTCATTGTCGTTTCTATTAGTTTTTGTTGCTTACGAACTTAGAGATACACAAAGGAACTACTAAATCAGAGAAGTACAGCGAGATAATGAAGAAACATAGACTAGACAGACACATAGTAACAACATATCTATAGCATTAAAAGGACTCGGCAGTAGATCCATTATAAGACAACACAATAATGTTCAGTAACTGAACACCCCTAAAGAAAACTCTCTTCATCAATATCCTCAATAGACTGTATCTCTTTAAATAACTCTTCATCACTTCTTATATATTGTCTTTTTTCTAATGCCTTAGCACACCGTCCATCTGGCAATAAAGCATTTGCACGGCAAGAAGCATATCTACACTCTGCGCCAGTACATTCTGAGCCAGTTAGCCGGCAGAATGCTGCCTTGATATATTTTCCACGATAGGGCTTATTAGAAATTACAAGTGCCCTTTGAGTACAGTAGAATAAAGAGCATAAGGGATTGCACTTATCACCTATCGGAACAGGTCTAGCTTGAGGCTTACCCCTATATCCAGGTCTTTGAAACCTTGGACCGGCTCTCCTAAATGTTTTATCCTTCCTCTCCCTATGATGCCTATATCCTTCTCGATCATTTCTTCTCTGAAAACGATCATTTTTCAAGCCATACCACCTATTCTAGAACTGATCTCCATATGGATCTCCAGTCATATTTCTTGTACTATTAACCATATTATTCAATGCCTAATATATATTTAAAGGGTTATTATTTTTGTATTGTAGAGCTAAGGCCTCCACCATCTAAGAATAATATAATCAATATGTTTAATACCATCTGTTAATGCAATAACAAGTTTTTTCCTAACCGAATGTAATAGTCTACCCATTCTAACAAGATCTATAGGATCAAATTCTTCATTAATCCTAAGAACCTGTACACCATACGGTGCATGATCTATTCCAGGCCCATATTCATAAACTAGATAATCACATCCAAATTTTAGCCCCCTCCTTACAACATATCCCTTATCTCTAAGATCCTTATATACTATATATAGCTCCCTGAATCTTGGTACTATTTTTAAACAATGCCTCTTCAGCATTTCCGGAGAAACCTTTTCTTCTCCAGCATATACCTCAATCATATTATTTTCTAGTAAGTATAATGCTTCAAGCAATGATAGTTCAAGCGGTGCATTAACTGGTTTTTCCTTTGGCTTTGCAACTCCAAAAAATGTACCATAATAGCCATTCCAGTAAATCTTATTACTACACTCTATATCGAGAACAACAACTCTATTAAAGAGTAAAGTGCCTTTACAAATTTTCTTCTCTACCAATATATCTCCATTCATGTAAGCATTGCCCTATGAAGTGCTAAGTATCTAAGTGTTTCAGCGGATTCCTTTATTACATCAGCTATGGATTCAACTAAGTCAATGGCATCCTTAAGAAGCATTAAAGCAGGTACATTATCTGCTAATTTCTTAAACATTTTTAATTCATACGATCTATATAATCTATCTAGATCCTCTTCGAGCTTTATAACTTGCTCCATCTCCTTAATCGTTCTCTTAGGATCTACTCTAAGCTTATTAAGTCCCTGGTAGAATGAATCATATTCCTGAATCATTACTTCTATAAAATTCTTTAGATCATTATATAGATCATCATTTAATGTATACCCATTAGCTATGTACATGTAAAGTCTATAGGAGGCACCATCTATAAGTTGTACGATCCTGTCAAGCCCCAAAGCTATAGATGCATACAGATCCTTCATATTAAGGCCTTCACCGAGTCTTACAAGGTACTCCATTACCAATGCTTTTATATCTTCAACCTGTTGCTTATCATTCCTAAGCTTCATATAGAGGCTTTTTACTTTTTCAACGTCGATCTTGCCGAGATTGTTGATAAAATTCCTTAGATCGGTTAATGCATTCTTATCAAGATTTGCCAGGCTTGATAAGGCTTCGAATAAATGCATCTCAGCTATAGACTCGCTTCTCCCCCAGTACTCAGTCATCTATACCCCCTATACTCCATTCAACTCTAGATAGGAGATTATAAGGGTTAATACACCTATTTAAATTAGATGTTATGGAAGTGATTATTGTTGAAGGCTTTAGTAGTAGATCTCCTTGCACGGGCTAAGGGTAAGAGATATGCAAGCTATGATGTAGTTGGTATAGGTCCGAGACTCGTAACTGGTTTAATTAACCAATTAGGAGAAAAAGCTGATCTAATTACCTACGAAGATCTATTTAGTGATCCTTCCATACTAGGAAACTATGATGTAATTCTCTTATCTGCTATGAGTAGTGATCGTGGAGCATTAAAGAATGTTATTAGATTAGCAAATACTCTTGGGGGCAGTCAACTCAAGATCATTGGCGGACCTATCAGCCTAGAGTTTTATGATATACTAGAGCATGTAGGTGGAGATTTTGTTGTAGTCGGAGAGGGAGAAAATCAGTTAATTAAATTATTCTCAGAATACAAGAAATACCTTATTCAACAAGATCTTAATAAATTAACTGAAATAACTGGTCTAGCTATTAAAAATAATAAAAAGATAGTATTTACTGGTTATCCAGAATATACTAGTAAAGATCTACTTGACAAAATTAGGCCATATACTCAAGTAAATAAAGTCTATAAAAGAACTTGGATGTATCGCTTCTACGTAGAAGTTGTAAGAGGATGTAGCAATTTCTACAGACCATTAATCAATATAGATTATAGAAGGACTTGCATTAAATGTATGAATTGTAGATCAAGTGATTTAATTAATAAGCTTTGGTGCCCAAAACACATACCTCCAGGCTGCGGTTTTTGTAGTGTACCATTTCACTTTGGACCTCCAAGATCACGTTCTATAGAATCCATAGTCAATGAAATAAAAGACTTGATCAGACATGATGCTAAACGAATAGTACTTAGTGCTCCAGATTTCCTTGACTATGGACGTGAGGATCTCGTAAAACCATATCCACTAACTGATCCTTGCAATCCTAGACCAAACTATAATGCACTAGAAAATCTATTATCAAGATTACATGAAATACCTGAGATCTATAGTGGCGAGACTAGGATTTTCATCGAAAATGCAAAAGCTTGCCTTATTGATAAGAAAGTTTCTTCCATACTTGGCAAGTACCTACATGGTACAACAATTCATATAGGTCTAGAAACAGTTTCTAGGAAATACAATGAAATTATCATTGGTAAACCCATAGGATTAAAAGAAGCAATACAAGCAATTAAGATTTTAAGAAGAAACGGTCTTAGGCCATATATTTACTTAGTCTATGGTTTACCATACATGAACTATAAAGTTTATAAGAGAACAATTAAGGCATTAAAGAAACTTTACGAGAGCGGAGTCGAGAAAATTACGCTCTATAAGTTTACACCACTACCTATGACTGCTTTCGAGTATTTTAAACCTGAGATCGATAAATATAAGAATATTATTGAAAAGTATAAAGATCTAGTTAATAAATATAATTTACTGGCTAAAAGAAAATACTTCCTTGGTAAAAAGATTAAAGCCTATATTATAAAGGAAGATAATAAAATATATGGATACCCCGTAGATCACGGCCCCGTTATATTCATTAGAAAAACTATATTGGACCTTAAAAATGATGATGTATGTTTAGCGGATATAGAAATCACTAATGTCAAAGCTAGATACGTATTTGGCAACATAATTAATATAGAAAAGTGTATGAATCAATAATTCTCGATCTTTTCAAATACAGTTCTTAACTCATTCATTAGTGCTATAGCCTTACTTATTCTCTTTACATCATCGATATCGTCTTTATTAATTTTGCTACTTATTTCATTTAATAAATCAATTTCATAAGGAATACTTACTAATGTCAAGTAGTTCATATATGTAATTATATAGTCCTTAGTATATTCATCCACCTGATCAAACATTTTTGTAGAGAACACGTTACCCACGTTGTACAAATCATTATACAGTCTTAAGACTTTTCTAAAAAGTAGATCTATTTTTCCTGATGTACCATGAGCTCTTACTTCGTTTAGAATAATTTTAGAAAGATCAATTATTTCTTCAGAACGATCTATTCCCTTCTTAAGATGAGCTAGAAGATCCAGAGGCGTGTGCATATGTTTTACACTACCTCCTACTCGCATGCTTTCTAATAGTAGCAATACTATTGTCTGCTACGCCTCTCTCCTTTAACTCCTCAGGATTACAGTATACCTCATTAACATTGCCTTCATCAATAACCAGTGCATTATATATAAATTTATGTCTTCCTGCAACAACGATCTCTACTAGATCTCCTTCATTAATTCCTAAGAGCTGGGCCAACTGTTTAGATAACTTAATAGTATTTGGTGGTAATGATTCATCATACCTGACTCTAATCCTCTTTTCTTTTAACTTAATTTCTTTACGTTTAAGCTCTGATGCAGGCGGTATTATTGATAATAGCTTTGTTACATCAATTTTCTTCTTAGATGCAGGTTTATCTCCTATATTCTCACTTGCTTTCGAAATATTTTGTCCTTCAGACATAATATATTCACCAGCTATACGTTAGAGACCTTATTCTTTATCAAGTCAGATATTTGTATAGAGACTTAAAATAGTTACTTAAAGATCTTTTCAAATAGTATTTTCAGAGATCATATTTTCTTAAAATGGTCTTCCAATTAACCTTTTTACCCAATAATTCCATAATCCTTTCATATAATTCCTTTAGATGTACTCTTTCTTGTTCTCGAGTGTCTCTAAACCTGATGGTTACCGTATGATCTTCAATGGACTGGTAATCAACCGTTATAGCATATGGTATACCCATTTCATCTGCTCTAACATACCTTCTACCTATGCTTCCTGATTCATCATATAATGCCTTGACACCTGCATCAACAAGAGCGTTGTAGATCTTTATGGCGAGCTCCTTTATTCTCTTGTGTTCACTACTAGAACCAGTTGCCAATGGAAATACTGCAACTTTGTATGGAGCTAGTTCTATGGGAATTTTTAAAACATTCCTACCATCGGCTAAATGATGGAATGAAAATTCCAGGACACTATAGAATAGTCTTTCGAGCCCATAAGAAGGTTCTACGACGTGTGGTACGAATTTTTCTCCATGAATTTTTATCTTTTCTTCCTTAATGGTAAAGTATTGTTTATCTAACTTATATCCATCTACATGTATGTATCCATCTCTTTCAAGCTTTTCAATGATTACTTCATTAGGTAATTTATTTAAAGCTTTAAGAATCTCTCCTACTTTCCTACCATAAGCCTCTTTTAACCTAGAAATATTGGGTATTGCCTTTACAACTCTTTTTTCGAGAGGTCTTTCATATTTTCTGAACATTGTCAAGTCTGCCTTAGAATATTTTATGTGCTGATTGAGATCATAATCTGTTCTATAGGCAAATCCTGCTACTTCAATCCATCCAAATCTTTTAGTATATACTTCTTGGTCGAATGTTTGTTGCGCATAATGGGCTCTTTCATGTGGCAGTTTTTCTTCAAATCTAATCTTATCAGGAGGTATGCCCAATCTCTTAAGGAATTTATTTCCTATAGCCATCCAGTACCCAAGCCACGGATTAACTATCATGCCTTGATCGAGGAATTCCTTTAATGTAGCAGTAATATGTTCCTCTATACCTTTCTCCTTCATTTCAGCAGATAAAATGTTCAATTCCTCATTAAGGAGTTCGTCTGTAAGATATTTACCAGCCTCATTCCAAGTCTTCAAAGGATCAAAGAAGAACTCTATTTCCATAATAGTGAATTCCCTAAGCCTTATAAGACCCTGTCTGGGTGAAATCTCATTTCTACCAACCTTACCGATCTGTGCAATACCTATTGGAAGCCTATCTCGGACAACGGACATTATGTTCTTAAAAGATACAAATATGCCTTGAGCGGTTTCAGGCCTTATATATGCCTGCGATCCCTTATATGGTCCTATTTCTGTCTTAAATAAGAGCAACGCCGGCTTTGGAGGAGTTAGTTCGCCACCATCCTCTGGGCAACGTACATTATACTCCCTAATGATCTTCCATAGTTGCTCAATAGATAGCCCTTCAGCTTTAACACCTATAGTTTCCTCAAGTAAATGATCGACTCTATACAGTCTACCGCACTTATTACACTCCGTAATAGGATCTGTAAAGTTGTCCTCGTGGCCACTAGCTTTTAATACTATTCTCGGAGTTATTATGGGAGTTTCTATTTCGATAACAAGACCCCTCTGATCATGTATAAACATTCTTCTCCATAACTCCGTAATATTATTTTTTAGCAATGTACCCAGGGGACCAAAGTCGTAAAAGCCTGCTACACCACCATATATTTCGTAGGATAACCAGTAAAACCCACGGTTTCTCACAAGTTTATTAAATTCCTCAAAATATTCTTCCAAGTACACCTATCCCTCCTATTATACTTCAACCTCCTAAAATACCGGGTGTTCCCATATATCGTTTTTTACTCCGCATACTATTAAGAAGTAGTATTAGCAAAAGAATATAGGGTATATACTATGGTTACTTGGAGGCACTTACTTAGCGAGACAATAGCTTTTGGTTGCTCCAGAAATAGTGAATCTCCAATAAATATCATCGGTATACCATTAGACAATACAGCATCCTATGTACCTGGAACGAGACTTGCGCCTGCTACTATAAGAGATGCCTCATGTAATATAGAGCTTAACTCTATATATACTGGTAAAGATCTTGATAAGATAGGTTTTAATGATGTTGGCGATGTAGTTGTAGTGCCTGGAGACAATATCGGATCTCTAGAAAGAGTGGCCAAAGTTGTGCACGGAGTTATACATGAATATCCACATAATATACTAGTTGCTATAGGAGGAGAACATACCCTAACATATGGCATTATTAAAGGTTTACTTAAAAAATATAGTAGTATTGGGTACATAGTATTTGATGCCCACTTAGATCTTAGAAAGGAATATATGGGTTATAAATACAGTCATGCATCAACACAGTATATAATATATGAGGAGATGGGAATCAAGCCGATAATTATAGGTTCACGTGCATGGTGCTCTGAAGAACTTGATTATGCATTGAATAAAGAAATAAAATTTTATACTCCAAATAAATTGGAAGATATAGATCGTATTATACGAGATGTCGCTAACGAATTAAATAATAAATCACATATCTATATATCAATAGATCTAGATGTAATAGACCCCTCACATGCTCCTGGAGTATCTAATCCAGAACCTCTCGGCTTATCACCAGTAAAACTATTGAATATACTTCATAGGATTATAAAACACCTAAGAGATAAATCTTTCATAGGATTTGATCTGGTTGAAGCTAATCCCTTATTTGATAGAAGTAGGATTACAAGTATTTTAGCTGCCAAGATTATTGTTGAATTGTCTGCCATGTTATTAGAATTTAATAAGGGAAAATAATTATATTGCCTTTACTGTTCTAAATCTGCGAGCAATCTTATAGATCATTTTATACCCGCATCTAGGGCATCTAATGCCTGGCAGTAAGCCTAGTTTTTCTTCAGTAAATACTTCTCCACAATTAGGGCATTGGTAGTATGGCATACTATCTCTCCCAGTACATTAAGTTTCTAGTGTAGGATATAGTATTAACTTTTATAAGGGTTACTATATTATTAGTAATGCAGATAATATCCAGAAGTTAGGTAAAAATACTGTCTAGGAGCAAGGGATATGGTATCTGATCTCTCGTCTCTATGTGGTGGATTACCTCCAGAACTATGTGAACAACTTATTAGAGAACAACAATTTATCAAGATAAGACTAGATCGACGTCGATTCGGTAAAGAAGTTACTATTATTGAGGGCTTAACAGGAAGTAACACCGAACTAAAGGAGCTCGCTTCTAGGCTTAAATCGAAATTAGCCACTGGAGGCACAGTTAAGGAAGGTCGTATAGAGCTTCAGGGAGATCATAGACATCGCGTTAAACAGATACTTATCGACGAACTCGGTTATCCACCAGAGAACATAGTAATTATAGACTAATTTCAGCTCTGCAATATTTAAAACAAAATATTTTTTATTATCTGGATAAGGTTGGATTAAAATAATTTTATTGTGGAGGCAAATTAACGTCTAATTCGCGAGCAAGTTCTTTATAACGATTACGTACAGTAACCTCTGTAACACCAGCTATTTGTGCAATCTCCTTCTGAGTTCTACGTTCATCGCATAGAAGAGCAGCTATATAGACAGCAGCTGCAGCTAAACCAGCTGGATCCTTACCGGCAGTAATCCCTTTTTCACGAGCCATGTGAAGTATTTCAGCAGCCTTCCTCATAACGCTACCACTAAGGCCTAGGGAACGAGCTATACGTGGTACAAAATCTATAGGATCACTTGTTGGTACACGTATGTCGAGCTCCTTTAGCAATAACCTATAGCACCTAGCAATATCCTTACGATTACTCTTTGTGAATCTAGCTATTTCATCAAGTGTACGTGGTACCTTGAGCTCACGGCACGCAGCATATACTGCTGCAGCAACAACACTCTCAATACTCCTACCTCTTACAAGACCTTTTTCAACTGCTTCACGATAGATACGGGCTGCTTCCTCTCTCACCTTCCTAGGAAGATCCAGTTGATCAGATAATTTATCAAGTTCATTCATAGCCTGGGCAAGGTTTCTCTCAATGCTACTCTGTATGCGGCTACGTGTCTGCCAACGACGAAGTCTCTGCATCTCAAGCCGGCGTCTAAATTCTAGGCGTTTACCAGTAGCATCACGATCACGCCAGTCAATTATAGTGGCTAATCCACGATCATGAACTGTAGATGTTAATGGGCCTCCGGTACGGCTTCTCCTCTCACGTTCCTCGGGAGTAAATGCTCTCCATTCAGGATGTTCATCAATAATACGTTCCTCTATAACTTCACCAGTAAGTGTACATATATATTCTCCACGCTCCGGATCAAATACTATCTTGTCTGGAGGGCATTCTGTATGTGATTCCTTTTCATTCATAACCATAGCAGACACCCGTAATTTTTATAATGCATCAGTACCAAATTGTATAATTATCGCTTATAAAGTTTTCCATAAAAAATATATTTTAGTGTTGCATAGAAAAATAGGAAATAAATATAAATTCTTTAGATATCATAGTGAGAAAAATTATAAACACCTAGTTAGACTAAAATCAAATAGGTTAGATAGCCGGGTCGTCTAGCGGCCAAGGATGCGGGGCTTTGGACCTAAAAAGGGCGAGGATACCCCGTGACCGGGGTTCGAATCCCCGCCCGGCTACCAATTCCTTTCACATAAAGTCTTTTTAATGAGCAACTTAATCGGCTTATCCCAAACTATAAAGTACTGTTAAAAACTCTATTTATTAAGGGAATGTGCTAGGAAATGATCGGGATAATCGTTAGGAGTAAAAGAGATGCAGATGCTATTAAAGCCATGATTCGAACATTCTATTATGACTGGGATTTAAAAATATATACATTACATGGATCTAGAAATATAGATAAAGCATTAAGTGAGTTAGAAAAAATACTTTCTGAAAAAATGTTTTATACAATTCTTCTAGGTAGAGAAGATACTAAGCTGGCTAATGAATTGGAGAAATCCCTGCCTCCAAATGTTGTAGTACATATAGTGCCTAGAGCACGTATTAGAAATACACGTTTAGAACATTTAGCTAATGAATTCAATATTGCTCGGAGCAAGTTTAGATTATTAATTAAATGGTCTGAAGAGAATCATATTTACATGTTTAATAGATCTCGTGGAATAGAACTTGAAAACTATGAATACAACCCCGCATACGACATATTCTTTGGATTAGGTGACAAGACATATGAGGTACTTAGTAACTTTCTAGGGCGGAAATTATGTAAAAACCCATTATTGATACGTAGATTTAGTGGAGAACACTATGTATATTGTGGAAAAGATCTTGTAGGCATACTTAACGTCCCTGACGAAGGATTTAGGCCTTATGGAAAGTTATTGAAAAAATCTCCTATCGAAGAGATAAATATTAACAAACTACTTAGACTAAATGCTTATACTTTGAATACCTTCGAAAAAATATCAATAGAATTTCTAAAGAATTACAGAGACTGGGCCGATACAATTATAGTGCCTTGGAGTGGGGGCAAAGATAGTACTACAGTCCTTATTTTAGCATTAAATGCTTTCCCTAAAGAGAAGATCCATGTAGTTAATGTTGATACGGGCGTAGAATTTCCATGGACCATAGAATATATTGATAAAGTATCTAGGCAATTAGGAATTACTGTTTATAAAGTATATGCAGGCATTGACAGAACTATATTGGCTGATGGAAACCCTATGCCTAGACATGATAATAGATGGTGCACTGGGTTAAAGATCCAGGCAGTTGAAAAAGCTATTAAAGAACTAGCCCAGGGAAATACACTAGTAATTACAGGCGATCGTGATGCAGAGTCAAGGCCTAGAAGTATGCGGTCACCATGTAGAGATACAGATTCAAACATTAAGACCGTATCACCAATAAAATTGTGGAGTACAGCACATACCCAACTATATTTAATGAAGAAGAACATACCATTAAATCCATTATACTTGTATGGTTTTTACCGTATAGGATGCTACATATGTCCAGCTCTAAGAAGTATAGAGAAGTACATACTTCTAAACAGTAGGGATCTAGTAGAGGTATTAGAGAGATATGAGTTATTTAGGAAATTTATTAAGATAAGTAAGAAATTGAGCGGGCCCGCCGGGATTTGAACCCGGGACCTCTGGCTATCTACGAACCCTTTTTGGGCACCGCAGGCCAGCGCCCTATCCAGGCTAGGCTACGGGCCCATCTACTAGTTTTGTGAATGTTTTACAGTGTTATATATTTCATTTCTTCTTCCTAGTTATTCTTTTTGTAATCTGATCAGCTATTGCTGTTGGTATTGGTAGCTTATATTTTGGATCAAGAAGTGACTTGGTTATTTCTAGAGCACTCTCTAAAGTGATCTTGTAGCCTATGCTTACATATAGTTCATGTCCCTTATGTATTATTATGGCTCCAGCCCTTAGGCCATGTACATATAAGTATTTCATTCCATTTTCGACTCTTATCTCACCGTATAGTTTCTTCTTAGCAATCCCTATAGTTGGCTTATCTAGTACTAGTCCTAGATGTGTTGCTATGCCTAGTGCTCTTGGATGCGTTAGTCCATGTCCATCAACGAGAATTATATCTGGTTCTCTGGGAAGCTTCAGTAATGCAGATATATATGATGGGGCTTCTCTAAAAGCTAGTAATCCGGGTATGTAGGGTATTGGTGGTTTTTTGTGAATGACGCTGTATGTTAATAGCCTCTTAGTCCTATAGTCTATGAGGGCTGCAACACCATAGATCTCTCCTGATCTATAGCCCGCATCAACTCCTGCAACAGTTTCTATACTAGCAGGATTTATTGGCTTGAAACTATCTATTTCGCCCAATACCTTTTCAGCAAGCTTCTTCTGAAGAGCTATGGCCCTCCTAATATCAACCAATTAATCTACCTCTTCAACAAGATCTCCTCAAACTTGTAGCCATCCTTCGTTATAACTAGTATATCTACTCCATCACCTGATACGGCATCACGTTCAATAGCTTCTAGTATAGCCTTCTTGGCAAGCTCCTTAGCTCCTTCAACATCTATATCCTCATGGTAACTAGTCTCTATAATGCCTATAGCTATTGGGCCTCCACTACCAGCTACACTATACTTATCTTCTATCAAGCTACCGACAGGATCCAATACATAAATTTGAGAGCCTCTCTCATCGACTCCTCCAACAATCGATTCTACATAGAATGGTATGATCTTATATGAGAAGAGTAGGTTTGAATAATATTTGGCAAGCGATCTGACACTTATTTCCCTGCCTATTTCTATCTCGTAATACTGGGCTTGTATTTTCAATAACTTAACTAGCCTCTCAATATCACCATGTAGACCAGCAAAGCCTATCCCTATATGGTTTGTTATAGGATATACTTTACGTACTTTCTTACTTAGTACAAAACCATTATATGATAATCTCTTTTCACTAGCCAGTACTACCCCTTCTTTAGCCTTAATACCTACTATAGTTCCTCCATTTACCAAAGCCTTCTACACCCGGTTAATTTACTCAAACTACTGATACTACATTACTGGATTAAAACGGTATCCTTCTCTAAATACTAGATCATGAGGGTAGGCAATACTTTCGGTTAACTCCTCCACTCTCGCTAGTAAATGTGAAGCTTTAGCGAATATCAAATCCTATTGGACTATTTAGGTATAGGGATGCAGAGATGCACAAAGATCCGTATAGTATCTGTAATGGAAGAATAATATGGGATTATAGTAGAGGAGAAGTTATCTGTAGCTCTACAGGAGAAGTAATTGATCGTATTTATGACTATGGGCCTGTACATGAAAGGTTTAAAACAATCGAACAAAGGAATTTAATGCTTAAAAATAGGCCTAGGGTTAACTTTATTGAACGAAGATATAGGAAGCATTTAAGAACGTATATTGTTGCAGAGAGAATGATTAAGGATAAGCCATGGCTACATATAGATTACGGTAAATTATTTGAGACAGGAAGATTCATCCATACAATAAGGTCTAAAAGTACTGATCGTGCTTTAAAGAATGTTAGAGAGAATGGCCTTGAAGAAAAACTTGAGAAGATAATAAATCTCATGAAGGAAATTGATCCAGTGGCTGTATCACGTACTGAAAGAGCTAAACTTGCATTAGCATATATACTTCTTAATTACATAGAGAAAAACTCGCCTCCAGACATAGGTAAAACCATATCGTTCTTTAATATAAGTCATACAACTTATAGAAGGCTTGAACGAATAGCTCGTAGGTTATATAATAAGATTATTTCTAAGGCAGAGGCTCTGTTAGCTACTAGATAGATATAGCTAATAAGTAGCTAGCTAAATTTCAGTAGTTTGGGCAAAAGGTATTGAACATAGACGTGTTAAAGAGATACTATATACATAGCTATGACGAGATCTTGGAGAAAATTAAGAGAAGAATGGAAAGTCTAGAAGTACCTAGTCCGCCTAAGAAGCATAGGGATAGAATTGGTAAGTTAAAAACACTTTATTTAAAGAGGCTTGAGCTCGTATATAATATCCTTAATTCTGAAATAGACCGTATTATTGAAACATTATCTATCCTTTCAAAAACACATAAGTTCTACCAAGAATTATTCATGATCAGGGCTGGTAAGAGCGCCGTAGAGTATAGACGCCTATACATTGGTAAGAAAAGGATTCTCCGTAGACTATATGTTAGATATCGTATAATGCTGAAGACTATTAACCTAGAATATGAGCTTAAAATAAGATATAAAGAAGCTATTGGAAGACTATTATCTGTTCTAAAGAGACATAAGAAAGTACAGATGATGATCAAAGAGGCTGTACGAGAGCTATCTAAAATGCCTAGCATTAGCGAGGACGAGTTAAAGGTTATAGTTGCCGGGATGCCTCAAGTGGGTAAGTCTACGCTAGTATCAAAATTATCAACAGCAGAGCCAGAAATAGCACAGTATCCATTTACTACGAAAACGATTATAGTCGGACACTTAATCAAGGAACCCTATTATAGAATTGCATTTATAGACACTCCCGGATTACTCGACAGGCCTTTGAGTGAACGCAATATCATAGAACTTAAGGCAATACTAGCACTTAAGTACTTAGCTGATAAAACGGTTTACTTGATTGATGCATCGTCAAATTCTTACTATACACTAGACGAACAATATAGAGTATTAGAGGATGTATTGAAGATATCCAGTGAAGGGATCATAGTATGTATTAATAAAATTGATATAACTCCTAGGGATAAGATCGAATATGTTAGGAAAACATTGTCCGAGAAATACGGAATAAGTGATGTGCTAGAGATATCTGCTTTAAAGGGTATTGGACTCGATAAGTTATTGGAGAAAATAATTCCTAAAGACTATACCCTTCAACACATATAGTTGCTGGCTCTCCTTCACTGCCATCGATTCTAAAATCTAGTTCTGGCAGGAATTTCCTTGTAACCATAATAGCTGTTAAAGTATGCAAAGTTAACTTTGATACACCAACACATGATCTACCATTTGCAAGGCTAATATATGGAATAATCATATCACCCATATGACTATCAAGTGCCATGCCGCTCTTAAGCTCTTCTAAAAGTTTGTAAGCAGCTTCTTCACCAACTTTCTCAGCAGGTTTGCCACGAGCACCTAAGGAGTCGGCTCCAAGAATGCTGTTTTTACATAGCGCATATAGTACAATACCGCTACCAGGTCCTAAATGTGGATCACGTCCACGTTCATAATATTCGATTTCAATAGATGGTCTAATACCTAGTTTCTCAAATATTATTTTCTCAGCACTACGTGCCTGCCTAACTGCTACATGACTAGGTAGTCTGACACAATGGCTACGCCCCTTAATCTCAATAATTTCTCCTCTTTCAATAATATTTACTGGATTAAGATGTTTAGTAAGCCTCTTAACACGTAGTACTACATGACCTCCTCCGCGGGGATAATGGCCTCTCCTTTTAACCTCTAGTTCAGCATATACTCCAAAACGTTTAAGCATAGGCAGGAATACATATCTCATGTAATCAACTGGTGGGCTCCAATTAACATCAGTACCGCCAGTTATTTCTACAATGCTATCGCGATCAGCAAATAATAGGGCTGGAAGAATAGCTTGTATAACAAGTGTCACACTGCCAGCAGTACCGATGTCGAAACGATAATAACCACCCTTTCTATGCCTCGGCTTGAACAGTATCTCGAGACTACCAACACTAGCTCCCTTTAGTTCGGCACCAGTTATAGTTGCTAAGGCACGGACTCCTGTAAGATGCTGTGGACGTAGACCAGGATTGCTGCGTTTAACACGTATGTTATAAATGCGGACAGGTTTCAATAAAACAGCTGATAATGCAAGGCTGTATCTTAAAATTTGCCCTCCACCCTCACCAATACTACCATCTATCTCTACATAATCAACCATGATATATTCACCTCAGCTAACACATAGCTTACGTACTCTAGAAACACCATTAACTCTAATAATGTATTCAGCAATCGTTCTTGGCACACGATTCATCCATTCATCGCTATATGTCATGAGATATCGTATGCGGGTACCATTGTATAATTCTGGCTTATACAGCGTAATCTCTATAACACGGATCCCAAGCCAACCGTAAATACCAGCTACATGGGGATTGCCCGTAGCAACAGCATCAACGCTCGGTATTAGACCAAGCACATAACTTGTCCATGCAAGAGGCTTATTGAGATCAGGTACGGGTATTAGCCAGAACCTCCGAGGATCAATTCCCTCGGCCAACAATGTCTCACGGATCATTTCTAAACGTTCGCCAGCTGTAAAGGGATTACGGCATGTATAGCCCTCCTGTGCAGAACCAACAACAATAACTATTTCATCAAAACTTTCAAGTAACATTTTAATAACGCGTAAATGTCCAAGGTGAAACGGCTGGAAACGACCCGGATAAAGAACTCTCCTACTCAATCCTACACACCCGAAGAGCCTCTTTCCTAACTATACCAGTCTTCCTAGCCGCTGATCCCCTATTTAATCCAATTTCTAAAAATCCCCAGCTATTAATATAACATGCATATTCTCCCTCTCCAACGTATCCAAAGCTTTTAACAAATGGACACTCTATAAACCCTCGACTATACGTGACCTTTATTCTTGAGCCGAGATCCCAATCCCTAATAAATTCGACCGGTATATTTGTCATTATATTCCCAAACCCATCAATATAGATTGCACGTGCATGAAAACAGTTATCATCTTTTTCAGCAAACCAGATCCAAGATTTAACTAGCTCTCCTTGATATCTCTCGCCAAGCTGCTCTAATGATACACCTGCACTTAAATATGCAGCTACTGGTGCAAAAAGATCTCTTCCATGAAATGTCTCCGAAACTCTTTCAAGACCATAAGCTGAGTTACTAATATCATATACCTCTTCTATACCATCACTTTTTGCAGCAGGATACAGGCACCCATTATCCGGGCCTATGAAATAGTAATTCCTAGAAACGATCAATATAGCCTTCCTACTAGTACCAACTCCGGGATCAACTACACATACATGAATTGTTTTTCTTGGAAAAAACTTATAACTAATCCACAGTATAAGTGCCGCGGTATCTATATCATACTTAGGCACTTCATGAGATAGATCTATTATTTCTACATCAGGATTTATCCTTTTAATAACTCCCTTCATAACGCCTACATAGGGATCTTTTAATCCAAAATCGGTTAGAAGAGTTATTACTCGAATCAATACCTATCTACACCTATTTACGGGCTGTGAGATTGAGTGAATCTAGGACTACAGGAGTGTATATTCTTGTATTAGCCGGGTATCCTAGTTTTGAATTATGTATAACTCTTTTAGCAAGTGCTACTAATGTAGCTGTGGCTGTTGGTTCTCCATGGTTTAGTATAATGTTTCTAGGTTTGGGATTAATTCCTCTTAAAAATTTGAGTAGCTCATCTTGATCGCTATGACCGCTAAAGCCTTCTATACTAAATACTTCCATGTTGATTTTAATAACCTCAATTCTATTGTCGGGAGTAATTGTTTGTAATTCTCTGAGACCATCCTTAATTCTCCTACCAAGAGTACCTTCTGCCTGATAACCTACAAATATCAATGTATTTCTAGGATCACTAGCCATAAGTTTCAAATATTCGACAGCAGGGCCTCCAGTAAGCATTCCAGAAGTGGCTATTATTAGTGCAGGTCTATCCTCAACGATATCAGGACGGGCTACATGGCCCTCAATGATGTTGAAATATTCTGCTGTAAAAGGATTCTCGCCACGATATATCCTATCCTTAAGCTCACGGTTAAGATATTCTGGATACTGCGTGTGTACTGCTGTAACTTCACTAACAAGGCCCTCGATATAGATGTTTATTGGGGGTATAAGCTTCTTTTCAATAGCATCATTAAGTACGAGCATTATTTCTTGACCGCGTCCTACAGCGAATACAGGTATTAATACATTACCTCCCTTCTCAATAGTCTTCTTAATAATATTGATGAGCATTTCCTCAGCCTCTCTTCTACTCTGTTGCTTAGTAGCGCCATAGGTTGACTCCATGATCAAGGTCTCTACGCGTGGAAACTTATCATTTGCTTTCTCGAGTAATCGAGTATTACTATACTTGAAGTCTCC
Source organism: uncultured Desulfurococcaceae archaeon (assembly GCA_964531225.1). Taxonomy (GTDB): domain Archaea; phylum Thermoproteota; class Thermoprotei_A; order Sulfolobales; family Desulfurococcaceae; genus CAZHDB01. Next base: position 31,377 of record CAZHDB010000007.1, read on the forward strand.
AGTATAGACAACGTTGTGTAGTCCAGCCCCAACATGTATATGTACCATTGCAGAACCTAGTATGTGCCCAGCATTATAGAATGTTATTTTTACATCGGGGGCTACATCAGTAACCTCATTATATTCCAGAGGTATTGTATGAAGTATCATAGTGAGTAGATCCTTTTCAGTATATAGTGGAGATTTACCTTCTCTCTGAGTAACCTCTATGTAATCGCGGAGCATTAGAGCCATTAACTCACGCGTAGGCTTTGTAACGTATACTGGGCCTCTATATCCGTACTTGAATAGTAATGGAGCTAGTCCACAATGATCTAGATGGGCATGTGTTATAACCACCGCGTCGAGTTCCTCGATCTTTATAGAATCTATATCTATGTATGGATACATTCTCTCATAGTCAGGGCCACCGACATTAACACCTATATCCAGTAAGATCCTGCTCTCCCGGGTCTCTAATAATATGGCTGATCTACCTACCTCCATAAACCCTCCTAAAGCAGTTATTCTAACATAATTCGTCTTAAACAACGGATCGCGGTGTATTCGATCCCCAATATATCTTAAGAAGTTAAGCCTGTAGTCACTCTCACTAAGTATATGATTAATTACTGTATTCAATGCCTTAGACTCAAGAGGACTAGCTCTAAGAACTACTGGTCTCCAGCCAGTCTCAGCCATGATTAAGTGTCTTAGTGTAGCACCTTTACCAATAACGATTCCCGGTTTTTCAGCTTTAATCCATACTTCACCAAGTGTCTTATCAAAAACCATGCTTTTAGGATCGATGCCTGCATCCTTAGGCACTATCTCAAGTATCTTCTCCTTAGCCTGTTCTGGTGGAAGCCTAGCCTTTGGATCAATTCTTACAACAACTCTCTTCTTAACCTTCTTAGCAATAGCCTTAATCAATGCCAGTTTATCAGCTATAGCCCTACGGTTCTTTACATAGATAGCTATCTCTGGTCCTTCAAACTCTATACGTGTAAGCATAACCTCTGGTGGTAACTCAGCAACTATAGTCTTAAGCACGAACTCTCTAGACTTATCCATTAATATACTTTTCAAAACCAAATACACACCTCAGCATATCTATACCACGTTCCTATTATGGCTAAAACCAACCCTATCCTTTACCACAATACAATAACCATTTATCATCTAGCATATTATAATGCAAACGATTTAGTTAATAAGTCCAGCATCTGTAAAATGCTCTACCATGAAACCTTTTTATAATTTTCTACGTAATAGCTTTTAAAAGAAAGCGGTTGAGAAGTACTTATTCTTGCTCTATTGTTCTAACAACATGTTTTGGAGTAAACAGTATTGTCTCCTTACTATAAACATCCCTGCCTATTATGACCACGTCTACGCCTTCTCCACTCCACGAATCTCTCTCAACTGCAGCCTTTACAGCTGATAGAGCAAGTTGTTTAGCCTCTTCAATACTAAGGTCTTCTCTATAATTGTTTTCAAGGACGCCAAGGGCTGTGGGAGAACCTGAGCCTGTGGCAATGTATTCTTCTTCACTAACAGTACCAAACAGGTCTACGTAGTATAGTCTTGGTTTAGTATCATATCCCGCTAAGAGTAGCTGTACTATAAAAGGAAGTATTTTAGAATACGAAGACAATACATTGGCTAAATAAGATGCTATAGTCTTTACATAGGGCTTAACGCCTGTTTCAAGTTCATAATAGTTTACAACAGCCCTAGCCAGGTTAACCAAATACTGTGCATCAGCTACAAGTCCTGATATAGTCATAGCCATATTATCTGTTATCTTTTGTATCTTCTCAACTTTTTTATGGGATACATAGGTGCCAGCAGTAGCTCTCTTATCAGCAGCTATTACAACATAATCTTTAAGTCTTATTCCAACAGTTGTTGTTTTTGACTCTCTTATCTTATTTGAAGAAACCATTAATAATACACCCAATCAAAACCCTTTTCTAGTAAAGGAAATATATATGACCATTTTTAAGCGTATGGTCTCTAGTGTTCAGAGATAAATAGTATAGAAGACTCAACTATATAGTAGAGATAATTTGTTAAATCATTTGGTGTATATTGGTTGGAAACATACAAACACCACGTAATAGAACTACCTAAAAAGGTCGTTGTTGGAGAGGGTATACTTGATAATATACCGCTATATTTAGAGGAACTAGGTTTTAAGAAAAAGAATATTGCCGTAATAACAGGACCTACTGTTTACAGTAAGATCAGTTCTAAAGTTGTCGACATACTCATCGATAGCGGTTATGATGTACAATATTGGATCGTAGATAATGCGTCAAAGGATTTAGCTGATAAAGTCAAGGCTGAAGTTAAAAAAGTAAAGCCTAAGATAATAATAGGAATAGGCGGAGGTAAATCAATCGATATAGCTAAGTATGTTGCTTCAAAAACAGGTAAACCATTTATCAGTATACCAACAGCTGCAAGCCATGATGGAATAACTAGTCCCTTTGCCAGTTTAAAGGGGTTTAATAGGCCTACGAGTATAAAGGCAGTTACACCAACAGCTATTATAGCTGATATAAGTGTAATAGCTAATGCGCCGAGAAGGTTACTTAATTCGGGAGTAGGTGATCTTATAGGTAAACTTGTAGCTGTAAAAGATTGGAGATTAGCCCATAGGCTTAAAGGAGAATATTATGGAGAATATTCTGCACAATTAGCACTTTTATCAGCTAAACATGTTATGAAATATCATGAACTGATAGCTAGTGGTAACCCGGAGGGCGTAAGGATAGTTGTTGAAGGACTCATTAGTAGCGGTGTTGCTATGTGTATAGCTGGATCAAGTAGGCCTGCGAGTGGCTCAGAACATTTATTCAGCCACGCACTAGACATTTTAGCTCCGAAGCCTGCACTCCATGGAGAACAGGTGGGTATAGGCACTATAATGATGCTATACCTCTACGGAGATCCCAGGTGGAAGAAAGTTAGGAATGTATTACAGAAGATAGGTGCACCAGTAACTGCTCGTGAACTAGGTATTCCGGATGAAATCATTATAAAAGCGTTAACTATAGCACATACGATAAGGCCCAGATACACTATTCTAGGTGAAAAAGGACTTACATGGGAAGCCGCTGAAAAACTAGCTAGAGCAACTGGTGTCATTGATTAGTATTCTTTGCCTCAACGGATTGTTCTCCAATTTGCTTCTCTTCATCTTTAGCCTCTACAGCCTCCTCCTTAACTTCCCTCTTTTCTGGGGCCTTCTCCTCTCTCCTCTCAAATATTTCTTGAAACACTATCTTCTTTACATCTTCCTTCAGGAACTCAAAGATATTGCTTACGAGGGCTATCTTAGCATATTGTATATCCTTCTTAGTCATGATCTTTGTGGGTATCTTTATATATAGTGTCTTCTCCTCAACATTATACTCTAGATCAACCTCTTCCATTTTAAGGCCGAGATGTCTAGCCGTCAAAGCCCTAGCCTTATCGACAGGATCTTCTAATTTACGTACAACTCTAACCTTGTAAATTAAGGTCTTACCAGCAAGTGGATGATTAAAGTCTACAACTACACGACCACCACTAATACTCTTAACAATACCAGTCTGACCACCATACTCAATTACATCACCTAATTTGACATCAATACCGCGCCTCCTAAATTCACGTATACTAAAAACCTTGATCTTGCTAGGGTCTCTTGTTCCATAAGCTTTTTCAGGAGGTACTATAATCTCTTTTTCAGCACCTGGTTCGAGTTCTTTTAATGCCTCATCAAGGCCCTTTATAACCCAGCCCTTGCCAATAACTACTAATTCCGGTCCATACAATCTATTAGAGTCGTAAATACCTTCTTTCCTAGCAATCTCTTCATTAGTCGTATCAACTATGTTACCAGTCTCCTTAACATGTACAGTATACTCTAAAAGTATGAAGTCTCCATCCTTTAGAGCCATCCTTAACCAATCCCCCAAACCAACTACTCTTTACTCTATGCAATAAAGCGTTATTAGTCTAAAATACTTTATGAATATACTTAGAGGGATTTTGCAAGGTTCCAAATCCTGTCTCCAATACGATGTATGTTTTCAAGAACCCTACCACGTTTAATAATTCCTTTAACTAATTCCTCTGATTTAACTAATGATCTTGCTACCACAAATGGTTTTTTATATTTCTCCTCCACTACAACAACAGCTTCGTTCTCCTTAAACTCACCATGAACCTCTCTTATGCCAGGAGCCATTATGTCTGCTCCACGTAATAAGGGTTTTACAGCACCCATATCAACTACTACGTAGGGTAACCACTCGTAGCCTTTCTCGAGAAGTAGTGTTAAGAGAGGATAGAACTTGGCTTCATATATATAGAAGGAAGGTATTCCATCAATAACTATTATCTCTCCAAGATCCTTTTCAACAACTTTCTCAACTCTCTTGAATTCTAGAGGTAGATTAGGATAATTTTTTAATAGCTCTCTCTTTAATGTCTTAACTTCTTTTTTCGATAAAAACCATCTTTTAACCATTATCTCACCAGCTCATATACTTATATAGTTACATAGTTTAACTAGCTCCCTTAAACTTAAATAGAGGTTTTTGTAAACCTAGTGTCTATAGTAGAGGATGTATGGATACAACTAAGTGTTCATGTGATTATGGAGAGGAGGGAAATGGTCGAGACTGCACATAAGATCCTCCAGGAATCAATTGGTACAGTTGTACTCATAAAACTCAAGGGTAACCATAGTGTCAGGGGTAAGCTTAAGAGTTATGATCAGCATTTAAATATAGTACTTGATGATGCAGAAGAAATACTTGAGGACGGTAGTTCCCGTAAACTAGGTACTATAGTCATACGCGGGGACACAGTCGTACTTATAAGTCCAACTTCACCTCTATAGACAATGATGTATAGGTGTATTTTATGACAAAAGGTACTACAAGCTTCGGTAAAGCAAGCAAAGGTAAAACACATATACGTTGCCCAAGATGTGGTAGACACTCATATAATGTTGCTAAGAAATACTGTGCTGCATGCGGCTATGGTAGGAGCCGTAGAATTAGACGCTATAGCTGGCAGAATAAGAAAGTTAATCGCGTTAGAATAAGATAAAACCCTATTACTATAGACATGTACTCATTTACTATGGACACATAGTTTTATGTACTATTACAACATACAAGTGTTTAACATAAACCATCGATATTGTATTAAAGAATCGATGTTATAGATATATTTAATTCCTAATACCTTAACACCATAGTATTAACAAGCGACTTTTCTCCAATAATTTTAATCCAAATATAGCTACCTTATAATTTCTTAGTAGTTTTTAGGGAGCTAAGGTCATTCCATTTTGTAATTTTGTAGATTCTAGCATATTTCTTAGAGTTTAATCTGGTATTCTAATTATTAATTATTGACTAATTAATAAGACATTATTTATAGCTAAGATGAAACCATGTATTGCCAGAGTCTCTATTATCAATCATACCTTGAGAGTTGAGACCCTAAATGAGTATAATCGGGTACCATGACGGCCAATATGGGGAAGTCTTTACCGACCGCTAGGTAGGAAGCAGTATACTTCAAATAAATTATATTTTAGTTCTTCTATCAGTTTATGTAGAAATTCTTGTGAAGAAAATCTCATAGATCAGACTATTTAGCATCCACGGGTGTATGTAGAAAAGAAATAAAAGAAATAAAAGGGAGCTCAATAGACTAGTTTTGTAATAGTAGATGGGCCGGTAGCTCAGCCTGGAAGAGCGCCGCCCTTGCAACGGTCTAGGCAAGATCCGAAGTCGCAGGAAAGGCGGAGGTCCCGGGTTCAAATCCCGGCCGGTCCATTTTCTTATTTTGCTTTGCTATTATTATGTATGTTATTGTTAATAGATATTGTTGTATTGTTAAGACTAAACTGTATATTACATAGAATCTTTCATCGAATATCATTAGTGTTAGTTTGTCTACTATTTGTATTAATTGCTGGTTTGGCTGTTTGATATGGGCATGTAACCACCAGCTTGTAGGGAATGCTACTGGCCATAGTGCTATTGTTAGTATTGTTACTATGGCTGTTATTTTCACTACTTTGCTATTTGTTAAAATAGTTATTATAACTGCCATGGCAATTGTCGGTACTAAGTATTGATGATTTACTCTCCAGTAAGTTGTTGTATATATGATATATGCTATTGCGGCAACTATTACTGGGTTAAGCCTTTGTTTTACCATCCTAATTATTAGTATCATCATAAGTATTGCTGATGGTATATACCAGTACTCTATAGCCCATAGCATATCATAACCGTATTCTTCATGGAGATATGTTGCTAAGCTAGATATTCCATTAAAGCTATAGACTATAGGATAAGTATAACCAGGTTTAGAAGATAAGAAAACCGTCTCTATAAACACTTTGAATGAGTTGGGACATCCAATAAAGAATGGAGTAAGAAAGACCGTAACAGGTACTAATAAGCCTATTAAATACCTAGTAAAATCTCTCCACCGTCTCCACAATAGCATGTATATAATAAGTACCAGAGCCGGGTAAAGGAATGTATGTTTAGTAAGTAGCGTTAATGACAGAAATATACCGGATACAAAGGGTTTTTTATTAAGGAATAATAGCGATGCTAAGAAAAAAGTAAGTGCAACCTGATCAAACATTCCATATATTGATGATATATAGATCGTCATAGGGTTAAGAAAATATAGTGTAAAGCCAATGAAAGGCCATAAGCCGTGTTTGAATCTGCGAAGAAACATATAGAGAAGAAATGCTGATATAATATCAAATAATATAAGTACGGTTTTAACTCCAACAATCCAATCCATAGGAGCATATACATAATATGTACTGCCATACCATCCAAATTCAATACTAGATTTTACAAATAATCTAATGAATGATATAATAAAGACCCATATAGGCCCATATACATAAGGCCACGGGTAAGCCCACTTTTCTGAAACCCAATGACTCCCATCAGCATACATATAGAAGCATAAACCATGTCTAAGAAACGTATCTGCAAAACCTGCGAATTGAGGTATATCCGAGCCCGTAGAATAAGGCGCTATATATATTCTAAGAAATAGCCCGATAATTAATACTATAAGTAATAGGATTCGTTTTCTATAGATTCCTCTCGATAATGAGGATATATATTCCACAAATACCCTCCAATAAAACTATTTAATTTTAAGTCTAAGATAAATCTCTTCACTTGGAGATACACATGTTATCCTTTGAATCCTTTCAGGTTCGGTTATTATGAGCTCGCCTTCCCTAATAAGTGTAGAGTATTCTTCATCAGATAATATATTATGGAGAACGCTAAGATCTAGTTCACGCAAAACATGGCAGGCTGCAACAGAAGCTATATGATGTCTAGATATGGGTTGGCTGGCTTCCTGGATCTTACAAAAATATACAATAACTCTATCCCCCAACTTTCTTCACCTTAGGCTTAATCTTCTTAGGTACAAGGCCTTTAATCAAACCAACAGCATATACTATGGACTCTGGCCTTACTGGACAACCTGGGACATAATAGACTCCATCAACTTCAATACCTCTTTCATCAAGGATCTTTAAGAGTTCCGGTACCCCTCCAATTACTGAATAGCTACTATGCCAAATATTACCTCCACAAGCACATGATCCAAGGGCAATTATTATTCTTGGACGAGGCATTGCCTCAATAGCCCTCAATACTTTAGGAAGAGATTCTATAGTTATAGGCCCTGTCAATAAAGCTGCATCAGCGTGGCGTGGGCTAACAACTAGTTTAACCCCGAATCTCTCAGCATCATGGTATGGGGTAAGTACATCTAAAACCTCGATATCACAACCATTACAACTACCAGTATTGAGGTGAAAAACCCATATACTTTTTCCCAGAAACTTAGGCTTACTCAATTCCACCACCAAATCTATTTTCAATAGCTCTTAGAAATCTGCTCTTTCTACAATCTGGATCTAGATCCACATAGTTCTCTACAAGAGGGCTTTTAGTAACTACGTAATCACCCATTCTTTTAGTAGAGAATAATTTCCCACATTCTCTGCACTTATTCGGCTCATGAACTATTATATCATATAGATCGCTGATATCATTAGTTGCAAGCTCGAATTCACGTGTACCCTTAATAGCTCCAGTAGGACATACATCGATACATCTCCAACAGAAAATACAGCGTCCAACAAAGTAGCGTAAAGATACATATCCATCGCGGGTGTTTATTAACTCTAAAGCATTAGGTGGACATGCATTAACACATGCGCCACAGCCAATACATTTGGTCTCATCAATATCTATTTTACCACGAAAATCACTAGTTACAAGAGGCTCTTCGTAAGGATAGCGACGCGTAACTCTTCCACTACGGCCAGCAATAACTAAAGCCCGGAGAAAACCTAGTCTAGATCTACGTATATTCTTCAGACTCATAACACCTCATCTCCAACGATACATTATCTGATCCAGACTCTTTCTATGTCCATGTTTATCTATTATAAATACACGATCGGTACATGAAAAACATGGATCAATACTAGCTATCGTAATAGGGGCATCAGCTAAAGGCTGATCGCGGAGCATTACACGGAGAGCAGGTATATTCTGATATGTAGGTGCACGGACTTTCCAACGATAGGGTTTTCCACGGCCCGTTATAACGAAATGTATATCCTCACCACGTGGAGCTTCAACAACGGATACGGCCATACGTCCTTCAGGTATATCGAATTCTTCAATCATTATAGGTCCTTGAGGCAATTGATCAAGTAATTGTCTTATAATTGATATACTTTCATAAACTTCGTCAACACGTACGAGAAACCTTGACAAATTATCGCCTTCATCATACACTGGTACATTAAAGTCTGCATAACCATAAGCTGCATATGGCAAATCACGTCTTATATCACGATCTAGTCCCGAACCTCTAGCTGTTGGTCCTACAACAGATAGTTTACGTGCATCTTCTCTAGGCAATATACCCGTTCCCTTAAGTCTCTTCATGATCTGTGGTACATTAACCATTGTCTTAACTAATTCCGCGAATTCCTTTTCAATAATTTTTAATACATCAAGTGCCCTCCGTTTCTTTTCCTCATTAATATCCTTACGCACTCCACCAATCAAGTTAATACCGTAAGTCTTACGGCTGCCAGTAAGCATTTCAGCAATAACCATTACATGTTCACGTATCCTCCATGTATGCATAAAGCCAGTGTCATAGCCCAATAAATGCGCCGCTACACCTACCCATAGTAAGTGGCTATGTATTCTCTCAACCTCTAATACAATACTACGTATAAATTTAGCACGTTCAGGAATCTCTATACCAGCTGCCTTTTCTATAGCTTGGGCATAACATACACTATGTTCAAAACCACATATACCACATATACGTTCGGCAACAAAGTTTACCTGCTGATAAGTAAGCTTAGACTCACCAAGTTTCTCAATGCCCCGATGGACATGGAAGCCTCGATAACGTACATCAACGACACGTTCTCCTTCAACATATAGCTCAAAATACTCTGGCTCATGAAGAGCTGGATGGTAGGGGCCTACAGGTACAGCTACTCCGGTTGGAGCCTTACCCCAGGACCCAACCTTCTCACTTGAGATAATAACTTGCGGTTTAACATTATAAGGTACTTCCTTACGCAATGGATATAGATCTTTGGGCCAATAAGGTGGGAGTACGAGTCTATACTGTTTACGACCACTAAACTCTATACCAAGTAGATCTCGTGCCTCCATTTCACACCAATCAGCAGCAGGAACGATATCAACGATAGATGGTATCGTGGGATTATTTGGATCAGCATATACTTTTAATACTATATTTAATCCATTACGATCATCGCCAAATATGTGGTATAAAGCATAAAATCCATTAATACTTCTCTCATCAGCACCTACACAAGTACGAAAGAAACAATCCATATCCCAATATATGGCCTTCGCTAAATCACGTAACTTACTAGAAGATACTGTAGTATATACTGTGTCATCAGACACATGAATGTCCGCTCTAGGTTCTATAGCCTTTATAGCGTCGATGTATTTAGAAATGATGTCCATACAGCATCACCCTAGTATCCTGCTAAATACAATAGTATAGACACTATTATAAACGGTATGTAGATCTTTAGGATCGATATAGGTGCTATATCTACCCTAGTTCTACCGAGTAGGGCGGCTATTAGACCATATAATACCCATAAAATAATCGCCATGGCGAAGGACCCTATTAAGAGATAAAGCCAGTTATTAGTAAATGGTAATAATATTAGCATCGATGGGACTAGTTTTACGAATAATCTCTTAATAAAGTTACTATACATGAACATACCTAATATGGGGCCGCTAAATTCTATAAGAGCCCCTGAAGCAAGCTCGGGTTCTGCCTCAGCTATATCAAAAGGTATTCTACCGCTGGCAACATATGCTGATACAAATAACGTTATCACAAGTAGGATCATTGACGCTCTTAACAGACTTGTAGAACCCAATAGGAGGCCTGGAGAACCAGTAAAGAACATATAGAGGCCAAGTATTATTACAAAGAATACTTCATTAACTAAGGCAAGCATGACTTCACGCGAAGCACCTATTATGGCAAATGGATTAGATGTAATAAACGGTACTGTAGTGAATATTGCCTGTACAAACAGGAACAGTGTTATGATTACGATAAGCACGTAACGATACCCCATTAACACCATGGAAACCGTAAATATAATGGTTAATATTGCAAGCATCGCATATAATAAGGACAATATTATTATATGAAGCCCTCCCTCTGGGATAACTAGTTCCTTCTCAAATAATTTAAGCAAATCATACCATGTTTGTGTTATAGGGGGGCCTATACGGCTATGTACACGAGCCCTAATTTTTCTCTCAATACCATCCATTAAAGGCGGAATTAGAAGAGATAATCCTGCAAACACTATGGAAAATATTAGATACTCCACCAGACATATTCACCTCAATACATTCAGTATAGCTATCACTAGTAAAGCTATAGTAAAGAGTAATCCAGCCCAGAGCGAGGCAAGTAATACTGATTCAAATAATGACTTTTGAAACTTTAATAAATACTTCATTATTAAATTTACAAAATATATAATGACCAATTCTATCTTCTCACCTGCTCTTACAATACTTACCATAATATATTCAAGCAACTTAGGAGGGCTTCTACCAATAACTCCTGTACCCTTCTTAATCTTCTCAAGAAGCTTCTCTAAATGTCTTAAAGCAGACGCTCCTAACGAGCTCATGCCTCTATCCCTCCAAGCCATACATCAGCTTCTCTAATAAAAGCATGGCGATACATGACCATTGATAGTCCGAGCACCACTAAACCTAGTACATATATTAGAGTTATTTCTAGATTATATGGTATAGTAAGATAAATCATTGGTATTACTGGTACTATGATAAGTGATAATGCAAGCATTTCTTCGGAAATTACTTGTGTATCTTCAAGAGATATAACGGGTCTGTAAGTCTCTCTAGCATAAGAACCTGTATATACACCTAGATACTTTATTGCATATACTATAGAGAATATTGATGAAAATACCATGCCTACAAGTAATGCAAGAGAGTAGAATGTACCGTGGGTAAGTAACTGAAATGCTACAGCAACTACAAGGAATTTCATAAGAAATCCTAATGTTGGAGGAACCCCTATTAATGAGAGAAATCCTAGAACTACAGGGAAATATATTTCTTTAGCTATACGTGATAAATATCCTAAACGATAGATCTCTCTGGTATTTGCTAGTAACTCTATAGAACCTGTATTGAGAAATACTTGGGTCTTAACTATACCGTGATATAATATATAAATATATGTAATGGCAAGAACTACTTCTCCGAGTATTGGTAGAAAACTAATGAACATAGTCATTACACCGTAATGGCCCATAGAGCTATACGCTAGTAATTTTTTAACGTCGGTTTGAGCAGATGACATTACGAAGCCGTAAATTGTGGTCAATAATCCTTGTATTAATAAGAGATACATGAATACATTTGTATCTAATGATAATGTATGATATAGTCTTAAGATACCATATATAGCCATTTTAGACATTAATCCACTAAATATAGCAGTAGTTATTGATGGTGCTTCACTATATGTGTCTACAAGCCAGAAATGTAGAGGTATTTGTCCAAGCTTTGTAGTGAATCCTATGAGTAATAGGAATGTTATAATTGGATTAACACTTATCCCCATAGAAGCTAGCTCATTAAATCCTATCAATAAGCCTTTTTCAATACCTAGGCTAAGAGACACTATGGCAAGCCATGTAAACAACGATATATCTCCAGTTGTTGCACATAATACGAGATATTTAGTGGCTATATTCCAGTTGCCAATACCCCGCTCAATAAGTATTAGTATAAATCCGAGTATTTCAATACTAATCCATAGAACTACTAGTTCAATTAAATTATAGGCGGTAAAGAACATTATTAATAGTACTAGTGTAGAGTCTATGATAAATTGTAATGGAGCTATACGGCCAAATAATATTCTTAAATAACCTTCGCTATACAAGCTTATGGCGAGGCAAGCTAAGGAACAGAGTATTATAAAGAATATTTGTAGGTTGTCTATTTCTATGGCTCCCAGAATTAATGGTATCCATATACTAAGATAAGCTATTAAACGTAATGCTCTACTCAATTTTCTCCTACGATCGGAGAATATATTAGCTACTAGAATTAACATGAATAATACTAACCAGTAGATGTACTTGACAGCCACTATTTCCATAGGCCATCACGTCCTTTTAGCTGTTACATAGAGCGAATATATGAGTACAAGTAGTGGGGGTATTGATACCATATATAGAATCATATAGATCATCGGCTTCAAATATAGTAATATTATTACTAATGGAAATATAAGGCTTGAGCTGGATAAGGCTAATGTACAATACTCCATAATCCTAACATGTTCAATTCTTTGATTATCATCATATAATAATACTGGCTCGCCATAATAGATCCTTATATATCTAAGACCAATAAGTATGGATGTAACAATGGCAGAAACCACGGATAATATGAGGAGTATACACGGAATACTTGGAAAACCATTAATAGCCGAAAATACCGCTAACAACTTAGATATAAAACCAGCTGTCGGAGGAATACCCATTATAGAGAATAATGCTAGATATCCTGCAAGAACAGAGTATGGAAGTATCTTAACAAGGCCTCTTAATCTGTGTATGAGTCTTAAACCAGTTACTTGTTCAGCTAATCCTATATCCAGAAATAGCGTGGCCTTATATCCGGAATGAGCTGCCACAGATAGAATTAACGCGGCAAACACATCTGTTCCACCGTGAAGTAAATAATAGCCTAGAATAGCCATTGAAAATCCATTTCCCGCAATAGTGCTATAGGCTAGCAGTCTTTTTCCATCTCTTTGAACATAAGATTGCAGACCCCCATAAATTATAGAAATAAGTCCTATGACTATGAGAGTATAAGCTATAATATCATGTCCTATAGATGCGATCATTGAAACCCTTAATATCCCATAAATACCCATAGCTGTCATGACGCCACTTAGGAGGGCAGATGCAGGGGCAGGAGCTACAGAGTGTGCATCAGGTAACCAGAAATGTAGTGGTGCCTGTGCAGCCTTGGCTATAAAGCCCACTAGCAACAATGGTGCTAGGTATAATGGTGTTTCAACGGCTCCAAGTTCCCAATAGGGTTTAAGAAGGACGTCAAGTACATGGAGTTGTGTAGCAAGAGCTGAAACAAGCATAAATACACTAACATAGATCATTGTAAATAATGTTAGCTCAAAAGTAGCTGCTGACACTAGTAGGAATCTCTTGGATGCTCTAGTACTGCCCTCAATACTATGTTCTTCGCCGAGACTAACTAGGTAAAAACCCACGAACTCTGCCAAGGTCCATGAAATTGCAAAGAATAATATATTTGGAGAAATGAATGCCGTGATTAAGAGTATAGAGAATAGATCTATTGTAAATGATAGAGTGCGAGGATACTTTCCAATCGTAGTATATCTAATAGTATATATGGATATTGGTATAGCAACAAAGAAAGATATAGATCCAAATAACAATGATATCTTATCTATGTAACCGCCCATGAATAGTATTAAGGATATACTCCATAATAGAATATAGCTAAGAATCTTTATACTAATTGCTATCTTCTCCCTAGAAACTCTATTACTGAGGAGAACGATCAGTACTCCTATTATATAAGAAAGTAATAAAAAATGTATAGAATAATTGTAGAATGTAAGCTCGGCTGGCATAGGCTAGCGAGACCCCTCTCCTAGAACTTCAAAACGAGACTTAGCAAATACCTCAGCAACTTTCTCTTTAACTCGATCAAAAACTCTTGGTTCCTCTCCATAGAATATTGCTCCAGTAGGACACATCGCATAACATGCAGGCTCTAATCCCTTTTCCCTGAGACGACTACATAGATCACACTTAATAGCCACCCTAGCCTTTGCATCAAGTTCCGGTATACCAAATGGACACGCATATAGGCATGCCATGCAGCCTATACATTTACTCTCAACAACATATACCGATCCAAACTTATCACGCGTCATAGCACCAGTAGGGCATACATCGATACATGGTGCCTTACGGCAATGCATACATGAAACGGGTATTTCAAGGCCTATACTGGTTCTATAAACCTTAATAAATGGGGTATTGTTGATAAAGCCGCAGGCAGCCTCACATACGCCACAGCCAATACATGTAGACAGATCTATTATTCTCAGATACTTTGCCGTTGATATGAGATCATCCGTCATAGAACTTGTTTCAGATCCAGACATCAAGGATCACCTCTTCAAGATCTAGGTAAGGGTGCAAGTTTTAGTTTTCGTGCTCTCATCCAGTAGTCAAGGCTTCTAGCAGCTCTTAATCCAGAACCAACTGCTGGCCCGAGTTTTGTTGGGCCATTAACGACATCGCCTGCTGCAAAAACCTTTGGATTGCTTGTCTGCATATTATTGTTTACAACGATTGTATTCCACTTAGTGAGTTCTATACCTAGTTTCTCGAGTGCTTCCTTATCCTCCGGAAATACTGGTGGGGTACTGCGTTCTCCGGTTGCAAATATTACAGTATCTGCTTCTAGTGTGAATTCAGAGCCAGGTATTGGAATAGGTCTAGGCCTACCACTCTCATCTAGTGGGCCGAGCTTCATACGCTGGAATTTAACACCTTTAGCGACACCATTTTCAACAATAATCTCCGCTGGAGAGGCTAATTCTATAACATTTACACCTAGTCTACGTAGTCTTTCAATTTCATATAGACCTGCAGGTGCTTGCTTAACTGTACGGCGATACACTAGGTGAGTTTCTGCACCATTTTTAAAGGCCTGTTCAGCAGCATCAATAGCTGAATATCCTCCACCAATAACTATAACTTTCTCGCCACGATGCGGAGGCTCCTTTCTAAGGCCCAGCTCATATAATCTATGCTGATATAGGTACTCTAATGCCGTATATACACCCTTAGCATCTATACCTGGTATACGAGGCATTCTTGACCTCCATGTACCAGTTGTTATAAGTACTGCATCATATTCTTCGATAAGTTGATCTAGAGAAACAGTTTTCTCGATAAATTCATCGCCCTCTTCATGAACCGGCTTTGTACCTGAATAAACCTTTGTCCGAAGTATGAACTTTACACCAAACTTTTCCTCAAGCTCCTTAATACCGCCCATAACGGCTTCTCTAGAGATTCTCCAGGGTGGAATAGCAAATATCATTAACCCACCAGGTAGAGGAAGTTTATCATAAACATCAACATCATATCCATGACATACTAGATATCCTGCTGCAGATAAACCTGCTGCACCAGCACCGATAATAGCGACTTTGGCTCCTATAGATTCCGGTTTATCATGGCACATGAATGTAAATCTCATTATTTTAACCAACTTCATGGAGCACCTCTAGTATGCTGTTATTACTCTTATAGCCGAATTAAAGTTCTTCTAGGGTAAATATTATCTGTGATGCAACCATTTTATACCTAATGGGTATAGACTAGATAAACTCTACGGTAAAGATATACTGTTGTATAGGTATCCCACAGAGTATATATGGTTGAAAAGGATTAGTATTCATCTAAACAAATATATGGTGTGCAAACAATGGGATTTATTCGCTGTTTACCGGGGAGTTAATAGGGATCAATGCCATTGGATCAAGAAGTTATTAGGCCATGAAGTAGAAGGCTGGCTATTGTAAAGTATATAGTAAGCCCAGCAATATCTGATACCGTAGTTATTAGAGGAGCCGATATAATGGCGGGATCAACTTTAATGAGCATAGCTATAAATGGGAGTAAAGCACCCATGAGACTAGCTACAATAACTATGAATAGAAGAGCTAATGCTACAATCAAGGCTATAAGTACTTTACGAGAAGTCATTAATGAAACTAAGAAAGCAACTGGCGCAACTGTAAGAGCAAGAAGTGCTGATGAGAGAAGTTCCTTACCAAGTATTCTTAGGAAATCATATGGATGAGCTTCACCAGTAGCAAGACTTCGAATAACAAGTGTAGCAGCTTGCGAACCGACATTACCTCCAGTATCTATTAATAATGGTATAAAGAAGCTGAGAGCTACAAGTCCTGATATAACGTGTTCAAAGCTACTAATAACGTATACGGTTATAGATTGTAAAAGATACA
Organism: uncultured Desulfurococcaceae archaeon; assembly: GCA_964531225.1. GTDB lineage: Archaea > Thermoproteota > Thermoprotei_A > Sulfolobales > Desulfurococcaceae > CAZHDB01. The sequence continues at coordinate 48,126 of CAZHDB010000007.1, forward strand.
GTACTATGAGCCATGTAGCACGTCGTCGAACAAGCTCAGTAACGCGGGCTGTAAGATAACTACCTCGTACGACCTCGCTAATACCACCAAACTTCAATATGTCTTCAGTAGACTCTGCAACAATAACATCTATAATATCATCAACGGTTATAACACCCAATAACCTACCATTCTCATCTATCACAGGTATTTCAGTAAGATCATATTTAACAACTAGTCTAGCAGCTTCCTCCCGATCAGCCAATACATGGACTTTTGCAGGAACAGGCTGAACTATGTCTTTTAATAACTTGTCTCTTGGAGAAGCCATAAGTTTCTTTAGATCTATCCATCCAATAAGCTTACCATCGCTTTCAACAACGTACACGTATTCAAGTCTATCATATAGTCCGAGCTGATACTTAACAAGATATTTTTCAAGAGCTTTAGAAACTATTTCATTAGCAGAAAACACTGGAATGCGCGTAGTCATTACACCACCTGCGCTTTCAGGCGGATATTTAAGTATCTCCGCAACTTCCTCAACCTTCCATGGCGGTAGCAAAGCTATTATTTGTCTCCTAATTCTAACAGGTAGTTTCTCGAGAATATCCGCTATAACATCAGGTTGCATCTCAGCTATTGCTCTAGCTACCTTAGAAACCCCCTTGATCATAACAACTTCATACAGTAGGTCCTCAGATAATCGGGGAAGAATTTCTACGTAATAGTTTCCAGGGATAATGCCGATTAGTTTTCTCCTATAATTACTGTCTAGTCTCTCGAGAACATCAACTAGATCATATGGTTTCAGCCCTAGAACATACTTTCTAAGATCATCCATTCTATGACTACTAATTAATTCCTCGATGTTTTCAACTATTTCTTCAATGCCTCCTTTTATTTCTACTTCTTCACTATTAATTCCCATTATGATCGCCCTCAGAAGACTAAACTACATAAAAGGAATTATTGATCATAATTAAAATATTATTAGCTTAAGTAGTAGGGATATAAATAGGTTAGCTTATAGGGAGAAACCTTATTATAAAAACAGTTTTACATGGATATAATATAATTTCTTGACCCGCACTATTTTAGCTCTACTTTTTAATCTTAGACTCTACAACAACCATTGTAGACGTAGTCCTTATCTCAGGTAATTTTCTAATCTTATTTGTGATTACCTCTCTTATTCTCTCTAGACTTTCAGCCTCGATAACTGCTACTACATCGTATATACCATATATTACATAAACTTCCGTAACCTCAGGAATTTGGAAGAGCTCCTCCATAACTCTACTTTCAGCACCAATATCTGTCTGAATTAATACAATTGCCTTAGCTTTAGCCATTCTAAAATACCTCCCATTAAGCCTCTCTATGAATAACTATATAGGCGTAAATAATTAAGGTTTTCCTCGGCTGATACAGAAATCCAGGTGAGAGTAAAGAATAAACTGTGATAGAAATGAATGTAAGAATATATGTAGTGCACTATGAGGAAGATGATCCTCGAAAAAATACAGCCTTAAAAATGGCTAGAAAAGGTTACGCCATAATAACGAGAAGAATACCTCGTAAAGCCATAGTTCTAGATCCCTATGCTAGAGACTATCTTGGACCCTGGGATAGAATCTTTATTGAGAAGTTTGGCTTAGTGGTTGTAGATGCTTCATGGAAGAAGCTAACGCCAAATTATTTTAAAAAAATACCTGGATTACATAGAAAGCTTCCTTACCTAATAGCTGGTAATCCAATAAACTATGGGAAACCATATATGTTAAGCAGTATCGAGGCCGTAGTTGCTGCACTATATATTACAGGATTTAAAGATGATGCTATTCAATTAAAGGGACTATATAAATGGTTAAACACATTTTTAACACTAAACCAAGAACCTCTAGAGGAATATAGCAAGGTAAGAAGTAGAGAGGAATATATTAGGGTCATGGAATCATATATTCCATAAGCTTTCAAGTACTTCCATAATCTAAGGGAATAATCTATGATTTCCTACAAAGTTAGTACTATATGCCTAATAATAACCTTGATCATAATTCCATTTATTCCTATAACATTTACTGAAAGAGCATACGTTCAGGAAGAACCTATAGCTAAGCCTAATAATTACTTATATCCCATTTCAAGTAAAGACTTAGGACTAAACAAAGTAAGTGAGTTAAGAGTTGTAGAAGATTATGATAATGACGGGCTTCCTGATGCTATTATAGTTAATATTACGCATCTAACGGTATATTATTCATCAACTAATCCGATCATAGTATTTACTGGTCTACCCCCATTATACATAGATAGTTTATCTCACTTCTATGTTTTAGATAACCTATTATTCTTAATTACAAGCTATTCTAACGATCTTAGATTAACCATAGTCGATCTCGCCAATAGATCCGTGGTCTTAAACACTATTATAGACCGAGCTTTCATAAGTTTAGGAGTTCACGGCTTTTTGAAAGAAAATAATAGCTATACCATATACATTAGGATATTTGATCCATTTAGATTTAAAGAAGGGATCTTACCCATAAAATTCATTAGTAATGTTCTTAACGAATCCTATGTACTAATAGGGGATCCTTATTATCCTGAGGAAATAGAGCTTACCTATAATGTTATTAATGGATTTAGTAGAAACTCTTCAATAATTACTACCTATAACCTGAATGTACCAATTAATATCTTTTACAGCAATAATGAGGGTTTTATTGTTTCGTCAACTAACTGGAGTATGTATTTTAATGAAGAATATATCTCTATGTTTGCATATGACACCTACCTTCTAATAATCTCAAAATCATACAATAAGTATTATTTGAGGATAATAGATCCTTTAAATGGAACTATAGTATATTCTAAATATGTTCCACTTGTTATTGAAAACTATGCTTTTATTGATTACCGTGTGCTACGAAACAGGTTATCGATACTATATAAGGATTTCAATTCGTACAGAATATATTATTATACACTTCCAGATCTAGTATTCCTGGGATGTATAGAATTTCAAAGTAGTATTACACCATTAGCTCCATTAAGGGATATCGATGGAGATGGCTTACAGGAATACCTTATTGTTAATAAGGATTACTTAGGAATGATCTATACAAACAATATAACCACTGAAATGATCAAATGGATCCCATCAACATACGTATTTGACTGGAAGGGTATCTACGTATATGGCAATCAAACGTATATGTATATTACCATGGACTACATGGACAAGGGAACTTTGTTCCTACTAAAACTTGATATGGAAAAGAATCTGGACAATACACCGCCGAATATAATAATTAATTCACCGGTTGAAACCATATTAGAATCTCCAATATCTATAAACGCTACTGTATTTGATGATAGACCGATCTATAGCCTGGAGATTTCTATATCAGATTATCTAGGAAATATTTTATTCAATGAAAGAATTTACAATAATACTCATATAATTTACACAATTGATCTAGAGCCAGGCCGCTATACATTGAATATTTCAGCAATAAATATTGATGGCCTACGTAACTATACCATACATGTTTTTGCTGTTGTTGAGAAAGAGAATCCGCCTCCCGAGCCACTTATTATTGTTACTAAGCCTAGAAACTGGTCAGTTATATCATGGGAAAATCTTAATTTATCCTTGGCAGTTATTTACCCGGAACCTATAGATCTCTATGTATATATTAACAATACCTATGTTACTTTATTACATGGAAACGGATCTCTATCTATAGATATAGATCTATCGAATATGTTGGATGGAATATATGAGTTAATCATTAATACAAGTAATGCCAGTGTAAAATTGTATATAATTAAGGATGTATTTCCACCATTACTAAATATCATAGATCCACTTAATGGAACTATTATTGAGCACAGATTCAATCTCACATTTAATGTATCGGATATCTTTTTGAAGGAGGTACATGTATATATTGATGGCATAAGATTGTTCTACGTAAGAGATCCTGTTGAAAGATTCTTTTCAATAAATATCAATCCATGGACTTACGGATCCGGAAGACATGTATTAACCATTATTGCCTCAGATCTAGGTGAGCACTTAGTTTCAAAGAATATATCATTATATTTCAATGTATCAGTAAAGAACATCTATATACATGTTTCAATTAATACGACTAATGCCTCTTATGTCCAGGGAATATTACAGATAAATATTACATGTAACCAGGATCTAGTAGGTATTATTAGGCTTACTAATATACCTAGCGAAGAAACTTATGTAGCCGGACAGTGGAGCGGTAATATATCCTATTTACTAAATACTTCGTTATATCCCGATGGAACCTACAAATTGTCAATTGATACAATGCTACCCAATGGTTCCTACACTAGTACATGGTATACAATAATACATATAGATAATAATGATCCAAAAATAACTATACAGATCCCATGGGATATTAGTGTATACGGATATTTTGTGCCAGTCGACTATCTAGTAGAATATAGAAGATATTATGGAATATCAAATGTATTAATAACCGTATATGAGCCTTTCTTAAAAGAGATTAAAGTAAGTATTAATAATCAGTGGTATAATATCACGGAACTAGCCACTAGTTCGCAGAATTACAGCAATGGATTTCAAGCATTACTCATTATACCCGTACCTAATCCAGGGAATAACAATATAACATTCTACGTAATTGATGCACTTGGTCATTATTCTTTAGCTACAATAACTCTATACCTGGACCTCGAGCCTCCAATAGTATCCGGGGTTAGAGACATTATTTACAGTAAAACGTGTAGTATAAACTTAACAATAGATGCATATGATCTTAGTGGTATTAATGAAACATATCTTGTAATTAATGGATCAAGATATCCACTTAATTTAAATCATACAATGGTATTAAATCTCGATAATGGGATCTGGAATGGATACATTATTGTGAAAGACATAGTCGGCAATGTATATAATAAGTCTATTACCTTGATTATTGACAACGAGGCCCCATTTATAGAAATGACTTACTCCTTATCTAATACAAGCAATGGCTACGAATTAGATCTAACTGTACATGTGGGAGACAACATATCTGGCTTGGATAAAATATACATTTTCATTAATGGTGAAAAGGTTCTTGAAAGAGAGTATAGTGGTGAAAAAGATGATGTCTTATCACTTAGAAAGATCCTGAGACAAGGACAAGATCTTATGATCTTTGCCGAGGCCTATGATAATCTAGGCAATAAGGGTAATTATACGTATTTTATAGAATTAGGATTAACCCCCGAGAAGTCAAACACTTCACTAAGCACGTTACCAATGGGATCTGAAGTCTTTACTTCTTCAATAACTATTATAACTCTAATAGTTTCTGCTTTAGCCATATTAGTGATCATATACTGGATAACCAAAATAAGAAAAACCAGACAACAATAATTAAAATAAGGGGAGCAGCCCCGCCAACCACTAACGGGCCCCTCCGAGGGGCCTGAGGAAACACCACACACCCCACGGCCCCACGGCCCCGAAAGGGGCACGGCGAGTAGCCGTGGCAACGGCACAGAAACGACA
>CAZHDB010000008.1:0-50700 GCA_964531225.1 uncultured Desulfurococcaceae archaeon
AAATAGAGGGTATAATAAGTTTAGATGAATATAGAGATAGGCTTAACCACATATTGTACCTTATATCTAAAGATCCGTATGGGATTGCTCAAAACTTATCCCTTACAGGTTTTGCAAAGTATTTAGATGAAAACATTATGATCTATAAAGGAACGTATAAAGGCCATAAAATAATTGTTGCCTTAGGCGATCTAGGACATTTCATGATTAAAATTGATAATGGGGAGACCGGGGCTTATAGTATATGTAATTTAACGGAAGATATTCTTAGAGTCACACACGTGATTTTATATCGTGACATGGAATTCAAATATAGTGGACAATATGCTGAACAAACAGCTGTATCACGAATAGGGAGAATATGTAACATTACTAATGGAACGACAACATGCTATACCCCCAGTACATCAGAAATTACAGAGTCATTAATTAATCCCTATGAAATCTATTACTTCTATATTGATGGTATTAGGATAGAGCCGCCGTTAAGAATACGTTGTAGTATTCCTAAATTTAATGATGGCTTTCAAGCTGTATATGTTGAAGGATTCATTCCACATAAGATCTCTAATGTAATAAATATTACATTAACAAGTAAGCGTATCAGTGATATAGTCGATCTACTTAAACAGGAAGATATAGATATTAGTTCACCTGATGAACTTGTTGTTGAGGATACGTATTTGGTTCTTATACCTGGTCAAAGGCTAATTCCTGTATTTAAGCTTCGTCACCAAAATATTGTAGCTTGGATAGGACTAAATGATAATGAGACAATATTGCTGAGCATAGCATCATTTACTGGTAATGGATCAATGAATACTGGTGATCAAGGATTAAGAATAGATTGGAACTATATACTGGCAAATGCCTCATTTGATAAAACAAGCACAAGATCTCTATTGGAAAATTCATTTACGTTAACGATTATGGCTATTATTGTCGTGATATTCTCAATAATTTATATTGTGTCTAAACGAAGATCGAGACATTAACAATCTTTTATAAGATAATTTTTACTTAGCTGATAAACGGGCTTGGGCTATACACAACTGAAAATCTGATAACCATGTTTCTCTTTTAATAATCATTACTAGCTAAGATTAAGGAATAAAGATATGCTAAGGTAAAAGCGTAGATTTATTGTTTTGTAAATGAACTACCTATTAGAGATCTTTACTTCTTAATGCTCTGATGTATTTTGAGGCTTTCTTAAGAAGCTTTTCGTCATCGGTGACAAGTATATGATTGGCCTTTATAATTTTTGCTGGATAAGCAGCATCGTGTATGGTTAGTTCTTTCCTTATTTGCTAATTCAAAGACTTTCTCTTCGATTTCATTAATAGATTCTATGTGCAATATTTTAAAGACTTTCTTTATTACATCGATGTATTCTTGCACTGTTTCATAATCTATATGATTAAGGAGAGAATATTCTTTCCAAATAGCATTTAATGATTCGTAAATAGCTAGATCTAGGGTTATACCTTGGTAAAATGGTTTAAGATTAGCACGTTATATCAAATTTAAAATAGTGCTAGCATCAAATAAGTACAATATTTGTCACCTTGACTCTCGTTCTTTACGTATAAGCATAACTATTTCCTCATCTGGAATATTTGATAGTTTTTGCTAAGTCTTCGTGCTCTCCCTTCTAATTAAGCCAACATATATTTCTTAACCTCTTTTTCTGAGACTCTTCTATTAACCTCTCCAGGCCTGATATTATATCTGTCTATAAGCTCCTTAAGCTTCCTTGGAATTTTTTGCTGATACAGTTTTATAACTCATAATTATCTCAACAATTGTAAGAATAGTGGTAGATCGATATAGGGTCTACTTATAAATAGACAAGATCGTAATACGTAGAAAACGTGTAAATTATCTTATAATAGGCTAGGTATATATATAGTTTTCTACTGTAATATCTTTAAACATTTATTGAAGATATTACATGGGTAATACCATGTATTATTGGTAATACTTAAGATGTTTATGGTGATCATTGGGAATAGTTTCCCACTTGTTTAAACGTATTACGTAAGCTATGTTTTAACTAGTTCTCTATAATAGGTATTACTGTTGGTGGTGTTTCGGTTATGCCGGTAAGATACCTGTGTAGACATTGTGGAGCTATACTTTGGGAATTTAAACATGTAGGACAGGACTACTATGGGCTTCCAACACCTACAGAAGTGATCAATGTATATGGTGGTATATGTCCGAATTGTAAGAGAGAGTTGAGAAGACCCAGTCTTAATGATATTAGAATTAATGCCGGATTTAATGAAACATCAGCGCCGGGTTTAGTCGATACACATGAATCATTCACTATAAGTACTAATTTATCCCAATCCATTGAAGCACAAACGTAAATAAAAGAAGGTTTTTCGTAGGTCATTGTTTAAGATATGGTATTTCTACATTTTATTAATTTAAGTATATTTCTTAAACTGAAACCTGATATTTTACTTTTATACATTCTTAGTCTAGAAATAATATCATCCTCACCATATTCGTCACATAAAATTTTCTCTTTAAACCTAGATCGTAGGAATAGATATGATGCTAGACTTGTTAAATTACGTGGTTTCCTTGATGCACTAGCTGATTCAAAGTCTAAAAATACTATGTCACTGCCTTTTACCATGACATGTGATCCAGGTCTATTCAGTTCACCATGATCTATTCCAAGGCTGTCAAGAATAAATGCCTTAACAAGAAGTTTCCTTAAAACGCGTCTAACATGATCTATTTTATTAAGGTTATTCTCTATAAAGTTAGGTAATGGAGTGCCATCAACATACTCCATAATAATGAAGTCTTTTGACCATGAATAGATCTTTGGAGAGAGTTCAAAGGGTTCTAGAAATTCTAGAAAAACGGCCTCAGCTTCTAAACCCTTTCTCCTACTATCAAGTCTCCTAATCTTAAGTATCCGAGGTATTCCCTCATGTATGCATAGAGATACTATGGCTGAGTATCCTTTACCGAGTACATGGTATTCATATAGATTGTAATTACCATAGTTAACGAGGTACTCTACGCCGAAGTCTCTTAAGGTGTTTAGTCGTTTTCTTAGGATATCTTCACTGCAATAAATTGGGGGATAGCAGAGAACAAGTTTATGATATATACTTACATTATTTAGGCTGTACAGTCTTTCATCCAGGCAGGTTTCCTTAAAATGAAATCTACAAGCCATTCTCTAAACCCTTTATCTACTAAATACATGTTGTAGAGGCCTTCTATTGATAATAATATTGGTGGATTATCTCTAAAATCTGGTGCAACAAGATATTCATTAATACGGTCAATAACTAGATCATAGATAGTCATGTATCTTCTTCTCACCAAAGCACGTAAATGCCCAGAGCCATTAATCCAGGGACCTGCATATGAGCCCTTATAATGTTTTTTAATAAATCCTAGAACACGTTCGCTTGAATAAAAGGGTGGGCCTCCATGGAAGCGGTATTTATTAAGGTTGCAGTCTTCGAATTCAAAGCCGATAATACATATTCTCTTTTCGTCAGTCCATCCGCTACTATACACTGGTCTAAAATCAAAGTTCGAAGCAATCTTTACAAATCGATCCATAATACGATCTATTTCTCCCCATATAACATCGGGAGGAAGTTCCTTATGTAAGCCGAAGACCATGAAGATAATGCATCTACCACTTTGATTAACCATATTAACTATTTCACTAAATTCCATTCTTTGTCTAGTTGGGAAAAAGTAGTTGATTGAAGGATTCCTAAGGTAACATGAGGCAGCTATTGAAAAAGTTGCAAGAGATCTTAATGAAACTGCGGCAGCAACATTACGTTCTGGATCAACAGGATCGGGTACATACATTACTGAGTTGGGATACTTTCTTTTTAGTGTACTAATTAGTTTAGTGAATTCTCTTTTCTGGAAGCCTAAAGTATTTATGTAAACTGGAGGCTTCCAATGTATTGCCTGTTTTAATACGTTTCTAAATCCACCATAGGTAATTACTAGTAGTTCGACAAGGTATCCTGAAAAACCCTTAACCTTGACTTCAGCACCATAAACCCCTATGGCTCTCATAAATTTCTTAAGAAGCCTAACATCATCTCTCTTATCGGGCGGAAGACTCTTAATAACATATTGTGTATGAAGAGGTGTTCGATCAACTGCTGACTTTATCTTTTCAGGGCTATCTACTTTAAAAGCTGGTACAAGGTCTGCTTCAACATCGTCTATGATAATACGGACATATGGATGTTCAGCATATCTAATGCTATAATTTCCAATATTCCTAGCAGCTTCTACAAGAATCTTAAAGCCTCTTTCTTCTAGTTCTTTCCTAGTCCATTCCGGAGGAAAGAGAACAAATATATCTAGATCTCTCTCACCGGATATCCATGTATCCTTTTTAATACTACCTTGTAATGTTATATCAGCTATAATGCCGTGTTTTTCCAATACCTGTTTAATAATAGCTTCTATTCTCCTATATACATTCCACACTAAATCATATTCTTCTTTACCAGGCTTTATTCTCTTAAGTACTTCTAGCTCGATCTCCTTAAATCTTTCTTCATTAGATATCATTACTCAACAGCCTTTACAATACATAGCTCGCTATAGATCGGACCTCGTGGAGTCAGTATGCTCCTCTTAACCTTAACCTTATCAACAAGCATTTCTCCAAAGAGTTCATTGAGGTATTGTTCAAGATACTTTATGAGTTTATGTACGTTTCTAGAACTTCTTACCCTGGCTATAGTTATGTGTGGTGTAAATTTTTCTCTATTGGGTGGTATACCAAGAGGCCTTATAAGCTTCTCAATACTGCTATGTAGCATTGTTAATTCACTAGCGCCTTCAGTAACACCTGCCCATATCACTCTAGGCCTATGTATATTAGGGAATACTCCTAGCCCTTCGATCTTGATTTTAAATGGTTTAAATACTAGGTTGTTTTGCAAAGTTCTACAGATTTCATTAACTTTAGATAATGGTATTTCTCCAATAAATCTAAGTGTTAAATGTATGTTTTCAGTAGCAACTGGTTTTAGATCGGCTTTGGACTCCAGTAGATAATCCCTCACTCTAGCAAGTTTTTCTCTAACACTATCATCATCAATATCAACTGCTATGAATGTACGTATCATACTCATAATATACACCAATCAGGAGTCCTCGATTATCATATCCTACACACGGAATAACCCAAAATACTTTTCTCTTAATTTCTTAAATATAGTCAAATGTAGTATCAAGGGAGGAGGGCAACTATATTGAAACTGATAATATGTATAGCTGGTATGCCTGGAAGTGGCAAGAGCATTATTGCAAAGGCTGCAACGGATCTCAAGTTACCTGTAGTTAACATGGGCGATGTTGTTAGAGAAGAAACACTTAAGAGATACGGAGTAATAAAACCAGATCTAATGAGGAAGGTGTCAACTGATCTAAGGAGAGAGTTTGGTAATAAGGTTATAGCAGTACGAACTCTTGAAAGAATTAAGGGCATCAGTGATCCATTTATAGTAGTCGATGGTATTCGTAGTTTAGATGAAATAGATGTTTTTAAAAGCTATGGAAATGTTATTATAATAGCTATTCATGCTAGTCCCAAGACTAGATTTGAAAGGATACGTCGAAGAGGTAGGCCAGGGGATCCTGATAATTGGGATGATTTTTGCCGTAGAGACCTTGTAGAACTTTCTTTTGGTATAGGTAATGTAATTGCCTTAGCCGACTACATGATAGTTAATGAGGGTAGTATTGAAGATGCTTATAAGAGTGCGAGAGAAATTCTAGAGAGGTTGAAGCAGGATGTATGTAAGAGTAAAAGCTGAAGTAAGACCTACGGAAGATATTGAAAAAGTCAGAAAGGCTATTGAAAACGTATTCAATGGTAGGATAAACGTTATTGATGGCGAACATGGATCAAAGGTTATAATTGGAGAATCAGATTCCGCCCGTTCATTAATTAAATTACATGATCTTATAAGAATATATAGAATTCTCGATGCTGCAAGAAAAAGTTTACATAAAGGCTTGAGGGGCAATACCATAGTATTTAAATTACATAAGCAAGCTGCTTACGTAGGTAAAATATCATTTATAGACAGCGATCACGAGTCTCCACTTGGCTCAATAACTTTCTATATAGAATCAAGCGATCCTAATAAGTTCATAGATTGGCTAGCGCCAAAGACAAGTATGGGTAGACCATTATGGGAAATAGATATGCCTAGAGAATAATTTAGAGGTTAAATGTACAGTAGATAACATTGTTGAAATATTCTATGACTCTGATAAAGAATTCTTGGCCATATATTCAAACTTTTTAGTCTTAATTTAATGCAATGATCTTTATAGTTCTTGGAAGTCCTATGGATACGAACAGGAAATACGTATTACAGTAGAGACTACCTGACTAGAGTATTAGGCACATGTAATCTTGGGCAACAATTACGTTTTTAAAGAATCTATATGCGTCAACAAAGAGATCATAATCATCGTCATATCTAGCACTTATATGGGTTAGTACTAATAAGTCTACATTAGACTTTTGAGCAATTAATGCGGCATCTGCAGCGGTTGAGTGGCCTTGCTTTAAGGCTTCTTCTCTATACTCGCTTGTAAATGTTGATTCATGAATTAATATGTTTGCATTTCTTGACGCTTCTATGACTGTGTCTATGGGACAAGTATCGCCTGTATAAACTATTCTCTTACTAATACGTTTTCGTACATCAACTATAAATCCAAAGGATTTAACAGTATCATGTTTGACAGGATACGATGTAACTATAATGTTATTGTCTCTATAGACTTCACTCCATTCAGTAATTTCTCCAAAGGTTATATCAAACCCCAGTCTTTCAAGACCATATGGTAAAAATGTCTTTATCATATTCCCTAATTCACTAGGTCCATAAATACTTAATGGAGATTCTTTATTTAACATGTGCATAGACTGTAACATACCGAATAAGCCAAGGAAATGGTCTCCATGTAAATGCGTTATAAAGACAGCCTTGATCTTTACAACTCCAAGCCCTGCTTTAAATAAACGATACTGGCAACCCTCTCCAGCGTCAAACAAGTATATGTCTCCATTAACTTTTAAAGCTATACATGGTAAACCTCTCTTTCCAATAGGTACAGCTGCACCTGTACCTAGAAAATACAGCCTTATATTCAAGCCTTATACACCACATATATGATCCTTGTTAGCCCCCCATGAACGTAAATATAATGCTTCCTGCACAATATAAATCCATATCTACACAAAAGCCTTTCCACATACCTAGCTAGCCAAGAAGGAGCCATAAATACAAGGTATCTTCTATTTCTGAGAACCCTATATGCCTCTCTAAGAAACCCATTATAGACTTCCTTAACCTTTTCGCCATAAGTACTAGCAGCTCTGCCATAAGGGGGATCCGTTGCTATTGCATCAATACTACCTTCAGGTAATGGTAAATTCAATGCATTGCCCACGATTGTAAATGGTATTTTCAGTCCATAGCTTCTGAGATTACTCACAGAGCCTCGGGCCATTTCCCAATTGAGATCAAGTCCTATTGTCCTTAAACCTATAAGAGCAGCTTCAATTAGGATACTTCCAGTACCACAAAAGGGATCCAGAAAAGTCATCCCCTCTTTAACTCTTGATAGATTCACTAGAGAACGTGAGAGATAAACTGGTAGGGCTATGCTTCTAAAGAAAGGCCTTATTGAAGGCCTTCTTTCATAAAACTCCTTGGTAGGTATTGTGGCAAGTCTTAAACCAATTATATAAAATCCTTCTACGCTAATCACATTAATGATATTATTAGATCTAGGCATCATCCTCGGATCGACAGATCTTATGTAGTCTCTTATTCTTTCTAATTCTGTACTTAATGATAGGCCTTTGATGTTAATGATTTTTATCCAATAGTCAATCCATTTGAATGAATTTGTTAAATTCTCTACAATATCCAATAGAATCTCGGGCTTTATGCTGTCCATGATCTTTAGGGCATATCCACCTTCCTTTATCATGCCTGAGCGATAAACAATCTTTTTAACGATATCTGATGATAATTCATTAGATTCTATTAGGACTAACTTTGAATGCAAATAAGATCTATAGTTTTCAATATTATATGTATCTAATAATGCTTTTAATTCAGAAAAAGCTAATGGCTCATTTAAGCCCGATAGTATAAAGTAGTATAGTTTTTCTTTAGACATGGATAACCCGTTGTAACTCTTTAGATATTACATCACTAAGATCGATTACTTCTATAAAATCTGTTTCTTCTATAGGAATAGAATTCGTCGTTATTAGCTTCGCAACACCTGCATTTCTAATCTTTTCAAGTGCATTACCTATAAGTAATGAGTGTGTAGCAGCTACAACTACTTTCCTTGCACCATTCTCAAGACATTTTTGAGCGGCAAGCGCGATTGTACCACCTGTACTTATTATATCATCGACTATGACAACATCTCGTTCCTTAACACTAAGTTCTTTGGGCTCTAGGCTTACCTCTCCCGTAACTCGATCTCTATGTTTAACAAGGTAATCGAATTCAAGGCCTAGTTTTAAAGCAGCATACCTAACTCTATTTAAAGCACCTTTATCAGGAGCCAATACTATAGGTTTGTCAAGATATTTTAATGAAGCCTTAACAAGTAAATCGGAGACCAATATGTTTATTGAGAAGCCTTTAAAGTATCTCTTTAAGGCAATTGGGCTATGGACATCAACTGTTAACAGCATATCGGCTCCAGCACTACGTAGACAAGATAAGACCGCTTCAAAACTTACAGGTTCGCCCCTTAGGAATAGCTTATCCTGTCTGCTATATGCAATATATGGTATAATGGCTATTGTATTCATAGAAGTCTCTGTATAGGCGGCATTGAGTAGGAATAGTGTTTCTATAAATGCATCGTTCTGTTTAGGATATAATGTATTTACTACTATACTGTAGTTTGGAGGCACAACAAGTTTTTCGAAATTTATCCGAACATAATGCTCTCCGTCTGGAAAGACTTTCCTATGAATATCTAGTAATGGCGCACCTAATTTTTCAGCAATATTTTTTGCTAAATTAAAGGCATTAGATCCAGGTATAATTGCTAATGATGTATTATCTATTGTAGCCAATGTTTTCACCAATGAATATGTCTGAGCAGATCTTTTTATAAAGATATTGTAGAAGAATTTTCAAATTTTATATCGAGCTTAATTAGGATGTGATAGGAATTATGTATTTAGGGGAAAATAGGTGGTAGTGGTTGAGTAGAGATAGAGTTGAAGATAATGAAGATATTCTTGATAGACCCGGTGTTGCAGAGGCCAGATTATGGAAACCCTTAAAGGATAGAAAAGTTCTTTGCTATTTATGCCATAGACGATGTATTATTTCCCCGGGAGCCTATGGTGTATGTGGTGTAAGGTATAATTATAATGGTAAACTATATACACTAGTATATGGTTTACTCACAGCTGCAAATCCTGATCCCATTGAGAAAAAGCCCTTAATGCATTACGAACCCGGTTCATTCGTATTTTCAATATCTACAGCAGGTTGTAATTTCTTTTGTCAATTTTGTCAGAACTGGGTATTGAGCCAGTCAAGAAGGGATAAGATATTTGGTGAGCCTTTTTCACCTGAAGAAGTTGTTGAGCAGGCAATATCTAGTGGATGTCAAGGTATAAGCTATACTTATAATGAACCAACTATCTTCTACGAATTCATGATCGATACTGCTAAATTAGCTAAGGCTAAGGGCTTATTCAATACAATGGTTACAAATGGATATATGACGATAGAAGCTGTAAAAGAACTAGGTCCATATATAGATGCTGCAACAGTTGATTTTAAAGGAGGTGGTAATAGGGATTTCTATCAGAAATTTATGGGAGTACCTGATCCAGAACCTACTTTTGATACTATTCTTGAGATGAAGAGACAGGGATTGTGGATAGAGATTACAAATCTTGTTGTTCCTAAGTATGGTGATAAAGAAGAGGATATACATAGACTTGCTACGTGGATTGCTGATAACCTTGGAGATGAGACACCGTTTCATCTACTGCGTTTTCATCCAAATTATAAACTTTATAGTCTCCCGCCGACTCCTATATCAACTCTCGAGAAATTAGCCAAGATAGCTATAGATGTAGGATTAAAGCATGTTTATTTAGGCAATGTGTGGGGGCATCCATTAGAACATACATATTGTCCTAAATGCGGTGAATTAGTGATTTCTAGGCAAGGATTTTATATTATTGACTGGAAGCTAAAGGATGACAATATTTGTCCGAAATGCGGCTATAAATTGAATATTAAAGGGAAATACCATGGATCAAGAAGACCATTTTTAATCCTGTGAATTTTAAACTAATGTTTAAGGGCTGTTCCACTATGCCGTACTATATAGTTATTTTGGGTACTGCAGGCTCCGGTAAGACAACACTTACTGGTTCCTTGCAAGAATGGCTTGAAGACTATGGATTTGATGTAGCAACTATTAATCTTGATCCTGCTGCTGAATATCTACCCTATAAACCTGATGTTGATGTTCGCGATTATGTTAATGCGCGGGAAGTAATGTTAAATTATAAACTAGGTCCTAACGGTGCATTAATTGTATCAGCAGATCTTATTGCAACTAAACTTGATGAAATACTTGATGAGGTAAATGCCTTACGGAGTAACTACATTATAGTAGATACACCTGGTCAGCTTGAAGTATTTGCTTTTAGGGAGTCTGGACCAGTAGTACTTAATACTATTGTTGGTAATTCAAAAACAGTTACATTATTTTTAATAGACTCTATATTCTCTAGGAGTCCTAGTGGACTTTTATCAGCTCTTTTATTATCTGCTTCAATTCATGTCCGTCTCGGCAAACCTCAGGTCAATGTATTAACAAAGTCGGATTTAATAAGTGACGAGGACATCGATAAAATAATTAATTACATGGAAAATCCGGAAGAATTTGCTTATAACTTAATAAGTGATAAGACTACACGAATATTATGGGATCTAGGGGACCTTGAGGCTATACTCCCTAGACTCACGATGTATAAAATGATACCTGTATCCTCAATCAACCGTGATGGATTTGATAACCTCTATGCCATGATACAGAGAATTGTTGCTGGAGGCGAAGATTATCTTACAGAAGAGCCTTCGCCCATTTTGTAGCATAGATTCTCAACCGTTTGATAAATAAATGTCTATTAGGATAATGCTTTAATGGTGATAGTTTGGCTTCTAGAGAAAGTAGTGGTATGGAGGCTTTCTTTAATCCAAGATCCGTTGCTATTATAGGAGCTACTCCTAAAGAAGGTAAAGTTGGCCGAGTGATTGTTGAGAATTTTAAAAGGAGGTTTAAAGGAAGGATTTATCCCATTAATCCAAAGTATGAGGAAATACTTGGATTGAAGTGTTATCCATCAGTAAAAGATGTACCTGGGGAAGTGGATTTAGCCGTTATAGTCGTTCCAGCACCTATTGTTCCAAGAATATTGAGGGACTGTGGCGAAAAAGGTGTAAAAGCAGTGATTATAATTAGCGGTGGTTTTCGAGAAACAGGGACTGATGAAGGCCGTAGACTTGAAGAGGAAGTCGTTGAGATCTCTAGGGAATATGGAATTAGAGTAATTGGGCCTAATTGTATCGGTATATATGATAATTGGAGTGGCGTAGATACATATTTTCTTCCGGATAAAAAGATGAAAAGGCCTCCTAGAGGCAGTATAAGCTTTATTAGTCAAAGCGGTGCTTTTGCATCGGCTTTACTTGATTGGATGGCGTATAACAATATAGGTGTTTCTAGAGCCATCAGCTACGGCAACAAAATCGATGTAGACGATATCGATCTTATTGAATACCTTGGGAAGGACGATAAGACAAAACTAATCATAATGTATATTGAAGGTCTAAAGAATGGTCGTGGAAAACTATTTATGGAGAAAGCCCGGGAAGTTGTAAAGAACAAGCCAATAATAGTTTATAAGGCGGGCAAGACTGCACGTGGTAGTAAAGCAGCTGCAAGCCATACGGCTGCACTTGCTGGTAACTATGATATTTATCGTGCAGCCTTTAAACAAGTAGGTATTGTTGAAGCTGAATCATTTGATGAAATTGGTGATTTCGCTAAGATACTATTAATGCAGCCTCTTATGAAGGGTAATAGAGTATTCGTTGTAACTGATGCTGGCGGTATAGGTGTAATGTTGACTGATGCTTTAACTAGGCAGGGCTTTGAAATACCGGTTACGCCAGATGATCTTAAAAATGAGCTCAGGGAAGTCCTACCTCCTCATTGTATTGTTGAGAATCCAATCGATCTTACAGGCGATGCAGACGATGAACGCTTTAAGCTAGTACTAGAGAGGGTTTTGCCTAAGCCTTACGTCGACGCAGTTATTCTTGGAGCTTTACCCCAGATACCTGGATTGACAAATAGGTTTATAGATTACGTGGCTGATGTATGGAGTAAGTATAGAAAGCCATTACTTGTTATAGATATAGGAAGTGAAGAGGCAGTGAAGTTTAAAGTCGAATTGGAGAGTAGAGGAATACCTGTATATGAATCTCCAGAAAGAGCAGCTAGAGCTCTCAAAGCTCTATATATGTACTCAAAATACGTATTGAGGGGAGGTATATGAATCCAAAAGATATAATTCGAAAGGCACTTGAAGAAGGGAGAACCAAGCTTTTAGAACATGAGGCAATAGAGATTATTAAATACTATGGAGCAGGTGTGGCTGACGCGTATCTGGCTAAAAGTGCTGAAGAAGCGGCTAATATAGCCGATAAAATAGGTTATCCTGTTGTCTTAAAGATTGTTTCACCAGATATTAGTCACAAGAGTGATGTAGGAGGCGTAATACTTGGTCTAAGGAATAGGCTTGAAGTTATGGATGCGTATCAAAAGATCATTGATAATGTGTCGACGAATGCACCAAATTCTAGAATAGTAGGTGTACTTGTACAAAAGATGGCTGAGCCCGGAGGTATAGAAGTCATTGTGGGCGGTTTAAGAGATAATGTCTTCGGTCCGGTGGTCATGTTTGGTCTTGGAGGAATATTTGTCGAGGTACTTAGAGATGTTAGTTTCCGTGTAGCGCCTGTTTCTTTCGAGGATGCTCTAGAAATGATGAAGGAGATAAAAGCGGCTAAGATCTTGGAAGGGTATCGTAATACTCCTCCTGTCGACAAAAACAGCTTAGCAAAGATCATAGTTGCAACTGCAAAACTGCTGGAAGAAAACCCTGAGATCGATTCCTTAGATTTAAATCCGATCATAGCATATCCTGATAAGGCAATAGTTGTTGATGCGAGGATTATACTAAAAAAGAGGTAAAATAATCCATGGGTTCAGAGATAATCGAGTATCAGAAAAAACTCGAAGAACTAGCAAATGAAATTACATTAGTCAGAGGAGAAATAAGATCATTAAAGAATGAAAGATTAGAGACTATAAGCGAGTTAAGGGACTTAAGAAGTGAACGTAGGAAATTAGTAAATGAATTTAGAGAATTAAAAGAGAAATACAATATCTTGAATTCTAAAAGGAAAGAACTAGTTGAAAAAATACGTAGACTGCGGAAGGAGAGAAGAGAAAAACTAGGACAAATAAAGACTTTGCTAAACCTAATGGATGAGAAAAGACGTAACCTAAATATTCTCACTAAGGAAGTCAGAGTACCTATATCTGCTATTAGAAAGGAGATTGAACGGTTAGAATGGATTCAGCAGACAAGACCTTTAACTATTGAAGAGGAGAATCGTATAGTTAGAGAGATAGCAAGACTTGAAGAGCTTCTAGACAAAGCTCTCAAAGCTCGTGAAGAGAAGAAGCAATTTCTAGAGTTAAGAGCCGAGCTTGTTAAGCTCAGGGTAGAGATATCGGATCTACGGAAGAAAATAAATGAAACAAGTAAAGAAATAGACAATATTGACTCTAAAAGACAAGATCTAAGAAGTAAATTAAACTACTATAGTGAGAAGATATCTAGATTGACTGAAGAGATAAATGAACTACAGGATAAACTTAACCAGATAAATCAAAAGATTAATGAGTTCGTAGATCGACTTAATGAACTTAGAAATAAATACAATGAATTGATTAACGAAATCGAGAAGAAGAAAATCGAAAAGATACTCTCTGAGAAAAAGAAGAAAGTCGAAGAGAAACTTAAGAAGGGCGGACGCAGATTAACTCTAGAGGAGCTTAAAATACTATATAGTGATGCTGATGAGCTCATTGAAGAACTTAAGCAAAGCTAAAGGATCTAAAATACTTATTTTATCTGTTGATATAGACGATGATCTTAGCAGGGCAGGATTATCTGCTCCAATAGTTGGGTATAATGATGTTTTAAAAGCTCTACTTATATTTGGTAAAAGGAAGCCAGAAGATTCAGATGTAAATGCTATATTAAAGGCACTATCTTTATATGATGAGCTATCTGGTCAAGGACATGATGTTGATATTGCTGTTCTCGCAGGCCATCCTTCAAGTTCTTTGAGGGCAAGTCTTAGAATTAGGGAGGATCTTATTAAGTTAAAGGATAGCTTAGGATTCAATAGTATTGTCCTCGTATCTGATGGAGCTAGTGATGAAAAGATCCTTCCAGTTCTTCAAAGTATAGCTGATGTTATTGGTGTAGAAAGAGTTGTTGTAGAACAATCTAGAGGTATTGAAGAAACATTCCTACTTCTTTCAAGATATATTAGAAAAGCTGTTAATGAACTTCCATACTCTAAAATATTTCTCGGTGTTCCCGGAGCATTACTACTCATAATTGCTATTGTTAGTTTACTAAACCTTGGTAGATATATTAACGAGATAGTTTTCCTATTTCTTGGAAGTGTTTTAATAATCAAAGGATTTGGATTAACCTCGAGAATGATGGATCTATGGAGAAATAGGCCTATACTATTTATAACATACTTGTTTGGAGGCATAACTTATTTCATAGCTTTCCTTACAATATCGTATACACTATATGTTGTTGGTATAACAACGAGTTCTTTCATATTCTTAGTAGATTCGACTAGAGCCCTATTAATACTTGGTACAGTAGCTATTGTTAGTGGTAAGCTTATATATAAAATAATTATAGGCCTTGAGGAAACTCTTTGGAAGGATGTAATGCCTTTAATACCCTTTATATTCATAATAGTCATTCTCCAGAAAATATCCGATAATGTCAAAAAATTGGAGCCGACAGCTTCCTTCGATCAAATAGTATCTGTTGTTGTTTCACCGGATATACTTATATTAATAGGTATATCAATAATTGTTTCAGTGATTGTTACATTTATGTTCTTGGTCATAGAGAAAGAAACAAAATAATTATCTTCCAAATCTTCTTTCTCTATGTTGGTATGATCTAATGGCCCTCCAGAAATCTATTTTTCTAAATTCCGGCCAAAATGCTTCACAGAAATATAGTTCCGAATAAGCCATTTGCCAGAGTAAGAAATTACTTATCCTTACTTCTCCAGAAGTCCTAATTATAAGATCTGGATCTGGAGACTCGCTTGTATATAAATATTTTCGGAATGTATTTTCATCGATTTGACTCGGCTCTAAAATACCCTTTTTAACATCATTAGCTATCTTCCTTACGGAATCAAGTATTTCCTGCCTACCTCCATAACATATTGCTATGTTAAGTATATGCTTATTATAGTTCTTTGTCTTCTCTTCGATTTTCTTAGCAAGTTCAACAATATCTTTAGGTATAAGATCCAAGTTACCTATGATCTTAACTCTTACTTCATTCTTTGAAATAGTTTCATCAGTTAATAGGCTTTTCAAACCATTTCTGGCAATTTCAAACAATTTCTCCCTTTCTATAGGAGGTCTCTTTGTACAATTCTCTGTAGACATTGCATATATTGTTACAGCCTTTATATTGAGTTCCCATATCCATTTTAAGACTTCTTTGAGTCTTTCATATCCAATCTCATGTCCTTTCCACGTCTCTAGATTTCTCATGCGTGCCCATCTTCTATTTCCATCAGGTATTATACCTATATGTACGGGGAATGGCCCATTCTTTATCTGTAGCCAAAGCCATTTTTCATAAATCTTGTAGAGAGGTTTTAACAGTTTATTTCCTATTCTTAATAACTTTCTTTCTCCTTTAACCATTGAAGTACCCCTAAATTGTACGTGTATAAACCATAACCATTATAGCTATATAGTTCTTTTCTCTAATATAATCTCTCTAAGAGGCTCTATGGGTATTTATGTAGCCGCTGGGATCTTAATATTTGTATGGAGGGATCAATATGGTAGTTACCGCAGTTATAGGAAGTGTGAATAAGTCCAAGGTTATTGGTGCTATTAAGGCTTTAAAGAAATTTGGGATCTCAAGTTACAAGGCTATAAAAATAAAGACACCAAGGGAGCAGCCTATGAATATGTATGAGACATTATCTCTAGCTCTTTATCGTGCTGAAAAAGCTCTTGAATACAGAGGAGATATCGGCATAGGTATTGAAGGAGGCGTGTTATTTAGCCTAGGACACCCTATTGAAGGCCAGGTAGCCGTTGTTATCGATAGGAATTACCTTGTTGGTTTAGGTTTTAGCTCCCTTTTCCCATTACCTATACATTTTAAATCACTGCTTATGGAAAGAAGTCTTGGAGACATTATGGTGCATGAGACTGGTTTAAAAGATATAGGTAGTTTATACGGAGCTATAGGCTACTTGTCCAATGGAGCCATTACAAGAGTCATGTTAAGTTATGAATCTGTATTAATGGCTTTACTGCCTTTCATGAAGAGAGATTTTTACAAAAAATTATTAACGGTAAACGAATTGAAGAAAATATTAAAAAACCTAGAACAAAATACCCATTAAATACGTATAGAAACACGTACTAAGGTGTGCAATATGTCATACTATCAAGGCAATGATTTAAAGAAACCAAGTGGTGGTAAGAAAAGAAGACATAGAAAGAAGAGGAAATACGAATTAGGCAGGCCTCCAACAGAAACAAGGGCCTCTGATTCCGATGTTAGGAAAATAGTCCGTACCCGTGGAGGTAATGTAAAGGTTAAGATTAGAACTGCTGCATACGCGAACATTATTTTACCTGGCGAAAATAAGGCTGTTAAAGCAAAAATATTAGGTGTCGTGGAGTCGCCGGCTAATCCAGAGTATGCACGTAGAGGAATTATTACCAAAGGTACTTTGATTAAGACAGAGATAGGAGTAGCCAGAGTAACTTCTAGGCCTGGACAGGACGGGGTCGTTAATGCTGTTCTTGTTAGGAAAGAATAGTGATCAGGGTTTAATGTAGTTGAGTAGAGATTATAAAAATAAACGAGTAGTTATTTATCCTGCATATATCGATTCATCTCTTTCTAGAAAGGAAGGTAGGAGAGTACCTAAATCTATAGCTGTACATAATCCGCGTGTTGAGGAAATCGTTAGGGCAGCAGAGGAACTCGGCTTAAATCCAGTGATTGAGGATTCAAGATATCCAAGGTTTTGGTGGAAATATAAGTCTAGGGTAATCGTTGATAAGGTCGATAGTAAACAAAGAATACTCAGAATGATTGCTGAAAAAATAAATGAACTTAGAAAATCTCGTTAGACTACACTCTTATTTAGGTACTCGGTATTAACAGCGTAATACGGATTGTTATACGTAAATATTATTGTAAATATTTAATTAGATGTTTTAAAAATAATATGATCATTTTGTCAATGAACTATGGAGTTCCTATAGATGATTAGCTTATCTATATAAGCGAATAGTATTACTATTGGAGAAATCTTATAAGGAAATTTTATGGGTGAGAGGTGATTTCATGCGAAGACTTGGCACTATCGTATCGAAAACAAAAGCTGGCTTAATAGTAGTCAAGTCACAGTTAAAAGATCCTAGGAGGATAGTTGGTGCTATAGTGTATGATAAATATATGAAGAGAATAGGTAAGATAGTGGATGTCATGGGTCCGGTTGACTCACCTTATGTAGTTGTAAAACCCGATTCTAAGGAAATAGTTGATCTAATTGAATCGGGATATTTGTATTACTATATTGAAAGGAAATCTCGTAAAAGAGGTGGAAGGACACCGAAAAAGGGGAGAAGGAGGAGATAGCTATGATATTTGAACACTCATCTATTAAATGTCCGGTCTGTGGCTCAACAACTGTAGTATTTGATCATGATCGTGGGGAACATATCTGTGCATCTTGTGGAACTGTTATAAGTGATCGTGTGATAGACTATGGTAAGGAGTGGAGAACATTTAGTTCTGAAGACGCATATTCTAAAGCTCGAACCGGCAGATCACTTACTAACGCTATACATGATAAAGGATTAACTACATCATTTTCACTGAAAGGGTTTAAGTTTAAGGGTGAAATGAGAAAGAGAGTACGTAATATGGCTAGGCTTCAAAGAAAGATTAGAATTAGTAAAAAGGATAAGTTGAAAGTTATTGGTCTTAAATATTTAAATGAATATGCTACAAAACTAGGAATTCCTAATCATGTCAGAGAAGAGGCTGCTAGGATACTGCAGTCGGCTTTGGAAAAGGTTAATGTTAAAGAGAAGACAGTAAAGGCTATGGCAGTAGCATCGATATTAATGGCTAGCAGAATCTACGGATTACCATATACACTAAGATCTATTTCTAGATCCCTAGGAGTGAGTATTAGGAGTATATGGCATGCTGAGAAGAGAATCGTTGAGAATGTTAAAAGAATAGTAATTAAAACTAATGAACCTAAAGATTTCATACCAGCAATAGTGAAGAAACTAGGTCTTTCATCTAAAGTACAATATCTAGCGGCATTATTAACATATTTAGCTAGGAAAAGAGAGATTGCTAGTGGGCGTGGACCTATAGGACTAGCTGCCGCATCCGTCTATATGGCTTCCATCCTTCTTGATGAGAAGAAGACTCAACAAGAAGTTGCTAGTATATGTGATATAACAGATGTAACTATCCGAAATAGGTACGGGGATCTCGTTGAAAAATTAGACATTGAAGTACTTCTTTAAACACCTTTATTACTTTTATAACCATTTTTCAATAAATATAATAAGTTTATAATATATACTAACGATCCCGAAATTACTCTGGAATAAAAATAAATTCCTTATTCTACAACATTATTACTAGAAACCGGAGTAATTGAGCAATCCCAGGAAACCGTAGCTGATCAAATAGTGTTAGCAATGGTGTAAATATAATGGAGTTCAATGAACTAAGTGATCTAGAAAGAAAAGCATATGATTTAATTAAAAAATCAGGTAAAAAAGGTATATATCAAAACGATCTTTGGCGTCAACTCAATATTAATAGTAGGGATGCTTCGAGAATTGTTAGTAAATTGTTAAAGAAAAAACTAATAATAAGAAAACCAGCTGTCAATCGTGGTAGAAGAACCTATCTCTTATTGCCAGCACCTCGTAGGAGAAAAATAAGGCTCAAGAAACGGAAGATAGTCTTCTTAACTAAATTTGACATTAGGCCGTTTTTAGATATTCCGTGTGTTAGATGCCCATTTATTGATAAATGTTATTTAAAGGGATTCTATGATCCAACTAACTGTCCATGGATCGAGGAATGGATAGAGAATGGGAAGCATAGAATGGGTTATGCTAACTAGGTATTTTTAAGTATCTCTAATAATTCCTCATAAGGCGTATTAGTCCTTATTCCTCGAGGATCAAAATGTGTTCTATGCGCTAGATATCCCGCGTCTCTAATTGCTTTAATTACTGTATTTATTGTCGGTATGTTCTTCCTTAAAATACTATATAATTTGTCTAGTCTATAGTATGGGATAACTACTTCGTATTCACTTTGTAAGGTTTTTAGGAAGCTTCTAATAGATTGGTCAAGATAATCGAAACTATTTATTAAATTAATCATCTTATCGATGAAATTAGTGTCTCCAAGTTTACCTATCCATAAAGGTCCTATTATATTACCTTTATGCTCTGTTCTATTTAGTTGATCTAGAGAATGAATAATTATTTTCTTACACGTTTCTTTATCATATACTATATATCCTATATCTTCAAGTAGTTTATTGGCATCAGTGGCTTTTCTCGAAACCGTAAAATATACTCTGTAATAATAGTCTCTATAATAGCTAAGAATAGGTTTAAAGGCTATGTCGTGTGAAGCAGCCTTTCTTATTATGGAGCCAATAAGTATTCTTAGTCCCATTTCTTTAGAAAAATCTGTCTTGGTACAATAGGATCCGTATCTCCTAAGGCATGCATGAGGGTAGCTACAGTTTAATGGGCCTGTGTCCGTTGCAGTTACACCTACTAATCCTCCCTTGGCTATAGCGTAAGCTGTTGATTCTATAAATGGTATAGGCGAGCCATACGGGTCAATATCTATGTAATCAACTATCACTCCATTTGAACGTAAACTGTTTAATAGAGTATTTGCTTCATGATTATATGGTTTGACTCGATCAACAACTTTATTTAGGATAATGTTTCTGGTAATGTAATAATATGATATCGGATCAAGATCGTTTGCAATACCATGACCATTGGATTCAAGCGCGAATCTAATGCTTCTAATACCGACTCCTGCTAAAGGTTCAACAAAGAAGTATTCGTTGGCATCAAAATATGTATAGGTAGCTAGTACAGCTATGTCTCTATTCTCTTTCATACGTGGATTATAGAAAACAGGGGCCCATGCTGGTTCGAATACCCCATCAGGTCTCTTAAAGTATTTTGGATTAGGCACTATTATCTTGGCTTTTCCTTCAATAGTGATGGTTTCCCAATACATTATATTGTTTCTTAGTTCAATATCTTCGTTCATAAAACTCCCTGACTAACTTAAGTACTTCGATCGGTACTTTTTTATTCAATAGATACCTATTATTAATGGTTACCTCATACCATATAGCATCTCTTAATTTAGAAAGAATATCTTTATCGCGTAATCTAAAATGTATAACTAGTATGATTGGTTTCTTTATTTCCAAGACTTTATTCAATAAATCATCTTTAAAACCTGGTAGTTTAAGCTCCATAGGCCCTACTTCATCGATCCCTACAATATCTGCTCTCTCCATATTCTGTAAAGCCCTTTTCCACAAATTAAGTGCTTCATTAACTACTACACCATATCTCCCAATTCTAATGGGTGAACTAAAGTTCTTTTTTGCAAGCCATGAGGAATAGCCGTCATATAAATCGACGAATCTAAAGCCTATCCTATAGCCGGAAGAACGTACTTCAGGACTATGAATACCTGCTATTTTATAACCATGTGATTTTAATGTATCTAAAATATTCATAAATAGCGTCGATTTACCAACGCCAGGTCTACCGGTAATAACAACTCTAGGAATCATAATTGGCATCTCCTACAAGAAATATAATGTCTAATCTTTTCTCTCAATATGATCTAGATCTTTTTCGTCTTCTACGACAATTCTTTGAGAACCAGTTAGAGAAACAATTTTCTCGGCTTCATTGACTTTCAAAAGAAACTTTCTTTCACTAATGAAATGCTTGACTATTACGGATATAGTACCCCCTTTCCTTCTATACCCAATGATATCTACTGGTGTTCTTCTCAAGTGAACTACTTTATATCCCTTCTTTCTAAGGTAATTAATGATCATTTCTTCGAGCTTCACATCAGGTTCAACAAGATCGTATGTCTCTTCTCTCGGTGTTTCAAGTACATTTATTGGTTCAAATACTTCTTCTCCAAATATATCAAAGAGTTTAATTGCTCTATCTATCGATAGACTCATAGCACCTCTTTCATATTCGTAGACAGTTTTTCTAGAAACTCCTAATTTATCGGCTAATTCGCCGAGGCTCATTCCTTTTTCTTCTCTCAACCTCC
This sequence comes from uncultured Desulfurococcaceae archaeon, assembly GCA_964531225.1. Taxonomy (GTDB): domain Archaea; phylum Thermoproteota; class Thermoprotei_A; order Sulfolobales; family Desulfurococcaceae; genus CAZHDB01. Next base: position 21,881 of record CAZHDB010000008.1, read on the forward strand.
TAAGTTTCCTAGGATTTATTCTAACTGTATAAACTCCATGAGAATTCAAAATAAATAGTGGTCCGTCCCTAGCAACTTGTTTAAGACCTTCAATACCTAACACATATAATCCGTGCCTCTCATATACTACGTCATCCTCTGCCTCATATCCATAAACATACTTTGCAATAACTATGGGTGACGCGCCATATGCATGAGCTGATGCACGAAGTTCATTAGCATCTTCTTTACTTAAATTGCCTGCATCATAAACTATTCGGGCAAAAATGTTTCTACGGCCATTACTTACAAGGTCAAAAGCTCTTCTTCTACGTAGCGGATACTCTATAATATCGACTCGCCTACCACTACGTTTGAGTACATTATATGCTTCTTCAAGTAAATTCTCTAATTCTCTTGCCATGCTACGGGGCATTACTTGGTACCCTATTTTGATATGTGAACTATTCTACCTTATTTATAATTATATTCACCAACCATTATAATTATTATAGTTTTATAGTAGTAAATGGAATGGAAAAACTATAGGATCTACTTCCTTCTATGAAATCTAGCATAAACCATGGCATGATCCTTATCATAGGGCTCTAAATGTACTACATCAACTATTTCAAAGCCGCGTTCCCTTAAAGTATTGATCTCTCTCTTATAGACTTCACTAGGCTCTTTAGTAACATCAATACTGCGAGCCTTAATAGCAAGTAACAACCAGCCCCCATCTTTCAAGAAGAAATTAGCATTGTCAGCTACAAGTGAAGCTTGTTCAGGCTGGGCCACATCAGCATATATTCCATCAACTGCTTCAACTATATGCCTATACTCATGAGGCTTACGTGCATCACCAAGTATAGGATATAAGTTCTTACGAATTTCAGCTACCAATACAAATTCTCTCATAACACGAGGAGCGAACTCAACACCATACACGCGGCCCTTAGAACCAACAATATCTGATACATGGCTTGCAGTAGTACCTGTTGCAGCTCCCAAATATAGTACCCGATTGCCCTCTTTAACAGGTAATTCCTCTAGTCCATTCCATAACGCTGCACATAATTTACTTCTATAGGCATTCCATTCTCTATATTCTACACCTTCCCAATGGAATAGCCTCTCTCCGTAAACACGATGTCCAGGCACTAGATTCTTGGTTGCAAGTCTAACACTACCGTCTTCTAGCTCGACTATGTAAACACCCATATACTTTTCATGAGGCTTTACAGATACAACATTGACCATCATATTTCACCTCTTACTTTCTCTTTCTTCCCCTTCTCCTACGTCCTCTACGTGGCGGCCTTCTCTCACGTCTTTCTTCCTCCTTCCTCCTTATAGGTGGTTTGGCATATAGTTTCTTGATCTCTTCGATCCTCTTTTCAACTTCTTCCTTGAGTTTATCGCCAATATATCTACCACTAAAGTAATCAACTTTAGCAGCTATAGCTAATTTTGCTGCAAGTGCACGCGCGATCTTGCCGCGCTGCCATCTGGGACTACGGTGAATAGCTGGATACTGAAATATTACACCATGCTTTGGAGGTTTGCCACCGGTTCTTAAAGCTCTGAATAATGCTTTCTCAGCTCCAAGGACTTGTATAGTACTTGCTGGAAGCCTGGCTAGATTCTCTAGGCCTCCGGCTAAGCTTAATAATCTTGCACCAAGTAAAGGACCTACTAGAGCAGTTATGTTAGGAGCGACTTCTTTCATAACAGCGTCTATATAGTCAGCTAATTCGCTACGTAGCCTATATAGTTCAGCAATAATTCTTGCAAGCGTCTGTATCTTAGCAATATCGAAATCACTTAGGTCTGCACCAATACTTTTACGGGCAGTATTGGCTATTCTTTCAGCCTTAGCCTCACTAAAACCTAGTTCTATAAGCTTATCCTTGGATATAGCTTCTCTATGTCCTAGTTCAGCAACTATTTTTACATAATCAGGATGCTCACGTACAAGATCATCTAGTTCGGGGAAGTGTAGACTATACCATTCACGTAGTCTAGCCACGAATAAATTAATAGTCTTATCAATATCGTCTATTGCACGAATGGCTTGTACAGCAAGAAGATCTCTTTTCTCAGCGGCTCTGCGAAGCTTTCTACGTGTAAGCTCAAGTAATGTCGTATGAAGCAGTTTTAGAAATTCGTCCTCAGTAGTAACAAACCCGTATTCAACGGCGTATCTTGGAAGATTATCTCTAAGCAATACAGCAAACTGGTGCCCAGGCTCTAGTTTCGGCTCTATACCTGCCGAGCTAACATATTTAGCAGTAGCCTCAGTTTCTACGACAGCTTCTGATACTCCTGCTTCCTTGAGCTTATCAATTGCTTCTTTTAATTGAGGGATTTCCCTGCCCTCTTCCAAACTTATTAGATACTCTACTAGTTCATCTAAATCTTTAGGTGCAGGTGAATATACTATTAAATCCCCATTATCACTGAATGCAACTACGCCAATCAATGACTCCACAATATATGCCTTCATATCCCATAATACACCTCTATCCAATTTTTCTTATATGTATTAATAGAATGCAAAAGCTATATAAATACATGACCACAGATTTTACGTAGTGGTTAAATATTTAAAACCCCCACGTCATAACATTATGGTAGAGGTGCTGATGCTATGCCATCACACGGATCACTTACAAAGGCAGGTAAGGTTAGGAGTCAGACACCAAAGATCCCACCTAAGCAGAAAAAGAATTTGTCTCCGAAACTTAGGAATAGGAGAGAATATATTAGAAGAGTAGTTCTTGCTCAACAACAAGCTGGTTTTGGAGGTTTTAAAAGGTAAACCATTATTTACGTGATAAATATTTCTATACCATAGTTTCTTTTATATCAATCAAGTTAATTAATTGATTCTACATGGTATATACTTGGTAGACTATGTAGTACCTATTTGGTGATATAATGCCTGAAGAACTATTTGGATATCAAGGACTGGCTAAAGAACTGTTGTTGAAAGCTAATGCCTCAGTAGGAGATCGCATAAGGATTATAAGAGGAGATAGAATATTTGAAGGTACACTCATGCCTCGTGAAATACTTTATGGAGAAAAGCCCTTCATTGTTATTAAACTCGATAATGGATATAATATCGGCGTTAAAGTAGATCAAAATACTATTATTGAAAAGATAGAGACTAAGAAAAGGATTGTAAGCTATTCATCGAAACCGCCTATTCAAAGAAAAGAATTACCTAATGTCATTATGCTCAGTACTGGTGGCACAATAGTTTCTAAAGTAGATTATGAAACTGGAGCTGTACATCCAGCACTGTCTACCGATGAACTCCTTGAATGGATACCTGAAATAACCGACATAATATATCTTGAAGCAAAAGAAGTTGCAAGGATCTTTAGTGAAGATATGAGGCCAAGTATATGGGCTAAGATAGCTGAAGAAGCCTATAGAGCTATGATTAAGGGATACGATGGAATAGTTGTTGCCCACGGTACTGATACTATGGGATATACTGCTGCAGCATTAGCATTTGCTATTGAAAATAAGCCTGTGCCAATAGTACTTGTTGGTTCTCAGAGAAGTAGTGACAGACCAAGTACTGATTCAGCTTTTAATCTTAAAGCATCATTTCTTATTGCTGCTAAAGCACCATTTGCTGAATCAGTAATTGTAATGCATGGTGAAACCGGAGACGTATATGCATATGTTCATAGAGGTGTCAAGGTACGTAAGATGCATACTAGTAGGAGAGATGCATTTCAGTCTATAAACGATAAACCCATTGCCATGGTATATCCGGATAAGAGGGAAATAAAGATTATTGGTAGAATCATTGAGTGGAGAGATAAGGATAAAGAACCCGTTCTAAGGAATCACTTTGATGAAAAAGTTGCTCTAGTCAAGGCATATCCGGGAATTGATCCCGAGATAATTGAATTCTTTATAGATAAAAAGTATCACGGTATAGTCATTGAGGGCACAGGATTGGGTCATATAGCTAATCGTGTTATTCCAACTATTAAAAGAGCTGTTGAGGAAGGAATAGCCGTTGTAATGACTAGCCAGTGCTTATTTGGTAGAATAAATATGCATGTCTATAGTACGGGCAGGAGATTATTAGAAGCAGGTGTTATACCGGGTAATGATATATTGCCTGAAACAGCTTATGTAAAGCTTTCATGGATACTTGGTATGACAAGGGATTTAGAGGAAGTTAGAAGGATCTTTTTAACGAATATTGTTGGGGAGATTAATCCAAGACATACAATTGATCTATATCCTAGGTGGGTATTATGAAGATAGATTATGATAAGATCGGGTTAAAGGCTGGTCTAGAGATACATGTACAGCTCGATACGAGACATAAGCTATTCTGTGATTGTCCGACGAAGCTTGTTGAGGAAGGTGCTGAAGATGTTTTTGAGAGGGAACTTAGGCCTGCTAAGAGCGAATTAGGAGAAGTTGATGTGGCGGCTATGCTTGAGTGGAAAAGAGGTAGAATATATGAGTATCATGCGCCAAGGGACTCTTCATGTCTTGTAGAAGCTGATGAAGAGCCTCCTCACGAGCTCAATAGAGAGGCCCTTGCTATAGCATTAGCCGTAGCTAAAGCACTGCATTCCTCAATTGTTGACGAGATCCATGTTATGAGGAAAATAGTTATTGACGGATCTAATACAACCGGATTTCAGAGAACCTCAATAATTGCCCTTGGAGGCTACTTAGAAGATAATGGTAGAAGAATAGGTATTCAGACAATATGTCTTGAGGAGGATGCTGCTCGTAAGCTTGGCGAGGAAAAAGATCGTGTGAAGTACAAACTTGATCGACTTGGTATACCATTAATTGAAATAGCTACAGCACCTGATATCCACGATCCTGTCCAGGCTGAAAGAGTAGCCTTTAAGATCGGCCAGCTTGTTAGACTTACTGGTAAGGCTAAGAGAGGCCTTGGTACTATTCGTCAAGATCTTAATGTATCTATTAAGGGAGGAGAGAAGATTGAGATTAAGGGTGTTCAACATCTATACCTTATATCAAAAGTTGTTGAATATGAAGCTATGAGGCAGCTTAAGCTTCTCGAAATACGTGATGAATTACATAGGAGAGGAGTTAAACCCGAGCAAGTATCTGGGGAAATACGTGATGTTACTGAGGTTTTTAGGAATACAAAGTCGAAGATCATTAGGAGAATCTTAGGTAGAAAAGGGTATGGGGTATATGCTATTGTATTACCTGGATTCAAGGGATTACTTGGCCAGGAGGTACAGCCTGGTAGAAGATTTGGAACAGAACTAGCTGATTATGCACGTGTATGGGGTGGTGTAGGAGGACTGTTTCATACGGATGAACTACCAGCATATGGAATATCCGTTGAGGAAGTTGAGAAACTATATGAATATTTAAAGGCTGATCGTGCACGGGATGCTATAGTATTCATAGCTGATCGTAGAGATAAGGCTTTCAAGGCATTGGAAGCTGTTATTGAACGTGTAAAATATGCTTTCAAAGGAGTACCTCCGGAGACGAGAGCCGCCAATCCTGATGGTACTACAAGATATATGAGGCCTAGGCCTGGAGCTGCACGTATGTATCCGGAGACAGATATTCCTCCAGTTGAAGTTACTGATGAATTACTTGCTGAAGCTGACAAGATTGTTCCTGAGCCATTTGATGTTAAACTCCGTAGATTTACTGAAGAATATGGTCTTAGCCGTGAACTTGCTATTGCTATATTGAATAATATTCGTCTTGACCTATTTGAGAAACTTGTTGGTAAGTATGGTGATAAGGTGTCTCCAACCATTATAGCTGCTACTATCGAAAACACTATTAAAGGTTTAAGAAAAGACGGTGTCCCGATCGAGAATATTAGTGATGATCATATTGAAGAGACTATAGCTCTCGTTGCAAAAGGTGTTGTTGCTAAAGAGGCTATACCTGAGATACTTGCATATCTTGCTAAAAACCCTGATAAATCTGCTGAAGAAGTAGCCAAGGAACTTGGATTAACTGGTTTATCGCGTAAAGAAATAGAGTCTATAGTTGATAAGATTGTCTCGGAAAACATTGGCGAAATACTGGAGAGAGGCGAGAGATCATTTGGACTGATAATGGGCAGGGTTATGGCTATTGTCCGAGGTAAGGCGGATGGTAAATTAGTGGCTAGTATTGTTAGAGAAAAGATAAGATCCATATTAGCATCAAAGGATTGATTCATTAGAGACACTTATTTTAGCCTATAGAGTAAATAGTATAGATATTGATGCGATGAAGAATACTCCCGACCATGAATGGTGATTGGAAGGCATTTGGCTGAGCACTCTCAGAATATCTTGAATAATGATGTATTTGGCCGCTGCGGAGCCTCGTATAAATTATTTAATTAGTTATTGCGATGTGGTAGGCTATGACGAGAATGGTAGCCTCTGAAATAGAGTCCTTACTTAAAGAGTATGGATACCATATAACTGTTAGAGATATTGTAGAGAATACCTTATCAGGCGATAGAGTTAGATCAAGAATACTTCATGCAATAAATCAAAAGATCCGGTCGGTACTTATTATACGAATAAGAAGTGATGGATCCACTAGAATACGCTTCACAATGCCTGTTGATAGGAGTTTATTGGATACTTTAATTTGGAGATTAGAGGATCAAGGATTTATTGTTGATATAGTTGAAGGGAATATTGATATTATTAAAAGAGTTAACATTAATGATGTAATCAGCGCACTAAAAGAATTATTATCAATTATCAATAATATATAATCCATAATGACGGTGCATTTATATATGGATCCCGTGGACAGTCTTGACGATATAGATTATACAATAATTGATTATATGAATGAAGGCATTACTAGTATACATGAGTTATGCGAGAAACTTAATATTTCTAGGACTACATTGTTCAGAAGGATCGATAAAATTAAGAAAAACGGGTTTAGAAGACAATACGACATATGTATTGAGTGTCTCGACCTAAGCATAGTCTATGTGTATATTGAGGGTGAAGATGTATTTAAGCAAAGAACTTATAGTATATCAATTGGTAATTTCACAATAGATCCTTTATCACTTTACTACTCATTATCACCGTATAGAAGAGTCGTATTAAAATATCTCGTACCAATGATGTATATTGAATTATTTAATGATAAAGTTAATGAGTTTATAGAAACTGATTCATCGGTAGCCGATGTATTCATACTAAATCATGTAGTTATTCCATACTATGTTTATGGAGTAGGTGAATATAGGACCAAGACCGTACATATAGACTATCGTAAAAAGCCCGACATATATGATTATATACTAACTTATGCATTCCTTAAAGGATACACAAGGCTCGTCGAGATTTCTAGAGACTACATAATCCCTATTACGACTTTAGATTATCACTTTAGGGAACATGTTAAGAAAGCAATTAAGGGTAAATATTGGATTAAATCGATTAATGTAAATTCACTGATTGAACTAGTTATTGATAATAATGTGGAATTAGAAGATCTTATTAACGACTTGTACAGTACTGGATCTATAGAAGGCTTTCTTAGTATTTCGTTTAGTAGATTTAAGAGTATGAAGGTTCTTTTTATGGAGGGTTATGTATCTAATTTCTCAAATTTAATCAAGTATTTCTATGAGACACAAGAATTTATGGGAGTCTATGATATAAGGTTATTTCCTATATATGTTAAGTAATTCTTAGATAGAGTAGGTGATTCAATGGATCTTTATAAGCTGTATTTAATGTTCTCTAGTAATGTTAAGCAAATTGACTTTAAAGCAATAAAAAGATTGGCTCTGGCATCTCAAATACTAAAGCTATCAGGATTAAAAGTAAATTACGATGGTGAGGAGGAAATAATATTAAAAGATCATGGACAATATACTATTGAAATACAGGGTAAAGGTAATGGCGTCAAATACTTAATTACCAAGCCTGATCATCAAACCTTATGGCTTCCAAGGATCGAAGTAAAAGGATTTAAGGAGTTTCTTCAAGAACTAGATCTCATTACTATTTCTCCTAAGGATCATTTATTATATAATCCATTACCCACAAGTATTTTCTTTATTTACAATAATTCATTTTATATTTTGAAACCTTTTTCAATATACGTGTATGAAGCTAAAGAAGCTATAGATATTAGTAATTTGGACAAAGTTTTCAAGATAAAAGGGTCATCAATTCTATCTATACATGAGAATTACATAAGGGTATGTATGGGACCTAATTGTTTCTATTTAAGTGGAATTGCTCCAATTAAATCCATTAAAAGAATAAACTCATCTCTATTATTAAATGGTTTGAATACCAGGCTAATAATTAGTCTTGTGGAGCCCTTCATTTATGTAGATACCCATGAATGTGTAGAATTATGTATAGATTGGTTAAACGCTGAAGCGTACTTTTTAACTCCATATTATCTTTATTATGATATAATTGATCTAGTAGGCGGTGATACGTACTATAATGGATTACTTGGCCTTAGGAATACGTTCTTTATATCAATAGCTAATCCTTATTTAAAGAGTATTGAAATTAAGAATTCTAGTATTAGGCTATGTAATTCAAAGTATATGATTTACTTCTCGCTATATCCTAATTATAAGGCTTTATTTTCTCAATTATTATCCAGTATAGTAAGTCGAGAAAAACTTGTTATCGAGGGAATTAAGCCCTTACTTAAGATATCTGATTTATTATACTATTATCCTCAAAGCATCTTACTTGCTGAGTATTTATTTGATTACGGAAATATAGGATTAGTATTGGTTAATCCCTTTAATTCCGCGATTAAGACCACAATATATTCTCTATTACCAATTAAAGATCCTTTGATTTATACAGCAGGTATAGTTAAAGGCTATAAACCAGTATTTTCAAAGCCTAATATGGTATCATTTACTATTAAGCCTTATACAATAGCAATTATTAAATTTAGGCTTGGACTAATAGACAGAGATACCTTAGCCATTAGAAGTATATGGAGAAAAATGGGGAACAGGATTGAATCCTGATGAATTTAAGAATATCGTTAAAGATTATATTCGAAATGTTAAAGGGATCATTAAACTGATTTTCGAATTTCTCGAAGTTATATATACAGAATCAAAATATATACAGGTACCCCATAGACAGTATTTCACTATATCCAATAATTGTAATAAGATTGTAATAGGCGATCTCCATGGAGATGCTGATACATTATACGAGATTATATTAAAAGAGAATATCCTACGAGAACTAGATAAGGAGGACCTTGTACTCATTTTCTTAGGTGATTATATAGATAGAGGAATTAGTCAAGTAGAGACTCTAGCAATAGTTTACACGCTTAAGATATTATATCCGGGAAAAGTAGTGGTATTAAGAGGTAATCACGAACCAGATCCCATGCTTATACCGCATCCACATGATTTCCCCGAGGAACTCGTTCTTAGATACGGCTCTGCCTGGAAAGCAATATACTTTGCTATATTAGGTACATTTCAAAAACTACCACTAATCGCTCTTGTTCCGGGAGAAGCATTATTGCTTCATGGAGGAGTTCCTTCTCGAGTACTGAATGCTAAGAGTTTTGAAGAAGGCTTTAGCCTATTAACGCCTATACTTGATGATGAAGTTATTGAGGATATTCTTTGGAGCGACCCATTAGAAGCAAATATTACTTTTCAGCCATCATTCCGGGGCGCAGGAAAAATGTTCGGCACCGAGCTTACATGGAGAGCTTTAAGGCTTGCTAAGGTAAGAATGATTATTAGGGGTCATGAAGCTATTGAGGGATTTAAGTTAAATCATGGGAATCGGGTAGTAACCATATTTACTAGTAAAGCACCAGCATATGGCTTTTCAAGAGTAGCCTATCTAAGAATAGATGATCACATAACACCACAGAATATCAAGAACTATATTAGATGGGTTTGATCAATAATTAACCAGTCTTCTTAGTACATTCCATAATGATCCGTAGGCATCTATAGTTAAAATACCATTATTGATCCGGTAAATAAGCTTACATGGCTTAAACCATAATATAATTCTACAATAATATGCTTGTTCACTATCTGATGAGAATACTATAATAGTATTTTTGTTCTTAAGTATTCTTAAGTTATTGGGATCGAGATCTTCAACGTACACTATTATCCTAGCTCTTCTCTTAGATGATTCAACTATTTCGCATTCTAATGGCTTAATCCACTGGGATTGTAGCGGGTGAGACTCCACCGAAACTATTACCCCCAATATATTGAAATTCTTATATAAGAGTTAATAGGTATTTCAATGATGAAAAACATTTATATTGATAAGTGATAAATCTATTAAGACCAGTTTATATAACCCTCTAGTGTAAAGTAGATGTGTGGGTAAAACTAATCCAATAAATTCGGAGGCGTATCATGATTTGGCTAGAAATCCAGATTTACTTTATGCTGATTACATGGATATAACTGATGCTTATTTGGGTGAAATTATCGAGGAAATTGTTGAAAAATATTATGATGATATAGATCTCTCCTCAGAATACGGCGAATTACTGGAGTATATTAGTAAGGAACTTATTAAGGGATTATTTAACGATGTGCCTACACCAGAGAGATATGAAAGAACTCTTAGAAGACTTTCAAGTAGGAAATACAGATCATTAATATTTAATATTGTAAGTTTCCTAGTAAGTAAATATTTAGAAAATAGATAGTTTGTTTTATATACTCTTCTCTTATTATGGGGTGTCAATTATTCCTCGTAAGAAACGTAGGAGGCGTAAGATTAAGACCATAGATATTGGTGGTATCGTAGAGAAGTATTATAACGATTTTTATGAAGCCTTGGGATTGGAGAGTTTATCCATAAATGAAAAACTAGGCAAGGAATTAATTAAAAGCGTTCTTGATATGATAATAACGTCATCGTCGTACAAACCATCGCTTGATGTTTTACTTAAGAGAATAAGTAGACATCGTAGGGAAATAAATAAACTTATTTCAGCAACTCTTTTAGAATCATTATCTAATTTTAATATTGAACAATTAGAGTTTATCATAAATTATGGGGAAGAAGTTACAATACCGTATATCTCCGAGTTATACAAACATGCATTGAAATATGGAAGAGAGGATCTCGTAGGTTATTTACGTTATTTATGGGACAAGTATGGTAGGAAATCGCCTATTCAGTGTCCTAAATGTGGTTTTTACTCGATTATGCCTGATCTCTCATGTATCGTATGTGGCTATATTGTTTCTGAGGATTATATTAGGGAGAAGCTAGGGTTTAGCGAAAAATTCAATGAGTATTTATCGAATACTAGTGTTGCGAGACTTAGAGAGATAATGGACTTAGGATTCGTGCTTGTAAGCGATATTGATATTAAAAGTCCTAAGGAAAAAATAGATCTTGTAACAAGAATATATTTTCCAATATATCTTAAACCAAATGAGATTTCAAAGATTATTGAAGAAATCCATAATAGGAAACTTCCAATATGATCAGTTGTATAAACCAGTTTAATAAGGAGGTAAGCAAAAATCTTTATTGAAATAATGCATGTAAAACCGAGTGTGTATATCGATGTATGAAGTATCAAGTATAGACGAGATCAAGAGGGCAATAAGTAGTAATAGAGTAGTAATTGTAGAATACTATGATCCGGATAGTAAGGTAAGCAAGGATTTTTCCAAAACAATAAAAGCTATGGAACGTACATTGGATCAGTCAATACTATTGCTTAGAGTATCTATTAAGAAATTCCCTAGTTTAATGGATAGCATTAAGGAGATACCTTGTATAAGGGTTTATCTCGATGGTAGACTAGTATTTGAGCAACAAGGTTGTTTTGGAAAAAGAGATTTAGATTTAATGGTTCTCAGAAGAAGTATTAGAAATACGCTTAGAAGTCTAAATGTTAGTTTTAAGATTTAGACCTCAATCTTGTCAAATCTATCTTCTTTAAATAATTTCCTCGATAATTCAAGAGCTTCCTTAATATTCTCCTCAGTAACACTTTCCTCTAGAATACCCAAAATCTCCATAATATATGGATTAACATTTCCCGGTCCTTCTAATAACGCGTCTCTTAATTCCATAGCTATTTTCTGCAAATCATCTGGTTTCAAAAATCCTGTTTTTACCTCATGTATGAGATTCTCAATTGCAATAAGTAAATACCTATTACCCATATATAGATCAAGTTCCTCATCGATATACTTCGAGTAGATACTTACTATTTTCTTTACTATGTTTTCCATGTTATTAATCACCTACTAAACTCCCTAATCTATTTTAGATGATATACTTTTATGCTAAAACTAATTTTCCCCGATCATTCTAAATTCTATATAGAGTTAAACTTATATAGAACCGGTTTAATCAAAATCCAAAACAGAAGTGATTTATGTGGGAGAGAGGTGTAGAATATGGCGCTTTATGGAGTACCAGTCCTCATACTTAAGGAGGGAACTCAGAGAACAACGGGTAAGGATGCATTAAGAACAAACATTATGGCTGCACGTGCATTAGCTGAGGTTTTAAAGTCCAGTCTAGGACCACGTGGACTAGACAAGATGCTTGTAGATAGTTTCGGTGACATTACCGTAACAAATGATGGTGCAACAATCGTTAAGGAAATGGAAGTACAGCATCCTGCAGCAAAGCTTCTAGTAGAGGTTGCTAAGGCTCAGGATGCAGAAGTTGGTGATGGTACTACAACGGCTGTTGTTCTAGCCGGTACATTACTTGAAAAGGCTGAGGAGCTACTTGACCAGAATATCCATCCATCACTTATTATTGAGGGATATGTGAAGGCTATGAAGAAGGCATTGGAGGTTCTCGATGAGATCTCTATTAAGATTGATCCTGAGGATAAGCAGATGCTACGTAAGGTTGTTGATACGGCAATGGCCAGTAAGTTTGTTGGAAGCGGCACAGTAAAGGAGAAACTTGCTGAAATGGCCATTAACGCAGTATTAACGGTTGCCGAGAAAAGCCATACTGGCACATACGTAGTAAAGCTTGACGATATAAAGATCGAGAAGAAGAAGGGAGGAAGCATAATGGATACACAGTTAATCTACGGCATAGTCCTTGATAAGGAGGTTGTACACCCTGGTATGCCTAGGAGAGTTGAAAATGCTAAAATAGCACTTCTAGACACGCCATTAGAGGTTGAGAAACCAGAAATAACTGCTAAGATAAACATTACAAGCCCCGATTTAATTAAGGCCTTCCTTGATGAAGAAGCCAAGATCCTAAAGGAGATGGTTGAGAAGATTGCTGGTATTGGTGCTAATGTTGTTATTTGTCAGAAGGGTATTGATGAGGTTGCTCAGCATTTTCTTGCTAAGAAGGGTATTTTGGCTGTAAGACGTGTAAAGAGATCAGACATGGAGAAACTAGAAAGAGCAACAGGAGGAAAGATAGTATCTAGTGTAAGAGACTTGACCGAAAAGGATCTTGGTTATGCAGAACTTGTTGAGGAACGGCGTGTTGGCAACGATAAGATGGTATTTATTGAAGGCTGTAAGCATCCTAAGGCTGTAACAATATTAGTACGTGGAGCTAACGATATGGTTCTTGACGAGGTTGAGCGTAGCCTTAACGATGCACTTCATGTACTAAGGAATGTATTACGCGAACCAAAGATACTTGCTGGAGGTGGCGCACCAGAGATCGAGCTTGCTTTAAGGCTTCGCGAGTATGCTGAAAAAGTTGGTGGTAAGGAACAACTAGCTATTGAAAAGTTTGCTGAAGCACTAGAGGAAATACCCATGATTCTTGCTGAAACGGCTGGTCTTGATGCACTTGATTCATTAATGAGGCTTAGGCAACTACATAGCGAGGGCAAGGTTAATGCTGGTGTAAATGTTCTTGAGGGCAAGATCGAGGAGGATATGACTAAGATAAATGTTGTTGAGCCGGCTATAGTTAAGAAACAAGTTATAAAGAGTGCTACTGAAGCTGCTACAACGATATTGAAGATAGACGATATAATTGCAGCTAGTCCGCTAAAGAAGGAAGAGAAGAAAGGTAAGGAAGAATCCTCACCAGGTAAATATAGTTTTTAAAGAAAGGGTATAGATTAGTTTTTTAAACCACATATTATATTTTCTAAAGGAGTAGTCTAGATACGCCTCTACTTTACTAGGTAAAAAGGTGTATATTTAAATGGGAATTGATGATTCATTAATAGGGCCTCCTAGGCTTACACGTTTTGAAATAGCCCGAATCGCTGGTGCAAGGGCTCTTCAACTCTCTCTAGGCGCTCCACCATTAATTGATGTTTCTAAGTTAAATATTATAGACCCTATAGCCATAGCTCTTAAAGAACTATATGAAGGAGTGCTTCCAATAACTATTCGTAGGATGAGGCCTGATGGAACAAGCCAGCTCATACCAGTTAGAAGACTACTCCCAGAAGCTAGAGAGTTTATACGAAGAACTCTCGAGAGCTGGAGTCTTTATTAAATATTCCAGATTCTTCACTACCAACCAAGGAACTATATATGAATTCGTCTTAGAGAATCCTATACCAGAGGATACGTTTGATTCACTCTATGGGAACCTTGTAAAAGATAATCTTATGCCAATACAGTTTAGTTATGCTGGAGAAGCAATATTAAGAATACTGCCGATAAGGAGGAAGTCTAGGAGGAAGCTCCAACTTATTCTAATGGTGGCAACATTTATTACAGTTTGGTTTACTGGTTATGGCTTAACTTTAGGGTTCTTAAATACTTTAAGGCTTTCATTGGATGATCTAACTATAATATTATGGTCAACAGTATATGCCCTAATATTTTTAATAGCACTTGGCTTACATGAACTAGGACACCTGTTTATAGCTAGGAGGCACAGAGTACCCGCATCAGGACCTTACTTCATACCTGCCCCACCGATACAACTGGGTTTCTTGGGCACATTAGGAGCAATAATATCTATGGAGGGACTTCCGCCGAATAGAAGAATACTTGGATTACTGGGTATAATGGGGCCTTTGTCGGGATTCCTAATTGCCACCTTAATCGGAATTGTAGGCATCTTATTATCTCCAGCGATACCTATTGAAACAGCACAACAGCTTATTGAGACTGGAGAAGCTACTCCTTTACCCTTTATGCCATTAATGCTGATAGTATTGTCAATGATTAGGATGCCTCCTCCAAATACAACATTCATTCTCCATCCATTAGCATTTATCACATTCATCATCTATACTATTACATTCATTAATCTAATGCCTATTGGACAACTTGATGGAGGCCATGTTGTTAGAACATTTACTTCAAGTAGGACCCATATGATTATTGGTGTATTATCTATTTCCATTATTGCGTTAATAGGTCTTATACTCCTATTGTTAGGATATAGTGTAACTATTTATCTTGTCTTAGCATTTGTCCTACTTATTTTCAAGTTTATATTTGGCTCTAAGCCACATCCCGGAGCAGCTAATAATTTATCGAAGATAAGCAGTAAAGATTACTTAATTCTAATAACATATATTGTTCTAATAATATTGACAGCGCCCATACCATTAATTTAGTGCGGGTAAGTGAATAATATGGCTAGGTATAGAAGATTATCGAAGGCGTTAACTGATTACATAGGATTTAAGGAGGAACGTATAGTCATAGAAAAACCTGTAGATAAGCCATTGTTATCGAAGGTAAAAAAGAGTATATGGGATTTAAGTGGAAAAGTAGTTATTATAGCTGAGAAGCCTAAGGCCGCGCGTAGAATAGTTGAAGCTCTTTCGTATAAGGTAAAACCGAGACTCTATAGGAGTAATGGCGTGCCGTATTGGATCTTGAGAACGACAATTCAGGAGCTATATGTAGTACCATCTGCTGGTCACCTCTTTGGATTATATACAACGAAACGCGGATATCCTGTTTTTACTTATGAGTGGAGACCTCTCTATGAAATAGATAGGAGATCAAGCTATACACGTAAATTCATAAACTTATTATCAAGAATCTGCAGAGAAGCTAATTACTACGTTAATGCATGTGATTACGATATTGAAGGCTCAGTCATAGGCTATATGATTATAAAGAACTTTGGGAATCCACAGAGGAGTTTGAGAGCTAAATTCTCTAGTCTAACACCATATGAACTTAGGAAAGCATTTGCCCAATTAGCTGATCTTGATTGGAACATGGTTGAAGCTGGACTATGCAGGCATGAGCTTGACTGGATATGGGGTATTAACGTTAGTAGGGCATTAATGGATTCAATAAAAACTGTTAGCGGTAAAAGACTTATACTTAGTGCTGGAAGAGTACAGACACCTACTTTGAAATACGTTGTCGAAAACGAAATTGAAAGATACCTCTTTATACCTTTACCCCAATATAGTATATCGGCCACGATCATTGTTGATGGAGAAAAATATACTCTAGAATATAAGGGAGATTCTATAGAAACCCGTAATGAGGCTAAAGCTCTAGTTAAGAGTATTAAGGATAATAAGTATCTGAAGGTACTAGATTATAAGGAAGAATACTGGAATGTAAATCCTCCTCCACCATTTAGTCTAGGAGATCTACAAGCCGAGGCAGCCCGAATATATGGATTCAGCCCCTATAAAACACAATCAATAGCTGAGCAACTATATTTGAACGCATACATAAGCTATCCTAGGACCAATAGCCAGAAATTACCAAAAGATCTAAATTACAGAAATATACTCAATAATATTGCAAGGATTTACCAATATAATAACCTAGTAAAACAGTTATTAGCTGAGACTAAGGGGGTTCTGAAACCTGTTGAGGGTCCAAAAGAGGATCCTGCCCATCCAGCTATTTATCCAACTGGTATAATACCTAAAGGGCTTAAATCTGATGAGCAGAAAATATACGATTTAATAGTTAGAAGGTTCTTGGCAGTATTTGCCTCTAAAGCCAAGATAGTCCATAAAATCGCATATTTTAAGCCATTATCCCATGATTCAGAAATATTGTTTACATTATCGGGTAAAGAAATAGTTGAAGAAGGATGGTATAGATATTATCCATTTCATAGACCTAGTGAAAAGTATATCCCTAGGTTTAAGATCGGGCAATTAGTTAGTCTATATAAAGTCTCTATAAGAAAGAGTTATACGAAACCTCCTGACAGATTATCAAAGATCAGAATCCTTAAATGGATGGAAAATTCCCAAATAGGCACGGAAGCAACTAGGGCTAGGATTATAGAAATTCTGTTTAACCGTGGGTATTTGGTTTCGAAAGGTGGTAAGGTAGATGTAACGGATCTAGGGCTTGCTGTTATTGAAGTACTTGATGAATATTTTAGTGAGCTAACAAGTGTGGATCTAACTCGTAAGTTTGAAACCTATATGGAACAGATTAGATTTGGCAGAATGAGTAGGAACAAGGTTATTATGGAAGCTCGGGATACTCTTGAGAAATTAATAAGGGAGTTCAATGCTAAGAAAGAAGAAGTGGGTTTAAAGCTTTCTTGGAGATTGAAAATATTAGTTCCCAGCAATAAATGTAGGCTTTGTCATAGAGAAGAATATATGGATGGATTATGTAGTTACCACTACAGGGCTTTTACAAGAATTATAGAACTCTATGAGGAGTGGAGGAGAAGGGAAGATGTTTCATGGGAAGAATACATTGAAGCTTTAAAAGGTTTTAAGAATACTGGAAAATGGATTAAAGAAGTTCTAAAAGGCATGGCCCATACCATGAGACCAAAGTGATAGGTATCCTAAGTAGGGTATTTTGAAAGCTATGTTATTTATAGTTACTACTTTTCCCTCAACTAATTCGTAGGGAACATCCATAGGATCTCTGTATGGATTGTTATCCCCTTTTGTAACATAATAATATTTGTTTCCTCTCTTTAAAACTTCAATAACTCTATGTATGATTAATGTCCCTCTATAATCTTTGTATATGATAATGTCACCCACGTGAATGTCTTCGGGCGGAGGCTTATATGCTATAACGAGATCTCCTTGTCTAAGGGTAGGCCACATACTATATCCTTCGACTACGGCTAGAGGTACATTGCTTCCTGTAAGAAAAGCTAGGACATTTCTTGAGAAAATTGCAAATAGAATTAATACAATGATTACAGAATATTCAATATACTTTTTGTGTAGAGGTATTTTCATAGATTTTAGCACCTAATAAATAATAAAATAATTAGTCTTCAAATTCCTCTTCAAGATTATCAATATCTATTTCAATTATCTTAGGAGGCTTCTTCTCTTCTTCTTCAATCTCTTTACCTCCGACCTCAATACCTGTACCTCCTACCTTTATTTTACTTACAACACCTCTCCATTTGTATCCACAGTTAGGACATTGAAAGACACCCATAACAGTTACTGTTATTCTACCCTTCTTATCGGGAATAGGAGCTACTAATTGCCATGTCTTTGTAGGTTCTTTTACATCGGTACCGCATTTAGGACATGTAGTTATCCGGGCTTTCCTAGGCATAATTCTCCTCTCTATTAATTGTCTTTACAGTAGATAGTATCTTAGAGTAGATAATAAACTATTATGTTTATTGCTAAAAAAAGTGTATACAATTCTACTAAGAGAACATGGCTGCGTTGATTATTTCTTCTAGTTATTATTAGAAGTAAGTGTCCTAGTGTAAAGATTAAGGTACTGATCAGGAATGGGCTGGTAACTAATGTTAATTTAAGTGCCAATAAAATACCATTGGCTATAAGCAATGACCATATAAATAGTGAATAAAGGCCCCAATTCTTTATTTTACTGTAAACCTTTGATAAATAAGGAGGATATATTAAGGCGAATACCAGTAGCAATATAGTTACGGCAATTAGATCGATACCATTACTATTTATACCCGGATTTACCATTACCATACACCAGACTGGTGATATAGAATGTACACACTCACAAGTACAATAGATGAAGTATTCTATATAAAGAACATTCGTGCACGGCAAATACTTGATTCACGTGGAAATCCTACTGTTGAAGTAACTGTAGTTACTGAAGGAGCAGGAGTTGGTGTGGCAGCGGCTCCATCTGGTGCATCAACAGGTAAATATGAGGCTTGGGAGCTTAGAGATGGAAGGAAGGAATTTCATGGAAAATCTGTATGGAAGGCAGTTGAGAACGTTAATAATGTAATAGCTCCTGCTCTTAAAGGCATGGATTCTAGGTTACAGAGGACAATTGATCAAAAAATGATAGCTTTAGATGGTACATCTAATAAGAGTAGGCTTGGAGGAAACGCTATAGTTGCTACAAGTCTAGCTGTTGCCAAGGCTGCTGCATCAACGTATGATCTACCACTATATAGGTATCTTGGGGGATTCAAAGCACATACATTACCTGTACCTCTACTTAATATCATTAATGGAGGTGCTCATGCCGGTAATAAGCTTGATTTCCAAGAGTTTATGATAGTCCCGACAGGATTTGACAGTTTCAGCGATGCAATAAAAGCAGCCGTAGAGGTTTACCATGAACTTAAGAAGTATCTAAAGGAGAAATATGGCGCGGCTGCAGTGAATGTAGGTGATGAAGGAGGATATGCTCCTCCAATGGAGAAAATCAGGGAGCCGCTAGATGCATTAATAGAGTCTATTAAGAGGGCAGGTTATAATCCTGGACAGGATATTGCTTTAGCACTTGATGTTGCTTCAAGCCAATTCTATGATCAGGAGAGGAAAGTATATATTGTTGAGGGAACAAGCTATACAACTGATAAACTTTTAGAACTTTATACCGAGCTTATTGATGAATATCCTATAGTCAGTATTGAAGATCCATTTTACGAAGATGATTTTGAAGCATTCGTGGAAGCAACTAAGTCTTTGGGTAACAAAGTATTGATTGTAGGAGATGATCTATTTACAACGAATCCTACAAGACTAGCTAAAGGTATTGAATTGGGTGCAGCAAACGCTGTTCTCGTAAAAGTTAATCAGATCGGTACATTATCTGAAACAATGGATGTTGTAGAAATGGCCCATAGGAATGGTTATAGAGCTATAATAAGCCATCGAAGTGGCGAAACAGAGGATACAACCATAGCCGATCTTGCTGTTGCCTTCGATACAGGGCTAATCAAGACTGGTGCACCTGCGCGTGGCGAAAGAACTGCAAAATATAATAGATTATTAGCTATCGAAGCCGAATTGGAAAAACCATATTATCCAGGATATAGAGTGTTTCCTAGGAAACCAACGTAATTGTTTTCGCATCATCACTATATATTTTTAATAAAAATCCTTATGGCAGTATTATCCCTGATATTATTAGGATTACTGCAAAGAATACCATGAACTTAATGAATTGGTTAAATGTCATTCTTGGAAGTTGCTTTATTAGCGTTACTAGAAACCATAGTGCAAACCCTATTCCCATGAATAATAATATCATTATACCTGCTAATACAAGGGCTGTACCGATTCCTTGAGCGCCGCTGAATACACTACCTATTGTCTGTAATGCGCTTATTAATGATTCTAGACCCATACAATACCCCCTCCATAGCATATACTATTCTAATCCATAGGTATTCATGAGAAAGGGTAAAAAAGAGCTAGACTCAATATTACATTGTGTATATGATGATGGTTGAAAGCGTGGAAGCCCCCATATTAGGGGGCGATGCCATGCACCAGGCTGCTGATCAAATACAATAAAGCTATATAAGATCTATTCTTAAGACTCTTTTTCAATGAGTTCTCGGGTTTAAAAAGTTATCGTTTTCCAATGGTAGTTTAGAACATATATGTGAGGGGTCTCCGGGTATGGAGGTTCAAGTTGAAAAGGTTGAAAAATATCTTGGACAATCTATAAAAGATCCATATGGTAGAGTAATTGGTCATCTAGTAAGCTTCTATAGTGATAGTGATGGATATGTAACAGATCTAGAGGTATGTCTAGGAGAAACAACATTTAAACAATTACCTGTGGATAGATTCAAGTTCACTGGAGAAGGACTTGTACTAATACCTGAGTGGCAGTATCAGGCTGAGAAGGTTGCCCAAAGACTTGAGAGACTTAAGAAGAGGCTTCATGCTATAGAGGATCTGTATTCTAGGAAGGAGATTCCAAGGCATGCTTATGAGACTTTTAAGAAGAAGCTGGAGGATGCATTAATGAAGGTTAAGGAGGAGTCTCGTAAGGTTAAAGAACTACTCAAGGCTAAGACTCATGAGCTTGAAGATGTAATAATAGAGCTTGAAAAAGCATTTACATCAGTAAAGATGAGCTATATAGCTGGTGAAGTAAGCGATAAGACCTATAAGGCGGCAGCCGATCAGCTTAGAAAGCATCTAGAGTATGCAACTGATGAGAAACAGGATATTAAGAAATATATTGAGAGACTTGAAAAGCTCGAGACACAACCTATCGTGGAATCTAAAGAGCCAGAGCCTACAATACCATCTCAGAATCAGCCATTACCAGTAGTTGTTATTGAGGGTAGTTAAGGGATCAAGTGTTTTTAACCGAGTATTACTAACTCGCACATATTTAAACTAAATGTTTTAACCACAACCTCTGTGTATGATGAGGTGGAGTGAATGAGTGTCTCAACCTATCAGCCTCGTGGGGGACCGTTTACCTGGGTATTAAGATTATTTGGGTTTAAGAGGGATGTTAGATCACCTGCTATAATGAAGACTGTACAATTACTTAACAAGATGATTGGCGATTTAGAAGTTACTAGGAAGAGAATGGAGGATAGATACGATGATCTTGAGCGAAAGGCTAGGGAAGCAGCATTAAAGGGTGACAAGGATAACCATAACATATTTATTAATGAGATGAGCGAAATAAGCAAATTCATCGCCTTAGTCATACAGGCTAAGAAATCGCTTATGCAGATTAAGCTCAGACTTGAAACCATGCTTGATATGGGCAATACGCTTGACATGTTCCCAGATATCATATCGGAGCTAAGTACGTTAAAGCCATTACTTGCAAGAATAACACCCGATCTACTTGATAAGATGACTGAGCTTGAGAAGAGTGTAATCAATATAATGTCTTCAACAAGTCTACCAAACCTATATGGTAAGGTGGAGCCTAAGAAGGGATCTGCAATAAAGAAGATGGATCTAGATCTAAAAGAATTACTACCTCCGAATAATGTTCCCACAAGACCAGCTACTGCTAGGCAGGCACTAAGTGCTAGCCGTGTATCACTAACTGTGATAAAGAAGTGGTTGTTAGAGGAGATCAGGCTTACAAATGGATTTATACAGCTTGAGTCATTTGCTAGAAAATATGGTGTTCCTAAGGAGGCTATACTAGAGGCATTACATGAATTAAGTGATGAGGGGAAGATTGTTATAAAAACGTAGGGATCTTTTAAGATTTAATTATCTCACTAATCTTCTAAGGGTGTTTAGCAATGCATGACCCATTAGAAGAAAGGGCTAGATACTATGCAAGGAAGGCTGTATTAGCAGATAAGAATGGTAGGTATGATGAGGCTTTAAAGAATTACAAAAAAGCAATTGAATTATTCCAGCATTTAGTAAGGTTAAGGCCCGACTCAGCATTTACAAGCTTTTATGTAGAATTATTGAAGAAATACACTGATAGAGTTAAAGTACTTGAAAAACTAGCACAAGGAGAAATCATAGGTCCGGCGAGAAAAGGGCCTAACGGGGAACAGGATAGTGGGGAAGTTGAATTAGAAGTATATTCTCCTGATTCTCCGGGGCGACCGAAGATCACATTTAATGATGTAGTTGGATTATATGAGGTTAAAAAGGCTTTAAAGAGATCGGTTGTATATCCTGTTAGAAGACCGGAATTATTTCCTCTTGGCTGGCCCCGTGGTATATTATTGTTCGGTCCCCCTGGTTGTGGTAAAACATATATTGTTGGAGCATTAGCTAACGAGGTTAATGCTTATTTATTCAAGGTTAGTGCAGCAAATATTATGTCTAAATGGCTTGGCGAAGCTGAGAAGAATGTTGCCAAACTATTTAAGAAGGCTAGGGAAATAGCTTCTGGAGGAGAACCAGTCATAATATTTATTGATGAAGTCGATGGATTATTGAGAGTATATAATGAAGAAATAGGTGGTGAGGCGAGAGTAAAAAATCAGTTTCTAATGGAAATGGATGGACTACAAGACAAAGACAGTAAATTACTACTATTTGTTATAGGTACAACCAATAAGCCATGGCTTCTTGACATAGGCTTTGTCCGTAGATTTCAGAAGAGAATATACGTGCCGCCACCTGATCTAGAGACTCGTAAAGAATTATTTAAGTACTATATTAACAAAGCTACAAAGGGACCTATAAAGATCGGTAGTGATGTGGATATCGACAGGTTAGCAAGGCTTACAGAAGGTTATTCAAGCCATGATATAGAGAATATTGTTATGGAGACATTATTGGAAGTAGTGGATGAACATTTTGAATCAACTGGTGGAAAGGGAGAGCCTAGAGAAATAAGTATGGAGGACTTCGTAAGGACAGTTAAACGTGTAAAGCCAAGTATTAATCCAAAACACATAAGTGCTTATATGGAATGGAGTGAGAGGTACGCATCTATATAAGCCCGGAGACCTCGATGATCATATTGAGGGGAGGGGCTGTGACGAAAGTCATGCCATGAAGAACCGACTAATGAAATGAGCCCTGGGGTAGCGGAGCACCCTCCCCTCATCTCTATTTTACTGATATTCATAGTCGCTGAAGAAACATCGTTTATTTATTTTTGAATAAATGTTTCTTCGCTCCTAGTAAATACATTAGACAATCGGACTAATTCAGAAGCATTTTAACAATAATGTAGAAATGATCTTTAAAGATTTTAGGTTAAATTAATAGTAGAGTTGTTACAAGTAAACATATTGGTGGTTAAATGTCTTTGGAAAGGCATGTGAATAAAACATCTTTTGATGATGTAGATTATTATGAGTATGAGGATATAAGATTAGAACATCCATCCTACTTGGTTTTGGGGCTCCCGGATGCTGGCTTGGTAGGCGCATTAGCCACGAAGTATCTTGCTATGACAACATCCATGAAATTATATGGGGAAATAGATTCTTCCAGATATCTTCAGCCTATAACGGTAGTTCATAAAAGCATTCCTAGGAGTCCCTTGCAATTGTATATTAATAATGATAAGAATATATTGGCACTTGTATCCGAAGCACCTTTGTCTATACCAGCTGTTTATCCTATTTCAAAAAGTATAGTTGAGTACGTATCAAGAAAGGGTATAGACTATATAATATCTCTATCTGGCATTGCGGTACCAAATAGGCTTGAGATTAAAAAGCTTACAGCATATTGGCTTGCATCAACAGATAAGGCAGCAGAGATCATAAAAGATCTTGATATCAAGAGATTTGATGAGGGGTTCATAGTAGGTCCCTATGCAGTTATACTAAAGGAATCTAGAAGAAAGAACATAAACAATTTAATGATACTCGTTGAATCATTCTATGATTTTCCTGATCCCGAAGCCGCTGCCGAGGCTTTACAGATACTGTCTAGAATAACTGGTGTATCCGTTGATGTAAGTAAATTGCTTGAGGAAGCAGAACTAGTGAAAATACAGACTAGAGAACTTATGAAGCAGACTAGGAAGGCGCTATCTGAGATGAAGAAGAAGTATGAAATGCAAATGCCTCTCATGTATACATGAGGAGGCGATCATGTATGAGTAGTTTTGATGAAATGTTCGAAAGAGTTAAACGAGAAATAAGAAGGCTTATGAGAGAAATTGAAGAGGAGTTTGAAGAGGATAAGCCCATGTGGACGACTGATGGTAGATTAGAACCACTCATATCCATGGAGAGGTTTCCAGATAAATATGTATTATTAATTGATCTACCATACGCCGATTTTAAGGCACTGTCAATAGATCTTAAGGGTAGACGAGTCATCATTGAATGTAAACTGAGAGAAGAAATAAGATTCTCTAGATGGACTGTTACGAAAGAAGCCGTATTCAATAAATATTATACTGAAGTGGAACTTCCAGAGGATATTGATTTAGCTGGTGCTTATATTGAGAAGGATGATTTAAGGAAGATCGTTAAAATAGTTGTACCCCGGAAAAGAATTTAGCCACGAATATGTATTTCAACAATATCTCCATCAAGTAATACATGATCAAGCCCTACTCTCTCACCAGGATATTTTGCTGAGGGACCCCAAATCTTAGCATATAGAAAGTTTTCTACAAATTTTTTGTGTATGCTCTTTGCAACATCTAATACCGTTGAGCCCTTCTTAAGTAGTAATGGTTTATCCGATACTTCTCCATTTGGTTGTTTAGTATAGATTCTAATAAGTTCTAGTTCATTGAAGAGTATTTCACCTAATTTCTCAAATCCTCTACGCCACTTAGCTGATACAACAAAAACTGGTATGTCTGGATTCATTTTCTTCAATAACCTACCATTGGTAATAGCCTTCTTAAGATCAAGATCTGCTTTATTAATTACTATAATGGATGGTTTATAAAGACGGCTTTCAAAAATAGCTTGTTCAACATCATCAAGTGTTACATCACCATAAATCTTTACTAATGCATTATTTATTCTATAGCTCTCTAGTAACTTCCTTATATCGTCCGGTGTACAATCTAGAAGTCTACCCATAAGAGCCACTCTGATACCCAATTTACCGCTTCTCTGTCTTTCAATTACGACTCTACCACGTGGCTTATGCAAAAGTATTCCATGACCGTTTAATTCATCATATATTCTTTTAAAATCATCTATAGGATCGCCGTTTACATCCAATATAATCATTATTGCATCAGCATTACGTATAAGGCCAATAATCCTTGTATTCAAGCCACTCCTAGAACCAGGAGATAAAGGAGGAGTATCTATAAGCTGAAATAACACATCCTTAAACTTATACATGCCTGGCACGGGCTCTATTGTAGAATAAGGGTAATCAGCGATTTTTGTTTTAGCACCAGTTAGTATTGATACAACACTACTCTTACCAGTATTAGGTGGCCCAATAACTATAACTTGTGCAGCTCCCTCCTTCTCAATAAAAAATCTAGGTCCTCGCCCGGCTCTTTTTCTTCTACGGATCTCTATTTCTTCACGTAATTCTGCAAGTCTACGCGTAGCCCATAGCCTAAGATTAGCAGTACCTTTATGTTTTGGTACTGCTGATAAGAATTCTTCAAGCGCCTTTATCTTTTCCTCAGGAGTCCTAGCCTCCATAACCTTTATCCACTTGGCTCTCGCTTCAGCAGGAAGATTAGCAGGCATTCTCCAATATCCTCCTCTGAGGCTAAAATATATTGTTTAAATGCTAATTAAGCTTAAAGAAGAGGAACTTCTTAATCCATAAAATCAATTAGAGTCTTTTGCTTACCTCTTTTCTGCATCCTTCTCCTTTTACCTCTGTACCATTTTGGCGCTATTTTCTCAAGTACCCTCCAAGTTCTTCTAATAAATGGTGGTGGTGGATACCCTTTCTTATAAAGATCTTTGATCCAACTAATTGTTCTTTGATCCGTCGAATATCCGCTACCCAGCTCTCCATAATATCTCTTCAATTCATTAATTAATTGATCCCTATAATACTTGGCTACGATACTTGCTGCAGACACTTCGGCATATTTTGTGTCCGCATCAACTTCAAATATTACATTAGCATCTGGAAAATACCGTTTATAATTAGGACGGTACTTTCTATATCCCGTGATCATGTCGATCGTTATCCGTCTAACTTGGAATGGATCAATGATCTTTGATAATGATCCAAGAATATAGCCTATTCTACTAATAGTTAGTTCATTTAAATTATAGTGATCAATTTCTATAGGGGATACATGAGACACTACAACAGCTAATGAATACTTTATGATGTGTGGCACGAGTTTCTCTCTCATATTTGGAGTTAATAACTTGCTATCTTTCACCCCTAAACCATTAATTTTCTTTAGTGTATCTTCTCTAAAGGCAATAGCAGCAATAACCATGTCACCAAGTATAGGCCCTCTTCCCGCTTCATCAATACCAATCACTATAGGTATATCTTTAGCCATGTTAAAATCTCCCTTATACCATCAGCTACTTGATGCAACTTTAGATGCCTACCTTTTGAATCAATAAAAGCCTCTATTAATAAATACTTAGCCTTGGTTCTAGAAAGTTTTTTCAATACATTCTTATACTCGAGAATACCCATTCCAGGTAATATATGCTCAATTACATGATGAAATAACCTATTTCCTATAAATACAACATCGTGGAAATGTATAGCAAGTATTTTATCAGAACCTATCATTACAATACTATCTTCTAAAAACTCATTGAAATTAGTATAGGCATTAGTAAAATGTCTGAGATACGTGGCATATAAGTGGGCTATGTCAAGTGCTACATAAACATTATCGCCAGTAATTGCTACAAGATCCTCTGGCTTTGAACTAAATCCCTTGGGTACATTCTCTATGCATAGATGTATATCGTAGTCATTAAACCATTGAAACAATTCATCAATAGATTTTCGAGCCGCCTCAACCATATCATGGTACGTATTTTCAAAACCTGCTTTCTGCATAGACGTTACATGAACAACAATATACTCTATAGGGTATTTGCCTATAATAGGGTTTAATGCAGTCTTTAAGATATTTATAGCTACCTTTCTAAGATCCTCGTAGGGAGATGCATAAAAAAGATCTCTCCATGGGGCATGTATTCCTATGTGAATATTATTTTCTATAAGTATGTCTATGAGGGAATATAGTAAGTCAAAATCCTTATAAGACCATGGATAATCAATACTTATCTCATAAAGATTTATTCCACTGGACTTTAATTCCTGGATCACGGATTTTATCTCAATAATACTATAGTCCTTCTTTAGAGTATTATACCAAATAGGTAGTCCTATGTATGGCGCCAATTTATATAAAACCTCTCAATAAGTGAAATCAAATCATTTACACTATATACTATCTCCCCAACACCAATATAACTACTTTTATCTTTAACATATGAATATATAGGAATCCCCTTATTCAAAGCAAGAGGATAGAAAAGTTTTGGATCAAAATCGTCTTCAGAAACTTTCCTAAGAAAGAAAATAATCAATGACGGATTAACGTTAACGAAAAGCCTTAAAGCCTCACTAAACCTCTTCTCAATTCTATGATCAACTTTATACAGTACAACATTGCCCTTTGCCAAGACTCTCCTACCAAGAGCTTTACCTACACGTTCAACAACCCATTTCTCTCCAATAATAAAGAACTTGACCCCGGGAAACCTAGATAATATCCTATCTAGAAACCTAGATAATTCATCAACACTCTCATATCCCGGAACAACTAGTATCCTCAGAAATCCATGATGCATTCCACCACCACATAATAATATTAATCAATTAAAAGAAAAAGATAGTAATAGTTAAAAAATTATTTGATTTTTATCCATATCTATATTTTCTAAATAACATAAAGACAAGTATTGCAGACAAAGCAATAATTATAGCCAGTAAAGATATAGAAATTGGTGCGCCGCATCCTCTGTTATCCTTTTTAGTCTCGTACGTCGTAGTATGCTCAATATTATTTATATGCGAAACATATGTTTCAAGGGAAACATTAGTATCTAGATGATCGCTGGTAGCGTTATCTCCTGCTGTCTCAATGTGTTCCTCTAAATTTGTATCTGTTTCATCACTGGCTCTCAATACAAATGGATCCCGGTAGAATCTAATATCTGCGACAGTAAACATTAGTGTAATATCTTCATTAGATATAATATGATCCCTAAAATACTTAACGAGTTCATATAGATCATTATAGCTAAGGGACTTATTATAGGTAATTATAATATTAATTACTGGATAATACTTCTCCA
>CAZHDB010000009.1:0-48058 GCA_964531225.1 uncultured Desulfurococcaceae archaeon
GATGCGGGCCCGCGGGGATTTGAACCCCGGACTACCGGCTTAGAAGGCCGGCGCCCTATCCTGGCTAGGCCACGGGCCCATTCATTTCTGTCTATAATTTTGGTAGGGGATAAAGTTTTTTATTGTTTTGGTGGCTTGGTTCTTCAACGTTTATGTGGATCTACTCTATGTAGTGTATAACGTAGTTAATGCATATTAAGAGGATTTAACGCTATATAATTATAGTATTATCTTGATTATACTCTAGTAAAAACGATAGAGGTGTATATGTTTTTGTCCAAAAAGTTGAAAAGTGCTAGCCAGCCTGAAACAGAAGAGGGTCTCCAGTATCATTTGAGAGTTAAACCTGGCGATGTATCTCGTTATGTCTTAGTTCCTGGGGATCCAGAGAGAGTTAAGAGAATTGCAAGTTTTTGGGATGAAACATGGCATGTTGCTAGTCATCGAGAATATACAACATATACTGGTCGCTATAAAGGAGTGTTGATTAGTGCAACTAGTACAGGTATAGGTTCTCCATCTACGGCTATTGCTATTGAAGAATTACTTAGGGTTGGAGCTGATACATTTATACGTGTTGGTACAACTGGCGCGCTCCATAGATGGATCGGCATCGGGGACATTATCATATCTACTGGTGCTGTTAGGCTAGAGGGTACTAGTAAACAATATGTTATACCTGAGTATCCAGCTATAGCTAGTTATGACGTAGTATTAGCATTAATTGAAGCTGCCGAAATCCTTGGTGTAAAATATCATGTTGGATTATCTGTTTCAACTGATTCTTTCTATGTTGGTCAAGAGAGACCTGGATATAGGGGTTATTTACCGCCATTTAATAAAGGCCTTGTAGAATTCCTTAAAAGCGTTAATGTACTTAATTTCGAAATGGAAGCTGCAACGATCTTTACACTAGCAGGTATCTATGGATTCCGTGCAGGTATGGTTTGTGCAGCTATTGCAAATCGTGAGACAGAGGAATTCGTTGTAGATGCTGGGGTTGACGATGCTATTCGTGTAGCAAATGAAGCTGTAAAGATACTGAATGAATGGGATAATCTCAGGGAGGAATTTGGAAAGAAATACATTTCTCCCTCTTTATTAAATTATTGGTTAGAGAAGAGAAGGGGCCAATGATGAAGTATGCCTAGGACTAAAATGATCCATGTAGCTGTAGGTAATCTAAATATAGACATCTCACTATATGTCGATAGGCTCCCAGGACCTGATGAGGCTATAGTATCTAGTGATGCAACTATCGTTGCTGGTGGTGCAGCATCTAATTATGCCATAGCTGTAACTCAATATGGACATAGAGCTTATCTCATTGCTACTACTTCTAGTTACTCATTTGTTGACCATGTATTAATTGATCTTGAAAGACATGGTATTAACGTAGCATATGTGAAGAGAGTTGATGGAGTGCCGGGTATAGTATCTGTTATTGTTGATCAGAGGAGCGGAGAGAGAATCATGGTTAAATACAGAGGTGTAAATTCATTATTATCGCCAAATGATGTACCACGTGAACTCCTTAAGAAGGCAAATATAGTTCATATAGCTAGTGTAGAGCCTAGTGTAGCTATTGAAATTGCCCGTAGAGCTAGTAGCTTAGGTGTACTTGTAAGCTATGATCCTGGTAGCGGTACTTTTGAAGCAAGAAATAAGGTTCTTGAAGCAATTAAGTATTCAAATATAGTATTTCTGAATCGTAGTGAAGCTAAGGAATTAGTAGGATCTAATCTACATAAATTGCTTGATATAGGTGCTGATATAGCCGTTATAAAACGCGGACCAGGCGGTGCATATGTGTTACTTCCGGGAGGTATAGTGTATCATGGTCTTTCGAAACCCATAAGACCAGTAATTGATACAACAGGAGCTGGTGATGCATTTGCAGCGTTCTTTAACGCTGTCTATCTAGAGAGTCATGATGTTGGTAAAGCATTACAATATGGTGTTACAGCGGCGACATTGAAGATCACTTGCCGTGGAAGCCGATTAAGTTATGATAGGAGCCTATTTAATAAGCAATTAAACGAAACTGTTATAGAAGTCCTAAAGAATCCTCCTGAATGGGTATTAGAAGATTAATTTTATGGATATTAGCTTATTTGGAGGCTATAGTATAATGTCGGTTAAAACTAGGGATCCATACGGGTATTTGGTAGAAACATTTGGCAATAAGATAAGAGAATGCTTGTTTGCTAAAGGATTAATGGTTGACCTAACTGAGATTACTAGGCAGATTGTTGAGCCTCCATCTCCTGAAATGGGGGATCTGGGTATACCTCTTCATAGATATGCTAAGAAGGCTGGTATTAGTCCAGAACAATTAGCTATAGAATGCCTAGATTATGTAGCGAGTATTGAAGGCGTAAGGGATATTAAAGTTAATAAGGGATATCTTAACATTTTCTATGATAATTCGTATCTTGCTTTGTTAACGATTCAGTCTTTAAAAACTTTTACTAATTATGGGTTCAATCCAATAGAGAATACATTAAGGATTATTGTTGAGCATACAAGTGCTAATCCCATACATCCATTGCATATAGGTCATGCACGTAATTCATTTATAGGAGATACATTGGCTAAGTTACTTAAAAATCGTGGACATATAGTGCAAACTAGATTCTATGTAGATGATATGGGTAGACAAGTTTCAATACTTGCGCTAGGCTATAAATTGCTTGGAGAACCAGATCCACCGGATGATATTAAGCCCGATGAATGGCTCGGCAGAATTTATGCTCTAACTAACTTACTAATAGAGCTTAAGAGAGTCCGTAACGAGATAAAGAATATCGAGATAAAGATTAAAGCTGGATTTGCCAATGAAGACGAGATCGAACGGTATAGAATATTAGTAGCTAAACAAGATAGGATAGCAGCTGATATAGGTAGAATATGGGAACTAGATAAAGAATTAGTCGATAAGTTAAGCAAAGCTATTATGGAGTATGAAGGAGATCTTGAGGATGAGATTAAAAAGATCATGCTTTCTTATGAAAGAGGAGAAGAATGGGCTAAAAAACTTGTTAGAAGAGTTGTTGAAACATCCTTAAAGGGTATACGAGAAACATTAGATAAACTAGGCATTGAATTTGATAAGTGGGACTATGAAAGCGATCTTGTATGGAATGGCTATGTTGAACAGATTATTACGAAGGCTAGAAAAACTCCATATTACACAATTCATAAAGGGGCTGAGGCTCTAGATCTGCCTAAGCTAGCTAGCAATAGGGAATTGCTTAAAAGACTTGGTATTAAGTTACGTGGGGAAATACCACCTCTCATACTTAGAAGAAGTGATGGTACAACACTTTATACTACACGTGACATAGCATATACCATTTATAAGTTTATGGATTTCAATGCAGATAAGGTCATTAATGTAATTGGTGCTGAGCAGAGATTACCTCAGGCCCAGATCAAACTAGCTCTGTATGCTCTAGGCTATCATAAGGAAGCCGAAAACCTCATTACGTATATCTATGAGATGGTGAATATTCCTGGTATGAAAATGAGTAGCCGTAGATATCGTATAATTACTCTTGACTGGCTACTTAACGAATTATATGCTAGGGCTAAGGAGGAAGTCGATAAAAGAAGAAAGGATCTTAATGAGAATGAAAGGAAGGAAATAGCTTGGGAAATAGCTATAGCGGCTGCAAAATTTACGATGGCTAGCTATGATCCACTTAAACCATTAACATTTAACTTCAATAAGGCATTGAATATTAGTGAAAATAGTGCCCCTTATCTCATGTATACATATGCTAGGGCAAACAGTATTCTTAGAAAGTCTAGAAATATCGATTGGAACAATATTGATCATGCTAAAATAGGCAATGATATAAAGAAAAAATTACTATGGCTTATTATGAAATATCCATGGATTGTTGGAAAGGCTGCTGACGACTTATCACCTGAATTACTAGCTATGCATTTACTTAGAATAGCTGATACCTTTAACAAGTGGTATGAGATTGAAAGGATCATTGATGAAAAAGATCCTGGATATCGTAATCTCAAGTTAGCATTAACGTATGGTGTGAGACAAACATTAGAGCACGGACTTAAAATATTTGGTATAAAACCATTGCCACAAATATAGGGTTTTATTGATCTATTTATTCAGAGGAGGTGCATTTCTACATCTTCAATAGTTCGAGCCAGGTTAATTTCATCATCTAGTCCTATATTTTGTTCCTAGTCTGTAATATATTTCCGAGCCAAATATTATTATGAGTAAAAGCCTCAGTTATTCATAGAGATACTATCTATAGCCTCTAAAAACTTGTTACGAACTACTTGTTCTAGGTGTTTAGTACTATGGTGCCCATAAGTGTTAAAGTATACCCGAATAATAGAGTTAAGGAGATCCTAGCTGCTATACCTAAAGGACATACTCATTTAAGACTTGCCCTTATATTTGATGATCAGGCAATTGTTTTACACGAGGCTACAGTTGCAGCTATTGTTAGAGCATATATAGATATAGTGTTGCATCCAAGTAGAAGGGGAATAAGGCTTCGAGGTAGATATATGAGTTCTAATGAAAGGAAACATGGATATGCAAAGTACCAGCTCGTAGAGGATACGGAATATAGTGAGGATGATGTAATAAAAGATATAATGGATCTCTTGGGGATGGAGAAATGATCAAATATGAAATTGCTGAGGATGTTGAAAAACTTGCAAGGGATATTGTACATAGATTGTCGGAATATTTTGGACATGTAAAAATTGACAGAATAAAATTCATTAGGAGTATTGGAAGCCGCTCATCAGCTATTGCCCGTATTCATGGGATTCCACGTATATGGAGATACGTATTGAATATTGAACCTATGTACATTATTGAAGTTATAAGTGAAAAATATGATCAATTGAGTATTGAAGAGAAGGTGAAGATCATTATACACGAACTTTTACATATACCATCTAAGTTTAGTGGAGGCCTTAGACCTCATGGAAGATACGTAAACTATAGAATCGTAAATAAACTATCAAGGATCTATTTTAAACGTAGGGAATAGATATTTTTAATAATATGAGTCTATAAATCTATACGGGTGAAACTTTTTGAAACTATATGAATATGAAGCTAAGGAGATAGCTCGTAAATACGGGCTTCCAGTACCGATCGGATATCCTGTATCGACTCCTGAAGAAGCTTATGAGATCGCTAAGAAGCTTAATTGCGAAGTAGCTATTAAGTCCCAGGTACTTGTTGGTAGGAGAGGTCTTGCTGGCGGTATAAAATTTGCTAAGACACCTGAGGAAGCTAGAGAAATAGCAGCTAAGCTTCTTGGCTCCTTAATCCGCGGAGTTCCTGTTGAGAAAGTACTTGTTGAGAAGAAGGCATGTATTAACCGTGAATACTATTTGTCCCTTACCGTGGATCGTTCTATGAGATCCATTGCATTATTAGCATCTACATTGGGTGGGGTTGAAATCGAAGAACTTGTTAAGGAGCATCCTGAAGCTCTTATGAGGATAAATATTGATCCGTCAATAGGCGTTAGGCCCTACATGGCTAGGTGGATTGCCGAATTCTTTGGATTAGGTAAGGATTTCTGGAACAAGCTTTGGAACTTTATTTATTCAATGTGGAAGATTATGAGAGATTTTGACGCAGAGCTTGTGGAATTTAATCCGCTAGTATTGACATGTGATAATGATCTTCTTGCTGTTGATGCTAAGATAATAATTGATGATAATTCATTATATAGACACAAGGAATTTCTTGAGAAGGCCTTTAGGGAATACAGTGAATTAGAGGCTATTGCTAAACAACACGGGTTTTCCTATGTAGAGCTTGGAGGGAATATTGGCATTCTTTGTAATGGAGCAGGTCTTACAATGGCTACAATGGATCTTGTTAAGTTATTTGGTGGCGAGCCAGCTAATTTCCTTGACATAGGAGGCGGTGCACGTAGAGAGCGTGTGAAAGAAGCTGTAAAAATACTATTAAGGCATCCGAAAGTCAAGGTATTATTGGTCAATATATTTGGCGGTATAACTAGATGTGATGAAGTTGCAGCTGGCATTGTTGAGGCATTAAAGGAAATGGAGTCTGCTAAGCCTATAGTTGTCCGGCTTCTTGGTACTAATGAAGAGGAAGGTAAGAGGATTCTTGAAGAGAGTAAAATACCTATGTATAATGAGTTAAAAGATGCTGTTCTTAAAGCTATAGAGCTCTCTAAGAGGTGATTGTGTATGGCTATAATAATTGATAAAAATACACGTCTCCTTGTACAAGGTATAACTGGTAAGGAAGGAAGTTTCCATACAAAACTTATGCTAGAGTATGGTACAAAAGTTGTGGCGGGCGTAACACCCGGTAAGGAAGGGCAGGAAGTGCATGGTGTACCTGTTTATAATACTGTTAAGAAGGCTGTAGAGAAGCATCCGGAAATTAATACCAGCATAATCTTCGTACCAGCGCGTTTTACAATGGATGCTGTCTATGAGGCTATTGATGCTGGGATAGAAAAGATAGTTGTCATAACAGAGGGGGTGCCACTATGGGATGAACTAATGTTTGTAACTTATGCACGTAGGCATGGAGTAATTATTGTTGGACCTAATACTCCTGGAGTAATATCACCAGGTAAAGCTAAAGTAGGCATTATGCCTGGACATGTGTTTAAGGAAGGATCTATTGGGGTTGTTTCTCGTAGCGGTACATTAACCTATGAAATATCACGTGAAATTGTTAGGGTTAGTTTTGGTGAATCAACTGTAATAGGTATTGGAGGAGATCCTATTACTGGATTAGATTTCATAGATGTATATAAGATGTTTCTAGAAGATCCTGAAACAAAAGCTATAGTTGTTATTGGAGAAATTGGTGGTGATGCAGAAGAGAGATTAGCACATTACATTAAAAAACATGGTCTAGAAAAACCAGTCATAGCTTATGTTGCTGGCATGACAGCGCCTCCTGGGAAACGTATGGGTCATGCTGGTGCGATAATATCCATGGGTATAGGTGATTGGGCGTCTAAGAAAAAAGCATTTGAAGATGTTGGAGTACCTGTTGCAAGGACTCCATGGGAAATAGGGGAAATACTAAGAAAATACCTTGCTAAATAGATGGGATAAGCTATTTTATCTACATCCAATAAAATATTTTTAAGAAATGTATAAAGGACTAAACTTATTGCAAGGTGTATAACCGTGTCTGTACTAGTAAGAGAATACGATTCATTTTCGGCATTGCTTAAGGCTATCGATGAGCAATTAAATAGTTTAAGACAGCAGTTAGCTAATTACTTAAGGAGATTAGAAGATGTAAGAGCTAAAGCTGAGCAAGAGAAAAAGTTTAAGGAATTCCTAAAGACATTAACTGGTGAGGAAGCACCCTATACTCAAGGAAAAGTAGTCGATCTTAAGGATATAAAACTCTATATAAATCCGGGTGCTGAAACTGAATCGGCTCTTCTTGAGGATCTTATTGACAGAATTAACAGATCAGTACAGGCATTGCAGACAGCTCGTAAGTACCTGGAACCTTTAGCTGGATTTGATATTGAGGCTAAAATAGTAGTTTTGTATAAAGAGGGAGTTCCATCAGCCATTATAATAAGATACTAGAATAGAACTTAATCATATTTTTCGAATAATTTTTAACCCTGACATAGTTCTTATAATGATTAGTTAGAAGTATATGGGGGTGTATTGTTTATGAGTATATATGATAAGATAGGCCATGGAGATAAAGCTCCGGAATATGTTAATGTAGTTATAGAGATCCCTCTTGGAAGCTATATAAAATATGAAGTAGATAAGGATACTGGATTATTATTAGTCGACAGAATCTTGTACACTGCTACGCATTATCCATTTAACTATGGTTTTATACCAGCTACTCTAGAGGAAGACGGCGATCCTGTTGATGTATTAGTACTAGGTTATGAACCATTAATTCCAGGCTCGGTTATTGAAGTTAAGCCAATTGGTGTATTAGAGATGGAGGATGAGGAGGGTCCTGATGCTAAGATTATTGCTATTCCCAAGGAAAAGATCGATCCTAGATTTAAGGAAATTAAAGATATAGATGATATCCCCAAAGCTATTAAGGATAAAATAAAACATTTCTTTGAGCATTATAAAGAGCTAGAACCAGGTAAATGGGTAAAGGTTACTGGTTGGAAGGGTAGGGAAGAAGCTCTTAAGAGAATAGAGTTGGCTATTAAGCGTTTTAGGGAAAAGCATTGACCATTAGATCTATTTTTATAGTTTTATTTATGTTTTATCTTATTTCGCCACTCAATAGTATGGTTGTTTCAACTAACAATCAGGTTTCATTAAACTATATGTTTACTGTTTTATCAAATGTTATAGATACTATTTATCAAATAAAAGTAAACTATGATCCGGTAAGTAAGTCTGCTACGTTATCGAGTCAACTGATAATTCAAGAACTTACTATACACATCTACTTAAGGGGCATTAATAGAAATGATTTCTTACGGAAAATCTTTAAAACCATTATGGATAAATGGGTTGAAATTCCACTAATTAAAGTGATTGATAACATAGATGTACTTCCTAAAAGATATTTATCAATTAATAAATACATAATTGAAGTAGCTATGATAAACTCTAATGGCCTCATTGAATACCGCGATCTTTATCAAGGTCTTTTAATTGCTGGAGAAACAATATATTCTATAGTAATATCTATAGATGGTAAGCAGGTAGATCTAGGTTATTTTATTGTAAGGTTTAAATTAAACGATGTTGAACCAAGTAAGTATATTCAGGAATTATCGATTATAAATTATCCATCAGAACACTATATATATATATTACTTATACCAGCTACGTTGCTTCTAGCTTTATCAATAGGTACTTTAAGTAGATGGAAATACTATATGATAATATAGCATTGTAGTCAGAATGGCTCTTCTCAATCATCGCTCCTGCTCATTCGTCGCAGGCGCTCTTCATCCATGTTAAGTAGTTTCTCTCGAAACAATTTAAAATTCATCCCGCAAATTCAAAAATATGCCTATCATTGCGTATGTTAGGCAAAACAATTGATGGTATACCGAGTTCTGTCCATATATTTTCAGCTAATTGATATGGAGAACCACCTCGTGCATTTTCCACGATAACTAGTCTTGGTTTAGCCATTTTAATATATCCTATTAAATCATCATAATCTGCATGATCACTAAAAGCTACAAGCCAGGTATTGGAATCAATTCTTCTTATGGGCTCCCTAAATTCCCAGCCGGAGAGTATTATATTTAAACCTTCACGTAAATTTCTATGCTTAGCATTACTCATGTGTAAGAATTTAATGTACCTACTAGTATTTTTACGTATTTCTCTTCCTTCACGAGAGGACATATTGTAATACTCGCCTATTCTTCCACCATATTTTTCAATGATCTTTGTAACACGGTACATTTTAGGAGGCATAAGAAAAGGATCAAAGATTTTGTTCTCTCTAAGTATCTTCATAACTTCTTGTAATTTACCGTAATAACCATATATAGCAACAGGTCCTCCACTTTCTAAGCCCTCCATGACTATGTCGATGAGCAGTTGTTCAACTTCCTTTTTAAATGGTCTTCTATATTCTGGACTTCCATAAGTCGATTCTATAACGAGCACATCCAAATCTCTCATTACAGGTGTACCTTCAAGTTTAAAATCGCCCGTATATCCGACTCTATAATTATCCGTCTCTACAAGTACTTGAGCGGCACCGATTATATGATTAGCTTTTATAAGCATAATTTTTTCATTGTTAAAAACAACCTCATTATCATAATTCAATGGTATAGATATTTTCCTAAGAATATACTTATGTGTGGAACGGAGATTAGA
This sequence comes from uncultured Desulfurococcaceae archaeon, assembly GCA_964531225.1. Taxonomy (GTDB): domain Archaea; phylum Thermoproteota; class Thermoprotei_A; order Sulfolobales; family Desulfurococcaceae; genus CAZHDB01. The sequence continues at coordinate 9,856 of CAZHDB010000009.1, forward strand.
TAATTCATATATGAGTTCTAAAGTTGGAGGGGTCGCAATTAATACAGAGCATTGCTCAATACTGTCTCTTAGTCCTCTCATATGATCGCTATGAGCATGCGTTATAACACGTACAAGTCTATTCCAATGCCCGTCCACGGTAAAGTTTCTTCCTAACAGTACTGCTCCATTCTCTTTAACATCAACTAGTTTTCCAACGATCTTGGAAAAATCCCTGTACTTACTCACGGCAATCCCTCTCTTATATAATACGGTTTTGCAAGTAGAAATAATCCTGTCTCCAAATATTATTTCCTTCTAATAAATGGAAGCAAAATTATCGTTTTTAAACAATAATACGAATGTATCAGTAAGCCAATGAATGGAGCTAAAATATAGCGTATCTTTGGCTCAAGTATATATTTTCTCGATACTATAAAGAGAGCTAATGAAAATAATATTGGTAGAGATAAAATTGTTAATCCTATTTCCCAATAAAATGGAACCAATAATAAACCAAGAACTACAAGACCTAGAAAAATAACCCATAATACGCTATCAATAGGAAATACACCTATATCCTTGCATACTTCAGCTACCCCCCTTGATCTTTGATCCTGCCATCTTATAATCTCCGTCAATTTCTTTGGAAGTGAAACATAGACATAGCTCTCTTTAGATATACAATGTTTTAATTTAATTCCTTTCTTCAACAACAATAAGGAATATCCATAATCTTCCGCTCTTCTACTAACCGGATATAATGCCTTATGATAAATACTTGTTCTTTCACCACGATTATTTCCAGGTATATGTCTTTCCTTAATCCATGGAAAAACTAAATGTATAGAGTGATACCAAGCAAATGCATGAGACCAAAATCCATTAGTCACGATCGGGACACCGCCAACAACGTCACAGCCATTATTGAAACTCTTTAAAAACCCCTCGATATATTTACTACTATAGACATTTTCCGAGTCCCCCCAAATAACAACATCATATTCGTTCTCAAGAGCATATAACAATGCTTCAAGCCTGGCATAGCCTGTTCCGCCAGGTGTTTTCTGAATACGAAACTTAATACATGGGTAATTCTCGGAGAACGATAGTGTTACTTCCTTAGAATGATCTTTCGAACCACCATCCATAACAAGTACATCGAATTCCTCACAGATAGGTATAGTTTGCCTAGTTAGGGATTCCAGGGTTTTTCTAAGACCTTCTGCATTATCTTTATTTAGTATAACAACAAGCGTTTTCATACTAGACACCAAATGTTCTAATCATAAATTTCTTACTAGTTTCCATGGACTCCTTCCAGATTTGATCCATATTTAAGTATTTCCATGAGCCGAATCTTCCATGGACATATATTCCTTTGCTATTTATATACTCTAAAATTGTTTTGATCGAACTTGAATAATACTGGTTATAAACTATATATGCATATTTCCATCGCCATATTCCATAAACCTCAACATCTTTTTTGTTTAGTAACTTAAGTTCGTTTAATTGATCGATGACTTCATTAACAATAGATTTGTCTCCTCTTCTAATGAAGGTTTTATCCCCTGGATTGTATGAGATTTCAGCTATAATACTGTGAGAACCCTTCGGAGCCATGTTTGGACTGTAATTACTTAGAAAGGCTATTCTATGGAAAATGATCTCTTTTTGTGGAAAATAAATCCAGTGAATATTTTTAATCTTAGGCGAACCTTTAACTCCTATGCCAACAACAATTAAAGAATTATAATCAAGATATTCAATAGCTTTTCTAACGTTTTTCGGCACATCATTAAACAAATTAATTAGTTCGGTTAAAGGTATAGTTGAAAAGACATAATCGGCTTCAAAGGTTTTATTGTTACTGGAGATAATGAACTTTCCATTCTCATGATTAATTCTGTTTATAGGTGTGTTGCAGTATATTTTTCCTTTATATTTTTTAATAAAATGTACTAGCTTATTAGTGAAAAATTCAATCCCGTTCATTAATGGATAGAAAAAGTTTATTTGATGCTTATATCCTTCAGTAGGTATTCCTACTGCCGACTTTATAATGTCGTCTAAAGGAGGATAAGGTACTCGATCCTTTACCCACTCTAAGGAAAGGTCACGTAAATCTCTCTTCCATATTTTTTCATTATAGGGAATTAGATATTTTCTTGAAAGTTCTTTCCCGAAAACATATGTAAACCATTCGTATAGATTCCTCGGCTTTTTAAGCAAGCCTTTTTCTCTTTTTATATATGTATCAATGATATCTTTCAATATAATATATCTCTCATATGGAGGAAGAACATATATGCCGTTCTCGAATGGATATTTTATAAGAGAACCATTATAATAAATGTATGTATTCCTATAATGCTTAACTAGGTTTTCTCTTCCAAGAAAATTGATCATGCTATCTAATATATTTTTATCCTTAGAGAAAATTATATGAGAACCCCCGATATCGAATACATATCCATCGATGGCAATAGATTTAAGTAATCCACCAGGTTTATCGGTAGCTTCTAGAACTATAATATCCAAGTTATTCTTGACTAGGTTATAAGCCAATGATAATCCAGCTAGTCCTGCACCCAGTACTGCTATGGTACCAGTTCTTTTCAATGATCCTACACCATATGCTACACGAGGTATCTACTTATTCAGAATAGTTAAGTATAGACAAATATTTTATTATTACTCGATCAACTCTTTTGAAATAGGCTTCCATTTTCTACTCGTTGAATCATAATATATTAATCCGCTTTCCTTAAGCTTTGTGAATAGCTTATACTCAGTCTTCGTTAGTATAATTTTAATCTGCTCATCATTACTTGTATTTATCTCCTTAAACAATTTCTCAGTAAATCTGTTCCAGAAATCCCGATCAACGGCTATCCTCTCGCCTTTTGCTTCAATAATCTTAGCTCCTTCTCTCTCTAGGTAAGCGAAGAAGCGATCCTTATTTCTTAGCCATAGTAATTCGCTTTCAAAAATAGCTCCTTCTTCCTTAAGTCTTTCAATACCTGTCTTTCTATATGGTTTTTCCTTTTTCTCTCTAGTCTCTTTACTGATCCTTGCAATTTTTTCCTCTATTTCACTAATTTTTTCCTCTATATTCTCGAGACGTTCCACAATATCAACTATTTTAGATGATAGTTTCGATATTTCTGCTGTAACCGGGTTAATTAGATCTTGTGTTTTTCTAAGCAATCTAGTCTCTAGTTTTGAGTAATCAGTTTCAGGTAAACTTTCAAGTCTCTTTGCCATTTCTTTTAACTGATTCTCTATCCTATCTATTCTTGACGAATACTCTTCTAGCCCTAGTTCCTTCATAATAATGGATTTTAAATAATCTGATAGTAATTTATATCCTTCAGCTTTGCTTCGCTCTATCAATCTAGTATAAACATCATATGGCAATTTTATAACGATCATTTTTTCTTCTTTACTCATCTTTCTTGCCATGAATATACACCATCCTCTAGATAATATGATTAGTTATCCACGTAAATAATGATATCCTTTAATAAGACACTTTATTAGGTAATATAATAATAGATTACCAACTAGATGATGAGGGCTGTACTCCCGGATAGATGAAGAAGCCTTTAAGTACTGATAATCAGGGGTGTATATAGTTTGAAATTACTGTTTAGTGATGCACATTGCCATTCTAATCCTATTTCGGGTCTCGGAGCCAAAAGAATTGCTAGGAAATTCAAAAATGTTGGTGGCTGGTTCATTGCGTTAATAAGTCTCCCGCCTCATCATTATGGTATCAATGAACTTAGTATCGAATCCCATTTAAAGGCTTATCAAATAGCTATTGAAGAAGCTCGTAAGATTAGAGAGGAAGGTATTAGAACCGTTGTTCTTGTCGGTTTTCATCCCGCAGAAATAGACCGTTACTTTAAAGCTGGATGGGATCTTGAAAAAATAATTTCTATGAGTAAGAGGCTTATAGACGAAATAGTTAAGCTATATAAAATGGGTCTAATTAATGGGATCGGTGAAGTTGGTAGACAACATTACAGCACTGCACCATCTAGACTTGTTACTTCAGAAGTAATCATGTGGTATGCATTAGAGATTGCTAAGGAACATGATATGATCGTTCATCTACACCTTGAACAGGGCGGTTATTCAACTGTTGAATCTATTAGACTAATTACAGAGAAAATAGGTATTCCAAGGGATAGGATATTTCTCCATCACCTATCCCCTAATGAAGCTATATGGTCTGAGAAATATGGTTTCTGGTACACGGTGCCAGCTAAGAAAAAAGTTTATTATAAAATATTTACTCAAAAGCCAGTATTTGTTTTAACGGAGTCAGATTTTATAGATGATCCCAGTAGACCAGGTGTTTCGTCTTATCCGTGGGACATCGTTACTCGGTTAAATGAATTATTAGAAGAAGGTATTATTGATGAAGAATATATTTATCGCATCGAAGTCGATAACATCATTAAGGCCTATAATGTGGAACCTCCATAGTCTTGTAGGTTAATTATATCCTTCTTAATTTCAATTATATCTTCATTTCTCTTATCAAGTATATGTATATATATTTTATTAATTTTACAAATAGTATCATTTAATTCCTTTGCATATCTTCTAGCTTCCGATGTATTTTCTAGTTCAACTACTACGTCTAAACAATGCGGTATTTTAATACGGTATAGCAAAGTATTTCACCAAAGCAGTGTCCATGTATTATTTGGTATATGGAGTTGCCTCGTTGCAGTATATGTGATACTGCAGATGCAATATATAAGTGTAGGATTTGTGGTAGACTTGTATGTAGCCGGGACTATATAGCGTCTCGTGGCATATGTCTTGTATGTAAAGATACTATATGTGAAATATGTGGTAAGTATTTATCGATAGGTTATTGTAAAATATGTGGTAGAATTGGATGCGAGGATTGTCTAATTCAAATTTCGACAGTAGCATATGTGTGTAAGAAATGTGTTCAGGAGGGAAGATATAGGTTTGAAATTGAGAGAGGGAAAACCTCCTAGACATGTACTTGAGAATATAATATTTAAATATAAAGGTGCGCCTGACCCCGATGTAGTCCAAGGTCCAGGTATAGGAGAAGATGCTGGCATTGTAAGGGCTGGAGACGGATTCATAGTCGCCCATAGCGACCCAATAACTGCAGCTGAAAAATACATTGGATGGCTGGCAGTCCATGTTGCGTCTAATGATGTTGCGGTTCGAGGAGTACAGCCAAGATGGCTATTATTAACAATATTGATGCCTCCCGGTAGTAGTACTGCCTTATTGGAAGAAATAGCTAGAGATGCTGATGCTGCGGCAAGATCTATTAATGCTACAATCATAGGTGGACATACAGAAATTACTCCCGGTATTCCAAGACCTATAGTTATAACAACAGCTATAGGATTTACACGGGGAAGAGTTATTAGAACATGTGATGCCCAGCCTGGAGACAAAGTTTTTGTTATTGGACGTGTCGGCGGCGAAGGTGCAAGCGTAATTGCCTCTGATTTTAGGGACTTATTGGTCAAGAAAGGCCTTTCTATCGATTTAATAAATAAAGCCTCTGAATTTATTAAGGACATTAGTGTTGTTGATAAGGCTATGGTTATTAAAGAATATGTATCAGCTATGCATGATCCTACTGAGGGAGGAATTTTAGAGGCATTATACGAAGTTGCTGTAGCAAGTAATAATACCATATATATTGATCTCGATAAAGTAAAACTTGATCCTATTGTAGAGGAGATAACTGAAGCATTAAATATAGATCCTTATAAACTATTGAGTAGTGGCTCACTACTTGCTACAGTCCCTAATTCTTATGTTAATGACGTTATTAATATATTGGAAACACAAGGCTATTACTATTCACAATGCGGTGAAGTTAGAAAAGGTGAACCTAAACTTATCATTAAACGTGGAGATAAAGTAGAGCTTTTAGAAAGTATGATTGTTGATGAAATTTATAAATTATGGAAGTAACTAATATATTTTAATTTATTACTTACTATATACCGTACTATAATAGGTCAAGTATATAGGTGATAGAAGTGGCTGTAGGCGAACAACTGGTTAATGAAGCATTGAATGTACTTTCTTCATCCAAGAATGTTATAGAAAATAATATCTTATCAAAATCAGCATCGCTTGACCCTCGTGTTGTAAGCATTTCTCAGAAACTCGTTGACATATCGACTATGCTTTATAAATTATTTGAATCAATATCTGGGTTTGTATTAGATAAAGATCCTGGCTCCATTATAGTGCCTAGTAAATGGTGGTATATATCGATTTATAGTGATCGAATACTTATTACAAGGTATAAACCAACAGTTGTAAGTATAGCTTATGTTAAGAATGATGAGAAAATTACATTTGGGACTAAATACATTAGGTTAGAGCTTCAACGAGGGATAATCAGATTACAGAAGAGAGGTTTGAAGCTAGACCTCGAACCTAGCAATCCAGAAGATATAGCTAGTAAATTATCGGATATAAAATACGTTCTTAAAGACATTGCTAGAGATCTAGAACTACTGACCTATAACGTTGAAAAGAAATTTTCTTAATAATATAGTTGAAAAAATACTGCGCTAAAAGATAATTGTTTTTAAAATACTGTTTTTAGCTAAAGGCTATGGTGTCTGTGGTACAGTATTAGCTTCAGTAGAGGAGGCTACAAGACTTGGTAGTTCTGGGAACTTCTCCTTCATTCTCTGCTCTGCAACAATCTTTGCCTCCTCAAATATCCTCTTGGCCTCACTACTCATGGTTATGCCGGCTTCTCCGCCGAGATCTATACCAGTAGCACTCATTACCATGCTTAGATCATTTACCGCCATGTTAAGGTCGATCCATACATCCGGTGCAATACCGCGTAATATGTTTGCAGCTTCCTTGATCACTCCTACAACAGGTATTACTGCTGTAAATGCTTCTCCGATCATTACGAATGTCTCTAGTCTAAGGCTTGCTTGTTCTAGTACATATTCTACAGTTAATAGCTGGCGTGCAACTTTTCTTATTTCAGCAACCTCGTTAACATAGATCTTTGCATGTACCTCATCTTTTCTCATGAGTGCTTCAACGGCTCTTTCAAAAAGTTCGCGGTCTCTATCATTGAGTCTGTCGATATAAGCTCTAACTCTACTTAGTGCAGACTTTATCCTGTAATGAGCCATAACAGCTTTTCTGGCAAGGGGTTCTCTTTCATTCTTAAATAAGTTTTTAAGTTTATCAGCTATCGTTGGCTCGCTTGAGCCATACCAGTTTTTAATGAATGAGTTTGAATCCATTTCATTCTTCACCATGGACTTATCTTCTATATTGGTATCTAGGATTATAGTAAGGATTTAAAACTGCGGGCCTAAGGAATGCCTAGATTTATTAGATTGAAGGAAGTATGATATAATTGAAATGCATACGAGTTAATTAATTAATAGGTGTTTTCCATGGGTTATCCTAGGAAAGTAGTTATAATTGGAGCTGGAGGAAGAGATTTCCATAACTTTAATGTTTATTTTAGAGATAATCCAGAGTACCGAGTAATAGCGTTTCTAGCGACTCAAATTCCTGGTATTACGGGTAAAAGATACCCACCTAGCTTAGCTGGCAAATTATATAGTGATGGTATACCTATTTTGTCTATAGACGTGCTTGATGATATTGTTAAGACATATGGAGTCGATGAAGTAGTCCTTAGCTTTAGTGATCTTACTTATGATGATTTAGGCCACTATCTTAGTCAGGCATTGGCTTCTGGAGCGTCTTTTCGTATCCTTGGACCTAGGGAAACAATGCTTGAAACAGTTAAGCCGGTCATAGCTGTTGTTGGTGTAAGAACGGGGGTTGGTAAGAGTAGTGTTTCTAGAGAAATAGCACGAATACTTGTTGAAAAAGGCTATAAGGTAGGTGTTATTAGACATCCGATGGCTTATGGCGATTTAGAGCTTATGGCTGTTGAGAAATTCTCTACATATGATGATCTTGATAAGTATAAAGCAACGATCGAGGAACGTGAAGAATATGAGCACTATTTGAGAATGGGATTAACAGTATATGCGGGAGTCGATTATGCTAGGTTACTAAGAATCGTAGAGGAGGAAAACGATATTATACTATGGGACGGGGGAAATAATGACTGGCCATTCTATAGACCTGACTATATGATTACTGTAGCTGACGCGATTAGGCCTGGCCATGAAATAGCTAGTTATCCTGGAGAAGTAAACACTAGACTTGCAGACGCCATTATAATTAATAAAGTTGATCAAGCCACACGCGAAGATATTGATAAAATAATTAACAATATCAAAAAAGTTAATCCTGATGCACTAATCAGTCTTGCAGAAAGCGAAGTAATTGTTGATAAACCAGAAGACATTCGCGGCAAAAGAGTTGTTGTTGTAGAGGATGCACCGACAGTAACTCACGGTGGACTACCATATGCTGCAGGCTATGTAGCGGCTAAGAAATATGGTGCTCTAGAAATAGTAGATCCAAGGCCTTATGCTGTAGGCATTATAGCTGAATCATACAGGAAATACCCACATATGAAGGAAGTAGTACCTAGTTATGGATATAATCCGCAGCAATTAAGAGACCTTGAGGAGACACTTAATAAGATCAAAGCCGATACCGTAATACTTGGCACTCCCAGCGATATATCAAGGCTCATAAAGATCAATAAGAAGATTGTACGGGTTTCATTTAGGGTAAAGATTGTTGACGGTCCAAAGATCGAAGATCTTGTAGAAGAGTTTCTAAAACGATCTAGTAAAAGGCTTTTATAAATAAAAATTTATTTTCTCTAGCAATATATTTTATTCTTCATAGAGGCTTAACTAAGAAATAAATCGGTGAGATCATGGTAACTGCCAAAGCAAGATTTATCTCAAAACTTCTTAAGGAAAGATATGGTGTTGTTGGTACTGTAGCTGGACGTTATGTGTCTGCAGGCTATGGAGTTGAATTCAATATTAAATCGGGCGGGGTAGTTTTTGACATAGTTGCTTTAAAGGGAAATGAAAAACTTGCAATAAAAATATATAATGGAAAGATAGTTTTAGGCGTCGAGGATATTGATAAGATCATTAATGCAGCTAAAAACATTAATGCAAAACCAGTAATCATACTCTATGGCAGAGGGCCCAGGATTACTGATGAATTAATTAATAAATTAGATGAAATGGAAATTAATATTAGAAGAATAAGACCTAAGTGATAATTTTTCGGTAACCATGGATAGACAATAAACCTTTTAAATAACTTCTATATCACATCTAAGCATAGTAGTTTTACGTTTTACTAATAATTACGGGGTATATAGATTGAATAGCGTCAATATATCCAGGTATATAACATGTAGAAAGGATTGTTCCCTTAGACATTTAGAGGCTCTTGCTATGGTAGGTTTTGCTAAAAAGTTTGAAGTTATTGACTGTGATCGTAAGAAATTTAAGAAAATGAGGCTAATATTGATTGATGATACTATTGTTGAAAGCCAATGTAGGTTTGAAGAGGAGGTAAGGGTTAGTGTTAGAATAATAGCTTCATATATGGGTCTCTATAGGAATAGGAAGATAATGGATGAGCTAAGAATAATTAAAGAGGCTAAACAAGAATAAGAGTATAGGCTGTGATGACTGGTATTACCGGTGACCCTTAATAGGGGGATGAGAGGAGCCCCAGATCTGAGCAATAGTTTCATTTAGGCCTCCTATTTATAAATAGGAATATCTTTCTTGGGATGAGTAGTATGGTTTCTAAGGACCATATTACTGTAACGATTGATTTACATAAACTTGGTAAGAGACTAGTTGACTCAGACAGAGTCTTTATTAGAGTTCATGAATTATCCCTTGAACTTGGTATTTCAATTAGTGCAGCAGGCAAAGTCCTATCCGCTCTTGAGAAACTAGGCTACCTTGTTAAGTGGAGTAAAGGATTATACATAGTAAGAAGAAAGTCATTGCTAAAATGGTAGTTATTGAAAAATAAAAAATAATTTCTTTTAAATTAATTACTTTTTCCGAGCAATAGAGAATATAGCGGCTGCTAATGCAACAATGGCTAGGCCCAAACCAGCAAAGCCTATATTTGATGCTGTTGAAGCAGTGGATTTTGCATACTCAACTTTTTGTTCTACTGATGGAAGTTCTTCATTTACTATATTATCAACTGTTGTACTAAGAGTCTGAATTGATGATGTTATTTCATTTAATTTACCTAGTATCTGACTATGCTCATTTGATAAATCATTTTTAATGTTGTTTATAACTGTTGAGAGATTATCATATATTGACGAAACATAATTCTGCAATTCTTCAATCTCTGTATCAATCTTGGATGATAGGGTGTCTATCTTAGTGTCAAGAACACCAAGGTCTTCGAGAGCAGTTGCCATATTGTTTGATAGAGTTAATCCAAGGTCTTCGAGATCATCGAGTTTAGCCGTAATTGTTCCTACACTCGTATTTAGTAATGCATATACATTTCCTGTTTCAGTAACTATTACTCCGACTAATGTTGCATTTAATTCATCAATCTTCGCAGTTATTGTACCTATACCCGTCTTAATATATGCTGTATCGCTTGACACAGTCTCTAATGTACCAACAATGTTGTTTAATAGGTCTTCAATACTTTCTAGTCTACCAGATACGGCCTGCAGATCTACTAATATGTTTTCAACATTGCTATCTAAACCTATTAGGGACTCACTAACATTGTTGAGCCTATCTAATAATTCATCGATCTTTATGACATTGAATGTAAGATTGGATGAAAGGTCGTCAAATATACTATGTACTAGAATATCTAGTCTATATAAAGTTTCTCCAGATGTATCTACAAGTGATATAGTATGAGTACCTGAGACGACCACTGGTAGGTTAATGACCCCCTCATATGCACCCGAAGAATTAGTTGTTATTAATGATAGATAGTTAGCATCAATATATATGTATATGCTTTGTCCAGAATATAATCCTGTTGCAATTACACGTACTTGTCCTGGTGATGTTGTTTCGGCTGGGTATACATCGATCTTTGGAAGTATGTAGAGCTTGGTCGTGCCATAATATAGTGTGTCTTCTGTAGTAACATCTATAAGATGTTCGCCGCCAGGTATTAATGGTACTATGAATGATAGTGTAGCGTTTCCATGATCATCGGTCTGAGTAGATGCTAGGAAGGAGCCGTCAAGGTAGACATTTAGCGTCGTGTTTGCTGGGGCCTTGCTGATATGTAGTACAGCTTCATCTCCTACATGTAGATATGGGTTTTCAAACCAAACGTTAATTGGTTTAGTTATTCCCCATAATATTGCGTTTGCTAGTATTGTCCAAGCATCCTCTGTAAATACGTCTGGAGTATTCCATTCTGTTGGTGCAAAGCTTGCCATAAGTATCCATTTGGCACCTGTTGGAAGGATCTTGTAGGCTATTGAGTCTCCATATTCAAATCCACCAATAATTAATGTCGCTAGGGTCTCACCGCTGAAATCACTGAACCATGCAAAATCTGCCCCTGTCCAACTTATGATCATTACCGTGTCTCCAGGCTCATACCCTCTTAAAATAGGATGAGACTCTTGAACTGTTATATATACGTAACCTTCTGCAAAATCATAACCCACATATCCTGGGTCTCCTAAGTAATAATTAAGGACCTTAATACCGTATCCATAGTCTCCATAGCTATCAAGCCATATAACTCCTATACCAAGCTCGGTAGTTATGTTAACGAAGTCCATGAATTCTGTCCTGGTTGGGAAGGGCACTTCATAGTGTCCGGCATATATGACTAGGTCATAGAATCCTGTTAATAAATCATAGTTTAGTTCTGTAAGATTAGTATAATCTTTAGCATAGAAACCAAGTGATTCTACAAAGGATTTCAATACGCCTGCATAATCATGCATTATAGCTACTCTTGGCCTTCTCTGCAATACAATAGTATCTAGATCAATTGTTTCATTAGCAATAACAGTTACGTTGGTCAACTCTGGATAGTATCCGGGGCAACTGATTACTAAAGTATAGTTTCCTTCGGGTAACCAGAATAAGAATTCACCATTTTCATCAGTCTCAACAGTTATAGGTGTGCCAAGGACAGCAACTTTTGCACCGGCTAATATAGCTCCATCACTACCCACAACCTGTCCGGTGATCCATCCATATGGTTTTCTCTCCAGATATACCTCTACATAGGTATATAGCCTCTCTTTAAAGCCTGTACTATGGAACATTTCATTACCCGTTATTAAATTGGCTAGCAACCTAGCCTTTTCAAGTGATAATACTCCAGTTGGTGATGCCCCATATCCTAAGGAGACAGCATTTAATAATACAGTCATTGTATTATTGCTATACATACCATCAGAGCCGGGCTCCAGATACTGCATCCACCAGCTTTCAGCCCAACTACCTAGGTAGAACCATGGGACACCAGTACTTGAGTTCCAAAGACCTACGCCTACACCGTCATAGACGTCTCCATATGTATCGTTTATGTATGCTAGTTCAACAAACCCTGGATCGTCTTCAAAGTAGTACGCTTTATAATCTGCCCAGTCTGAATATGTTATGTTTGCTAGATAGAACCAATTATCCTCATCAGGCACTACTCCATTAAATACAGGATGATCGGGCCATAGCATGTAAACCAATACATATTCTGGTGAAGGATACCCATATTCATAGTCATCAGGCGCTGGATAGCCAAGAGACTCTACAGAGTCTTCATACATATATAGTACATCAAGTGATGTATAGCCTGAATAGGATGTACCGAGCCATATTAATGATGTACCATATGCATCTGCTAGTAATAGGAATGCTACAAGAGTATCATTTGATGGATAACTATAGTCGGAAGGCTCAGTATGATCTAGTACAACTACTTTAGGATAAACCTCACCGTTAACCCAGTCTTCAAGTAATGTTTCTATACTATCATATTCTACAACTGGCAGTCCAGTCGTCGCTATAATGTCTGCTAGATGGGGCTCAGTATAATAATCTACATTCGATAATACGACTACCGTTGGAGGAATAGGAGCTAATGTAATGTTTACTGTAACTACTTCATTTGGAGGAACAGAAACACCAGGCACTTCTACAATTCCATAGCCAGGGGCTAAGGCATGTACTGTATAAACACCGGAAGGCACATGTAATTCATAGTATCCATTTACATCCGTATAGTTTACAATGGACGTCGAATCTACTTCAACCCATACAGTTGCATTTTCTATAGGTAATCCAGTCTCTGCATCTGTTACCCATCCAATTATTGCTCCGTAGCCAAGTGGTGTAAGTTCGAAGGTTACAATAACAACTTCGGCCTCACCGACTTGAACAACTTCAGATTCTGGTTCGTAACCCGTAGCCGTAGCTGTTACATTATATGTTCCTGGAGGAACTGATACTCTAAATCCTCCAGTAGAGTTCGTATAAACTGTTAGATTAAGCTCCTCTACAGTTACTGATGCACCCGCTATAGGCTGTCCGGATACTTCATCGAATACAAATCCTGCTATAGTACCATTAACTACTATAACCTCTACAGACAGCGTCTGGGTTTCATAGCCGAACGCCTCGAACACTAATGTATAGTTTCCAGGATCTAATGGGATCTTGAAATATCCACTACCGTTTACAGTAACAGTCTTACCCGTTTCATTAACAGTTACGGTAGCCCATGGTATAGGCTCAGATGTCTCAGCGTCAAATACGAATCCTTCAACACCCGTTGTTTTAGCAAACTGTTCAGCTAGTCTTACAGCTTCATATGCATCGATACGTCCCCAACCGTATCTAGTATCTTGGCCCGGATCACCAAAGTCAACGGCTGTACTATTAAGGATTAAATATACCTTTTCGGGGGTATCTGGCATACTAAAGTCTGTCCATCCCGCAGCTTGTAGGATTAATGCGACGGTACCGCTTACGTGCGGCGTTGCCATACTCGTTCCATCCCAAGCCTCATATCCTCCTCCAGGTATTGAACTAGTAATACCAACACCGGGCGCTGAGAAATCAGGTTTTATATAAATGTCCGGGTAAATATCGAAGAATGGCCATTCCTCTGGTTCATCAGGCCAATCAACTACTCCACCACTACTCCAACTAGCAACTTCATCATTTATGTCAGTTGCACCAATGGCGAAGGCGCCCCATATGTTACCGGGATTATCTGTACATCCGGGTCCACAATTGCCTGCCGCGGCAACCGGTATAATGTTTGCTAGTAACATGGCTTCAATGACAGGTAATAATTCATTTCCATAATAATTATCAGCTCCAAAACTCATAGATACTACATGTGCTGGTAAGCCCGTTGGTATAAGTTCTCCTGTATTAGGGTCTATGTAGAATGGTTCAACGGCCCATTGCATACCAGCAAGAACTTGGGCAAAAGTTCCGCCACCATAAGGCAATGCTAGTGCATGCATTAGGGTAGCTCCAGGAGCTACGCCGATCAATATATTTTCTGTGTCACCGCCGAGTGCAGTACCACTAGTATGCGTACCATGTCCATCAGTGTCATGTGGTTCGCTTAAAACAGGGTTACCGTATTCATCGAATTCCATCCATCCGCCTGGATAATATGGACTCGTAGGATCAAGTGTTAGCATCTTCCCAGCGAGCGCGGGATGGGTAATATCTACACCAGTATCTACAACACATATTCTTACTCCTTCACCAAGATACCCGAGACCCCAGGCTTCTGGAGCCCTTATCTTAAATATACCCCAACTAGATACTTCCTGATCCGCGGAAACCTTACTCTTTAATATAGGCTCTGGAATTCTTACCTCAAAATTCTCAAAGATCCGTATGACATCGGGCAACATGGCAATTTTCTTAAGTAGATCGATCCTGACCCTCACAAGGATAATATTATCTAGCCAGAATCTATTGAGCACTAGTCCTCCATTACTTGTAATGAATCTTATAACCGGTTCTTGTGTATACTCAGCCCACCATTTAAGTGTATCTATAGCAAGCCTATAATTGCCCTTTACTTTTAATGCAATGTCTTTCGGTAATGATTTAAGCCTTATTACAGCAGTTACAACATCATCATCGTTTAGACTTAGGATCTTTTTTAGGAATATTGGATGTATCTTCGCAGTCCAATATCCGATCTCTTCCCCCGATACTGATAAAGCTTGTAACATAGGTGAGGCTATAGATAGTATAATTAGTAGAGATATAACCATAGATAAGATTCTACCCAAGCCGTATTCACCTGGCTCACAATTCATATCGCTAACCTTTTAAATAACAGATCTTATATAAGCTTTTCCCACTGCATACACACGTATGATTTAATAAATTGACAATAAAGCTCAATTAATAATATTTTTTAGATTCAAAGATGAATATAATAGAGGTAAGGTAGATGAAAGACAAAATCAAATTAAAATATTGGCTTATTATAACAGTATTACTTATTATAGCACTAAATTCAGTTACTGCTTTAACCGGTGACGATGATTATATAGAAATAAAAATCGTATATGGAAATGGTGAGCCTGTATCACAATTAGAAGTAGTTATAACAGAGCCTACGGCAGTCTTCACTTGCGGTATAGAGCCCCTTCAATATAATGTGATAGCAAAAACTATGACCAATAGTCATGGATCAATTCATTTTAATATATCTAGGACAATAAATAAAATCTGCATATTTGTAAAGTATAGAAATGATTATTTTGACTTAAATAAGACTAATCCTTATAGTAGAGGATATTTACTCAATCTAGAAGACTATAGCAATACATATACCATTATTCTCGATATATGTCCTCCTAGGATAATTAATTATAACCTATCTATTATTATACAAAAGATTAATAACATATTTGAGCTCCAGGAATTTAAATTCTGGATTGTAGTCTTCGATAACGACCCTGAACGAATTAATGCAAAGGCCGAAGTCTTTATTGGTGATAACACCTTTTCTCTAGTCATAGCTAATGCGGAGTTGATAGGTACAAGTCATGTGAATATTACTTTTACTCAGCTACTTCCTAGCTTCTACGATATTCTTGAAGAAAGTTTAAATCGAAATGATTCGGCTTATATCGTATTGAAGCTAAAGGATAATGAGGGATTTACTCATTCAAAAACGATCAATATTACATGGAACAACATAGAAATTATCAAAGTAAACAGGACTTCCCTAGAAGAAAATCTATCAGGCATTATAAGTACATTGACTTTTAAGTCAAACAATACCGTTTCAACTTCTAAGATAACATTTTCTCCATCCAATATTAGCAGGGAAACAAAGAGAGTAGAAGAAAATAGGCCGTTAATGAGCTCTGAGTATGAAGTCTTTATTCCTGCTCTAGGAATTGCGACAATTATTCTTGAATACTGGAGACGTCGCGGTACTCTATAAACCGTTTCTTCCTCTCCCTTCTTATTTCGTCAAGAGCTTTTGTAGCTAATTCCATAGCCTTTCTAGGCTTATAGGATATCCCGATACCGATTTTAACATAATCTGGTAAAGAGTCTATGAATTTCTTATAGCTATTTAAGGGTAGTATTGCGATGATATTGTCTCCTCCAAGGTAGCCTGCTAGACCACCGTATCGATATGCTATGTTTGCCACTTCTGTAAAAAATTTCATCGTTAATGTGTATGTTTCATAGATACTGGTCTCATATGTTAGTCTAGTAATATTGTCTATATCTATATGTAGCACTACAGTTGGATCTTCTTTTCCCTCAATATAAATAAAATTCTTTGTAGATGTAGCTAAATAATAAGTTGCAAGTAACTGAGCAGTTGATGGATATTCATGAGCTATGGATACCATTCTAACTTGAACTGGTGTGGATGTGGATATGGCCGTGAAAATTTCCTCATGTTTCCTTTTAGAAATAGTATTTGATAAGCCAAGGTAATAGTCATATCGTAGAGGTATTAATAAGCCATCATTTTTAGAAAAAAGCTTTTGCAAAGTAGAGTATAAATCTGCTTGACTCGACTGGATAATCCATTCTCTATCAAAGCCCAATTTTTCAGTCCAATACCTATACCTGTACAATTCAATTACAGTTATACGGGGCAATTAATTGATACCTCTGATTAAGTCTACTCAACAAACAATGTCTCACCAGCTGGTGCAGCACTACTTAATAATTTAAGTCTACGAATCATTTTTACTGCTGCCTCAACAGCTCTTCTAGCATAATCATCTACACGCTCTAATGCCTGCATACGTGAAGCACCCGGCCCTATGATACCCAATGACACAGGCTTACCATATTCAATCATCAAGTCCATTATCTTCCGGCCAGCCTGACTAGCTACTAGTTCATCATGTTTAGTTTCTCCTTGAATAACCGCACCTAGAGCAACAACTCCATCAACATCATTTTTCTCAAGAAGTTTTCTTGTCGCTACGGGGATCTCGAAAGCCCCTGGTACCTTAACTACATACCTAACTTCTGCGCCAAGAAACTTTGCATGGTTTAGTGCTCTCTGTAACATGAGATACGTTACGTCATAATTAAACTCGGAAACAACTATTCCTAGTCTAATTCTTTCCTCCACATAACTTCACCTCCTATGGTTTTAATGGACCCACGTCAGGATATCCCTGACGCAGGCCTTTACCGGCATGTTTTGTTAATGCTTCTCTACCATATTTTATGAGCTTCACTAAATTTAAAGCATGTTTTCTAGACCGGTCTATTGCTATATTATATAGTTCATTAGGATCATTTGTCTCATCTTCGTGTACCGTTACGTCTATGACGTGCTTGCCTACATTTATTTGAAGCATTATAAGGCCTATACTCATTGCCAGATAACTATACTTATCAACTGGTTTAGCCCCCACCCATCCAAAAGTTATTACTGCCTCACAACCTTCATCAAAGAGTTTCTTAGCAGCTACAGGTATATCCTTTATACCTGGAACGGTATATCTTAAAATAACTGATTCTGGAAGATGCTCCTTAATAACCTCTATAGCATATTTTGCCATGTCTACTCGAGAAAAAGTTGTATCTACGACCCCAATCTTAATCATTAAGGATCCCTCTTCTCTCAGCCTCGACAATAATGTCGAAACCATCTATATAATGGAGTCCATGTCTACGTGCATACCTCTGGGCCTCTTCTCTAGGCAAAGATGTACCCTCGCTAAGCATTTCAGCTATAACCATGCTTGGTATAAGGCCAGTTATTACAGCAAGAGCAGTTACTAGTTCAGTATGACCTTTACGACTACCAAGACCTCTGCTTGTAAGAATAGGTACGTGTCCAGGCGCATAAAACTCCTTGTAAAAAACATCTAGAGCATCCTCCATAAAACCCTTATAAATATTCTCAGCTACCTCATGTAACTTACGAATAGTTAATGCCCTGTCAAAGTCACTAATCCCTGTTTTCGTATCGACGTGATTGACCCATATATTAAACGCTGGTGGATCACCATATCTAGGTCTTTTATTAACAAGCTTACCATACACCGGATGTTTTAGTAAAGCCTCATTGAGAAATGGAAGTTCCAAGGCTTCCCGGAAAAGCCTTCCAGAGACATAGCATATGAGGCCTCCGGCATCTTTTCTAAGCCGAGTTATTTTGTCATAGCTTATGGATCCAGCGTAGTATACCATATCAGTTTCCGCTTCACGAGACATAGAATCAAATATTAAAACAGGCTTACCAGCTAGCAATGAATTACGAATACTAATCCAATCTACAACCAAGACATGGCTCCTCCAAGTAATAGTGTTCTGGGTGAATACTCACCTACTCCTACCTTACATACAATATAAATAATAAATTTTGTACATGTAGCGTGACTAGCCGAGTAATGATGGGAATTAGTTTTCAAGGTAAAATTGATTAATATCATACTAGAGACTAGTTACTGGGCGATGAGGAATCCTAGTCCATCTGATAATGGGGTGAGGAAGGGATCTCCGGCTCTGAGCCATATATTTTGAATACTAAGTATATAGTCTATGGAAAAGATTATGACATTATTAAGAAAGCACACATAGTTATTGAGGATGGTATTGTAAAGGAAGTTTCTAATGGCTGGGTAAATAATGGTATTAATTTCAAAAATGCCATAGCTATACCTGGAATATTTAATGCACACATCCATTTATTGGATTCAATAGTTCCAGAAGCGTGCATAGGATACGATCTATCTAGTTATGCGGGAAGTAAAGGACTGAAGCATTCACTAATAAGACTCTATAGTAGAAACTATGATTTCTATGAACACTTTATATCCAAAGAACTGGTTTATTATAACGGAATAGGCGATTTCTTAGAAATACATGAATTATGTGAACCACTAAAGACTACAGCTAACAAGTATGGTTTAAGATACATACCTTTGTCAAGACCTCATAGATACGATGATGAATGGGAATATCTTGATGTGGCTGGAAAGTGTGGAGGCTTAGGCATTAGCAATCCTACAAGGATCCCTCCATGGATACTTAATGCTCTTGCAAAAGTATCTAGAAGAACCATAGTTGCGGCACATATTGGTGAAACCAAGAGAATGTGGAAAATTGGAGCGTTAGAATACCTGGTATATAATGGCGTGTCTTTAAAGCATGTTGTACATGGAGTGTACATGGATCCATGGGAATACGAATTACTTGTAGAACATGATATTGTTTTGGTAACGTGTCCAAGTAGTAATCTATGGTTCCTAGGAAAATTGCCCGACGTCTATAAGGCTTGGACTAAAAACGTTGATCTAACTATTGGAACAGATAACACTGGCTGTTTTAAGCCTGATATATGGAGAGAAATAAATATAATATACAGCCTCCTTGTATCCAATGATCCGTATATTAGGTCGAATGACGTCTTAGCCAAAATATCAAGATCATCTATTAAGGCTATAGGAATAAACGATCTTCCATGGTTTATTGAAGAGGGATATAAAGCAAATATATACTTAATTGATGCTGATCGAATTATGTTAGATAGAAGCCGGGATATTATTGGTTCAATTATGAAGAGAGCGAGTATAGATCATCACCTTGCAAGAATTATAGGAGACAAAATAATATATCACAAATAATCATTGATATGATAAGTTCAGCCAAGGATTATTATGATAAAGTTTTAAACAAGCCGTCGTATAATAGTCTATTAAGACATCATTGTAGCCAGGTGATTGTAAGTAATGTTAACAATATTAGATCCTTGGGGCCATTTTGCCATAGAGGAGTATGAGAGATTATTTAATCAATTTGGTATAGAGCCCATAGATAAAGTTTTAGACAAACTCCCTAAACCACATAGATTCTTTAAAAGAAGGATTATATTTGGACATCGTGACTTTGATAAATGGCTTGATGCGTTGAAGAAAGGAGAA
This sequence comes from uncultured Desulfurococcaceae archaeon, assembly GCA_964531225.1. Lineage (GTDB taxonomy): Archaea > Thermoproteota > Thermoprotei_A > Sulfolobales > Desulfurococcaceae > CAZHDB01. The sequence goes on from CAZHDB010000009.1 coordinate 30,227, forward strand.
AAAGCAACTATACTGACAGGGTTTATGCCTAGTGGACATGTGCATTTAGGCCATTATGCTGTTTTAGAAGAGCTAAGATATTATCAAGAAATAGGTATTGATATTACCATGGTTATTGCTGATGCAGAGGCATATGCTGTTCGTAGATTGCCTAGAGATAAAATTCTTGAATACGCTAGGGAGTACATTACTTATGCTTTCGCAATAGGCCTCGATCCTAAGAAAACGAAAATATACTTTCAGACAAACTATAAAACTACCTATTATAGGCTTATACAAATGTTTTCTCGTAAAGTAACTCTTGCCGAGATGGAAGCTATATATGGTAAGCTAGAGCCTTCAAAGATTATGGCCGCACTTACTCAGGCAGCCGACATACTTCATCCTCAGCTAAAGGAATTTGGAGGCTACGAATGGGTTCTTGTTCCTGTTGGTGCAGATCAAGATCCTCATTTAAGACTATCAAGAGACATAGCTGATAGATTCAAGAACGAACTTGGCTTAAAAAGACCCGCGTCTACGTACCATAAATTTATCAGAGGACTTGATGGTAATAAAATGAGTAGTTCCAAGCCTGACTATGCTATATTCCTAAATGATCCATTAGATGTAGTAAAGTCCAAGATTATGAGAGCTCTTACTGGCGGAAGAGCTACAGCCGAAGAACAAAGAAGGCTTGGAGGTGAGCCAAATAAGTGTACAGTATATGATATGTATATGTACTATCTTGCAATAGATGATAAAGAACTCCATAAGATCTATACTGAATGTATTAATGGTGAAATACTATGTGGTATGTGTAAGAGAAGAGCTTTTGAAAGACTTAAAGAGATACTCGGCCTCGTAAAGGGGAAGTATGAAGAAATCAGTAAATCCGGGATAGTAGATGAAGTAGTGGATTTTCCTAGTTTCTAAATAGATACTAATATAATGGAGACGACTACAATAATTGTCCCAATAATATGTCTCGTTTTTACCTCCTCTTTTAGAAGCAGTCTTGCAACAAAAACGCCTGTTAACGGCGTAAGCGCAGTAGCTATAATTGCAGGAGAGAATTCTAAAGCAGTTAATGCCGTGTAGAAAAAAGATCCTCCTATTCCAAATCCCAATATACCAGATAAATTGGTATATTTTAAATGATATATTGCAAGTAAACTATTCCTTATACCGTACAATTTAAATGAAATTATGAATAATATAAGGCTTGCAATAAGTAATCTTAGGAAATTAAGAACAATAGGATCCATTATTGAGACTCCATACTTTACTAGGTAAACGAATATACCCCATGCTAGGCTAGCTATAATTGCATAAGCTAATCCTTTGGTTGATCCTTTAGACTCACTTAGTCCGCCATATGCTACGTATACACCAAGAATAGCCAGAAATGATGCTAATATATCTAGTAAACTTATATCAAGTCCTATAAAATATCCTATTAATTGTGCAACAACTACGTACGTATATGATACTGGTATTACGAGTCCCGGACTTCCAGTTCTGAGAGCAGCTACATAAGCTGTATCTCCTATAATTGCTCCACATACACCTACTAGGAATGCTATAATCAATGTATCCCATGAAGGTGTATAACCCTTAAGTATGACGTATGGGAGGATAAGTAGTGATGCAATCAACGATCTTGAAGCATTAGCTACGATACTATTATATCTAGCTCGATCAAGAGCTATTAGTGATGGAGTAATAGACCAAGCTGCTATCGATATAGCTATGTAGATCCATCCAATCTCCATAGCCTTCGCCAGTTTAGTCTCTTAATCAATGCAGCATCTATGCTTGTTAGTAAGGAATATTATATTACTCCCATTTCACTTAATAATTCCCTTGAAATACTTAGTGGGTTACTGGATTTAATAATTGCTGAACCTACAATCACTATATCAACTCCTGCTTCTATGAAGCTACTTACTAGTCCTGGTTTTAATCCACCAGCAACAGCGACAAATGCATTGGACTTTCTATTTCTAATGATCCTAATCAGATATTTAATCTCATCAATTAAGTCGGCTACCGTTATACCCCGCTTTATTTGTACATCTATTCCAACATGATATATTATTATATCAGCTCCTAGATCTAGTGTTTTAATAGCTGTTTCTACTGGCGCAGGATTATTAATTAGGTCTACGGCTGCAAGTTTTCCATAAGTATGAGTTTCTCCTATAAACTCTTTAATAGTATCTTCACTAGAAACACTTAATACACTAACTATATCTGCCCCATTATCTATCATAAGCCTAGCTTCAAGTGCTCCTGTATCCATAGTCTTTGTGTCAGCGAAAATAGTTGCCCCTGTTATATTTTTCAATAGTCTAGGTGCCAAGACTCCCCATGATTTAATCAGGGGAGTGCCAGCTTCAATTATAAGATAGTCCTTTGGCAAGTTAGTTGTAAGTAAAGTAGCTAATTCTATTGCTTTGTTTAAGTCTGTTAAGTCTAGTGCGACTTGTAGAGCAGGTTTTCTGAACATCATTCTATGGACACCATGTCTAATAGATAATTGGTTAGACAATTTTAAGAATATTGGACTAATTATTTATTTAAGGAGGATTGATTGTATTGTTCAAGGAAGATGTAAAAAAGATAAAGAAGATTATAAGGGAAAGAATATGGAAGCTTATAGAGGAACTGGATATTGCTAGATTTCCTAGACCTGTTTATGGGAGAATACCTAATTTTATTGGCGCTGAGAAAGCTGCTGAAAGACTTTGTAAGACAAGTATTTGGAGAAAGGCAGAGATAATAAAGGTCAATCCAGATAGTCCTCAGCAGCCAGTTAGATATAAGGCTTTACTTGATGGTAAGAAACTAGTAATGGCTACGCCTAGGCTTAGGAAGGGCTTTCTGTTGCTTGATCCGACTAGAATACCTTATCATAAGATAAGATATGCATCAACTATTCGCGGAGCATTTCAATATGGCAAATTATTATCACTCACAGAAATACCATCAATAGATCTTATAGTTACTGGCTGTGTAGCCATAGATAAATATGGCGGTAGAGTTGGTAAGGGAGGAGGTTATGCTGAATTAGAGTATGCTATTTTGAGAGAACTAAACGCAGTAAATGATGATACATTGGTTGTAACAACTATTCATGATGTTCAAATCATAGAGGATAAAATACCTATTGAAAAACATGATCTAACTATAGATGTAGCTTTTACCCCTACTAGGACACTTTACATAAAACCCAGGCCGGCTAAGCCTAGAGGTATTTATTGGGATTTATTAGGTGATAAAGCTTCTCTTGACGTATTTAAGGAGTTAAAGAGAATTATTAGTAGTAGGAAGCGTTCTATATGACTAAAATGGGTTTCAAAGATCTATTTAAGTATTCTATAGTAGGCATTTATATTAATTAATACTTCCCAATAAATGAGTAGTAAGGACTTGGGGGTGGCGCAGTATTTTAAAAGAATTCATAGAGGAATATAAGAGGGAAGTAGAGAAGGAAATTAATAAAGTTCTTCAGAAATATCTTGAAGAATCGAAGCAAATATATTGCTATGTTGATGAGCTAGTTAACGCAGTATATGATTTCACATTAAGAGGAGGGAAAAGACTTAGGGCATTATTGTTCTTAATTGGTTATTGGTCTAGAAAGTGGGGCCAGGACCTCGATAAAGTACTTCCTATAATGGCTGGCATAGAGTTTCTTCAGAGCTATTTACTCGTCCATGACGACATAATGGATCAGGATGAGTTAAGAAGAGGTGGTCCGACACTACATGTATGGTTTGAAAAAGAATGTAAAGAGCGTGGATTAATAGGTGATTGTAGGCATTACGGTATTTCTCAAGCTATTACTTCAGGCGATTATCTCGAAGCTTTAGCTGTAGCATCTATATCATCTGCTCCATTACCTCCTGAAACAATAAGGGCCTTAATTAATAGGTATAGTAAGGGATTAAGAATTGTTTCTTACGGCCAGTTCCTTGATGTACTTTTATCGTATAGACCTCTGGATAAAGTAAGTGAAAACGATATATTAAAGATCCATGAATTAAAAACAGCATCATATACTGTTGAACTACCTCTTCACTTAGGAGTAATAGCTGCTGATCCCAATGATCAAAAACTACTTGAAGTATATTCCATGTATTCGAAGCCAGCAGGCATAGCATTCCAATTAAGAGACGACATCATAGGACTTTACGGAGATCCAAGGATTACGGGAAAGCCTATGGGTAGCGATGTTAGAGAAAAGAAGAAAACACTTCTTGTAATAAAAGCCTATGAATTAGGCAGTGATGATGATAGAAGATTTTTAAAAAGAATATATGACGAATTAAAACGTGAAGAAATTACTGTTAACGATATAATGAGGGTTCAAGATATTGTAAAAGAAACAGGTAGCTTAGAATATAATGAAGAACTAATTAAGAAATTCTACGAAGAATCAATCAAAATTATCGATATGAATAGAGAATTATTGACTAATGAGGCATTTAATATATTGAAGTCTATTACGTATAGACTAACGTATAGATCATACTGATTAATACGGTGTATTACGGTAAGTTTATAGTTATATTTATCCGGTTTCTTTTTCCTCATTCTCTTTCTCTAGTTCTCTTTTAATTCTTTCTTCTTCTTCCCTAAGCATCTTTTCTAATTCTTCTGGAGGCATAGGAGAAGGCGTTGTAATTAGCGTATATCCTATATACCCTATAATGCCCAGGATTAGGGCTACTGCTAGGAAGACAGTTATCTTAATAACGATCCAGTCAATACCAGGATATATTTGAGGTAATATAAAAAGTAAGCAGAAATAAGTCACGGTTCCTACAATAGCTATAGCTATGAATACTCTACCAATAGTTCTATCACTAGCCATGAACAATACTCCTCTTAGAAATTATCATAATTAGATATAAGGCGTGCAAGCTATAAGCATTACTGATCTAAATATACAGGTGTAAGATAAACTTGGGACACAAGAGAGGAGATATTGAAAAATGGCTAAGAAAAATCGTATGGGGCAATGATAAAAGTAAGTATATAATCTATATAAGGCATCGTTCTTTGGAAGGAATAGAGGATCTCAAGCCTATTTATGGAGAAGAAATAGATGATTTAAGACATGGATATATAATTACTGGTGGAGAATACATTCCATTTCATAGAGTTATTGAGATAAGGGATAAAAATGGTAATATAATTTATAGGAGAAAACAGCTTCTTTAAATCCATCCACGGAGCTTCATAGCACGTACAACTCGATCGATGGCAATTACGTATGCCGCTGCCCTCATTGGGTACTCACTGTATTTTCTTTGCCATTCATCAAATACACGGTGGAAGTTCCTAGTCATTATTCTATCTAGGCGGTTTAATGCTTCCTCTTCTGTTAAGAAGCAACCCATTCTATTATGGCTCCACTCGATCCAGCTCATTGTTACTCCTCCAGCGTTTGCTAAGATATCAGGTATTACAACAACGCCTTTCTCATGTAGTATTCTATCAGCCTCGGGTGTAGTTGGTCCATTAGCTCCTTCGCTAATTACTTTAGCTTTGATCCTTGGGGCATTCTCCTTAGTTATGACATTCTCAATAGCTGCAGGTACAAGTATATCTACATCGAGCTCTAATAGCTCCTCGTTACTTATTTTCTTAGCATCCTTATAGTTGACTACGGTTCTAGTTTCATTCTTTATTTTCATAACTTCTTCAATATTTAGGCCATCAGGATTGTAAATACCTCCCTTACTATCACTTACAGCAACCACTTTAGCACCCCATTCAGCAAGGTATTTGGCAGCATACCTTCCAACGTTACCAAAGCCTTGTACAGCAACGGTCTTGCCTTCCAAACCACCTAGCCACTTTTTAGCGGCTTCACGTGCTGCTAAAGCAACGCCATAACCAGTACTTATGACACGTACTTGTAACCCGCCAAGATCTACTGGTTTAGCAGTGACTACCCCCCAAGCGTTATAACCAACGATCTTGCTGTATTCATCAAAATACCATGCCATGGTTTGTGGATTAGTATATACGTCTGGGGCTGGTATATCAACATCTGGACCAACAATACGTGAAATTGCTGCAAAGTATTTACGTGACATCTCTTCTAATTCACGTGGGCTAAGGTTGCGTGGATCTACACGAATACCTCCTTTACCACCGCCATATGGTATTCCTGCAAGACTATTCTTCCACGTCATCCACATAGATAATGCTACAACCTCGCCAGGCGTTACATTTGGATGATATCGTACACCACCTTTGTATGGTCCTAATGCACTATTGTGCTGGCTTCTCCATCCAAGGAATACTACTATTTTACCATTATCCATTTTAACAGGTATTTTTACTTGAAGAAGTCTTTCAGGATGTCTTAGAACTTCTACTACATCGTCTGATAATCCAAGTATAGCGGCTGCTTCTTTAAGCTGTTTTACAGCCATCTTATAAGTAGGATCGTTTTCATACATTAAAGGGGCTTCAGACATTTTCTCATACACCTAAATCCGGATAACTTCTCCTATTATTTATATCTATATACGGTATATATACGTATTGTTTAAGTAATATCTATAATATTTGAAATAGTGGGTGTACTGTGGGGACTAACAGTTATATAATGTTTAATGAATTTTATTTATCGTAAATAAATTATTGCTCACTGGGAAATTAACTTACATCGAACGATCATGATCGAGTAAGAAGTATACTCATTAAAGTTCTATAAATTCTACAGTTAACTTATTAAGATCGACTATAGCTATAGTAGCTTTACCATAAAGTAATCCGTAGGTCTCTCCAGGATTAATGACAAGTGTTCCATCGATATTTTTCTCATCCGGCCTATGAGTATGCCCGTAAAGAACTATATCAGCTATTTTCTGCTTAGCAATAGTATATGCTAAAGTTTTGGTAAAATCAATTCCATTATATCCATGCATTAAAAATACCCTTTTCCCATATATCTCTTCAATACGTGGACCATTATCTATTTTCCAACCAATTGAATCAAAGATTTTACGTAACAATACTTTGTCACCATCATTATTTCCATAGACAGCATTCACAAATAATTGTCCCCATCTTAGTTCGATCATTTTCCTGACAATAAACGGTGATATTATATCACCTAGATGTATTATATACTCAATACCTCTGTCTTGAAATATATTGAATGCTTTTATAACATTATTCATATTGTCATGACTATCACTCATAATACCTAAAAGCATATTGATCACCATATTATATTAATAAAATAAATTAGTTGGTAAAAATAGTATTTATTCAACCTTTATTTCATAGCCCTTTTGTTCTTCACTAGTCTTTATCTTTTTCAATCTTACCTCTAATACACCGTTCTTGTAATTAGCTTTTGCACTCTTTGGATCAACAGGTGCTGGCAACTCAACTTCTTTATAATATTTATGGTACTCATTACTAGCCCTTATATACAGCTTCTTACGGTCTTCACTGACTTTACATCTAATTTTATCCTTATCAACGCCTGGTAATTCAGCTATGACAACGACCTCGTCACCTTCTTCAAAAACATCAACTAGGGGCTCTCTTTCTTCACTAATGATTGGTTTACCTCCTATTTTCCTAACATTGCCAAATTCCTCGATATGGGGCTTTCCATCCGGCCCTATAGTTATTCTGAAACCGTATACATAAGGCCCGAATACCCTAAATTCTCTTCTAAATTCACCGGGTCCCTCTTCTTCGAATTCTCTAGTGAAAAACTCTAGATCACGCATAAACCTATATAGCATCTCGTCTAGTTCTCTGAATAGTTCATCGAACGGGTCAAAGTATCTTCTCCTTCTACGCCAGCTCATTAACAACTACACCTCCTATTTCACTTACTAATACATTTCGGCCTAATTAATGTATTATCCTTAAATAACTAGAGTTATAGACATGTTTATGACAGAGGGTATTTGTATGTCTAGACCATATGTGATTATATATATTACTATGAGTATTGATGGACAAATAGGCGTTAAGGGGCGGAAAGTTGTTTTAAGTAAAAAATGTGATCTTGAACGACTCCATATGCTTAGATCATATGTTGATGCCGTACTAGTTGGCGCTAATACAGTTATAAATGACGATCCTTTGCTAACAGTTAGATTAGAAGGATATACTGGTAAGCAACCATATAGGATTGTAGTCGATGGTATGTTACGTTCCCCATTAAATGCCAAAGTATTCGATACATCAATAGCTCCTACAATATTATTCACATCAACAAACTCCGATCCTTATAAGAAGAAGATTCTTAGAAGTAAAGGAGTTGACGTTATAGAGCTTAATGGTAGAAAATTTAGCTTTAAGAAAATATTTAACATTTTAAAAGACAAGTACCCCGATATTAATAAAGTACTTGTTGAAGGAGGAGGACATGTTATAAGTAGTATAATAGTTGAGCAGGTTTTTGATGAATTAATCCTTGTAATTACACCAATATTATTGGGGAAATCGATTAGTTTATTTCCAATAGAACTTCCTATGCCTTTAAGCCTCAAGCTTGATGGAGTGGCACTATGTGGGTGCGGGGAGGAGATACTACTAAAATATAGACCTTAACAATAGATCTTTATAGCACGACTTATATTTCTCCAGTATTATCCCACATTATATGGACAATACTAGCTGAGGGGTAAATTACTATGAAAATATATTTTCAAGAAATAGTGTTTTCGACGACAAGGAGATTCCAACTTATAGATATCACTCGCGAAGTAGAGAATATAGTCAGAAAAAGTGGTGTAAAAAACGGTCTTTGCCTCGTATTTGCTCCTCATGCCACAGCAGCTATTATAGCTAATGAACACGAATCAGGGCTAATGGAAGATATACTAACTAAAATAGAGGAGCTTGTACAACCTGATAGGCGGTGGAAACATAACATTATTGACGATAATGCTCATGCTCATATAGGCTCAGCATTAATTGGGGCTGATCGAGTATTTCCTGTTAAGGATGGGCATCTTATTCGTGGCACTTGGCAGAATATATTTCTTGTTGAAATGGATGGTCCACGTAGCCGTAGATACGTTATTGTAGAGGTTATAGGTGAGTAATAGAAATTACTATTATATTATGTTTAGCGGCATCTATAGATTTGCTTATAATCTTTAATGGTTTATTATATATGGTATAGAGTAGAGTATATGGCAAGGTGTTTATCTTGAGATTTTATATTGCATCTGAAGAAGACATACTTAAAGGAGTAGTTACGGACATATATTTTGTAAGAACTAAGAAGATTCTAGAGAAATATGGTATTAGGAAAAAAATTCGTATGGAACTACATGTATATAGTTTACCCAAGGGCTATGAATGGGCTGTCTATGCTGGTCTTGAAGAAGCCTTGTACTTATTGAAGGATAAACCAGTAACTGTATATAGTCTTCCCGAAGGAACACTATTTAAGCCTAAAGAGCCGCTTATGGTTATTGAAGGATATTATAACGATATTGCTATTTTTGAAACAGCATTACTTGGCATACTAAGACATTACACGAGTATTGCTACTAAGGCGGCTAGGATGAAGAGGCTGGCAATGGATAAGACAATACTTTTCTTCGGTCTACGTGCATTGCATCCTGCTATAGCCCCAATGGCTGATCGTGCAGCTTACATCGGTGGATTAGACGCCGTATCGGGGGCAGCTAGTGAGAAGTATCTAGGTCTAAAGCCTGTTGGTACAATGCCACATGCACTAATAATTATCTTTGGCGACCAAGTTAAGGCCTGGAAAGCCTTTGATGAAGTCATAGAAGAGGACGTACCCCGTATAATGCTTGTTGACACATTTTATGATGAAAGAATAGAATCTCTCATGGCAGTTAAAGCTCTTGGTAATAGAGTCCATGGCGTTAGACTTGATACACCCAGTAGTAGACGAGGAAACATGAGGAAAATAGTCGAAGAGGTTCGATGGACACTCGATCTACATGGATATAGAAATGTAAAGATCGTTGTTAGCGGCGGTATTGGAGAAAAAGAAATTATTGAATTAAGAGATATTGTTGATGCTTTCGGAGTTGGGACAAGTATAGCTTTTCCAAAGAGCATTGATATTAGCATGGATATAGTCGAGGTAGAGGAGAATGGAAAGTGGAAACCTATTGCTAAAAGAGGTAAATTACCGGGAGCTAAGAAGCTCTATCGTAAAAGACCCGGTTTAAACGATCTTATTGTACCATGGAATGCTGATGCTCCAAAGGATTATGATTTATTACTAGTCAAATATATTGAAGATGGAAAAATTGTTAGGCAGTTACCGTCTATTAAAGAGATCAGGGAATATGTTTTAAGCCAATTAATTGAAGTTCCTGAGCCTTCTCCAACCTAGTGTATTTCTATAATATTAAGGTGTTTTTCGTTAGATTAGTAATTCCGAAGTTAATAATCAAAATAATCGAGTTGGATTACCTTAATACAGTAGGTCTCTTTTCTTTTATATCTTCTCTAATCTTCTTAAGTTGATCATTGATTTTTTCAAGGAAATCCGGAGATAATTTGGGAAATACCGGTATTGGCTTATTTATTCTATGACCCGGTTTTATAGGATTTTCTTTAATACTCCAGATCCTTCCCGGCCTCCATAATGGTTCATTTATGTTAAGTAGATTCCATAATTCTTCTGCTTTAGCTGGTATGATCGGTGCTAGTAGTACAGTTAGTGCATACACTGTATTAATCCCGATCCACATTGTTGTAGCAGCATCTATTGGATTATTCCTGATCTTATCCCATGGAGCTTTTTGGTTAATATATTGGTTGCCCGTCCATGCAAGACTTAGTATATCTTCAATTGCTAGACGTAGTCTAGCTTTTTCAAATTTACTATCGACATTATCTACTACTTCGTTTATTTTAGAAATCATTGCTTTGTCTATATCTGTTAATTCACCCGGTTCTGGGACAACTCCGTCAAATCTCTTGTATATGAATGATAATATGCGGTGTATAAAGTTGCCAATATCGTCACATAATTCTTTATTAATGATCCTATAGAATTCTCTCCAGCTAAAGTTAGCATCTCGTTGTTCAGGCCTTAGTCTTATGAGAGCAAATCTCCAGTAGTCCGGGGGCATGATTTCAAGTGCTTCATCAATCCAAACGCCTATACCTCGGCTTTTACTAAACTTTTCTCCTTCAAATAGCAAATATTCTGTAGCTGCAATACTCCATGGCAATACATAGCCTTCTCTACTTGCTAAAACCATTGCCGGGAATATAACGCTATGAAATGGTATATTGTCCTTCCCTATGAAGAATATAACACGGGTCTCCTCATCTTTCCAGAAGCTAAGCCATTTGTCCGGCTCACCTTTTTGGATAAAATATTCCTTTGTAGCGGAAATGTAGCCCATGAGGGCATCGAACCATACATATACAGTCTTTTCTTCAGCGCCAGGAAATGGGGCTGGAATACCCCACTTATTGTCTCTTGTAAGACTGCGGGGCTTTAATCCTTCCCCGATCCAAGATAATGTAAAGTTACGCACATTATCGGGTAAGTATCTATTGTTTTTGACCCATTCAAGGATATTTTCTTGTAGTTTTGGTAGATCGAAGAACCAATGTTTGGTTTGCTTGAAAACTGGTTTAGATCCGCATATTACACAATAAGGATTAATAAGTTCTGTTGGATGAAGTAATCTACCGCAGTTATCGCATTGATCTCCACGGGCTCCTGGATATCCACAGTATGGACACTGTCCCTCAACGAATCTATCAGGTAGATAGATCTTGTCGTGAGGACAATATGGAACTATATCGTCTTGTACAAATATGTATCCATTTTCGTAAATCTTTAGTAATATATCGCGTACAAAATTCTTATGAACAGTACTCTCTGTTCTTGTGTAGTTATCGAAACTTATGCCCCATTCTTTAAACAATTTGGAAACGTATTCATGGACTTGATCAGTTAATTCCTTGGGCTTAATTCCTTTCTTAACAGCTTCGACTTCAATAGGGGTTCCGTGTTCATCACTACCGCTTACAAATACAACTTCGTCTCCACGAAGCCTCATATAGCGGGCAAATACATCTGCAGATAGTATTGAACCAATTAAATTTCCTAAATGTGGAACAGTATTGACATAAGGCCATGCAGCTCCAACAACCCACTTTACCAATGGAATCACCTATGTTGTGTACTTTATCTAGATAACTCTGTACCATCCTACTTAAATACCTAGCTTGTGTCGTTAAATTTAACTATATGTCGAACCCCATTATTGTCTATAATTAAGTCTCGATATACATTCTTAAAATCAATGGATTCTAAGGCATTAAGTATTCCATTCGTATCTTTCGAAATTATAGTTAATGAATTTCTCCAACTAGGAATAAGTATGTATTCGTTTCCCGCTTCAAGTCCGTAACTTCTCGAAACATTCTTCAATAAATCATAGTCTGTCTTTCTAAAACAATAACCTAGGAGACTCCAAAAATCAATATCTGCCTCAAACATATTATTCCCTTTATTCAATATAGCCACAGACATTTGTAAACCCGGTTTTACATATTCAAGGTCCATTAGATCTATTTTATTGGAATGAATTATTGATAAAATAAATCCTCCATAAAACCAGTTAAGTAGGACTTGACCAGATAATCCCTTAGCCTCTTCTAATAAGGATACTAGTTTTTCGTCCAATATCATGGGACAGAGCTTTTCAATTATATCAGCGCCGAAGACATGGTCTATTCTATTATATACTCTGATTTTTGACCCCTTTTTAATGATGATATATCTATAGTTTAGAATGGCCAAAGAAGCATACCCGTAGATATCTCCGCTAATAAAGTATTTGCCAAGAACATGGATTCCTGGGCAACTGACTATTTCAGTAATCCTACCACCCCATTTGTGATCAAATACTACATTTAATATATTTGTACTGTTCCACTGTTCCTCATGTAATATCTGGAACAATCTGATGTAATTTATGATGTGAGCCCTTTTAAAAACTGGTACCAGAAGGTATCTGCAGATGCTGGAAAAAAGGAGGTTGGATAGGATGAGGCTCAACATAAAAATACTCTCCCTAACTATAATAGCTTTACTCATAATAACAATGGTCACACCATTTGCCCTAGTATATGCCGAGGATATAAGCGAGGAAGCACCTGAACAGCCAGTTGTTGAAGAAAGAGGTTTCCTCGATAATGTTGCATTTGAGGAATTGCTTGATTTAGCATATATGGTTAGGAATGAGACATATCCACTATTAGAATGGGCTATAGAACATGGTTCAACTATTGCTGAAAGGATCAAGACCCGTGGAGACTGGTTCTTTAATAAGGCTATGGAGTTTAAGGACGTTGATGAAAGATATGCTAAGGCTGCCATAGTTACGGCAATAGTAACATACTCTGGTGCACCAGTATCAGCCCATCAAGTACTAGTAATTACGAAGAATGAGAATCGTAGAGAAAATGGCACAATAACCAACGAGACAGTTAAAGCTATACATGAAATTGCTAGTGAATTAAAAGAACTTGCCACAGATGCTCGGGACTATGCACTAGATAACAATGTATATCTACCTTATATTGTTGAAATGTTCCTATTACGTGGAGAATATAGACTTGAACTATCATTACAGAAATTGGAGGAGAATAGGACTGGACTAGCATTTGCACTAGCTATAACTGGTTATATCGATTATGCAAAGGCTTATGGGGTAATAGTTAGATCTACAATAATTGACTTCATAAGAGAACATGGATCAAATGTACGAAGCTTTGAAATGGAAATTGGTATAATAAATGAAAATGAAGCTAGAGACAGAATTGAGAGATTAAGGGCAAGACTACCTACATGGATAACAATAAAGGTTATGAAGGGTAATGTTAATATAACTGCGTTACCATTAGACAAGGAAGCCTTGATCGATAGACTAACAAATTGTATAATGAACCAGATAGAGAAGATCGCGAATAATAAGCCAATGATCAAGGTAAGTCTTGTAAATAGGTATGGTATGGGATGGAAAGTAAGGCTTAGAATGATCATTAGGAATAGATTGATGGGGCAATTTGGCCAGGTACATTCACTTAGAGAAGTTATAAAGAACTTAATGTTCGAAGTACTAGGACAACAACATGGAGTAGAAGTACCACATACAGTTATAATTGCTAAAAGACGTTAAAGAAAAATTTTAAAAGTTTTTTACTTTTTATACTATTTTTCTTTTCTAATATTCTTATTCACTTTAAGCGGAGTATTTATTATCTTTATCATTGATACATTAACTATGACGCGAAGGGGAGTAACATGTTATTGGAGACGCCATGGATCGCTGCGGTATTTATAGTATTGTTAACAATAGTCATTCATGGAATGATTTATTATGGTATTTCCTATTCGCAGAATACAATATATATAACTAGAATCGAGGCCTCAGTTACTATTGATCCTGAGCTAAATATATCCTACGTGGAAGAGGTACTATACTTAAGTGGTTATGTTAGTGATCTAACAACAATATATTTTGATTTAATAAGTGAGGATATCTCCGATGTAAGGTTCATCCGGGCATATGGAGAAGGAGATATTGAATTTCCTGCCCGTTATATTGCTAATAATAAGACTATAGAAGTAGTAGCATCCAATACTTCATTTATAAAAGTAGAATATATACCAATAGGTCTTGTAATACCCATAGGTATAGGATATTATGAACTATCAATAGACCTTGGCTTTGAGGATATTGAACAAGTATCGGGAGAAGTTATTGTTCCCAGGGATTACGATATTCTTGTTATAGGAACCGGGGATTATTCGGTTGAACGCAATGATTTCATAACTATATTGCTTCATGATCCCAAAAAGTATACGATAGTGTTAATGAAGAATTTTACAACAACTATACCTACTCTTCTAACTACATCGTCTCCAACTGGAACTCCTTCAGAATCTCCAACTACTTATACTTCTCCGAGTCCGCCAGCAACTGATATTGGGAAGTGGCTTCCTTTACTATTAGTTGGCGTTCTAGCCTTGATCGGTATCGGCATCGCATGGTTCCTTATGAGGAGACGTAGAGGAGAGATAATTGTTGAGACTATTTCTCCAACCGACATACTATCGGATGACATTACGAGGAATATACTACTAGTTGTTGGAGATTCTGGAGAAAAGGGTATTGCACAAAATAGACTTGTAACAATCATAGGTAAGCCTAAATCAACAATATCTCGTAAAATTAGGCGATTAAGTGAAGCCGGATATATTGATATTGAAAGGGCTGGTAGGCGCAATATTATTAGACTAACTGGTAAGGGATGGGAGGTCTATAGGAAATTAAAATCCGGGGAGTCTGAGTGAAGGAACCAAAGCCTATCTATGCACAGGGATTTTTCCATTTAAGACGTAATGGGTTAGTTGATCAAACTATTATATTTGACTATTATGATCCTGATAAATACTATTATAAGATCTTGAGGCATAAGCCGAAGCTTGAGCAAGAAATGAATTTATTAAGAAAAAATATGCAGTACTTTCTAGATCAGGAAAGAGTTCTAATTAATGGTGTTGATGCTTTACCCAAGGTAATGCATGTAGAAATAGGCATTAGAGGACGCCCGGAGCTAGCTTATGTTTTATTTTTGATCAGCTTTAAAGGGGAATTAGTTAACGGCCTTAATACATATGAAAACATTTATGAAGAGGAGACAGTAGATTACGACTATATTGTATACTGGATTTTTCCAGAGAACACAAGAATAGTTGAAGCTGATCTAGGCGTTCCTTATACAGTATATGAAAATAGGATCTTATACTTTAGAGTCCCTAAAGATACACATGTAGGTGGTTATGAAAGAATAGTCTTTGAAATGGGGAGGTAATGTTTATATGTCAATGGAAACTGTAAGAGAACGTATGATGAAGCTTTTTATAGAAAATATAGGCAAGTTTTATACCGTAAATGATATAATTGCGATACTTTCACTTGATCTTAAGCCTTTTGAAGTTTACAGGCATATTGAACATATAGCTAAATCAATTAAAAGTAAAACTAATGGTAAAATCATAATAGTTATGCAACCTCCAAGATGCCGTAAATGCGGATATATATTTAGAGATCTTAGAAAGCCTAGGAAACCAAGTAAATGCCCAAAATGTAAAAGTGAATGGATAAAACCACCATCTTTTGGAGCCATAATAAAGTAGCATGCTATAGTCAAATATTTTAATAAAACATTAATACTATAATTATACTGGATGATGAATGGGGACCTCCCATTATCGGGAGGTACTCTGAACTGTGATGTGGGGCCAAAGCGCTGAATAAAAAATATCCGATGAAGAATACGCCATCGGGTGATTCGTGAACGATAGCCCGCTTCTGAGGATAAATCCTCCTCTTTATAAGCCTCTTATTCTCTTAATGGATTATCTAGGTAGGTGTATAGCGTAGATGCTAAGAATAACATACATCGATTATAGAAAGTATCCTTTCCTAGAGAAAGTGGATAGAGTTCTTACTCGGGTTTGGCCAGGACTGAATTTAATAGATCTAATTTCTTCTAGATCGGGAACTATATATGAAAATGCAATGAAAACTTTCAAATATATATTGGAAACCGGGAAAGCTCCTCCGCCACAGTCAACTTCAGAGAATGAAGTTATAACATTTTATTCAACAATACTACTAGCATTGTTAACAAACAATAAATGGGCTATAGAGAGAGTAGCTATTGCATATTCAAAGAGAGCTAGTGAATTCTTAGCTAAGGATTCTCCAGAATCAATTATTGAAGTTGCCCATAGACTTGGTATAGAGGTTAAGTACGTTACTGACAATTCCCCCCGTATACCGATTGGCATAAGGAGATCATCAATCATATATCATACTCTACCATATGCTATAGCATTAAAAGACTATGTAAAGTTCTCACGCAGGTTGTCAAGCGATCCTAAATATGCTCTTGTAAATCAGATACTTGATCGTGGATGGGTTTATGTAGATAAAAAGGTATTATCAAGAATCTTAGAAGAAGCTATTAAAAATTACATAAAATCCATGATTAAACCTGTAAAAGAAATACCTTCAGAATTAAACGAATTAGTTGAGGAGATAATGAATGTTTTAAAAGAATACATCAAAGGAGAGCAATCGTTTAAACTAATGAATATTAATGGAGAGAAAATGATTGAAGAAGAAATAAAAGGGATAATTGACTATGAACTATTTCCTCCTTGCATGAAAAAATTAGTAAACGAATTACGTAGTGGTGAAAACTTAAGCCACCATGCTAGATTTACTGTTGCCGCATTCCTATCAAGAATAGGTATGGATGTTAATGATATACTTGATCTATTTAAGAACTCTCCAGATTTTAACGAGAGAATAGCAAGATACCAAGTAGAACACATTGCCGGCTTAAGAGGTTCGAGAAAACAATATATGCCTTATAGTTGTCAAACAATGAAAAGCTTGGGATTATGTCCCGTACCAGATAATGATTGTGGTGTTAAGAACCCTCTTGTCATATATTATAGGAACTTGCGTAGAAAATATAAGGGAAACATACCGGACAATAAGTCAAACAAGTAGATATACGTTTATTAATGTTGTAGATTAAAATGTAGTTTTTAAGAGGTGTATATGAGGATATGGATACAAACAAAGCAATAGTAGTTTTTGCCAAACAGGGTAATATAGTGATGAAGAGAATAGTTGATGGAGATTTAATAGATATTTTGAAAAAAGTTGCAATTGAAGCACTTCAGAAATGGGATCCTTCCAATTCTAATTTTGATATTATAAGATATGATTATAAAATTGAGAAAAAACTTCCATT
>CAZHDB010000010.1:0-42626 GCA_964531225.1 uncultured Desulfurococcaceae archaeon
CAACCCATCTACTTAATGTCAATAAATGGCTTGTAGATAATGGATATGCAAATATAACTGATTACGATGATAATGAATTTGATCCGTATACCTGGAATCTATATGTATACTATCCGGAAAGTAATGAAACAACTATACCCACCGTAACAACAACAGTTACAGAAACAACTACTGAGACAACTACTGTTACTACAACAGAGACTTATACTACAACCTATACGACTACCGAAACAACAACCCAGACAGAAACCGTTACATCTACAACAACATTTACAACTACTGAAACTATTACAGAAACTCTAACAGAAACAACTACAGTAACAGATACGATCACGATTACATCAACGACAACCTATACCACTACCTACACTACTACACATACTACTGTAGAAACTATTACCGACACGACAACAATTACTACAACAGAGACCTCGATAAAGACAACAACCATAACAAAGACAACGACATCACCAACAACGGTAACGAAGACCATAATAAACAACATAACATATACCACAACAGAAACCGAGACAATAACTTCACCAACAACAATAACCATTACAACAACAATCCCAACAACAATTACACAGACAGATACCACTACAATAACAAAGGAAGGCCCAACAGAAACCCTGTATACATCAACAGAAGCGACATCAACACAATATTTAACAACCAATAAAGAAGCCAAATTTATGGCACCCATTATAACGATCACAATAGCAACAATCATTATAGCAGCAATAGTAATAACAATAATAATCATCCTATGGCTAATTATAAAGAGGTAATTTTAAAACTAAACCATCAAACACCATCACATCCCGACCATTAGGATGCTGGATTGTAGGTGTATGGTTTGTATTTTGTTTCATTAATATGTATTTGAATTTGCTAATGCCTCTTATGGGTAGGTACCATGTATATTCTTTCGCTTTCTTTTGAAAGTCTATAATATAGGTGTTATGTTCTTTTGGCAAAGAAACGACAAAAATTATAGGTTAAAATTGGCTTATTGCTAGTAATAATAGCCTTATTAAAAGAACTATCTTAATAATGAGAGTAGAATTTTCTCTGCTTCCCTACAATCTTTATCGGAGAAGGGTGTCCACCCTGATGTTTCAAACACTATTCTAACCTTATTCTTATCAAAGAGTACTCTTACTTTCATCTTCTTGTCCAGGAATCCCGTAGCGAAATAGCTTCCAGATTTTTCACCAGAGTAAACGCCCTCATATATTTCATAGAGGTTGAAACCTAGCGTTATCAATGACTTGATCAAAGAATCTCTATCTATATCAGTGTCCTCAACAGTACATATTATATGTACTGGATCAGATGACTTAATACAATACACGGTACTTGGCTGTCTTGGTTTCACTGGCTTCTCGCCTTCCTTACTCGTCTCCTCACTACTTACCTCCGCAGAACCACCAGTTGTTCCGACACCGCTCACTACACGTTGAAGCTCAGTGATAATGTTATCAGCAAATCTGCTAACAGAATAAGGCATATACGCGATATATACGAGACCAGCAATAAACAGTATTATTAGCACAATTGATGAAAAATAAAGAATTCTCAGATTAAATTCGATAAACTCAATATCTTCTATACCAATATCACCTGCAAAGCGCATCAACAAATCTAGAAAATAAGGTGGTTTTTCGAATAATATAAGCAAACTACCTTGCTTATATAATTCAAGATATTCCAGTGCCTCAGTAGTAGCTCCATATAACCACAAACCAATAATAAGCACTATAATATCAACAATTAGTTCAACAACTATTGCCTTAATATAATCAATTGCCAGCTCCAATCTAGTTCCATCTCTTAGTTTCATAAGTCCGATACGTATTTCTTTTTTACAATTCGAAGGGGTGTATGCTGAATAAGAACCATGCTCTCCACGAATACAGTATTTTGAAAATTCCTTAATACGAACACGATGTTTCAGAAATATTTGTTCCAAGTGTTCTACAAGAGTCCTAGGATCTATTTTCAAGAAAACCGTTCTACGTACCTCGGGCACTCATACCACCACACTTTAAACTCCCAAATTCCAGGAGATCTTTAACAAGGAACCCCATAATCAAATATAATACTTCGTCAGTAGATTATTTATCCTTAACAACTTAATATATTTCAAGGAATACATTATATCATCATCAACAACAGCACTTCTTTCGAAGCTAGAGGTAGGACAAAATCCTGTCCAGAAAACTGATTATCTAAAGTAAATATAAATTATGTTGGGTATGGAATATGCAGTTTAGTAAGTTGGCTGACACTATATTCGATGAGTTATCTAGCTATATCTTTGAGCATGAAGGTTTAGAAAATCTTCGCCATTGAACGGGCGAATTTCGAGGGATGGGTAAAGGTTGAATTGGTTCCCATCCTAAGGAATTACTTTAAGAGACTTGTTCCTGAGGAGGAAAATATTGATATATTAGCTGATGATTGGGCTATTGAGATAAAGACTATTAACACTAACTATACGCATCCCCTAGTGAAATATAAGAGTGTACCGATAACAGAAAACGTGGATAGTGTCTTGAACGACATAGATAAGTTGAAGGAAAAGACTAGGTTTAAGAACAAGGCTGTACTCTTTATAGTTTTCCCGCTACCTGAAAAATCAATGCATATATGGCAACAAATACACCTAAATAAAATAAAAAGTAGATTAAGAGAAATTGTATCCCACAAATTTAGATTTAGGAATGGCGTGCCCGGCATTATGTACATAGGACAAGTTTAAGTATGAAATGCTACGAATTAATTAAAGTACCATATAGTGATAAGGCATTAACTATCAAAGAAGGTTAGAAAATTCAATTACCTAATTGTCTCGATGATTCGCTAGATACTATCTCTATAATTTGCCTACTCTTGTCAAATAGTTTCTTCAACTCCATTTCAAGCTGTTTCATACCTATATGGACCAAGTATTAGACTTGGAAGATTGGTATTTACTCTTAACTATAAACTATTACGAAATATTTATGTTGATCCTTAACATTAAAGAACTTTTGCACCAGAAATTTATGGTTTATACATCATTCTTTTCACGAAACAATTGTAAGTCTACTTTAGTTTTTAGATCGCTTTATGTTTGTTCTTCTTCAACTTGTTCATAAATGAACATGTTTAGAAATGATACTGTTGCTTTATCTCTGTGTTTTTCAGCTAAATCTGCTAATCCTTATATGTGCCTAGCGTTCTCTACTTCAGCTTGATAAAAACGGTCAATCGCCACAACTACTCTTTCCAAGTATTCTCTGGCCTAGGTCTTTGGAGCAAATCTTTAATGCATATAAGAAAGTAATAATTGAAGTTCATTTAACAGATGAAGAGCACCAATTAACCATATGTTTGAAAGAATGTATAGGAAATTTAAATAAGTTAAAAATAATAAAAATGAATAAATGATTCTTTGATAAGTAAATAATACTCTTACTCTAAACTTTATATATTGTAGTTAGATAATATAATAGTCGTGATAAGATTTGCCTACTTGTCCTTATTGTGGCAAGTTCTTTAGAACGAAACGTGGGCTAAAACAACATATCTATAGATCCCATCCATTTGCTATTGAGACTATGGAGAAAGATGCTAGAAAGTTCTGGAGTTCAGTTGACAAAGCTACTAGAGACCTCTTTGGCTCAAGAAAACGAAGGAAAAAGAGAAAAAGTAGTGATTGGTGGTTCTAGGGATCGCCTATGGTTTTGGACAAGCTTAAGGAGGGTCTAAAGAAGGGGGTAAAAGCGCTAGCCCATGGTACAAAGATGTTGGCAACCAATATTTCTGTAAATATAGCCTATAATCAGAAAAAGAAGGAACTCAAAAGAGCACTCCTCAATCGATTCATAGTTAGACAACTTGAGGAAATAGCTCTTGAGAAGGGAATATCATTTCATGGAACAAACCCAATAACTGGAGAAAAATGGGTAGCAGTAACTAAGGCTACTAAAGTAAAGGTATTAGCTAAACAATTGTCTTTTGGAGAAGTAGTAGAACTGGCACGAAGATACCATATACCATATAGAGACCTCGTAAACGAACTAGAAAGATATAGAGCAAAACTAGAATCTAAGATGGCAAAAGTAAAGGCTGAAAACAAAATAGCAGAAGTAATCCAAGCTCTTCAAGAGTTCAAGCCAGAACCAGTAAGAGATGAAGAAGAACTAGAAAAACAATTGTATCAATACCTAAAAGCCCGACTACCAGGAATACCCATCCAACGACAAGTATACCTTGGCCCATATAGAATAGATCTTCAAGTAGGTCCTTGCGGGGTTGAGCTAAAGATACCTCGCAGCAAAACACATCTACAAAGACTAATAGGACAAGTAAGAGATTACAGCGAATACCTAGACTGCATGGTAACACTTATACTAGACACTGGACAAGTATCAAGACTAACAAGCTATATAGAAACACTAGAAGAAACAGGGATAATCCCAATAATAATCCAAGGAAGACTAAAACAAAAACAAGAACAACCAACAAAACCAGCACCAAAGCATTATAAACCAAAAAGACACTATCCAAAACATAGACATAAAAGAAAATACAAAACAAAAAGAAAACGTAGAAAAAGGAGTTAAGCTGGCCGAATGCCTCCTCAAATGCAAGGAGATATTAGAGGGCTAAAAAGCATTGTACCTAGTATTTATTGATGAGAGCGGTACCGATTCTCTTCCACCTAAGGATAAGCTAACTAATAAGAAGAAGCGCTTCTTTGTGGAGGCATGTATAATTGTTAACAATAGATCCATGAATTTTCTTGAAAAGAAATACTATGAGTTGCTCCGATCAGTTTATATAAACGGTGTAAGTGTTAGCGAATTATTCAGCTTCTATAAGAGGCTTACAAGTAGAGAACCAGAGCTAAAGGCTAGCTATATACTTGATAGAAAAGGCCCTTTTAGGCTTCTACACGAGGTATCTATTGACCAATATAAAAGATTTAGAGATCAAGTTTTTACAAGAATATCAAAAACCTTAAGGGACTCACAAGCCGATATAATAGCAATTGTTATAGATAAATACAAACTACATGATGCAATAAACAAACATGGAATACCTTATGAACCTAGATCGATAGCTATGGATTTCCTATTCACAAGAATAGCAATAGTTCTTGAAAGAAAAGGATACAAAGAAGCAGCAGTAATACATGACGTATCTAGTAAGGAAGACCAAATATTAGATGTACTAGAACATTTAAAGAAAAAAGGCTATTACTACAACCCACATTTAAAGCGAAAGCCAAACTATAACTTAATAAAACAATTAACATTCATTGACTCAACCAGCAGTATATTCTTGCAATATACCGATATACTCGCAAACTTAATCCGGAGAAAACATGCCTATGGAGAAAAACAGTACTATTCAATACTTGCAGGAACCCCGAGATTTTACACTAAAGTATATCCGAGAGAAATATAATGTATTCAGGAGAGGGGTTCATCAACATATCCCCCCTCTCCCGGGCCCCGTTCTTTCCATGGGGCCCATCAGTAATATCCATAAACTGCTGTCACAAATGTGTTACAATATTGCTGCATTCTCACGTAATACTTTGTAATACCGTAGTATTAAATATTGTGTACACAACGTATATACACGGAGTTAGACACTTGTAAAACTATTATTTTACAGTTGTACACAAGCTACAAAGTATATGTCCAATTTTTATATAGTTTCGATTCAGAGTATATTTTGGTGAGTATTTGCCCGGCTTCCGGGATCCCTTTATTGATGATCTTGTTAAGAGGTTTATTGTTAGGGCTGAGACGAGTCATACGATTGATAGCTTGCTAGTGGGCTCTCAACAACTGCTTATTCTATCCAGGACTATGTTAGGGGCTTCCCATCCCTAAATGACAAGGAGTTATTCAAGGAATTTATTAGCCGGGAAGAAGTAAAGAACTAGCTGCAAACACTAGCATGCAACTCAGATATTACAATATACTTAATAGATAACAACCCGAGATTCAAAAACCTCAGACCATACAAAGACACAATAATAGAAACCATAGCATCAATACCAAGCCAGCAAAAATTCCAACAGATAACAAGGACAGCAACATGAAAAATAAAAAGTAGAGAAGAACCAGAAATACTTGTAATGGTGGCTTTAGTGTTTTTTTAAGGTTTTTGAGTAGTGGTTGTAGTGATTGTTCTATTGTGTTTTTAATTTTATCTTTTGGCATTCTAGGGTCTAGTGTATATAGGTATATTGCTACTTTCATTGGTAGGGCATTGTTTTTAATTATTGGAATAGGTTTCTCATCGCTTCTTGGATCACTTGTTAGCTTATAGAATGCTCCAAGTAGTATTTTCTCATTGTTCATAGTGATTGGCTGTGCATATTCTGCTATGTAGGCTAGTAGTGTAACGACGTCTCTTACATCAACCTCTGATTTATACTTGGCATCATATACTATTGCCTTATCACCTGTCTTTAATATGAAGTCTGGCCGTAGGCGTGCTCTTTTCTTGGCTAGTACTCTACGTTCTTTAAGCTTTTTCATGAAGAATCCGTAGAGAGGCATATTGTATATTAGCTTAATCCATCCGGATCTAATTATGATGTATAGGTCGCGGTATTTCTCAACAGTTGGTGGTGTCCTAGATATGTTTTCTAGAAAATTAGTTATTCTTGTTAAAACCCATAACTCGTATATTTTACATGAAGCGCTTGGAATAATTTCTCCTTCCTTCACGTATTCATGGACCAGTCCGATATTCGATGTATACATTTCATATAGGTCTGCGAGAAGGCCAAAGTATGGATTAGTTCTTGAAGCTCTTCTTGTTTGTTCAAGTAATTCTTGGTCTGGAATTTCCTCTTTGAGTAATAAATTGAAGAAGCTATTTAGTGGTGGAGTAGTAAGGTAATGTACATGTAGGTTTCGAAGTGTATTAATCTTGTCAGCTAATAGCCAGTAATAAGGCTCATGTTCTATTGCCTCGTTTAGAATATCTAGGATCTCGACTAATCTAATTGATAGATCATGATGGAATCTAGCTAGGAGAATAAAGGGATAGTCATGCAGTACAATCTTAATTCTCTCATATACTCCAAGCGGATATCCCATCAATAAGTACTTTAGAGTTTTATACATAACTGGTCTTCCAATAACTCCTTCTGATACAATCTCTACACTAGTAGTTTTCTTTGGCAAACTCGAAGACAAGATCAATTCTGTAAGCCTAAGTAATAATATACTATAGGATATTGGAGAGGATAGAAATGGATAATAGAAGTTTCCAAGTAATGGCTCCAAGACACCAGTTCTTGAAGCAAGTAAATCAATTGACTGCCTAGTCTCCTTAAGCATTTTAATATATCCTTGCCACCCTATTTTAGGCTCTACATGCAATATTACTCTAATATTATCAGTATTGTAAATAGCAAAGTTTCCAGCAAATTCACCTGGATTAATAGCTTCATCACTTACCCTAGGTATTGAGATATCTATAGGGCCCGTCCTACCATGTATCCCTATTATTGATTTCTTAATAGCTTCCCGTAGATCATTGAGAAAATCAGAGATGTGCTCTACGATTTTCTCTGGATTAAAACCGAGATAGTCTTTACTTAGTCCTTTTCGAGTTATTTCTTCTTCGATATTCTTCTTTAACTCCTCTTTCATAACGCGTTTATCTTCAACTAAGCAAATGTAAAGAGTGTTTTCTCGGCTTGAATGATCCCGGTAGACTCTTTTATTCCCTGGACATGGTTTTAAATTAGAAGACATGGTATCCCTTCTTTATTTTTTCAACTAGTTCAGCTGAATAGATTAATCCATGGTTCTTTAGAGTTTTATGAATATTATCTAATATATTTATGATCGAACCTTCCTTGGAAGAGCCTCGAGCCTGTGTTGTACCTCTTTGAAGTTTCTCACGATTTGCATAGTCTGATAGTATGTCTAATTGTGGTATAATGTATGTAGAGAATGCTGAGTCGAGTAATAATAAAGTGTGTATCCATGTACGTTTACTAGTATCTTCACCAAACCCGCATGGTGGTAGTAAGCCCTTTTTGTACGCGTACACGCCTATAGCAATGTATTTTAAGGCATCAGCTAGTACCCCTGGTGTTATCTGGATTGGACAAACTTCGCAATCCTTGAATTTCTCAAGTTCTTTATTGATGTCTTCTATGAGATTGACGAGAATGTTATCAAGCCTGATCTCAGCTTCTGAATCCTTGATAGAATATATTTTATCCATCCATTCTTCTTCACCGTATTCCTTGGTTTCAGCAACAAAATCTATTGGTGCAATACAGTCAAATGGTTTACCCTCGTTATCTACTCTACACTCTCTAAGCTCGTCCCATATTCCCCTAAAGTCTATCTTGATTTTTCTCTCCTTGGCTTTAGATTTTTCAATTAAACGATTCAATAGATCTCTTTTTTCTTTTGAAAGAGAATCATCATATTGATTGCAATAATCTGATAGCTTCTGCAGATATATATGGTTTATAATTGCGAATCTCCTTGTTAGTGCATATCCGAGTTTAAATAATAGTGCCCTATCATAATTGTTCATGGTCGCTAATACTCTAAACGAATAAGGTACTTCCGTAATATATTCGTCACTTTCAGGGCTCTTAATACCAGGGATCTCTAGTTTCTCTTTTTTCCGATGTATGGGATCCAATAGTGTGAAGAACTTGCCAAATGCCAGATCAATGTTGGCTCGATTGATCTCGTCAATTATCAACCAGTATAGTTTTCCTTCTTTTTCGATCGCATTCTTACTCTTCTCAACAACATTAAATATAAATCCCTTCTTCACACTACCAGTAGCCAGTGGACCACCAATAGTGTCGAATGGTGTCCATTCAGGATTACCAGTTTCCAGTATATATCCTAACCCAAGTTTATCTAGTAAGTTTATCAATAAACTAGTCTTACCAGAACCGGGAGGGCCTACAAGTAAAACATTCTTACCACTAAATAAGTTTAACAAAATAATGAACTCTCCATGTTCTTGAGACTTCAATTTCTCAATGAGCTCTTTCATCATATAAACTGATCGTTTTTCAACTATTTGCTTTCCAAGGGCTAGTTCAAGTATTTTTCTTGCTTGTTCAGGCTTTAATTTTACAAGATATTTTTGAAGACTCCTAGATCTTATTCCTGTTAATTCTTCGAATTTATCAAGAGTAATCTTTGGGGAATTCAATATAATTATCCAATTCTACGAAATAATAATCCTGATCCTTAAAATAATTGTCTGCAAATCGTGCATACTCATTGTCCCATATACCTTTTTCTTTTAATGTTTTTATCAATTGCTCTTTACTTAATTTTGTAAATTCCCCTTTTACACGAGAAATTCCAACAATCATTTTATTATATTTACTTGGAGGACTCGATTTAAGATAATGAAGTATACAGTCTCCAACTTCGAGACTTTCCATATACTTGTACCTACGTGTTGCAGGAGACCATAGACACTTACCAATATGTCCTGGGTACGGTGATCCTGTTACTTCTAGATAGAATTTCTTACATTCCGAAAACGGATTCCAGCTATGCTTCTTTACCTCCTCCTTACTGATTGGCATAAATTCGACTAATATCGGATTGTTATTAAGATATTCAAGCATCTTTTGAGCTTTACATTCTCTCACAACGTTAACGTTGGCACCAAGTGGAATTGTAGCTTTCTTCAGTTCTATTCTACACTCATTAGCGATTAATCTTTGGATAGTACCAGCTTCAATGAAACAGTTATTAGAGGGTTCAACTTTCCCAGTACATATATTTAGGTCTAGAAAGCATTTTGATAATTTTATTGGCCTTAGAAAGAACCTATAGTTATATATTATTTTATTTTCCCTCAACTCATCCGGCCAGAACGGCTTAATATCATCTACTTGTTCGCCTATTTTTGCGATCATTACAAAGCCGTGATTAACAACAAAGAATGTTACCAAACGCTCAGGATCCTCAAGAATCTTCTTAAGATCTCCTTTCTGTTTAAATCCCCATAAGAACTTACCTGAATTAAGTGCTTCACAAAGTGATTTCAGGAAATTTTCATACCTACCCTTTATAACTAGAACTTCGTTCTTAAGAACCAGAAGTAGTCACCCCGACCATCCACACTACATTTCATATTTAAAATTTATGCTCGATCCTATAAAAATGATGAGATTATTATAGAATATTTTACTTTTGACTTAAGCTCTTTAGGAATACTAATTCTCTAGTTATAATCAATGGGAATTTATACTATTCAATGAATGTAGATTTATACTAGCTTTTTTTAAATCGGACGTGCTGGCTAATGGGTATAATTCGTGCCATTATGGCTAACCTTTAAACGTATTTAGTTATCGTCGTATATTGGAAAACATCTTAGCAATGAGAATATATCAGCTATTTTGGGGTGACTGTATGTTGGGGGTATTCTTTTATTTTTGGTTTTTGTATAGGTTTATTGTGGTTTTGTTGTGTATGGTGTAGTGGTTGGGGGTTGTTGGTTATGGAGAGTTGGGTTGTGTATGGTGTTTTGTGTCTAGTGTTTTGGGGTTTGTGGGGTTTTGTGCTTAAGCTTGCTTATAGTAATTTGTCGTGGACTGAGACTTACTTCTTGAGTACTCTTGCTAGTTTTACAGTAATGCTGCTGGTAGTATCTTATTATCGTGTCAAGCCGCCGCCATTAAATACTTATTCTATCATGGCATTAGTTGCCGGTGTCTTCGGTGGCGCTGGCTATATCTTCTTCGTAAAAGCACTAGAGCATGGCAAGGCAAGTGTAGTAATTCCACTGACTGCCCTGTATCCAGCAGTAACAGCAATAATAGCAATGATCGTCCTTAGGGAAAAGATAAGCCTATACCAGGGAATAGGAATAGTATTAGCAATAATTGCAGCCATACTACTATCAACCAAATAGGTGAAAGACCGAACAAGAATAATTACTTAACAATAATTGTGTTGGATAAATAGGAAGTTAACTACTCTTTTTCCAGGATAAAATACATCCTCAATACACATGGGATTAAACAATTGAAGAAGCGTATTATGTAGAGCCCTAGAAAACCTAGAGAAACTTGAATTGGTAGGCATTGAACAATATCCTGCGATTCTAGATTAGTCTGCAACTATAGGAAGCGGAAATAGAATAGCTGTATAATCGGGTCCTCTTAGCTATCGAGCACTTATCAATGTGGCGGATCTGCTTGGATTTAAACCTAGATCCTTCCCCTCCAGGAACTTGACTTGTATAGCTTTGTCCAATGTATTGAAGATGTTAGGACAATAATGTATAGAATTCATAATTTATTATCTAGTATATGGGACAGCTAAAATTATTGATTATTTAGAAAGAATATGTTCGTAATCTAGAGCCTTGTTTTCTGTCATGCTTAAGTCGGGAATAAATAGGTTAGCAGTCTTTTTCTAGGAGTCTGAAGTATTTTTCTCTAGTAAGTCCTGCCTCGGTTATTATGATTCTTATGAGTCCTGGTTTAAGCTTTTTTCCCGGGTGTACTGGAACTACTATTCTGGTTCCTTCCTCGTTTATCAGTATTACATGTGAGCCTCGTTGTCTTATGGGTTTAAATCCTACTTTACTGAGCAACTTGATGAGCTTATATGGGTCTATAGGTGTTATTCTAGGCAATAGCCTTCACTCTCTGGAAACCAACAACTCTGCGGTTCAATAACTCCTTCTTCTCGTCTTCAGAGAGTGTTTCAAGGTACAGCTCTATTGCTTCTCTAACGTTTTTAATAACCTCATCTAGACTATCACCCTGCGTATGACACCCCGGAAGCTCCGGAACAATCGCGATATAACCACCACTCTCATCCTCTAGTATAATAACACTAAACTCACGCTCCCCTTTATCCATAAGCCAATCCCTGATTAACTATACAGACTAACTACCTAATAACTACTTTAAACCAATAAGTAAATACCTTATTGATAAAACAGAGGATAACATACTGGCATTAGAAGAGAACACTCCTAGATGATCTATAGCAAAGAAGGCGCTAGGCGGGCTAATTAGAGCAAAAGCCTTTGAGGATCCTACGAAAAGGATCTGAATTCAAGATCTAATTAACGTGTTTTAGTGAGCGGTAACTAGAGTTGAATTACTCGTACTATCCTTAATATTTCAACAACTATTCCTTTCTATAGTCTCTTGTTAATGCATAGGCGAGCTCTAGCACGTTAAACTCGCTAGTAACAAGTTCTTCATTAGCATATTCCTCATAGGATGGGTTGCCCTTAAGGATCTCGACTAGAACATATGTGTCAGCGTAGTAACGTGCCAAGACTCCTCAGCCTTGTAACTTCCTCAGTTCATCTTTCAGTTTCTGGGGATCAATTCTCCAGTCCTTTAAAAGTCCATAGATTCCCTCAACTCTTAGCCTAACCCGAGTACCTTCAGGTAGATTCAGCTTCTCCAATGGACGCAGTACACACTTTTCATATACGGCCTCAACAGTCCTATTCAATCCCAATCATCTCCAGTAAATGTATCTAGTAAATAAGATTTAAAATTCACCATAGAATCTACATCAGCGATCCCTGCTTCACATCGAAATTCAATGAGCTTTAATTAAGAGGACTAGAGCATCTATAAATGATCAAAGATTTCCTTAAAGAATATAGTTATGATTTTTACTAGTGCTTTGCATGATGGAGATAGGTACATATAGTCATATCATATACTAATCCAATGCTGGGAACACATTTTTAAAGGCTATAAATTAAGTGACGGGCCTGCCGGGATTTGAACCCGGGACATCGTATGTAGAGATGGTTTAAGAACATCAATTAGGCCTGGATTCGCCGAAATGTTAAATGTTCCCATGGATATAGTGTTTTGTAGAAAGGAATTAGAGTGGGTAGGATTATTAGATGGTTTATGGAAGTATATGGTGAATGGATTGTCGAGTTCTCAAACCATGTACGAGTTGCAAATAATTAAGGACGTAGCTGCTAGAGAGACCCTGGAGGAGGGTGTTGAGGTTAAGAATATAATCCTCTTTGGCTCGCGTGCACGGGGTGATTATAGAGAAGAGCTATTGGGATTTACTAGTTATCGTAGGCGGTTCTCCTAGTAGGGAAACTATTAAGAGCCTACAGTACCGGATATACAAGTCTCTTTCTAAAAAGGATTTATTGCAATGTAATATTAGTTACCGAAGAACACTATGTTAAATACAAGGATGTTGTTGGAACAATTGCCTACTATGCTCATCTAGAGCTTTCTCGAATTAAATAATGGTAACGGTTATTAGAGCGGTTATGATAAGTAATGGTAAGGTGATTATATTGAGTGAGTTACTTAAGAGAATAGTGATTGACTCCAGAGTTATGGCTGGGAAACCCGTGATTAGAGGCACGAGAATCACCGTTGATATGATACTTGAACTCCTAGCGGCTGGTATGAAGCCGGAGGAGATAGCTGAAGACTATAATATAAGCCTAGAGGATATCAGGGCAGCACTGCTTTACGCAGCCAGGGTTCTCGGTAGAGAGGAGGTAATAGTTGAGGCAAGAGCATAAAATCCTTCTCGATGAAAACATTGGATTAAAAGTATATCACGAACTAAGGAATCAAGGCTATCACGTACAATCAGCATTGGTGGAGTATAGAGGAGCTTCTGATGAAGAAGTTATTAAGACTGCTACTAAACGTGGAAAGATAATAGTGACTATGGACAAGGACTTTGGGTATCTTGCTCAGGCATATAATCCGCCTGGAGTAGCCATTCTAAGACTGAAAGACCCAAGAGTAGTTAATAGAGTTAGAGCAATTCTGAGAGCCATGAGCCTTGGAGAGCAACTATATGGCCATATAACAATAGTAACTGATACGCGGATAAGGAAACGACCAATAGTGCCACAGATGCTTTAATTAATATGCCTTTGGGAAATTCATTACATAGAAAGTTTTAATGAAGAAAACATAACTTCGGGCAGCAGGTGCACCAGGCGTAATGTATAGTAATAATGTAATAGTATAATATAAAGGATCTCGTATATATTGGGGAGGGATTTAGATTGAATAAGATTTTATTAGTGATATCACTAGTAATCATTGTTGTATTAGTTGCTACTTCATGGTTTTTTATTCAGAGATCAAATTCTACTCGGTACATGAATTCAACAATATTAACTACTTCTCCAATGCTTGTTGAGAAGAACTTTAGTGATGATGCTTTTGAAGCGAGAATACTGTATCCTGAAAAAGTTAAGCCTGGACAGGAAATATTTATTGAGATCCATGTTAAAGCAAAGAATGACTACATGTTATCGGCCATAGTGATTAGAGCATATCCACATACCATACTACCTGGGCCTTCTAGACCTATATTGGTTGAGGAGGCTGAGCCGTTTTATGAGAATTCAACTGAGTTCTCTCCACCTATAAAGAAGTTCTCAGGTGTGTATAGGATTAAGTTTCCAGAGGATCTTGGAGGCTTAGGCGTGATCATATTTATAACGCCGATTAAGCTTGGTGAACCCATGGTAGTGCATTTCTCGGAGCCTATAATTATTAATATTGAAGTTGAGGGTATAACGCCTGAATCACAATTAATAATGACTAAGACATTCCCCATTATTACAACAACAGTTAAACTTCCTCCAAAACCATGGTCTAATTTAAGTTTATCAACTGATAAGGAAGTCTATAGAGTTGGCGAGCCCATAAAAATAACTTTGACCAATAAAGGCAGTAAAGTGGTTAGGATAAAACCTAGTATTCCGTGGGTTGTATGCCCGTATGATCCAGAAGAGAATTGGATAAACTACTTCTGTGTATATGAGCCTCCAAGAGATGATAAATGGATCACTCTAGAACCAGGAAAGAGTATTACATGGATATGGACCCAGACATCTACATGGGGTTATCCAGTTAAACCTGGTCATTACGCTGTTGTACTAGGACAAGATATTTTTATGGAGGTTAATGGTGAGACCATACATAATCCAGGCAAGATAGAGAAGTTAATGCAACATTCACTATAGTTAAAGAATGAGTGAAGAATGTTTAAACGGATCTCGTAAACTTAGACATCTTGTCCTTTACTATTTAAATAGTAATACCATTAATTCGATCAAGAACGTTAATATGGATGGAAAATAGCTGTATGTATTTTTGTATTTACGCATTAATACTGTTTCTCAATGGGGTTTCTAGAACTATGTTTTTCATGGTTCTTCTATTAAGACTTGGTATTTGTCGTTGAAGTTTTCTTAGCCCGATCGTAGCGGCGAAGTATAGTAGTCCGCCTAGGATTTGCCTAATTATTGGTGGAGCTTGTTTGACCATTTTCATTGATAGTTTCCTTATTTTCTTTATGGCGTCGTAGACGGCTAGGAGTATTAGATCCAGGTTTTCGCCTCTTGGCAATAAGTCGCTAGTATATAAGCCTTTAGTTCTCCTTAAACTCCCACTTGGTATAAAGGGTAGTGGGAATACAAAGACATTGTAGGGTTCAAGTCTCTCAATGAGCTTGAGATTAGCCCTAATGTCCTCAGGGGTTTCACCCGGTAAGCCAACGATAAGTGTTGCGCAAATCCACCAGCCAGCATCATTCAATACAACGATCGCGTCTTCAACTATTCTTGGCCACTCCTCGGCTGAGAAAGGCTTGGCTTTACCCGGTGCAATTATCTTGAGAAGCCTTGGACTTGCTGTTTCTATTCCAAGCTCTATGATCGAGAATTCTCCATTGCCAAGTCCAAGTAATTCACCTACCTCCCTAACAAGCTTTGGATCGGCCATGACCGTTGATGCTGTAGCAAAATCCACAGATACTGCCTCGACACCAGGATATTTTACAACTGCCTCTACGAGCTCTAAGACCTTCTCCCTCCTAGGATTTAAGTCAGATGAGCCATACCTGAAAAAGTCCTCGGAATGAAGCGTTATCCTATGCTCTCCGCCGCGAACATTTATTTCCACTTCCCTTAGGATCTTGTCTAGTGGGATAATCCTATACATTAGTAGAGTAGGATTACAGAATTTGCATCCACGGCCACAGCCTCTTGATACCTCTACTAAGCCCCTTGAAGGAGTCCTTATAACCGGTATCTTATCTACTGGTACCGGAGGCCCTCTAACATAGGATTGTAGTTCCCCGCCCTCCACGGCCTTCCTGAACAGTGTAGGTACAACTAGTTCTCCCTCCCCCTCTACAATAGTGTCTATTCCAAGTCTTTTCTGCAAACCAGTATCGAGGATTTCCCAAACTCCCTGGCCTCCTACTATTACTTTGAGTCTTTGCCTATTCCTAGATATAATTGGGTGATTGAGTATTTTCATCGTAGCCCAGGACATGTATGATTGCAGCCTAGTTTCAACGCCCATGAGCTTCAGTACTACCCTGAGTAGTGCTGTACCATAATTAATGCCTAGTGGATCAAGAACACCTATACCTATGGCTCTTGTATCGGGTCCCACGGCCTCGTCAAGTCTTCGCGGGTCAACAATAGCGACTTCATCCCTTGTAAACCCACTATTGAGAAGTGAAGCTTCTACTTTGCATAGCCCATACTGGCTTGTCTTCATCCTTCCATGTTCACCGCTTTCTAAGGGGAAAAATAGCTTCCCCGCAAAGGCTGGAAAAACATCCATTGGTAACCCAGATGCGAAACCCAGGTATGTTCCATGGTAAGTACTTACTAGGCTCTCATCTCCCGTAAGAACTATCTTAAAGCCTTTAAACAAATGGATCCCCCTGGTTCCTTTCACCACTTTTACATATCTCATGTGCTTTAATAAGCATAATCATACCACGCTACACGATCCCAATTAGTATACCCAGATCATCCTTTTCCGGCGAACATCTACTAAAAATCCAGCACTTCCAATACGGGATTTGATAGGGGATCATGATCAGTATTCTTGCCCAAGATGAAAATCAGGCGTTGCAATTAAGGCGTCTCCTTCGAGCTTCAATGCATGGATTTCAAGTTGAAGATGACAGGTTCTCTGGTTAGAATCCCTTGTGAATTTATCGTGGGCATATAAGCTTTTCGGCACTTAAATACTATTGTCCCATATAACAATTATTGTTTGGGACAGATACGGTAAGAATTCATACCT
Source organism: uncultured Desulfurococcaceae archaeon (assembly GCA_964531225.1). GTDB lineage: Archaea > Thermoproteota > Thermoprotei_A > Sulfolobales > Desulfurococcaceae > CAZHDB01. The sequence goes on from CAZHDB010000010.1 coordinate 17,117, forward strand.
ATTATCTAGTATATGGGACAATTGAGAATTTTGTTGGGAAAAGCCTAATTGTTGCATAGTTTATAATATATTAGTGGTGGTATAGATTGTCCAAGGTAGTTAGGGCTAGGTATGAGAAGGGTGTTTTGAAACCGTTGGAGCCTGTTGAGCTACGAGAGGGTGAAGAAGTTTTAGTTAGGATTGAGAGGAGTTTAAGGGAGAAGCTGAAAGATCTTGTTGGTGTTCTCGGTGAGTCTAGTGAGGAGGAGCTGGATAATAACATATAGGTATTTTTGGTATAGTCTCTTCTAGGTGGACTTGAGTAAGAGGGAAAGACTTCACTTTTTATGAGTATCATAATATCACTAAAGTAAGACTTGATCTGGAAGTTGGTGGGAAGTTTAGAGATAAATGAGTACAAGAGTATTTAGCCCTTAATACCAGTATTAAATCTAGGAGGTGGGTATCTTGACTACTGCAGCTCTAAAGAGGGCTTTACAGCCAGTTAAGCCTGGTGAGCTAGATAAAGTTCCGCCGGGCTACTGGGCTGCTATAGTAGATGGACGTGTGGTTGCCTGGGCCCGTACTCTAGAAGAGCTACGTGAAATAATGGCCCGGAAAGGCTACAAGAAGGACGAGTATGGGGTGATTAAGGTTCCGGGACATGATCTACTGGTCGTCTAAATCCTACTACTATTTGAGCATATTCAATGGAGGCTTCTAGGTAATGAGCGCTACTCATGGTGGTTTAAGGGAAAAGGTATTCCCATATGTCTTGTATCGGGGGAAATTTTATCCCGTTATACCAGTGGTAATCGAGGGTAGGGAGAAGGCTATTGTTCATGCTCTAGTAGATAGCGGTGCTACTATAAGCCTCTTCCATACGAGTATTGCTGATGACATCGGAATAGATCTGGAGGATACCGAGCAAGCATATCTAGCTGGCATAGGAGGCTACGTAAAAGCCTACATAAAGAAGCAAGTAAAAATATCAATAGAGGAACTAGGAAGCATTATAATTCCAATAGCCTTTACAGAGTATATCACCTCCGACATCGCTATACTAGGCCGCCAAGGCTTCTTCGAAACATTCGAAATAACATTCAGGGAATGGGAGAGAAAACTGATAATGAGATTAAGAAAAACATAAACCATTAGTAAATCACAATTGTTCCAAAGGTTCGTAGTGTAGGCTTTAGCTCTGGATATTCCCTTAGATCAACTGTTGTAATATTTATTACCTCTTCTTTATTCACTGTAATTCTATACATGATTGGTGAAGATGCTTTCAATTGATCTCTTGTTAATGTTATTGAGAATGTTATAACCGGTATTATTAGTAAAAGAAGCACTATGAAGACTATAACTACTATAATGGCTAGGACTATCCAAACTGAAGAAGGTATTGGGATCTTAAATATATACTCCATATCAGCACCCTTATTAAATAGTATTTTATTCACTAATTATAAATGCCTTTGACAAGGTATATTATTCTAGGTGATTGCATTGAGTAGGTTGGCACGTGCTATTAGGTGTAGATTTCCAGTTGGTTTTGATAGTATTGTAAATGCTGTACTGGATACCGGCAGTGCTTGCAATATATATTATGAACAATTACCTGTCAAGCCAAGAGTATTCATTGCTATTGGCGAGAAATATTACATGAGAGTAGGTACTGCTCTAAATTCTACTACAATCGTTATCGATGGATCTGGCTATACAGAGGTAAAGATAGTTGCTGGAGGAGGTAAGAAGGGATTATTGGATCTATTCGATCTCGGATCATCAAAAGATTATGCACATGAAATAATAGAATCAATAAGCCGTAAAATAGGCATAAAACCAATAGACATAATAGAAATAAACTATATGGACTCAGGCAAATCAACAAATCTGTGGACGCGGTCTTGAATGTTTTCTATAAATGTCTTATGATAGCTCTTATACCCTTAATTTTATATTATAGGATTGAACGATTTTAGGAATTTTTATTTGAGATCTTTTCTAAAAATATATTTGGTGCTCCTTATGATAAATAGAATTGCTATAATTGTCTCTTTAATATTGTTGTTTGTAACTATGGCCTTATCTACAAATGTTACTCCTTATAACTATGAATTCGAAATCGATGCAGTATCTGGTGTTGAATATGTTATTGATGGAGATACTTTTGATACTCATATAGGTAGAATACGGTTAGCAGATATTAATGCTCCAGAGCTTAATGAGCCTGGTGGATATGAGGCGAAGATAGTTTTAACCTATTTAATACAGGGTAAAATCGTTTATATCGATATAGATGATATTTATGTAACAGATAAATATGGTAGAATAGTTGCTATAGTATATATCCGGTTTAATTCAACTCACCTACTTAATGTCAATAAATGGCTCGTAGATAAGGGATATGCTGAGATAACTGATTATCCAAATCAATTTGATCCATATACTTGGACCCTATATGTATGCTATCCTTATGAAGAAACTCCTCCAATAGACCAAGCTATTCCACCGAATATCATGATCAACTCTATAGATATAAATTTAACAAGAATTGATGAGATTGGCTTAGGAAACTATTGGAACTTATATTACTTACAACCTTATGTATACAATGATACTATAAGAATATTGGCACTACAAAGATACAATTCATCTCATGACATGATATTAGTGTATAGCTCAAACGGATCAACAATATTTAATTCATTCATACCTCATGTCCTACCATCATATATGTTTAGAAGCTTTGACTTGTCAAAATTAGCAACTATAAGAAGACATGGATATCCCAATACAAATACAACTATATATTTAGTTAGCCTTGATAAACTACAGATCAAAAAGATCGAATTACCCATGGACATTTCAAAGATAATAGTATACAATGATCTAATTGAATTAAAAGTTCCATTTCAAAATAAAATAATGATCATTAATATATCAACATTAGAATCTAAGGTTTATACATTGAATATTACTAATCTGGAAAACTTATTATTAGTCGCATACAATAAAGCTTTAATTACAAAGCCTCATAAGTTCCTAATATATGATTTGTTCTCTAATAGAACGATTAAGGAATTTTATTGTGAATCGTCCTCACTAATTAATATTGATAATAGGTCTTGTTTGATTAAATGCGTTAGCTGGTCTAATCAGTATACTTATTTTGATTACATAATTTTAGATCCCAGAACAACTAGTTATAACATTATATCTTCATGGGATGAAGATTTTGACTTTATTAAAATATTTGACGCCAATAATATAGTATTTATACTAGGATTTACTGGATGGCTATCATTGGGTCGCGGAGGTCCAGTTATATATGTATTTAATAATTCAACTGATTATTCATGGTATAGAAGTATATACTTAGAGAAATATAGTGTTATTCAAGACCCTGGAAAAGCTTCTTTCTTTAACGGATATATTTCATTAATTATCAATGGAGAGGAATGTAGTCAATATAGTAATTTAGATGACTTATCTAGTAATATTTCATTATTAGTAGTTGATCCTAGTTCGGAGAATTATGATATTCTACATATAAGTAGTGGAAATGGGTGTATCAATTATGGCCTAGCATATGTAGTTAATGATTATCTCTTTATACCAATAGTTAAAGATGGAAATACATATCTTGAAATATTCAAGATACATTTGACTAGTATGAAGAATACTGTATATGTTCTAAACATAAGTTATATCAATACTATAGCTACACTAACTACCTATGAAACCATTACGCAGACAATTACCAATTATAGAACTGTAACAACAACGGAAACAGAAACTATTACCGAACCCGAAGTATTATTTGAAACAATAACAAAGACTAGACAAACTACGTTAACTATTTCGGTAACAAAAGAAGAGACTAAGACAAAAACTATAATAAAAACAGTTCCTTATATCACGAGCATAACGTTAACGCGAACGACAATGCAAAGAACCATGGAATTATTAATATTACTTATTATAACCTCATTATTATCACTTATTACGTTCTTAATCATAAGAAATCTTAATTATTAAGAAATCATAAATAACGATCCAAGCATTAAGGTATATATTTCAATCATTTATATTATGATTTTTATGAATATAATGCTTCTTCGATTTCTCGGAGTTCCTCTACATTAGCTTTTCCAAAAATACCTGTATACTTCTCTAACACGGTATCCAGTTTCTTACGTATAATTACTTCCGGTTCTTCTCCTTTCTTTAGATCAAGTTTCTCTAAAGGTTTTAAGACTTCATTTTCATATTTTACATATATGGCTTTGGCCATGTCTTTATACTCCTCGATAGATATATTTTCCTGATTACTGCAATAACTTTAACAGTTAAGTAGTTAATGTATTTGTACTGGATACATGATTTATGACAGGAGGCCTAGTTCCTATGGTTAATATTAAGGATTGGGTTAAGGGCATGTCTTCTACGGAGAAGCTTTACTTAGTTGATTCATATTTGAGGGAGTGTTCTTCGGTATTGTTGGATTTTGTCTGTGAGAGAGGTAGTCGTTACTATGTTGTTCTTGATCGTAGCATTTTTCATCCTCGTGGCGGTGGCCAGCCTTGTGATACTGGTTGGTTAGTTGGTGAGGATTTTAGGTTTTCGGTTAAGAAGGTTCTTGATGTTAATGGTGTTCTTGTTCATTATGGTAGGATTGTTGATGGTGAAATGCCGAGTAGAGGTTCCCTGGTTAAGTGTATTCTTGACTGGGATCGGCGTTATAGGATTATGAGGCTTCACACTGCTGGCCATGTAATTGATTATGCAGTTAACAGGGTTTATGGACATGTTGTTGAAACACTTGATGCATTACATGGTCCTCCAAAACCATATATTGTCTATAATGAGTCTCCTCCATCAGAGAATGACTTGAGACGTATAGAGGCATTAGCTAATCAGGTAGTTATGGAGAAGCATCCTGTCGAGATATATTTTGCTAGTAGAGATGAGCTTGAGGACAAGGTTATTGGTGCACCAAATATTGATAGGCTACCCTATGCTGATAAGTATAGAATTGTATCAATAAAGGGTGTCAATGCTATACCATGTACTGGGACGCATGTCCGAAATACTGGTGAGATAGGTAGGATAATTATTCATGGTGTAGAGGTTTTAGATAGGGGGTTTAAGTTATTTTATGATGTATCTTAACTGGTTATGGATGAGTCTTTAAACCTAGTTCTAACGCTATTTCTCTTTGTCTCCGGTCAAAAGTTGCTATGGCTGCCTTGTAATGCTGTGCTATTGCTAGATATAGTGAGTCGTATATCGCTATGTTATATTTTACTGATAAATCAAGTGCTTTGTCAGCGATTTCAGCTGTAGGTATTATTGATAATTTATTCCATATGGTCAATAGATCCTTTAAAGCCTCATTTAAAGCAACAAGATCTAGATCTTTTATTAAAGCATAGTGCTTCCATAAGGCATTTAATGATTCAGATAATGCTATATCTATAGATACAATGTCCTCTCCAGAAATAATCCATTCCCTTAATAGTTTTTCAGCAATATCTGAGCCTTCTTCATCCAAGACAAGTTTAACGAGGAAAGAAGCATCTAATATAATCATCTTTGTTCTCTATCCTCCCTAATCAATAATGTAGAATCAATCTTAACCCTTCTCTTCCTAGCCTTAGTCCTTATTTCTTCAAAAGCTTCAAGTAACTCATACCTCTTAATCCTCTCCTCAATAAATTTCCTAATCTCTTCACTCCAATTAATATCGACCTTCTTCATCTTCTCTCTTAATTCCCTAGGAATCCTAATAGTAATAACGACGGAACCCATAGAATACACCATGTAATACATATTGTATTACAAGATATATATGTTACTGATTAGCTTTATAATCCTGATAAGGAAGGAACTTAGGGCTTCTCGTCAAAAATATTTCGCTACTAATATGCAAGGGCATGCTTATTAAGAAGTTATAAATAATTATCAGTTCATTGAACTGTCTAAATAGGTTATCAATTTATTAAGTTCTACAAATCATAAATGACTACATAATATGTGTGGGAAAGATCATTCTTAGCGGGTTTATATCATTATATACTGGTGGGATATATTGTCTGTGATTGTCCGTGTTGATTCTAAGGGTAGAATTGTTCTACCCAAGGATATTAGGGATAAATGTGGTATTAAGCCTTGTTCTCGTGTATTAATTGAAGTTAAAAATAGTAATGAGGTTTTATTAAGAGTTATTGAGAAGGATCCTTCTGAAGAACTTGCTGAACTACTTGGTGATTTCAAGTTTACTCGCAAGGATCGGGTAAGAGTTGAGAAACTGTTATTGAGGGAAATAGTTTGAAGAAGAGATTGTTAGTTGAAACAGATTTTTTGTTTGGTCTTAGTAGTAGAGATAGTCTTTATCCTATTGTTATGGAGTTACTGAAAAGACGTAGGAGTGGAGATGTAAAATAGGTATTATCTTCTGTTGCATCACTTGAGGCTTCACTTGTCTTATTATCTAGGGGTTTTAAATTAGATAAAATAATAAAAATTCTCGAGTTAATGAATACGAAATTAGCGGAATATAGAAGTTAATAATTATATCCTATAGGGCTTGAGTTCTTAGTTAAATCCCTGGAGCTTAGAAGCAAATATAGTGAGCTCACATTCATCGAGTCAATATATATTGCAATGTCTGCCTTAACACAATACACCTTATTAACAAATGATAGGACTATGATGGAAATAATGAAGGCTGAAGGTATAGAATATCTTGATTTCCATAGTCTTATGTAACTTGATGTATTGCTTTATCGGGGATTCCATATATTTAGTCCTGTGTATTAGCTGTAGTCATTGCAAGCTTTAGTTCTAATCGACCGCTTCCTTCAGCTTCATTCCATGAAAGTATTATTGTTATATCATATCTTCCCTTGGGAAGCTTCATTGGCTCATCGTATCCAGGTATTACCATCATGACTCTGTAACATTCCTTATTTATATTTAGAAGACATGGCATAGATATCCTGTATGAATGTGTAGCATTTGATATTATAGCTTGTCCACTCAATATCAGGGATAAATCGCCATTGACATTACTTGATAAAGCCTTAAACATGATATACGTATCCTGTTCTAGCTCAATAGATGTAATGTTCTCAAATACGGCTGTACCACTTGGTTTAGTAATATTCAGGTTTATAGTGATCTCACTTACTTCCTCAGTCTCGAATGGCCGAGGAGTTTCAGATATTGATACATTACCTATTATGTTAAATACTATTCTTTCCTTCAACATATAATACCCCGCAATAATAGAGCCTATAGCCAATATAGCTATTACTAGTGCAAATACTATGTATCTGCTCAAATGCACCATCCATACCCCTAGTCAATACTAATACATCGATATACTATAAATGATTACTTTTGAACAATAATGTTAAGAAGACTATGACGCTGGGAAAGGCTATAATATGAACAATCACTATATGCTGTTTAAAACCTAGTTTCTACAGTTACTCCGATACTCTTACATACATTATGCTACCTGGGACTAGTTTAGGCAAAGTATTTATTCTTTAAATTGTACACTTTATATCTTGATTGAGTGCACCTAAAGGTGGACAAGCGACTATGGTAAGAATAGTATACGTTGGATACGGCTTAAGAAAATCAATGTATGATGCAATACAGTATATAAGAGAAAGCTTTGTCCACGATCTTGATTTTAGATTTTACAATGTTTCAAGTATTGATAGAGGATTGATTGAACCTGGAAAGTATATTAATGATCTAAAGATGGGCGACATTATATTACTTGATATAAGGGGCGGGGATAATGTCTTTAAATATATTGTTCAAGGTGTTAAGGACTCTAGGGCAAAAGCTATTATCGTACTTGTTGGCGGTTCTAGTGATTTAATAAAGCTTACGCGGCTTGGAAAGTTCACTATGAGATCGTTTGAAGATAGTAGGTTTAGGAAATTCTTTAGATCTGAAGCCCTGGATTATGGAGCTATTATCCGTATAAGGAATATGTTTGAAAAAATTGGAAAGTATCTTCCTATAGGTGTCCTAAGAGATGCCCGCAACTATGTATTGGTTCTTAAATACTATGAGAATATGACGTTTAAGAATATGGTAAATATGTTTATGCTATTATTGAAGGAATATATTGATCCGAGTATTGATTATAATGTTGAAGAACCAGATACCATGCCTTCTATGGGTATATTGGATTTCCATACACAATCTATTTACAATTCATTAAGAGATTATATTGATAACTACGTATATAGGGATAGAAGGCTTATTGGAATACTATTTTATGGAGGCCATCACTATGATGAGTCTGTTATTGCTGCAAAAGCACTAGCCGAGTACTTGGAGGATAAGGGATATGGTATCGTACCAGTATTTTCTAGTGATCTAAGGTATTATAGGGCTATTAAAAAATTCTTTATACTAGATAATAAGCCCATTATTGATGTATTGATTGATCTACTTTGGTTCAGATTTGCAGGCGGTCCATTGGGAGGCGATCATAGGCACACTTTTACTGTATTGAAAATGCTTAATGTACCTATTCTACATGGTATTCAAATGAGTATCTATACTATTGATGAATGGATGGAAAAGAATAGTGTATCTCCTATTGAGACTATTACTACAGTTATTCTACCTGAACTAGATGGCAGGATCGAGCCTATAGTTACACATGGTAGGAAGGTAATAGAGTTAAATGATTATCTAGTAGATGATTATGTTGTACTTGAAGATAGAGTTAAGAAGATAGCTGAAAGAGCTATAAAATGGTCTAGTTTAAAGGCAAAGCCTAATTCTGATAAAAAGATAGCCATAATCTTGTATGCCTATCCTCCTGGTGAAGAGAATCTTGGTAAGTGTGCTTATTTAGATGTATTTGCTAGTCTTGAAAGACTTTTAGATAGGATGAAGGAAGAGGGATATAGTATACCTTATGTACCTAGCCAAAATGATCTCAAGTATAGTCTACTTAAAATGTACATGGTTGCAAGCGGTAAGGCTAAGGACGTAAATCGCCATAATAGTATTAAACTGGATCTTGGCAAGTATAGGGAGTTCTTTAACGAATTACCTACTGAAGTGCGTAGAGAGGTTATTAGGGAATGGGGTGATCCTAAGGATCTTGGCGATTATATAGTTATTCCTGGTATAGAGTTGGGTAATATCTTCATAGGTATTCAGCCTTCAAGAGGATATCATGAGGATCCAGGCAAGATCTATCATAGCCGTAGCTTGCCTCCTACACACCACTATATTGCATTCTATAAGTGGATAGAAAAGATCTTTGGAGCTGATGCAGTAATTCATTTAGGTACTCATGGAACTCTCGAGTTTATGCCCGGTAAGGAAGTTGGTTTAACAAGTAAATGTTATCCAGACATATTGATTGGCAACCTGCCTAATATATACGTGTATCACGTGACTAATCCTTCTGAAGCAAGTATTGCTAAGAGGAGATCATATGCTTTAATAATAGATCATGCAAGTCCTCCTCTTATGCATGGTAAGGTGCCTGATGAAATAAGTTACTTAGAGAATCTACTGGCACAGTATTATGATACTTTACAATTTGATAAAGATAAGGCAAGTGAAATTGGAAAGAAAATTATTGAGAAAGCACAGGAGTATGGACTTGGCAGATCAATTGATGAAATACATGATAAGATACAGGAGTATAAAGTTGCATTAATGCCTAAGGGGCTACATGTCCTCGGAAATAAAATGCGTGGAGAAGATGTTATTAATTATTTACTCTATGTCTCAAGATACGATAGGGGGACGATTAAGAGTTTATATCGATTAGTAGCTGAAGCAGAAGGAATTGATTATGATGAGATACTTTCCAATAAGCAGCCTAATAAGTCTAAACTATACGAATTTATAGAGTTTAAGGCCCGGAAGATTATTGAAAAACATATATTCCAAGGCCAAGGTATATCAAAGGTCATAAATGATCTGGATCTTGAGAAAATAGATAGAAGAGAATTAGAGAATACACTCAACTATCTTAAGAAGATAAGGGATAATATTGAGTCATCTGATGAGATAGGTTCTATTCTATCAGCACTTGAGGGAGAATATATTCTACCGGGCTCGGGAGGAGATCCTGTTAGAACGCCAGAGATCTATCCAACTGGTAGGAATATGTACCAATTAGATCCAACCAATATACCTACGGAAATTGCTTGGAAGAGGGGAGAGGAGATTGCTGAGAAAATTATTAGAGAATACTATGAAAAATATGGAGCTTATCCACGTGTTGTTAGTGTAGTACTATGGGCTTTTGAGACTATGAAGACTGGTGGAGAGACTATTGCAATGATATTCAGGCTCTTGGGAGTAAAGCCTGTGTGGAAAACACCGTATATTAGGGATATTGAAGTAATTCCATTAAAAGATCTTGGTAGGCCAAGGATTGATGTATCCATAAATATATGTGGAATATTTAGAGATACCTTTTATAACTTAATAGAACTTATAGACAAGGCAATAAAGCTTGTTTCAAATCTTGATGAGCCTCTGGAATCTAATTATGTAAAGGCCAATACATTATATTTGTCTAAGAAGAATCCCGGAATAGAACCTACAATAAGGATCTTTGGTCCTCCGCCAGACAAGTATGCTACTAGCTTAACTACAATGATTGAGACAAGTTCATGGAGAGATGAGAGCGAATTAATTAAAGCATATATTGAGAACATGAGGTATGCCTATGGAGAAAATGTTCATGGAGTTAATGCTCAAGAATCTTTCATGGAATTGTCAAGGCTTAGTGATATTGTTTTACAAATTAGAGATAGTGTAGACTATGAAATAACTGATCTGGATCACTACTACGAGTTCCTAGGAGGATTAAGTAGAACAATCACGGAATTGAAGAATAAGAAGCCGGAAATACTAGTAGCTGATACAACAAGGGAGAGAATTAAGATAGAAACTATTGAAGAATCTATTCGTAGAGGCGTAATTACGAGATTATTAAATCCGGTATGGATTAATGAAATGCTAAAACACGATCATCATGGAGGCGAAAAAATAGCTAGTAGAGTAGAATATCTACTAGGATTTGCAGCAACAACTCATGCTGTAGATAATTGGATATGGGATAAGGTAGCTGAAAAACTCGTATTTAATGAAGACAATATGAACAAGATCATGAATAATAATCCATGGGCATTTAAGAAAATGATACATAGACTCCTCGAGGCCTATGAAAGAGGGTATTGGAAAACAAGTAGTGAAGTAATAAATAGATTAAAGCAATTACTTGAAAAGACTGATGAATACATTGCTGATATTAAGACAATAATATATAAGCATTAGCTGAGTATAGCATAATCAAGTAGTTATAAATAACTAGTTTCTCGGCCTAAATTATTTATAATGTATTGATAAACGGTATTACATTCTCCATAACTTTCTTAATATCATTTATATAGTTTATAAAATTTTGATCATTTTTCATATCCTCTCCTTAAGTTTTGCGTAAAAAATATATATTTTTGATAAAATATTAAAGTGTAAAATCCTAATTTACAAGTTGGTGGTATATTGAATATATCTAGGTCTATATTCTCAATATTCTTACTATTGATTCTCTTCCAAGGATCCCTAATAGTATATGGTGGAGAAGCAGTTAGTGTAGATGATGAGTATATAGGCTATATTGATTGGAGAGATTTAAGGAATATTAGTGTATATGATGACGGTAATAATTTAGTTATAGAAGCCTTATTCTGGGATTATATGCCATTATGTGGATCATATTTTACAGGTTTTCGAGCATTAATGGTAGGACTAGATCTTGATAATAATAGGTATACGGGTTATCTACCTGGAGTACTTAATCAATATAGTAGTGGCGCGGAAATTACATTATATGCTACGATCAATTCTAATATGGTTACTGGTTTAGTTATTAACAAATATGCTAGTGATGGTACATATATTGGGACATTTAATCATCCAGAATGGGTTGAACCTATTACAAATTTGGGCTTTAAAATTAGTATACCATTGAATTGGTTAAATATAACTAATGGGGATACAATAGCTATCTTATCTCCAAGAACTTCAGTATACTTTGCAGATCAAATATACGTGACCAATGTAAACTTTACCATACCCTATGCTAATAATATTGTATTAAATGGAATAGATAATGACTGGCGCTATATAGATCCAGCTATAGTTGATTATGATGAACCATGTGGTGCCGAAGGAGAATGCGACCTTATAGAACAGTTCTTCGCATCAAATAATGAATCTTTATTTATAGCCTTTAGACGCGGTAATCACATAGATGAAAACAGCTTAGATAAATACAATTCGTGGGACTGGGGCTTAATTACTCATCTAGATACCGACTTAGATGGTTCTACAGACTACAGCATCATCTTCCGTAGTAAATATGTTGCTGTATTTAACTATGGTAATTATCAAACGATATATTATTATCCAGGTTCACCGGAACTAAATATGTCTGATCCCTATGATGATTTTGTCGAGTACAGCATTAGTCCATCAATTATAGGGTTATCAAGTGATCTAGCTGGTAGAAACATTACCATTTATACGACGTACATGTCTATTTCTACAGTAGATCCTCTTGGAACGAATGAGGGGATGAGTTATGGTATGTCTAGAGTATTTTATACAATTGGTGTAGGCGGATACATTACGTATCCTATAGATTATTTTTATAAATATATATATCATTGGGGTAGTGTCAATGCGGGTAATGCAGATATAAACTTATACGCTACATCGTCAACATACGTCTACTTATGGGCAGTGGTCAATGAACCAACGGGCAATGCATCATTACCACTTGGATACTCTCTCGATGGATACTATTATGTGCTAGAAATAGCCTATCCTGATAGAATCCAGTGGCCAATAACAATTAATGTAAATGTGTCTAGTAACTCAACACTATTCTACTACAACAAGTCTACTGGTACATATGAGGCTATTAATGACCAAATATATGATCCTGTAAATAATTTTATCAGGGCAAATATATCCATGGAGGAATACTTGGCAGGTGATGAACCAGTTTTTGTTGCCGCTGAAAACCCAGTATTAAAGACTAGTCCATCTACTGGACATGTAGGCTCCATAATCCACGTTTATGGTAAAGGCTTTGAACCATTATCCTTGGTCACAGTATATCTCGATACTAATACATATGTTCTGGCAACAACCTATAGTAATGAAGACGGCGAAATAGATCTATATTTACAATTACCATTAGCAAATATGGATCCCGGCATACATATGATAATGGCTGAAGATAGCTATGGATTATTATTAAAGAAGGGCTTCAATGTAACAGATCCTATGATCCAGGTTAGCCCATCATCTGGTGCCATTGGCCAAGAAATATCTATTACTGTATCTGGACTTTCACCTAGCCAAACATACTATGTATTATTTGATGACTCAGTAGTTATGACTACGTTATTAATGGCGGATCAAGATGGCAATATTGATACAGGTATTTGGAGCATTGATGGAACAAGTACGGTAAGCCTTAGAATACCAGCTACAAATGAGGGAGTACATAAGATCTCTGTAGTATATTATCCATTAGATATCGCAGGAACTAATGGCAATTATAGTCTACCTATAGAAATATCAAGTACGACGATAACCGTCTCCCAGGGTCTTGCTACAACGAGTCTATTAGATGAATTAAGGAGTTCAATTAATAATGTAAATAGTACATTATTTAACCTAATGATTGGGCTTGAATCTAATTTAACAGATCTAGCAGATGCACTTGATATACTAGAGGGGATTGTAGATGATTTATCTAATAATGTTGATTATCTATCAAGTATTGTTGACCAATTAGAGTCTATGGCTGTGGAGAATATTACATCGTTACAGAGTGAAATAGATGCTATTAGTTTGCAATTATCAGATCTCATATCCGGTACTGAACAAGCAATAGGAGATGTTATGGAGTTAATTGATGAACTAGACTCTAGGATTACCTCTATGAATGAGAGTTATTCGAATATTACAAGCGGGCAATTAGCTAAGATTATGCAGTTAAGAAGTGATCTTGAGCAATTACTAGACACTATAATTACATTATCAAGTAGAATAGATACTTTGAGTAGTAATCTTGAAGATACAAGTTCAACCATTGCAACACAATTACAAGAAGGTATACAGGAACTAAAAGAAGATCTTGTATCTTCAAAGCAATTACTATCAATTCTAGCAATTATAGGCCTAATAGCTAGCATAATAGCTATAATAGTAGCGCTATTCTTGTTAAAGAGAAGACACTAATTTCCTTCAGTTAAGTACTAACTATTTTTTAATCGTATATGTATATTCGTCTCTAGACGTTTATAATCGAGTATAATTTGGTAAAAAATATCGTGTTTAATAAATTAATTTATTTTGTTCATAATCTATTTTTAATACCAATTCAATCTTTTCCATATTAATTGAGAATACTAGTGGGATCTTTAATTGCCTGTACATAGGCTTTGCCTTACCAGCATCTATCTTAAATGGTGCATCATGGCCGGGTATAACTATACTTGCTAATCTAGATATTTTATCAATGCTTTGAATCCACTCATTTAAGCTTGAAAAGACTAGTCCTGGTTCTCTCTTATTATATTCATATGCATTCTTAACTGCATCTCCAACAATAATTGCCTCAGCATCTTTTATCAAGTAGCCCATAGACCCTGGTGTATGACCGGGCAAACTAATTGCTATAAGGCCCGGGATAACTTCTTCATTATCTTCTATAGGTATAACTCTCTTTTCAGCAGAGGCTTTTTCTAGAATAGTCTTAGCAACATATAGGTCTCCGCGTTTTTCCGGCTCCCTAGATAATGCATAATCATATTCTAATTTGCTTATATAGATCTTTGCATTAGGGAATAACTCAATATTCTCTATGTGATCGAAGTGTGAATGAGTTAGTAATATTCCATTTACTGCTGTAGAGGATATACCTAGTTCTAATAGTCTTTCTAATAATATTTTCCTTGTATTATACGTTCCAGTATCAATTAAGTATATTCCCTTCCCCGATATTATTAGTATGACTGTAGACCAGCCTAGAAACCCGATTGGAGAAGATATAGGATATCCCTGCAATATTATGATGTATCGTGTCTTAGGCATTAGATTTTACCTTCATTTAAAGCTTCTTAAATAGGCCATGAAATCTATCTATGCTTTCTTTTGGTGGAGGAGGAGTTATTAAACCTAATATAATATACGTTACTCCGCCTAGCATTAGGCCCCATAATACGTTATATATACCTAGGGGGAATGGTATGACAATCCATGTAACTACAGAAGTTATTGCAGCGACTATGATACTTCCATAAGCCGCTACTTTACCTGCTCTAGGCCAATAAAGTATTCCTACTAATGGGAAGAAATAGCTTGATATAGCTATTGCTGTACCAGCAGTTGATATTGGAACTATTAATCCAGGCCTACTTAACGCAAATATCATTATAATAATACCAAGTATTAGTACCAATAATCTTGCATAGAATGTCTCTTTTTCAGGGGGAAGTTTCTTCTTTAAGGGGTTGACATATAAGTCTCTAAGGAGTAGTGAGCTAGAAGTTAGCAATTGGCTATCAAGTGTAGACATGCCAGCCGCAAATGCACCAGCTACAACAATTGCTGCAAGCCATAGTGGTAGATATCTTGTTGCAAACTCTATAGTAGCTGCATCAGTAGCAGCGCCAGTAAGTCCTGGAACAAGTATTGTTGCTGAAATACCTAGTAAGAAGACGGGTATGGTCTGTACCCATCCACTTAGTATGGATAATAATGCAGCGCTTTTACCGAGTGTTTCAAGTCTCTTAGCAACTAATAATCTCTGAAACATATGGGGTAGTAATACGGCGTTACCCCATGTAAGTACATATCCTATCCATATTCCAAATCCCATTTTACCGGGAGTTAATAGGTCAGGATTTTCGGAAATGATTTTAGTAAATAATGATTCGAATCCGCCTACTAGATGTACTGCATATAATGATAATCCAAGCATTACTGTTAGGAAGAATATTCCCTGAAGCACATCAGTCCATACTACAGATCTCAATCCACCGATCAAGACGTAGATAACCATTACTATAAACATTAATGAAACTCCCATATGTATGGTATTCCGCCCATTGTAAAGCTTTCAAGAGCCATGCCCGCACCCATTAACTGTACTGATATATAGGGTACTAAAGCAATAACACCGATAACTGCAGCCAGTGCTCCTAGAAGACTTGTTCCATAATAATCGTTTATAAGCTCTGAATATGTTATGTAGCCATATTTCTTGCCTACAAGCCATACTCTAGGCCCAAAAAACCATAGCATCATGGGCCATAAGAGATTCCACATCATCATCATACTTACGAATGATAAGCCGAGTCTATAGTTGCCTCCAACAGCTCCTAGGAATGTCCACATACTCGCATAGGTAGCTATGAACGTCATAGATAATGCAAGTAAACCTATAGTTCTATTAGCTAGATAATAGTCCTCGGGAGTGGCCTTTGTTCTCTTATATCCCCAATAACCAATTGCAAGCATTATAGCTAAATATGAACCAATAACAATTAAGACTATAGATACAAGGTCCAAAATCACTCCTCCTCTAATATTTTATAAGCACGTTCATAGAATCCAGGAGCCCATATGAAGTATGCTAGTAATGAATTAACGACGCCCCATACACCCATAATCAACATGTATAATAGGGGTAATGGGATCCCTCCAACAAATATATGGGGATCACTGGCAACTAGTCCAGCACCCTGTAAGGCAAAGGCGATGAACCATAGAATTGTTAATATGATTACAATAAGAGCCCTACTATTCATAGAATCACCTCTATAAACATTGGATAAATATGCCTTCAAAATAGAAAAGTTTTTCCCAAATATAATAAGTTCTCAAAATGAAAGAAGTATATTTGTCTGCAGAATACCAATTTAACAACTTAATATCTATATGTTGTTAAAATACAGATTTTAAGACTTAAGAAAAGATATGATCATAATAAAAACTCAAGTAGTTCTTATATCCACTTCTTTATCTTAAAGTATAGAAGTTCTCCAATAGCTATAATAGTCATAGCAGATAATGTTATCGGATATGCTAAGGGGTGTTGGAGCTCAGGCATATATCTAAAGTTCATTCCATATATGCCTGCTATAAGACTTAATGGGAGGAATATAGCTGATATAATTGTTAGTTTAGTTACAACTCTATTAGTCTTTTCACTAATTAATGTATAGTATAGATTAAAAGCTTGTGTAATCCTATCAATACTAGTACTATACATGTTCTCTAACATAATAGCCTCATCGCCAAGATCTTTTAGATCAGGATAAAACCTGTCTAGACATTGGAGAGAATAAATCATGCCATGAACTCCTCTATGTAAGTGTGATGCCCTATTATAGAGGCGATATATGGGCTCATAAAATAGCTCTCCCCTCATAACACGGTTAATGAAGTTTTCAATAGAATTGTCTAGATTAGATAATTCCCTATGATAATAGCTTATCAATGCCTTGTATAGGAAGACAAGAATATCCTCGACACTTATTTCCTTCCTGGACCTTAGGCTTTCAATAATTTCCTCTACTAGATCAACTAGTTTTTCATGTGAATAACTAAGGATTCTATTTTCCTTAATAATTAAGCAAAACTTACGTAGACCTCCAGCATAGTATATGGGAAAGACTAATTCAATATATGGCTTAGCTGTAAAACTGAATAATGGCCTACATTCTTTTGGTATTTGGTAGATATGTTTCCATATAAATTCTTGGCCACACTCATTATTCCTAACAATCTCTCCACTAGACTTTATACAAACATGTTCTACAACTTGTTTTTCTGACAAGATTATCACACACATTATAGATGGATATCTATAAAACAAATAATTTTCCACAACACTATAACTTTGTTATAAAGCTATTCATCTAGATCCTTGTGGATATATTCTTTTTCCAAATCCTTCTCTTGAATTAGAGTTATCATATATTTCCTTGATCTTGAATATGTATGCAGGGTAATTACTTATTCTGCCGCTCCAATGGAATATATCATGCATGCTATTGAGATACTTCTTATATGGATCATTATCTTCTTCATGTATCTCTACATCACATCTAACTTCATAACTAGTATTTGGCGGCGTATAGAATAGTAATGTAGCTTTTCCAGTAGCTCTTATATTTTCCCAACTATGTCTAAAGGCCATTTCCAGGCCTCCGATAAGCATGGGATCTATTAATTCTATTCTATAGAACTCCTTAAGCAATAAACATGCTATTTCTCCCATATCCTTGCCCCGATCTATGTATGCATACCTATATGCTTTCTCAGCCATTTCATAAATGACTTCCTTCTTAGGCACAAAGCCAACCATCTTAATACTGCCGCTTAAGCCAGCTGGTCCATAAGTTATTACTGCTGGAACTGCTCTAGTGAATTCAATAAGGAAATTCTCTGGAGGCTTATCATCTAAACATATTTTCTTTAAAACGTCTATCCTATTAATGACGAAGTATTTAATGAAGCTCATAGGAATATCCATTACTATCCCACATAGTTATTGATCGATAATAAATTATGTATATAGTATTAAATAAAAATTTATGTAGAGAAAAAGAACTGTATTTATTAAAAATCCTTCCAAGCTACACGATTATATTCTTGTAAATTCTTCTCCATTAATTATTATTTTCATGCCTTAACATACTCCATGTATTTACAGTAATGTCCAAGAACCGATATATTGTTTCCTGTTTTTATATTATTGAGTAGTTCATTATAGGTTATTGTTTTATTTTCTTGAGTAATCCATAATCCATGTATCCTGATCGTTGTATTGGTATTAATTACTATGTATCCATCCGGATTTAATATTTGTACTGTACCATTGAACCATGTGTTCTCTATATTCATGTATTTAATACGCTCCCTTGATCTTTGTCTTTCCATATATTCATGTATTTCTCCGCAATTATTGTCTCTATATCTATGTTCTTCATGTCGATGTGTTCCATAGTTATTGGAATATTCTTTGCCATAATGCATTCCATGTATTTTGTCCATGGAGGATCCGTGTCTCATTGTTTGATCCATTGTGTCTTGGTGCACCGTTATTGCTTGGTACTGCATTGCCAGAGGTGTAGCTAGTCCTGCACCTATTGCTCCTAGTATGAGTATTGCTATTGGTAGAGTAATGTTCATATTTTTCGACCTCGTAGAACTGATCTATTGTTATATTCTTTTAAAGCTAGTTCATGAACTGTATATACAAATTGTCTATGCATTTATGGTAAATAATTTAAGGGAATCCAATGTATCTCTCTAATAGCATAGACTTAAGGGATCTGATTGTAATGGATACTGTACCTCTAATGGTCTTATCAATAGTATTGAATGCTGTGTCAGCATCAATAGCATCCTATATAGTCTACAGAGTTTATAGGATCTATAGGATCCTAAGGGATAAATACCTATTACTCATAGTACTTGGCTTTTTAGTATTAGCTATAGGTTCCATAGTATCAATACTTTCAAGTACTTATGTAATAGTTGAAGAAAGATATGGTCAGGGATTGTATCAGAAACCATTTATGACGCCTATGGGTCCACATGGGCCAGTGCATCATCCATGGATTCATGGTGAAAGAAGTTCTTCATGGAGAATAATTAGTTATTCTAGTCCATTATATCCATTAGCTTATTTATTGATACTTTTAGGCATAATCGGCGAGTATATTGAGGAGAAGAGCTTAAGAGCTTATTACATATCTTTATCAACAGGGTCGTTTCTCGTTCTTGTAGGTGACATTCTGTCATTAGTGGTGCTTGTCGCTATATTAGTACTATCTATTGAGAAAAAGACTTTTACAATGGGCTGTGTAGGATATATTATTTCTAGTATCTCATTTACTAAGAGCATTAGCAGTTATCATAGGATCGCCTGGAGTATTCTTGCTTGGTGAAGTACTTAGGCCAATGGGTCTAGTAGCGATAGCAGTAGGTGTATCTATTCATGGAAGAGAATAGTCAACGGCTACGGCTATTGAAGTCTAGGTATAGGAGTCAAGCAAGAATAGTCTATGATATACTTAATACTTTGTATACTGAGGGAATGGCGCCGCCGACAAGGTTAATGTATGGCG
The DNA here is from genome assembly GCA_964531225.1 of uncultured Desulfurococcaceae archaeon. Taxonomy (GTDB): domain Archaea; phylum Thermoproteota; class Thermoprotei_A; order Sulfolobales; family Desulfurococcaceae; genus CAZHDB01. The sequence goes on from CAZHDB010000010.1 coordinate 37,333, forward strand.
CAAGACTACCATATGATAGATTAAAGAAGCTTCTTAACCAGTTATTAGAGAACGAGTTAATTGAGGAGATAAAAATAAATGATCATACCTATTATAGGCTGACAAAGAAAGGTGCTGAAGCACTTGAGGAGCTTAGAAGAGTAAAGATATTACTGGAGCAAATAGGTATTCGTTTCTGAAAACCATGTATTTATAGATAGGTTTTTAATGGGGTAGAGAATATTCTGTTTGCTAGAGGTACTGAGTAGAGATGCATTTAATTTATATGTAGCGTGGGAGTTTATGGATAATTCTGTTGTTATACGTTCTGCTAGATATAGAGATGCTAGGGCTATATTCGATATACATTTGAAGAGTCTTAAGGGACTTGATGAAGAGGATTATGAATGGTTTGCTGGCTTATTGAAAATTAGGTCTAGGAGGAGAATAGTACTTGTTGCTGAAGTTAACGGAGTTGTAGCAGGCTTCATTATAGCTTATAAGTATAGGGATCGAGCCTATATTGACTCATTAGCAGTTGATCCGAAGTACAGGGGTATGGGCATCGGATCCAGGCTTTTAAAGGCTTTAGAGGATCTCTTGAGAACTAATGGTGTTGAAACTATATCATTAAGTGTTAAGAAGGATAATTATTCTGCATTAGGATTCTATATTAAGCATGGATACATTGTTAATGGAGTAGTGTTATTACTTAGTGCCCATAGAGATAATATAGTATCTAACGGACTCCATGGATACACGGTTATCGTTAAAAAGGGATTTACAGCGGATCTAAAGACTAAGGTATTGCCGTCTGCATGGTGGAGTAGTGTTACGGAGTACGTTGATAAAAAGATCTATAGATTCTATGGAGAATATACATTAGCTGTCTATCGTGGCGATAAACTACGTGGAATTGCTTCATACCAGCCTGAAAAAGATATGACTGTAGACTATTTGGCGGTGTCCTATCATAGGCCTACAGAAGCATTATCAGCATTATTGTCTGCTTTGAAGAAGGAGGCATTTTCTAAGAATATTGAATGGATCACTATACCGGTAGACGCTACAAAGAATGCTTTAACAAGAAAGCTTATGGATCACGGATTTAGGATTGAAAGTATAGAATATAAATTAGTTAAGGAGTTCTAGGGATAATTTTTTATTACCTACTGCTCTTTCTCAATATACAGTCATCAATTATCCTGGGTATATAGTGATTTATTAATAGATGGTTAATTGCCTTACCAAGACTTCTAGTAATAGTAAAACCAGCTCCAGATCTGCATATGTCAACTGTAATAAAATAGGATCTTATATTCTTTAGCCTTTTCATTAGTGAACGGAATATATGGATATAGGGGGATCTTTTTGGGAAGAAGCCGTATACGTTCTTAGCCCTCCTATTACGGACATAATTAGCTAATAACTTATCAATATCCATTCGCATCCATATTCTCACGTATTTTAGATCATTATCTACCCGGTATAACTTGATTTTTTCAAATGCATGGACAACTCCATATACTGGAGATAATATTAGGAGATCTGCTTTATTCGATGTAAACGATTCATAAACTATTTCTCTATTAATTATGCGGTAGAGTAGGCCATTATGTAAGGATATAGCAGATACTTTATTCTTGCCAATTATATTTTTCTTGAAATACTCTCTTGATTCCAATAATTTCCTTTGATACCCATTATCTAGGTATCCCATTACTGAGAAACTATAGTCTTTAAAGTAGTCAATAGCGTCCTGCATTTTCCTAGAATATTGAATAATAATTACGTCAACCGTGATCTCCACCAATATATTATTTAACCCTTACTAAGATAATAAGCTTTGATACATAAGCTATTAGAAATAGTTTTAAGAACAAATAGATATTAGCGTTATATATTACATTATATAATTATTTTAGAAAGAAATAAGAATTGCAAAAACAATATAAAAATACCGTTCTACATATACTATATGTAGGGTGTAGCTCTTATGAAGATCGTGTATGCGACTACTTATCCACCTATACATTGTGGCGTGGGCGAATATACTAGGATGCTTATAGCTGGTTTAAAGTCTATTGATCCGGGTATACAGGTATATGTTTTTGCAAATATTGAAACCGGTGCAGAACCTTGGTATGATGGATTTTCAGGAGCTTATGTATATCCATCATTTAAAAGAGGATCTTCTGATTATTCGGGATTAATTGATTTTCTAACAAGTATAGGTGGAGCAGATATTATCCATGTTCAACATGAATACGGTATTTTTGGGTATAGTGATAGCATATTATCTACTGCTGTTGAGTGTAGACAGGAAAGACTTGTAGGAAAGATCGTGTTTACCATGCATACGGTATATCATCCTTTGGCCGGAGCAACTGATGCAATTAAGTTTCAAGAGGCACTTAACCAATGTGATGCAATTGTTGTTCACAGCCATTTACAGGAATTTGAGCTCAGAAACCAGGGATTATCCCAGAATAAGATAGCTAGAATACCGCATGGTACACTATTAAATCCTTATCTTGGCTATCCCCGATACAAACTGGCATATGACCTTGGGATAGATGAAGAGAAACTACATGGACTAATAATTGCTTTTCCAGGCTTCCTTAGGATAGATAAGGGACTAGATATTCTAGTAGGTTCATTAAAAATCCTTCAAAATAGTGGAGAGAATATGACAATAATAATTGCAGGCGAAATAAAGCATAAGGAAGTATTAAGCGATCTTGAAAGTGTAGGTGAACTTACAAACCTCATATTCTGGGAAAGGTATTTATCTAACGATGAAATTCTTAAACTTGAAGCATTAGCTGATACCATAATACTTCCATATAATGATCCTTTAGCCAAGTATAGTGTAAGCGGGATATTACATTTATCAATGGGCAGTCTAAAACCAATTATTGGAACTAGAGTGCCTAGACTCATAGAACTATATCAATATGCACCTAGACTAACAGTTCCACCGAAAAATTCAAGGTTACTAGCAAAACTTATTAGATGGGTAAGTAAAAACTATGATCTCTCAGTAGCCTATATGAGCTATATATACAGTTATGCAGTAAGAACGCAATGGCATAGGATTGCTAGAAAACATTTAACGTTATATCATAGGCTATTGAGAACTCCTCACTAATAATTCTACTGAATCATTATACATCCTTTTAATTCTTCTAAGGTCCTAGAGAGACTATTATAGAACCTATCAATTTATTCCTTCAAAATTATAAAAATAGCTTTAATAAAAAATAGTCTGCAAAATCTATAGGAATATTTTCTTTACCTATAGATTATTTCTTAAGTATTCATCATATCCCTTTAGATCTAGCAGTCCATGTCCGCTTAAATTAAATAGTGTTACTATTCTCTTGCCAGTCTCCCTTGCAGTAATTGCTTCTTCTATTACGGCTTTTACTGCATGCGCACTTTCTGGAGCTGGTATTATGCCTTCTGTTTTAGCGAATAATTGTGCAGCACTAAATATATCTACTTGGCTATAAGCTCTTGCCTCTACAATTTTATTTCTCAATAATATACTTAGGCTTGGAGCCACTCCATGGTATCTTAGGCCTCCAGCATGTACGGTAGGAGGTACGTAATCATGTCCAAGTGTATACATTTTAATTAATGGTGTTAAGCCAGCTGAATCCCCATAGTCATATCTATATTCTCCTTTTGTCATAGTTGGTATAGATAATGGTTCTACAGCTATGAATCTAGTATTTGATGATCCTTTTAACTTATCATGGATAAATGGGTATGTAATTCCTGCAAAATTGCTTCCTCCACCAACACATCCAATAACTATATCCGGATAAAGCCCTAGTTCATCTAATTGCTTCTTCACCTCCAACCCGATTATTGTCTGATGAAGAAGTACATGATTTAACACGCTCCCCAATGAATACTTCGTATCTTGATCATTCAATGCATCTTCAATAGCCTCGCTAATAGCTATTCCAAGACTACCCGGGTGATCAGGGTTTTCCTCTAGAAACTTTCTACCAGTATTTGTCTGGTTGCTTGGACTAGGATATACTTCAGCACCATATAGCTCCATTATAATTCTTCGATATTGTTTCTGGTAATAACTAACTCTAACCATATAAACTCTTATTTTAATCCCCATTAATGCTCCAGCTAGACTAAGTGCAGAACCCCATTGTCCAGCACCAGTCTCTGTAACTAGTCTCTTAACACCTTCTAATTTACTATAATATGCCTGTGCAATTGCTGTATTCACTTTATGGCTACCAGTTGGTGTAACTCCTTCGTATTTATAAAGAATAATTGCTGGTGTATCTAGATACTCCTCGAGATTCCTTGCTCTAATCAGTGGCGTTGGCCTGCCAAGCTCCAAGTATAGATTGCGTAGTTGAGAAGGTATTGGTATGTATCTCTCCATACTGAATTCTTGCCTTATTAATTCCTTAGCAAATAATGGTTCGAGCATGTAGGGTTTAACGGTTTCTCCATCAGGCGTTTTCATTGGAGGTATTTTCTCGGGTAAGTCTGGTAGGATATTATACCATGTAGAAGGGACCATATCAGGGTATTGAGACGCACGAATTATATAATCCATTGGCGCTGCATAAAACCACCTCCTTCAGCTCAGAATATATGGTCTAGAATAAAAGTTTTGTGGGATATAAGTGGGTATTAGGACAATGCTTCCTTCCTTATTCTTAGTTCTTCTCTTATTACTATAATGATTGATGTAAGGACTATTGCCATGGGTATTACCTCATATAAGCCAATTACTTGCCTCAGTATCAAATAGGCTAGGATAGATGCTCCAATCGGCTCGGTAAGAGCTATTGAAGTTACTACGCTAGACTTCATATATTTCAGTATATAGTTCATTAATGTATGTCCTCCAAGCATAGGCACTATAGCTAATAATATAAAGAAGAAGTATGATCTTGGACTATATGCTAATATGTTTTTACCTATAACTAGTGAATATATGAGTACTCCTAATAGTGCATAGAGGTATGTAGGGAAAACGTATTCCATAAGATCTCTTCTAAGCCTAACATAGCGTCCAATACAGAAATACGATGTTGCAGCAATAGACCCAAATAATGATAATAGTACTCCATACAAGTTAATTTCGCCGACAAAGCCTCTGTATAGGAACATGGTTAAGCCAATGAATCCGAATAGTATGCCCAGGTATTGTAGGATAGTAATCTCTTCTTTATATATAAACCTATCAATAATAAGTGCGAATAATGGATAGGATACAACTATTGTAGTACTAATGGCAACGGGTATATGATAGAGAGACTCCATCCATA
>CAZHDB010000011.1:0-39290 GCA_964531225.1 uncultured Desulfurococcaceae archaeon
CGGAGCCGGAGATCCCGGGTTCAAATCCCGGCGGGCCCGCCACTTAAATACCCTATACTTAAGTCTTTTCCTAGTGTCCCCAGATAAGTTTTATACTCTGGGACTGCCCTAAACCATGAGGACAAATGGGACGTTCATATTTTATCCTGGAGGAATAAGGGTAAAACCATGTATCTACATAGGGCCTCCGTAAGCTGTATCTGTTCAGGCCATAAGTGTTTAAGGCTACGTGTATTTATTGAAAAGTTCATGCGTATTGTCTTCCTAGTTTCCCTAGTTGCCTCGCTAATAGGTTTATGCTTTTATATCTCGGGTCCAGAAATAAGGGTTACTTCGATATGTTGGAATAAGCTGTATGATTTCACTTTGCTTCCTAGTAATAATGAGCCCATAGCTAGGGCGGCTCGGGAACTCCTCGGCGAGCAGTAACCCGCTTGACACAGTCTTTTCTAAATAATTGTAGTACAGAGCCACTATTAATGGACTCGAACCAGCTCCTCTGGCACGTAGAGTATTTTTTCAGGATGAATGAAAAAGCTTAATTAGCATGGATGCCCAAAAGTAAATTAATTAAATAATATGGTGAATAGAAGGTGAGACATTTGTTTTCTGATAGACAACGTCCACACCTCTTAGTGATCTCTTTGATTCTCATTATCGTTATGCTGGCCTCGGCAATACATGTCTCTGCGGAGACCGTTGAAGTAGTCTATGGTCCAACCAAGACATCTACGGGAGGTAACGAGGAACTCCCTCAAATAGTGATTGACCATAATGGCAATATCCACATCGTCTGGACCAACACGACATACCTATTATACGAGATGTTCAACCCTAGTGGAAACCTGCTCATAGGAGAGACTGTATTAAACCCCTGCTTATCACCCTACTCGTGGCACGTTAGGAGGCCCTCAGTGGTCGTAGACTCCAATAACAACCTGCACATAGTGTTTCATGGCTTTAGCCACTACTCGGACTTCACGGATGGTGTATACCAAAGCTCGACGAGCCTCAGCGCGAGCGAGGTCATATACCTCAAGATAAACCCTTACCTCGATGACCGCGACGGCAGCCCGGCAGACCCGGGCGTGATTACCGTGATACCCGAGAAGATCATAAGCACGAACGATAGCGTGAAGTCCCGTGCACCCAACATAGCCATAGACAGGTTTGACAGGCTCCACGTAGTGTGGTTCGACGGCGATATATGGAGCGCTGCCGGAGAAGTACATTACCTTGTCATGGATACAGATGGTAATACACTGATCTCAGAAACAACTCTTGCATCAGGCTTCTACACCGACGTCGACTGGAGCGAGCCTGAATTAGTTGTTGATAGCAACGGGAACGCCCACGTCTTCTTCGTGACCGAGGGGTGGACGAGAGACACCTACAACTGGAGGGATGTATGGTACCTGATGGTCAGCGGATCCGATGGAAGCGTGCTCATAGCGCCAACCCAGCTTACAGAGAGCGGTGGCACGTGCAGGCTCACCCGCCCAGCCATAGCAATAGGGGATGATGATCTGATCCACGTGGTATACCAAAACAGCACCGATGAGGGGTTTACTGAGCTCTTCCTACTCAGGGTTAACCCTTACCTCGATGACCACGACGGCAGCCCGGCGGATCCCTCGGTCATAGTGGTGTCAGGGCCTATTCAGCTCACCGAGACAGACGGCTATAGGTCATACCTCCATAACATAGCCCTTGACCACTGGCACAGGGAACACGTGGTCTGGGTTGACCAGAGAGATTTTGCACCCTCACCGAATTGGGGCTCGGGCGAACTCTACTACATGATCGTTGGAACCATTAACGAGACAAGACTCACTTTCTTTGAAGGAAACATATACCCCGCATACTGGTGGTACAGCTCGGGCCGCAGGCCCGGAATAGCAGTGTCCAATGACCGCGTCTACCTAGTCTTCAACGGTTACGATCGCGACAGCTACACCAGCGACATATACTTCATGATACTTAGAGTCCCAGTCCCTGCCCCACCCATCGTTGGGGGAATGCTCCAACTAGAACAGCCCAACATCCTAGCCCAAGCCTCAATGCTGCTGGTAGCAACGTTGACTATAACAGCCGCCGCCATCATACTTGCAAGACGACGTAGCTAGCACTAGGCAATCCGAACCTCTTCCTCCAGCATTTTTTCCACACGCAAGAACTAATCTGTAGCTGAGGAGCCATTGATGCTTGTAGTCGGAAAGATCCTCCATTTATTGAGATCGAACCCGATCATAGCGTAGCATGCTGGCTATACGCTAGTAAGTAAATAGAATCGGCTTTCGAAGAGGCTAGGACTCTAGTATTCTCCTAACTCTACTAGAAACCTCAGGGCGCTCGAAGAAATACCTCTCAAGAACCCTGATCCTTCTCTTCTTGGAGCCGTAGAGTAATTCTATGGTCTTCTTCCCAGTGTTAACGGCTATTAGTGTATATGCTTGCTTCCATGAGTTTATGGGCGGGCCTTTTCGACGCAAAGCTGTTCTAGCATACCACGCACTAGGCTTAAGGCTATGTATCCAGCAATGCTCATCTTCATGTTCTCCATAGGATCCGGGATCCATCTAGTGGGCAACAGTATGTGGGATAGTGCTAGTCTCTCGAGGCTAATTCTCCGCGTCCACAAGTCTTTAATTGGTTCGTGTGCTTCTGGCCAGGACTGTACAAGTTCCCAGAGTTCCCTAAGCACTTGAGAATACTCGAGCATAGTACATTTAGATCTTGGTAGCTTTAGGGCTTGTACCGCGAGTTTGACAAGGTCTCCACATCCTTATCCAGTCTTATAGTTAGTAAGAGTCTAGCTTTAGCAGAGTCCGTTACTCCACATACATAGCAATCTGTTAGGTATAGGTTATTGCGACCACAGTCCTCTAGTGTTAATATAGCTACAGGCCACCATATTATCCTATAACCGCAACTGGCTAAGTTCTTAGCAATTTTTTCTCTAGTAGCTATATACAAGGTTTTAGCCTCAGACTGAGCCCTATTAACTATGCTTATCATACTTAGCCATGGCTATTAGACTCCTAATACTATGCAGACATACAGTTTACATATAACAAATAGAACTAAGAACACTATTACACGTACAAAGTCATCATAGGACGTGACAGAATGAAATCCTGGACGAAGAGCTAGTTAATGAGTTCAATTTCGATATTATTTTATATCATATTTAGGAGATGAGTTACTTATAATAATGTTCTCGGCTTCCTCTATATCCTCCAGTTCGTCCTTCTGAGCCTATATTGGAGGCCTAGTGTAGTACTCTTGCTTAAGGAAATATTAGAAAAGACACGTTGTTCATCATAAAACCTTTATCAAGGTATATATTCCAAGCAGAAGTGCTACAATGCCAACGACTTTCTCAGCATAATTCTTTTCAGTGACTGTTTTTGTAAGATGGGGTCCAAGAAAAGAGGCTATTAATGCAGGTATACTTACTACTGCGAAAATCGGCGAAATACGTAAGCCCCCGAATGCTGCAAATGATAAAATGCCGAAGGATACTACGGTATTTCCGCTATATCTCCTATCGCTATTGAAGGCCTAGGATCATGGTTAAGAACTATCTGGCCAGAAACTATAACCGGGCCAAATCCTCCGCCCATGAAACCCTTATTGAAGCCTCCTAGGCATGAAATCAGCACGAGTCTCCTAAGGGTTTTCCTGAATTTTATTCCAAGAAGCATCATAATTTCTAAGAGGGTCACTAACACACCTATATAGGTCTTTGTAGCTACTTTGGGTAAGCTTACGTTTAAAAATGCGCCCAAAACCGCAAACAATGTTGCCGGGACAGCCACGCTCAGTGCAGTTCTTATATCCTTTCTTGTGAAGTTTTTGACTTTAGTATGCATCATGCCCCCAACTACATCAACAATGAGCTGGGACAACAACACCGTTGGAACTGCTACTTCTGGCGAATAACCAGCTATAAGAAGCGCTGGGGTCAGAATCGTTCCATAGCACATCCCTAGTCCAGTATCTATAACAGCTGCAAAAAAATGCTGTCAAGGCAATTACAACCATGTTGAGCATAGCACATCACCCAAAAGACATTCATGAACCATTTAATTCCTTGATTTCTAAAACCCGCAGAAATTTCCTGAAGTTCTTATTTAATCCCACATAAGATGGTTTAGATACAGAGATAACGCTATTCCTCATCTAAATATCCCCGAATTTAATGATATTTAATTACAACATTTAATTAAATATCATTAAAGATTATAAGCGTTTTGCCTAATGATCTTAGGAATAGTGCAGAGGCGGAGATAAGAGCGGATAAGGAAGTTGTATTACGAAAAAAGTATGGCTTATCAATTATGTTCCCTATTATTTTGATGACTTATACAGAATTCTTGAAGTAAGTGTTGGATTGCATATATTTTCAATATTTGCAGGGAATGGTATAATTCCGAAAATGATTACCTAGCAAGCAAAATCATTAATTTGATCGCATTAAAGCGATTTTTATTCAAGATCTGATCATGAAAGCATGTGATCCATGTCATTTTGAGTAATTCATAATCTGTTGAGGAAACAATATATATTTTGAATATATTTTTGATCAGTGTTTACTGGTTTAGGAGGTATAGTTGTTGACGTATAATCCATTGGATAGATCTATGTCTGGTGGAAAGAATTTTTCAGGAAAAGAAGATCGAAGCATGAAAGATTCCTTATTTGACGATTTTGTTGAAAAGACGAGTTACTGGCATTATAGAACAGATAATTACGCTAAGATAGTAGTTAAGGATAGTGTATTGAAGCTTGTAATGGGGCCGTCGGAGGCATTATATTATAGTAATGCTGAGATTAGTGATGGTGATTTCAAAACTCTTAAGTGGATAGGCAAGAATCTCGAGTTCAGGGCTAGACTTATTGGTGAGCATTATGGTAGTGCTGGTTATGGTTTTTGGAATTATTCCATGGTTGTAAGCGAGAGTATTCCTATATGGTTTATTTATTTAAGGGCTAGGTCGGAAAAGTATCCATTGAACGGATTTTATGTCCAAGTAGGAAACATCTTTACCCCTGTGAAATACTTCGTAGAACCCCCATTGATAATTAGGCTTGGAGTTAAATTATTTAAGGGCTTGGTCCCGATAAGGTTCACAACACTTAAACCAGTAATGCCTGACCTCGATCTTGATAAATGGCATAAGTACACAATACTTTGGAGAAAGGATCAATTAGAATTCAGGATAGATGATAAGACCTTATCCATCCTACCTGCTCCAAGGAGTAAGTACAAGTATAGAATTGATGCTTGGATAGATAATGCTGTATTTACACCCTTAAAGAATGATTATGCTATGGTTTACCGTCATATTACGCATGAGAATAGAAAAGAAAGCATTCTCGAAATAGACTGTGTTAAATTATGGTGAATAAATTCATCATACATTGATCATATTATTTTTTCTAAAAGGATCTATGAGATTCTTTCAAAAGACTCGGACATTATTTATAAGGCTTTACTCTATGCATTACTATAATAGATCTTAACTCAATACAATATCTGATTCCTTCATAAGCTTCTTAAGCAATTCCACGTTATTCACATCAATAAAATTAGTGAACTAACCATATTTAGAGCCTACAACTTTATTAACATGTAGCCGTACCTAAATCTTTTAGATTATGAAAGCTTAAATATCTGTTCCATGGACTTCGTTTCTTGGATAATTGGGAACTGTTTATAATACTCTTCAGTTAACTCCTAAGTTTTCCTAGAATCTCTCTTCCCTATGTTTTATTTACGCAGGAACTTTATCTTTAATTCTAGCATCTCTCATAACAATTATACTTCTCATAGGAAGCTCGGACTCCATATAATGCTTCTTCTATTTGCTATGTTCTAAAATTTGAAGATTGAACATTAATTTATATGGATCGCTTTAGTAATTATCTAAATATATTTGACTACTACCTATATATGTACTTGATGGTGAGTATGAGTCATGAAGGCGGCCGTTGTATACTATAGCAAAACAGGTAGGACAAGGCAAGTAGCATTGTATATCGGAAAGAAATTAACAGAGCTAGGTGTTCAAACTAGTATGTATGAGATTAAGCTAGTTAAGGAATACTTTAGGTGGCTTCTGCACCTGAATCCAAGATTAGTATATGACACGCTCTCGGGCAAGTTAGTTGAGATAAGGGAGCTAGTAGGCTTCAACCCTGAAGATTTTGATGTTTTGTTACTTGGCACTCCAATATGGATCGGGAGGGTGGCTCCCGCGATGAATTCGTTCGTAAGGAGGTACAAGGATAAGATATCTAAACCTATTGCATGTTTTACAACATCCGGTTTAAAAAGAGACTATGCCCTTAAATTTAAATCTTTACTAGAGTCATTAGGATATAAGGTAATAGCCTACGTATCGATCAGCGATTTTAATAGAGATAGAAGTAACATAGATCACTTCGTTAGTAAAATTGTTGAATACTTGAAGACCTCTAGATAATCTATGTTTCCCTATACTAACTATAGATCGTTACCTTTTTTCTAAGAGAAATAGCTTCAGTACTTAGGGCTGTGTTGATCGATGATCTTATTATTCCCCTCAGATCCCTCAAGCTCATTACTCACTCTGTTCTGTCCGAACATCCCTAATATAGGCTATAAAAATGCTTGCCAACTATCTACTCCATTAATCCGACTACATATACTCGTCGTGGAATAGATGTCGTTTTAAGTCTTGTTATTTCAAGAAATCATTACTGTTGTTTCGAAGCACTATTTATACCATTGTTTAAAGTACTTGAAAACAGATCCATTATGTCTATCCAAGTTTCTTTATTTACTACAATATTGTTCGTTATAAAATGACTAAATAAGTTATGGTTTTTAATGTTATTTGTTATATTTGAAGTTATAATTATAATAAGAAAAAAGAAATATTATTTTTTCTTTACAAATATGTAATAGGCAATTACTCCTATTATAATTACTACTATGGCTATTACCGCTATAGTATAGTCTACTTTCTCGTATGGAGACGTCGATGTCTCTGATGTAGTAGTTGGTGTAGAGGTAGATGATGATAATGTGCTGGGCTGTGTAGTCATCGCAGTTGTGGTAGCTGTCGACGGTGCCTCTGCCGTTATATATATCACTGCTCTTGATCCTTGTCCTGCTGCATCAGTTACAACTATCTCTATTATATGGTCTCCAGGATCCCATCCTGTTGTATCAATTATGTGTGTTATGGTTGTTGTATCGTTGTGTTCTAGGACCTGTTCGATAACAGTATTTCCATCAATAATTATTTTTTCTTTTGGCTCATACGGCTTTGGTTCAGGTTTATAAGGGTATATATTCACTAAGTTCGGATCAAGGGACATTATTTTTGCTGTAATATTTATTTGATCTCCTACAATGATCATGGTATTATTTATCGGGGATATTATCTGGATCTGTGGAGGTGTATTATCGATTCCTAGGATGATCCTTTGCACTGCAACGTTTCCAAGTGTATCATTTAACTTAAATACTACCAAATAATAGGCGTCTTCATAAATTTTTGTATCAATATCTATAGTTGTTTGTCCAGTTATGTTTGTCCAAACATTATTTATTTCCATCCACGTCTCATCTAGATGCAGATCGTCTATACTGTATTCGAGCGTTATCATGCCCGTACAGATCGTTTCATTTGATGGCGATATTAATTGAAATAGCGGAGGCGAATTGTCTATCATGATAGTCCTGCTTATAGTATAAGAGTTGCCCGCACGATCTTCAATGTATAAAATAATCTCTAATTCTCCATCTGGATACTTTCTCGTATCCACGTCATAGCTATAGAGATCTGTTACATTGAATTCATCACCGTCTACTCTCAAAGTAACTGTTAGCGGAGATAGATTATCAGTGTAGTTGAACCTCACTGTTATAGTTCCTGAATGAAGAGTCTCAGGTGCAGGTTCTATGATAAAACCCGACGGCCTTGTCCTGTCTACGTAGAATATTCTTTCAAGACGCGCAATATTGCCTGCAACATCTCGTGCTATAGCAGTAAAGTTATGCATTCCTTCAGATAAATAATCGAGTAATAGACCTAATAGATCGACTGTGTAGCTTTGCTCACCATTAAGTCTATCAGACCAATATAATGCTCCATCCTGGTATACTTGGACAAGAGATAGCCCGGACTCATTATCACTAATATAAAAGTATATGTTAATTGTTCCTCCTCGGAAATAAGAATTGTTTTCTAATGTCGATGTGATTGTTGGAGGAGTTGTATCTTCTTGCTCGATCGTGGAATTACTAAGGACAGTGTACGAGCCAATATAGATACACACTACTATCATTAATACTAAGAACAAAACTACTAAGAGCCTTACTCCAAACATTGCTCCACATCTCTATCCTGATAGAGGAGCAGCCCGAAGAACCGGATAAATATAATTATCCGGTTCAGCGCCTCCTCCTCACAAGGTCACTCGCAAGTGTTCATATATAAAGATTGCTTATCCCGCGATCCTACGTGTTATTTAGGTTACTAAATCTTTTCTCTAATACACATGCATATCTATAAAGGGAATAGATGTCTTTATTAAAAAGAAATTACAAAATATGTTATAAATTTCATAAATAGGAAACATATCTAATATATCGAAAAATTATATTGGATAATTTTTATACTGTTGAAGTACTTAGTCAAGATTCCTAGTCTAGAAATATACCTTGATGTACCAATGTGATAAATAAGGCAAAAACATGAAGGCACGAGCAAAGATTGTTAACATTAAAAGAAGTATCGTAGCCTAGTAAGCTTTTGTACTAGAATTTATTATTTGCTTATATTATTTTACAATTTAACAGTGCTTATACTAAGTACTTTGGCAGTCCATATTCATGTAATATTATTTGGAATAAAAATTATTGAAATATTATTTAATCAGAGGCCAAGCATCATTGCTAAGGAACCTTTCTTATAGGCTTCAATAGCTGATCTTAACTCAGGCTTATCCCTAGCATATTCTTCAAGGGGAATCCTATTTAGAACAGCTTCAATTGCCTGCCTCATTGCCCTAGCTCCTGCCCGTGAACCCATTGGATGTGCATGAATGGCTCCTCCAGCGGATATTCCAACATCAATTCCTAGATCTTTTATTATCTGCGGCACATGTAGCTGTGTTATTCCTCCTGATGGACATGGAAGTGTCGGTTTTATATTATACATAGGTGCACGTAAGTATTTAGCTATTCTCAAATATTTCTCCTTAATAAATGTCGGTGCTTTACCATAGGGAGCAGGATAGATATTCATATCAGCACCAGCTATTCTAACAAGTTTGCCCATTAATAATGTTGAAGTTATTCCACCTGTTGAAGAAGTATATATTGTACCTGAAAAGTCAATACTATGGACTAGTATTGGAAGCTTTATACTTGGATCTTCTGCTAATGACTTAAAAGCACCCAAGCCTACAGAGATGCAATTAACCATTAATGCATTTGCTCCAAGCTCCTGTACTCTTTCAGCTAATTCAAATAATTTTGGTGGATCACTAGTTATATTGACAGTATAAAGCTTCTTTTCACCTGTTTCTGAAACAGCCTTATCCAGGGCTTCCATAAACTTTGTGACACGATCCTCTACTTTATTAAAACTCTGATTAGCGAGGAGTTCATCGTCCTTTATAATATCTACACCTCCTGCCCACGCCTCGTAAGCTAATTTCGCCCCAATATCCGGGGGATAATATACACATGGCTTTATCATAGCAACTATAAATGGCCTATCGTAGACACCGAGAATATTTCTTAACCCATCAATACCGAACTTGGGGCCCTTAAATAACTTTAAGTATTCCTTAGGCATCCATATATCTAGAAGCTTTATCCTACCATATGCCATTATATTCCCTGTTATTGTAGAGAAGATCATTGATATATCCGTCTCGAAATTAATCCATGGAAAAGCTATTGCGAATATAAACCATCTCAACTGTGTTTCCTTGGGTATTTCTATTTCATGATCAGGTAATTCGTAAACACCTATAACTTTTGCACCAACTGTTTTTCTCATTTCAGGTGTTTCCATAGGTGTTCTAATCCATGTTCCAGTAGTTTGTTCAGCCGCTATAGCTCTAGCAACTATATCTGGGTTAAGATTGGGCCATATACCAATCATATATAATGCTATGACATACTTATCTTGATCTATGGTTTCATATATTACATCCAGAAGATCCTCATAATCGATCTTTAAGGAAGACATAACCCTCTCCCATGTATTATAGTTTGCAGATAAAAATTTATTTTTGAATATAGAAAAACACCTTTCATCCATTAATCTCCTTATATATATTTCTAAGCTGTCTATATAATTTTATAAAGTATTCGAATTTTTTATCATATAACTTAGCTAACTTAGGCTCTGGATTGAATGACTTCTCCGGCTTCACAATTTTCTTTGCAATACTGAAATCACTTATTTTTAGACCAACTAATCCAATTATTGATGCGCCTATGGCCGATGATTCTCTGACACTATTCATTCTAATAATCTTGGTATTTAGGGTATTGGCAAGAATATGGCATAAACTATCATATAATGCTCCTCCACCTACAATATTAATGTGGTCTATTTCCTGGCCTAATAATTTTTTGTAATAAACATAAGCCCATTTAACATTAAATGCTATACCTTCAATAACTGAGTATATTAGATGTTCCAGCTTATTCTCTAAGCTAATATTGAATAATCCTCCTCTAACGTAAGGATCGTCTATAGGGGATCTTTCACCGTATAACCAGGGTAGGAATATAATTTTGTTTTCCTCAGGCAATACTTTAAGAGCAAGTTCATCTACCTTCCTATATATTTCTTCCTTTACTTCACCATATACTGTTTTAAGTATCCAGTCAATAGCTGCTGAGCCAGTTTCCTGTTCGGCAATAAGCATGTATCTATTAAGTATAGCACTTAATAAGCAACCCATATAATGCTGTATATCAAGTTTACGTTGCGGAACATGCGCAATAAGCCAATTACTAGTGCCCATGTATATGTGCGTCTCATAGTCATCTATGGCTCCTGAACCTATGGCAGTTGCAGTCATATCACCGCATCCAACTATTACTTTAGTTCCTTCTGCCAGTCCTAGTTCCTTTGCAGCCTTATTAGTCAATTGACCAGCTATTTCTGTTGGATGTTTTATCTCTGGGAGCTTCTCAAGATCTAGTCCAACAGCTTTAACTAGACTACTATTCCAGCTAATACTAGGTTTCCTAGTGTCTGCTAACCATGTTAAGTTAGCTTCGTCAACGCTTATAACAGCTCTATTTGTCATTCTGTACGTTAAATACCCTTTTACATCAAGAAATTTCCATGTTCTAGAATATACTTCAGGCTGTACATTCTTTATCCAGGAATACTTTGATAAGGGATCTTTACCTGCTTTACCTGGAACTCCTCCACTTATACGTAGGAATCTTAATAATAAAAAGAGGTTGTATCCAGCTATCTTTGGAAAACCAGTAAATAATTCTCGCGGATAACCGGCGGATCTCATGTCTAACCAAGTCATTATGTTAGTAAGAGGCTCTCCATCTCTTGATATAGGTATAACCCCTGCCATTTGAGTATCCATTACTATACCTGTGATTTCCATAGGTTTTACAGATGTTTCATTTATAATTTTATTTGTTGATTCAACAATAGCATTCCATAGTTCTTCGGGAGATTGTTCTGCATATCCGTATTGGGGCATGTAAAGTGTTAGTTTAGTTGTTGTTTTATGTCTAATAGTATATTTAGTGATGTCGAAAAGAATTGTTTTTATAGAGCTTGTACCGATATCGTATGCTATAATATACATATGGGGTCACTTTGATAGGTACTTTGCCAATAATTCTTCAATATCATAAACTCTCTTACCAGCGAAGCTTTCCTCAATAACTTTTATGGGTATGCCTTTACCCATAGGTGTTACAACATATTTCTTAGCTAGTTTGAATAACTCAATAGGTTTGATAACCTCCTCTGGAGGATGTACTCCATATTCTTTAATTAATTTCTCTTTCATTAATATTCCTCCGAGCGCAAGGGGTATGCCTGTTCCTTCACCCATACCTAATCCTTTAGCTGTAGAGTAGAAAGTATACTTGTACTTCTCGCCTTTATATACTCCTTCAACCACGATCATTAGGCAACCTACAGGTTTTGTTAATCCTGATTTCTCCAATATTTCATTTCTCTTCTTTAGTATATATGCTATTGCGAAGTCTCTAGTCTTTATTTTAATATTGTTTACTTCTATCTCTTCATCACTAAATAATCCTGCTCTTACAAGTGTTCTTATGAGATAAGCATATTCTGGAGGCAGAACAAGACCTAAGTTCGTAACTCTATTCTTAATTCTTATATACTTAGGCAGGGTAATTGTTTCAGGATGAGGATATAAATAGACCTTGTACCTGCCTATTTCTGGAAATTCAACTTCATATTCAAACTTTTTAGCTAGATCGGTATCTAGCTTTGTATATATTATTTTACCGTTTAGATAAATAGGTATGTCAATCATCATTGAATGAGCTCTATGTTGTATAACCGCAGGGCCCTCATAAGGTTCGCCTCCATGAGCATGATATATGTCTATGGAGTGAATTTCGGTAAGTAGGTAATCAGCTGCGAATCTAGCTATTACATTACTTAATCCTGGAGAACTACCCATGCCAATTAAAGCTCTAACTTTATTTTTAATCGCATCTTCCGCTAGATTTAACATTTCAATTGTAGCATCATAGTCATCACATACATCTACATAATCAATACCTGCATCTATGGCTGCCCTAAGTATTTTGGGACCGTACCTATAGAATGGCCCTACAGCGTTCAATACAATATCTGATTCCTTCATAAGCTTCTTAAGTGATTCCGTATCATTCACATCAATATATTTGATGACTATATTTTTTGAACTATATTGTTTGAATGCTTTATTTAACACATCTACTCTCTTATCAGCTAGAATTATTTCCTCGAATACATTAGATTTTATGAGAAAATACGAACATGCTCTACCAACTGCACCAGCAGCTCCAAGAATAAGAACACGAGACATGATGTCTCACCAATTATTATTCTTAATTATCTTAGGTTAATTATTCTTTGTTTAAAATTAATTAACTAATATTATTAATCAATGTGAAAAGCAGATAAATAGGATTATTTAGAGGAGATCTTTACTGCATAGCTTATGTCTGATAAAGATCTGGGGGGTCGAAATTTCTTAAAACCTAATAACGTATATTACTACAGTAATATTCGTAAATAACGGGGCTGGGCGGTATCATGGTTATTATAACATTTGACTGTTATGGTACATTAGTGGACTGGGTTTACTCCTTAGGTTCTTACATAAGTAAATACATAAGTAGAGATGCTATAGAAGAGTTCTTTTTATGTGATTTTGAAGAAGTCAAAACATATAGGCCATATAGTGAAGTTCTTAAAACGTGTCTTAAGAAGATAATGAATTCAAGAAAATTAAGATATACAGAGGAACATGGCGAAGCTTTCGTTAGAGCTTTTGCAAAATCTCCTCCTTTTCCAGACACTTTATATGGACTTTTAAAGCTTAAGAAAAAAGGGTTTAAAATAGGGATCATATCCAATACTGAGAAGAAGCTCATAAGAATAACTTTAGCAGGAATACTAGATCTAATAGACTATATAATTACAGCAGAAGATACGGGTTTCTTCAAACCTGATGTAAGAGCTTTCAAGAATTCACTTAAGATCTTAGGAGTAGATGCTTCAGAAATAATCCATGTATCTTCATATCCTCACTATGACCTTATTCCAGCTAGGAAGCTCGGGATAAGAACTATACACGTAAAAAGATACAAATATAATTGGCCCGAAGAGGTTCAGGGAGTAGATGAATTAGCTGATTATCTTAGTTAGGGCAAATAAGCTACCCCAAATATCATAATACAATAATTAATTAATAATTATTAAAATCTTGGTCGATTAATGTATCTTAATATAATGTCATCGATTTAATCAAACTATATAATGTACTATACTAATGCAGTATTAACTAGCTGGTTTCAGAGATGTAAAAGGAGATCGGTATTGAAACAGGGTATTGAGGCAAGAATAAAAGAGTTATACGAACATAATCCTTATAATAAAAAGCTAGTACATATTATACATGAATTATCTAAGAAATTAAAAGATCAGGGATATGATATCATAAAGATCATGAATTTTTGTGGTACACATGAATGGACGATAACTTACTATGGTATTCGAAGCTTAATGCCCGAAAATATAGACCTAATAGCAGGACCCGGGTGCCCAGTATGTATTACGCCAGGCATTTATGTAAGTGAGCTAATAAAGCTTAGCTTTAATGGTTATACTATACTGACCTATGGAGACGCATATAAGCTTCCGGGATTGGGTACTTCTAAAATAAATAGTTTATATGATGCAAAGTCTAAAGGAGGAGACGTCATTGTAGTTTATAGTTTTCTCGATGCAGTAAAGATCGCGAAAAATAATCCTGCAAAGAAATATGTTTTCTTTGCAGTAGGGTTTGAAACAACAATGCCAGCAGTAGCCGAACCATTAAACAAGGGCTTTGTACCAAAGAATCTATATATACTATCAGCTCATAGATATACTCCACCAATCATGAAGTACTTACTAGACAATGTAAAGGAAGTAGTTGTTCATGGAATTATTGCTCCAGGACATGTATCATCAATTATTGGTTCTAATGCTTGGATGTTTATACCACGCGATTATGGTATAACTACCGTTGTATCAGGGTTTGAGCCGCTGGATGTTCTTACTGCAATTGCATTAATCCTAAAGCAATTACTTATGAACAAGCCAGTGTTAATCAATGAATATAGTCGTGTCGTTAAGCCCTATGGTAATAAATATTCATTAAAGATTATGGAGTATGTTTATGAGAAAAGAGATGCCTACTGGAGAGGTATAGGAATTGTTGATAGAAGTGGCGGCTATTTAAAAAGAAAATATAGTCTTTATGATGCATTTGAGCAATTAGGTGTAAAGGATAATGTCGTAGAAGATCATATTCCTGGTTGCAAGTGTGGGGAAGTCGTACTAGGAAAAGCAAAGCCTACAGATTGTCCATTATTTATGAAGGTATGTACCCCAGAGAGACCCTATGGCCCATGTATGGTTAGTATAGAAGGTACGTGCCGTATATGGGCCGAGAATTTACCAATAACTATAGATATTAACATCTAAAAATACTATAGCTAGATTTGGTGTATAGGTATGGTACATGAATGGGCTCTTGCCGAGGCAATAGCTAATTATGTCAGAGAGTATATAGGAGAAAAGACTGCCCTTAAAAAGCTAACCATATCCCTTGGAGAGCTTCAAAGTATTGACAAGGATATACTTGATTTTGCTTTAAAAGAGATCTTCAAATCTATGGGCATAACAGTTCAGGAACTTGATTATGAGATCGAAACAGCTGTTCTCAAATGTAGGAAATGCGGTCATGAATGGGAACTTAACAAGAGCATATTCGGCGAAGATGTTCTTGAAGCAATACATTTCGTGCCAGAGATTATACATTCATATTTTAAATGTCCTAAGTGTAGTTCTAGGGATTTTGATGTAATAAGAGGTAGAGGTATAAGGATCGTAAGGATTGAGGTAGTCTAGCCATGACCTATTCAGATGATCCAAGATTACTAGTTATAGAGAATAGACTTAGAAGAGTTAAGAACATAGTACCTATAATGAGCTCCAAAGGAGGTGTCGGCAAGACCTTAATAGCAACATTAATGGCTTTACTTTCAGCAGAGAATGGATTAAGAACAGGATTATTTGATCTAGATATAACAGATCCTTCGGCTCACATAGTTCTTGGAATAGATCCTTCTAAAATTCAGCCTATTGAAGAAAAAGGCGTTATACCACCAAAAATCCACGGTATAAAGTTCATGACCGTAACCTACTATTCCCAAGAAAATCCCATACCACTTAGAGGTTTCGAGATAGATAATGTAATCAGAGAATTATTAGCTATAACTCAATGGGGGGAACTCGATATATTGTTCATTGATACACCACCCGGATTATCCGATGAATCGCTGGATGTACTAACATATCTAAGAAACCCTAAACCAATAGTCGTCACAACCCCCAGTCCGCTATCAATGAAGTCTATTGAAAAACTTCTTACAGTACTTATTGAGCAGGGCATCGACTTGCTCGGTATTGTTGAAAATATGGTGCTAACAAAAACTAATAACAACATATATAGTCTATGCAAGAAGTTTAATGTTAAATATATTGGAAGAATACCCTATGATCCAGAAATAGACAAAGCTATAGGGGATATCAATTCTATAAGGAATACTCTATTCTATAAATATTTAAAAGAAATATTTAAACAAATAAAGGAAAAGCTGATCTATGATGAAAGTATATGATCCTTGCTCAAAGGATCTAAAGGATCTACTGGAGAAGCTTCTATGCCATGAAAATTATTTAATAGTATGCATAGGTTCGTGGCTCCGAATGGATGATCGAGCAGGGCTTGAAGTTTGTAATTTGATAGGTCTACCAACTAAATCAGTTGTTTGCGAATATGGTTTAGAAAATTGCTTAGGCGAATTAATAGATAGTAAAGCTAATAACATATTGCTTATCGATGCAGTTATTAGTGATAGTTCCATTCCAGGATCAATCATATATACTGATATAAGTGAAGTTAGCAACGGGTTTCTAGCTACTACACATAATATACCAGTCAATACTATTATAAAATATTTAAGAACATTTGGTATAGCAAGTAACGTCAAAGTTCTTGGAATAAGAGTTAAGAGTCTTGATTTTGGAGACACTATAACTCCTGAGGTATCCAGATCTATAGTATGTCTATCTAGTATGATAAAAGAATTGCTAAATAAATGTGGGATCATTTAGAATATTAACTTAGTCGCCTTCTAATCCTTAATGGCTCCTCTACAATTCTATTCTTCCAATAAACTTTCTCAGATAAAGACGCCTTTAACAAACCTATTGATAAAGTTATACCAAATATCGGTGACACTATAGAAAATAATTTACTATATCCGTTCAATCCTGCGCCATATACATGGTTTATAACTAATAATATATATTGTATTATTCCTAGGACTACAAGTATCTGAAACCCATATACTATTCCATATACTAAGGTAATTATGGGCAAATAATATCCTAAGAACACTAGTAATGAATGTATTAATGCCCTTGGTTTCTTAACTCCGTGTCTTCTTAATACTCTAGCTAAAACATCGACGGTATCATGTATCTTATCGTACCATTTAGTAATTACATTCCCCGATGCATGAATAATCCTGATATCAAATCCATTTCTTTTTACATGTTCCGCAAAATCTCTATCCTCTACAATGCTATCTCTGACAATTTTATGAGTTCCTAGCTTTTCATATAGTTTCTTTTTAATGCCCCAGCAACAACCATAATACCATGCCAATTTATCATTCTTATTATATACTCTATTAAAACCCATGAAAGCATGAGAAAATGTCGTTAATAGCGTTTCTATAAGCTTGCATCTAATAGTTTTACACATAAATATAGGAACAAGAGATACTACACCATTGGTTTCCAGTATAATGTTCGCTACTTTTAATAATAAGTCCTTTGATTTAATCCATGTATCTCCATCAATAAAGAACAACACGTCTCCATTGGCCAAATTGTATCCAGTATAATACAGATACGGTTTAGGCATCCATCCAGACGGTATCTTATTTACTCTAATATACTTAATGCTTTTATACTTCTTCATGTATTCTTTAACTATACTAGCCGTATTATCAGTACTATTATCATCTACAATAATTATTTCCAAGGATTTAATTCCCTTTTGATTAGTTAAGCTTTTAAGAAGAAGTGATATAATTTCTTCTTCATTTCTAACAGGTATTATTACTGATGCACGGAGTTCTTCATTTGTTTTAGGATAATTATCCTCTAGTTTAAATAAACATTTAATACTTGATTTTATAGAGTAAAGTGCATATAACCAAGCGATTATATTTATTATCGATAGTATCTCCAAACTAAAAGCAACCATCAGTAATACACTAGCTTCCTGTAATAACATGATTCACCAACTATAACTAGTTTATTTATTAGACCGAGAAAATAGGTTTTTATCTAAGAATATGTAGGAAGGTAAGGGGTCTAGATAATGGCGTCTGCAGATGTAAAGCTTAGTCACGGCGCTGGAGCTAAGGAAACGTGGGAATTCATCCAGAAATATATTGTAACTAAAGTGCCAAAGAATCTATGGAAGACAGTTAATGGTTATGGACTTGACGTTTTAGATGATGGTGCAGTAATTAAGATTGGAGATAACTACATTGTAATATCCGTTGATTCTTATACTGTTAACCCTATATTCTTTAAAGGCGGTAATATAGGTAAGCTCGCTGTATCAGGTACATTAAATGATCTTGTGATGATGGGGGCTAAACCTACAGCCTTCATGGATACAGTTGTAGTTGAAGAGGGATTTCCTATTAAAGATCTTGAAATCATTATTGAGTCCATGGTAAAGATCTTAGCAGAAGAAGAAATTCCATTAATAGGCGGCGATTTTAAGGTTATGCCGAAAGGATCAATAGATCGTATTGTTATAACAGGTATAGGCATAGGATTAACCTCTAGGCCCATTATTGATGTAACGATAGATGAAAACGATGTAATTATTGTAACTGGTCCTATAGCAGAACATGGTGCTGTTATCATGGCTCATCAACTTGGTATGGAAGATGAAATCAAGGACTTACAAAGCGATACAAAACCATTAACTAGGACTGTTCTCCCAGTTATTGAGAAATTTAAAGAGTATATTCATGCTGCACGTGATCCTACACGCGGCGGTTTAGCTGCTACTCTACATGAATGGATTTCAGAACGCGATCTTACAATAGTTATTGATAGAAATAAAATACCTATTAGGGATAGTGTTCGATATTTTTTAGATGCATTAGGCATCGATCCTTTAAATATGGCGTCTGAGGGAATAGCCGTACTTGCTGTAGAACCCAGTGTTGCAGACGATATAGTTAAGGAGCTTAGGAAGGTAGGGGAGAAACATGCAACTATTATAGGTAAGGTGATTAAGATAAATAATCCGTTATTAAGGGGCAAAGTCATAGCTATTACAGAAGTTGGTGGCAAGGTAATAGTAGAGCCAAGATCAATTAACTTGCCAAGGATATGCTAGGGTGAATAAATTGTGTTTAGGAATACCTGCTAGAATCGTAAATGTATTTGAAAAAGATGGTCTACGTATCGCGAGGGTTATTATGGGCGGTATTGCTAGAGATGTCATAGTAGTTACAAATGAGGATCTAAGGGAAGGAGATTACGTTATTGTACACGCAGGTATGGCTATTTCAAAAATTGATGAGAACGAATTAGAAACCATACTAAATATTTGGAAAGAGCTTGAACAAGTAATCATTGAGAATTAACAGTTATTAAACGGGTATCAGCTTATGAAATACGCCTTAAGAATAATTGTTACTGGTATTGTTCAAGGCGTTGGTTTTAGGCCTTTTATTCATAGAATAGCCTTGTCAAATAGACTATATGGATATGTTAAAAACGTTGGTGGATCTGAAGTTGAGATTTGGATTGAAGGTGTTCCTGAAAACTATTCTAAATTTATAAGAGATCTTTATTTTAAGAAGCCTCCTCCAGCAGTTATTGATGAGGTGGAGATTTATTTTGAAGAACCTAGAGGGTATACTACATTTAATATACTTAAGAGTGAAAAAGGTAGATTAAAATATTCCATGATACCTCCTGATCTAGGTATATGTGAATATTGTTTAAAGGAGATACTTGATCCAAGTGATAGAAGATATAGATATGCATTTAATTCATGTGCTTGGTGTGGTCCTAGATATTCTATGATGTATGGTGTACCATATGATCGGGAAAATACTTCTATGAGAAAATATAAATTATGTAGTGACTGTTTTCACGAGTATACTAATATTAATGATATTAGACGATATCATGCACAAGGTATAAGCTGTTCAAAGGATGGGCCGAGGTTATGGTTAACTGATTCTAAAGGTGAGATCATTGATACGAAGGACCCTATTAAGGAAGCTGCCAAGTTAATAGATGAAGGATACATTTTGGCAATAAAGGGTCTTGGAGGATATCATATAGCAGCCCTAGCTAGTAATGACGATATTGTGTTGAAACTTAGAGAGAGAAAGAAGAGACCTACAAAACCCTTTGCTGTTATGGCTTTAGACATAGGTATTGCTAGGAGACTGGTATTTATAAATGAGAAAGCCAGGATTCTTCTAGAATCCCCGCAGAAACCTATTG
The DNA here is from genome assembly GCA_964531225.1 of uncultured Desulfurococcaceae archaeon. GTDB lineage: Archaea > Thermoproteota > Thermoprotei_A > Sulfolobales > Desulfurococcaceae > CAZHDB01. The sequence goes on from CAZHDB010000011.1 coordinate 20,415, forward strand.
TTTTACTAAAGAAGAGGCCTGATACACCTGTATCAAGGTATGTTTCGCCAGGATTATCTCACGAGGGAGTTTTTCTTCCATATACTGGTCTCCATTATCTCCTGCTTATGGAGACACATGATAAATTCTTGATAATGACTAGCGGCAATAGACATGGTAAGCCCATGTGTATTGATGAGAAGTGTGCTTATAATGAATTAGGTAGTATTGTTGATTATTTCTTAGTACATGATAGGGAAATTGTTAATCGAGTAGATGACTCAGTTATTAGATTTACATGCGGTAAGCCTGTTCTTCTACGTAGAGGTAGAGGTTATGCACCCATATGGATAAAGATCCCGTTTAAACTATCTAACAAATACATAGCCTTCGGTAGCGATCTACAGACTGCGGCGGCTATAGGCTTTGATGATAAAATTGTTCTTACCCAATACATTGGCGACGTTGATGATTTTGATGTACTTGATGATATGGATAAGTATGTAAGATTCTTAGCCGATAACTATGGTATAGGTCTTGATGAAGCTATATTGGTTGTTGATAAGCATCCGCACTATAGTTCTAGAAGACTTGCTGAAGCCTATGCAGAGAAGCTTGGTAACAGAATTATTGAGGTACAGCATCATGTAGCTCATGTATTATCGACAGCAATTGATCATGGAGTTTATGGTAGAATTATAGGTATAGCCATTGATGGTGTGGGCTATGGCGATGATGGGGCTATATGGGGTGGAGAAGTTATAGAAATTGATATGTATAATGGTTCTTATAGGAGGCTTGGACATCTTGAATACCAGCCTCTTGTTGGTGATCGATCTATTTACTATCCGATCAGGTTCTTCCTGTCAGTACTTAGCAAGAAAATTGATCATGAAGAGTTAATGGATCTTGTTAAAAGGTACAAATTACATAAACGTGTTAAAGGCGGCTTAAGGGAAATAGAGATTCTATTGAGAAGTATTGAGAGAGGTGTATATGTGAATACATCGAGTACTGGAAGATTGCTTGATGGTGTATCGGCTTTCTTAGGAGTATCTAGTTATAGGAGCTATGAAGGTGAACCAGCTATTAAACTTGAAGCATTTTCAATTAATGGTTCATACCTACATGATTACTTAGATCCTAGAATTACTGTTAAAGATGGAAAATACATCGTTAAAACAACTGATCTTTATATGGAATTAATAGATCTAGTAAGTAGCTGTAAAAAGGAGGATCTTGCAGTTACGTTTCAGTATAATATCGGTAAGGTATTAGGTGAGATAACCTATCATGGGATTAGAGGAAGGAGAAATATTATTGATAAGGTATTCATAGGCGGTGGGGCTGCAGTGAACAACTACATAGTATCTGGTGTAACAGACTTATTGAAACAACATGACATAGAGGTAATTTTACCTACTAGAATACCAGCTAATGATGGAGGAATATCTTTAGGACAAATAATTTATGCAGAACTCACACAGATATGCGATCCTTAGAAAAGATACAAAAATAAATTAAAAGGAAAAAAATATAAACTAATTAAATATATAATTTAAATAATAAAACTTTTAAACTTATAAGACATTAGTATATATACGAAGAATAGTTTATGGCGATATTTATGAATATTATTAAACATAGATACTACGTCTATATAATATGTATTATTACCTTGCTAGCAATATTAGTTGCAGTAGATAGTCTAAACCTTATAAAAATATATGATACATCAACATATACGACATTCTTACCCATTAGAGGAATAGCTATTAATGATACTGAAATCGATAATATTTTAAAAAGGACTGGTTTAAAGATGGAAGATCTTGTATATCCGAGAGATACTGGACAATACTATATATATTATTTCAAAGTAGCTGTACGTAATTATAGTATAACCTACAATAATACAGTTTACATTATTGAACCAGATACATTATTAGTTGTTCTATCTTTGCAGCCCATAAATTTCAGTATAGACCATTCATCAGCACCCGTAATAGATGAGAATAAAGAGCAAAAACCTAATCTAAAGAAATACTTAATACCAATAGAACCTAATAATAATATTGCTACGCTTATCTTTATAAAATTATTAAATTGCCAAAATATAAGCGAACAAAAGTTAAGACTAGAAAAATTATTTAATAAATATATTAGTGAATTTAACGAAAATATGCAAAAATGTAGCGAAATGCCAGAATGCTCCGGTATGTGTGTATCACCTTACTTATTAAGAGTAAATGATTGGCCCATATATTATTTACCAAGACAAGAATGCTGTAAAGGAACTATAGTTAAGACATGTCATGACTATCCAGCACTTATTTTACTCACTTACAACAACGTATCAATTAAGATAAAGAGCCTTGAAGATAATGATGTACTAAAAGATCGTATTGTACATATAGCTGAGATACTTATGGAGGGAAAATAATATGTCAATCAAGAACATTATTCATTACGCTTTAATCTTTATAGTACTTGTTATATTTGCCCATAATTTCAATGGATATACTACTGTATGCAATGATCAAATAAATACAGACTATAGTGCTGATACAGATAATTTCACAATATCCCTAGACACAGAAGCATATATACTAATCTGGCCATCTTATGATTACGGCTTTAAATATGGTGTAATGGGTAAGGGTAAAATGTATGAATTTGACATACCTGATCCTGATCTCTTTGCAGCAGAGGGTGTATGGTCCCATATATGTGTTTACAAGTATGCTGATTCTGAGGGAACTTATTCATTCGTTGAGACAGGATTAAAGAGATATAAAATTAACTGGGGTGTCTGGATATCAACATATAATAAGCTCTACTATGCATTCAGGACCCGGAACGGATACACTGCGAGTATTGAAGTAGGTGATGCCGAACTTAATACCGTATATGGATTTAAGATTGTATATGTAACTAATGGAAAATGGATGATTGTGATTAAAAAGCTCTATTCAGATGAGCTAATATGTACTCGTATAGTAGATGTTGGACTGTACTATGGTAACTATGTATACTCACAAATTGAATCAACCACAGATACTCTTCCCAGCAGCAATCAAAATTTATTTTACTGGTACAACATAAGGTATCAGTATGGATATAGTGAGTGGATCACATATTATAGATGGATCGATGGATATGAAGATACTAATACATTTAATAATGTAGAAACCGATACATGGACTGATGGATATAAAGCCTATACCACATAATTCCTTACACCCCATTTCATCTGATTTTTAATATACTAATGAATTAAGTTAATTACTGATGAAGTTAATTTTAAATAAAACTAGAATACCTAATTTAATAACGTTGAGGCCATTGGTGATAAATTTTGACGATATACCTAATTAATGGACTAGATATGCTCGGTATTCTTGTTCCATTTCTAGCTCTCTCTTCATTCGCCATACCACTATTTAGCTTACTTATTAAGAGGAAAACTTTCTACGATATCTACGTATTTATCATAGGATCTATAGCCCTCTATTTTACCTATAATATACTGAAAACTGTACTATATTTTGATAAGCCAATCATGTATAGATTTGGTGGATGGCCTCCACCAATAGGTATAGCGTATGAAGTTGATCCATTTAATGGTATTCTAGGATTATTTACAGCAGCTACTATGTGGCTCATAATAATCTACAGTATATGGTATACCAAGCACATGGATAACTATGTATGGTACTATACATTATTACTTGGTCTCGAGACAGGTCTTCTCGGGTGCCTATATACCGGTGACGTGTTCAACCTATTCGTAATGATAGAGGTATTGTCTGTATCAGCATATGCCCTTGTAGCATATTACAGGAATAAGCCTCAGGCCATAGAGGCGGCTATAAAGTATGCTATGGTAGGGGCAATAGCTACAACGTTCTACTTCCTATCATTAGTCTTTATCTATGGAAGCTATGGAACACTAAATATGGCTGATCTAGCAATTAGATCACATGTTGAAGAAGGAATATTGACTGGAGGTAAAGTTTATGGTAATATAGCCGTTGCTAGTGCTGTAGCCATAGGACTTGCATTATGGGCTTTCACGTTTAAATCAGCACTATTCCCTAATCACTTCTGGCTACCAGATGCTCATCCTGAGGCACCGACGCCTGTTTCAGCAGCACTATCTGGTCTTGTAGTTAATATTGGTGTTTATGCTGTTATACGTTTCCTATATACACTATTTGGTTCATCAAGCATACTGTCTACAATAGGATATAGAGACGCAGTATTTACAATACTCTTGATCCTAGGCATTTTATCTGGGATTATTGGAGCTCTACTAATGATTATACAAAAAGATATCAAGAGACTGCTTGCCTATAGTACTATAAGTCATATTGGACTGATCTATATAGGATTATCGATAGGATTTACCAATTTATCTAAGGAAATCATTGTCCTAGGGCTTCTCGCTACACTCTATCACATTATAAACCATGGTATTGGAAAAGCATTATTATTCATGGCATCGGGTATATATATTTCATCAGCTAAAACAAGGAACCTTGAACATATGATTGGTGTAGGTAGAACGTACCCAATAACATCATTAGCTTTTGTACTTGGTACTCTTCATTTAATGGGCTTCATACCATTTGGAGGATTCTTCAGCAAACTATTATTATTCCAAGCCCATATAGGGGCTGGACTAATAGCATCTGCGATATCAATAGTATTAGTTTCAGCAATAAGCCTTATTGGATACATTAAAATGATCTATTTAATACTATTGAGAATGCCTACTAGAGAATATAGGTATGAAGCAAATGTTGGCATTGAGTTATTTCTACTATTAATGGGTATTGCGTGTTTGTTACTTGGGGTGTTTAGTTTCAGATTATTAGATCTATTTAGCAACGCTGTATCCAATTCCATTGTAATGAGCTATGGATATTATACAAATCCGGTTACTAGATTAGGCTAACCTATATTAAGGTTTTTATTAACATCCTATGGAATAATAAACATGAACCTTGATAACGCGGTTATGGTGCTGACTAGTGGGGAAAGAGAAGCTAGTGGGATATTCGCCATGGATAGCGCATTTTAATACTGGAGCATGTAATGGATGTGATATAGAAGTCTTAGCAGCTATAGCTCCTCATTATGATCCAGAAAGATTCGGTGTAAAGCTAGCACCTTCAATAAGACATGCAGATATACTTGTTGTAACAGGTGCTGTTACAAAAAAAGCTGGCGAAAGACTTAAGAGACTATATGAACAAATGCCGAGCCCTAAATTTGTTATTGCAGTAGGCGCTTGTGCTTGTAGCGGTGGAGTATTCCATGATACATATAGTGTTCTAGCAGGAGCCGATAAGGTTGTACCAGTAGATATGTATGTACCCGGTTGCCCGCCCCGGCCAGAAGCTATACTTGATGCAATCGTAGCACTTGTTATGAAGCTTCGTAAGGGTGGTGGTAATGGAAATTCCTGAAAAGGTTAGATTTTTAAGTGATCTTGTTAAAGAGACTTACACATTAAAACCTAATAGAGTTGTGCTTGAGATCAATAGAGACAATGTAAGAAAGGCTCTCGAGTTACTCCTTGAAAACCTTGGAGATACAGGATTCTATTTAGCAGTAATAGTTGGTACGGATTATCCGGATAAGAATAAAATCAGGTTAGATTATTATGTTGTAATGCATCCAGATAAGGAAGTTTATATATTTAGGACGTGGCTTCCAAGAGATGATCCACGTATATCTAGTGTTGTAGATATATTGCCTGCCGCATTATCAGGTGAATGTGAAACACATGATCTTTTAGGTGTAGTGTTTGAAGGAAATCCGTATCTTAAGCGAGGATTCTTCGTGCCACCAGATGTTTATGAAAAAGGTATTTATCCGCTTAGAAAAGATGTAAAGGTGTAAAGCCGTGACCGTTACGAAAGTTGTTGAAATACCTGTTACCTTAGAGATCCCGATAGGGCCTCAACATCCAGCATTACATGAGCCATTAATGCTTAAAGTATATGCTGATGGAGAGGAGGTAATTAAGGTAGATATAAATACGGGATATAATCATCGTGGTATTGAAAAACTTTGTGAAAGGAATAGTTTCTACAGAAATATATTCATTTGTGGTCGTGTATGTGGCATATGCAATACTGTTCATGCAGATTGTTATGTACGGGCTGTAGAGTATTTAATGGACATAGATCCTCCAAGAAGAGCTAAGTATTTAAGAGTACTTGCTATGGAACTTGAGAGGATTCATAGCCACTTAATAATCAATGCCATAATGGCTGAGATACTTGGTTTTGACACATTATTTATGTATATTATGAGGGATCGTGAAAAGATCATGAAAGCTAAAGAAATCTTGACCGGAAATAGAGTTCTTGCAGATTATATGATGATAGGCGGCGTAAGAAGAGATATAGATAGCATCAAAAAAGATAGGATCTTAAAGATTGTGAATAATATTGAAAAAGAAATTAAAAGATACCTTAAAGTATTTGAAACAGATGATACCATTACTAAGAGGCTTATGGGAGTAGGTGTAATTAAGCCTTCAGATATAACTAAACATGGACTATTAGGCCCAACAGCACGAGGTTCAGGTATAAAGATCGATGCGCGTATGGGTGATAAATATGATGCATACGATGAAGTACCGTTCAATGTTATAGTTAGAAAGGAAATGGATTCATGGGCTCGTATGATGGTTCGTTGGGAAGAGACATTAGAATCCGTCAATATATGCAAATATGTATTAGAACATTTACCTAGCGATGCTTCGGCAGTACCTGATGAAAGACGGCTTCCCAGGAGATTTCCCCCAGGCGAGTCTTATGCTCGTGCTGAAGCTCCTAGAGGAGAACTAACTTACTATATAAATAGCGTTGGAAAACAAATACCGTATAGAGTTAAGATCCGCACTCCATCATTTAATAATATTATTAACTCTGGATTCTCATATATAGGATATAGTATTGCCGATGTACCAGTTATATTGACTAGCTATGATCCTTGTATATCATGTATGGAGAGAGCAATAGTAATTGATGTGAAGAGGGGTGCTAGGAAAAGTGTTTCACTAAAACAACTTGCAAAAGGTGAAATTTAATGGCGGGTCCTTCACTATTAAAAGAAGTTCTTCAAAGATTCTTTAGTAAACCAGTTACCATACAATATCCTTTTGAATCTATAGAAGTTGAGAAAGACATTAGAGGCAAACACTATGCTGATCTATCTAAATGTATTGGATGCAGTTTATGTGCTATGGAATGCCCCGCGGATGCTATTCTAATGGAGAAGCTACCGGAAGATAAGAAGCCTAAACAAAATCCAAGGGGATTATATCCAGTCATAGACTATGGCTTATGCGTATTCTGTTACAGATGTGTAACAGTATGTCCTGTAAAAGCATTTATAACGACAGATGATTATCATTTATCTAGCCCTACTAAATTAAATTCAAGAGATTTAACTCTTAAAACTCTCTCCAAAGGGTGAAGATTATTGATTGAAGAACAAATCACCATGTATATAATATACATAATCCCTATCTATATGATCGCGTTTACACTTTATATCATAAGGGCCCTAAAAGGCCCGTCAATATCGGATTCAGTATTAGCCATTGATGCTATGACATATGATCTTGCTGCTTTTCTCGTGCTACTGTCCATATTTTTCAGATCGCCAATACTTATTCCTACAGCTATAGTCCTTGCATTATGGATCTATGCTATAGACATCTATGTGGCAAAATACCTTGAGAAAAAGGAAATGGGTGAATAGAGAATGGTAGATGCAAGTCTAATAATAGTATATATTGGAGAAATTCTTGTCGGCATAGGCGTACTATGTGATTTAATAGGAGCTATTGGTATGTTGAGGTTCCCTAACTTTTATCTAAGATTACATGCTGCTACCATTGGAACCATCGGCGGCGCGTTCGTACCCCTTATAGGTGCGGCTTTAATGGCTATTGGAAGTACTTATCTAGGTATGTATCGCTGGTTCGTAGCAGGAGGAGCAGTAGTAACAGCTTTTCTCATACTTATACTGGCTCCGGCTGGAGCACATGCACTTGCAAGAGCTACTCATCATGCTAAGGTGACGCCTGTACAGCCAAAAGTAGTTGATCACCTTGAAGAGGATAGGAGGTGAAGTATATGGAACCAGATATATTGATAATAGGTATTATGGGTTTCCTTGGACTCATATCGGTTATAGCTACTTATCTAGCTGTTACTGAAAAGAACCTTGTAAGAGCCGTAATATATTCAGCTATTCAAAGTACAATCTATGCATTCCTATACTTCCTACTCATGGCTCCAGATATAGTACTTGTTTACGTACCTGTGGCTGTAGGCTTGTATCCTGCTATTATACTATTCCTAATTCGTAAAACAGAGCATGAGGAGCGTGATTAGACATGATGAGTCGTGTAGTAGGCGTTATAGTCATAACCTTGTTTATAACAGTATTCTCCCTAGTCATAGCATTAGGTGGATTAGGCTATGTATTGCCCCCAGAAAGTGTACGTGAGTTGGCGAGGCAGTACCTATTAATAGCCTATAATCCATTTAATAAGACATTTACTGTATTTTCACCAGAAGTAGTTACTTCTATTGTATGGGACTTCCGTGGACTTGATACGTTGTTCGAGACAGTAGTGTTCTACTTGGCAATCATAGGATCAGTAGCACTGGCTAGAGGTTTTAAGTCTAGCAAGCCGGAGAAAGATATTTCCCAATACGGTTTATCGCCGATCGTGAAGACAGTTACTAGAGTAACTGTCGGTATGATATTAGCTGTAGCGGCCTCTATAGCATTACACGGACATTTAACTCCTGGTGGAGGATTCCAAGGCGGTGCTACAGCAGCTGTAGTGCCATTACTTGTCTTAGTCATTTTCTCAAGATACTATCTTGAAACACGTGGTGTTAGTAAGAACGCTATGTTAGCTATTAGAAGCTTTGGATTAATAGGTATAGGGTTAACAGCATTTATAGTATTAATTATTGGATTAATGAGTGGCATGAATGCGTATGTATTTCAGAACCAGCCTAAACCGGATGCCCCCGTAGGTCTACCAGCTCTCTTCGATGGCCAAATTATTAGTGGTACGTTATGGTTCTTCAACTTATTTGAAATGTTTGCCGTAGCAGCTGGCTTTACTATTGTATTCCTCCTACTCTCGATACCTGAAAGAGATGTGTTTAAATACTTGAAGGAGGAGGGTGGTGAATATTGATAGATCCAATTACATATTTCTATACTGTACTCCTACTATCAATGGCTGTAAATTTAGGTATATCGCTATACGGTATATTCTATAAACCAAGCCTGATCAAGAAAATAATATCATTAACTATATTTAGTGACACCGCAAATACGTTTGCCATCATAGTAGGTTATATAAGATGGAAGGCAGCTACACAACCTCCGCAACCACCTGTCCTAACTAACTTAAATCCTACAGAAAAAGATCTAGTAACATTTGCATCTATGTCTGTCGATCCATTGCCGCAAGCATTGGTATTAACCGCCATCGTCATAGGCCTTGCAGTTACATTATTTCTTGTATTCCTTACACTCCAAGCATATCGCCTATATAAAACTACTGATGTACGTGAAATAGCTAAGTTGAGGGGATAGCCATGAGTAGATTAGCTAGATCCATAGGACCCATAATACTGGTATTTATAACATACATAGTATTTAGTGGTTCAGTTAGTCCCTATGACTTATTGACTGGGGCGATAGTTGCTATCGTTGTAGGATTGCTTGTTGCAAACATTGTTATCGAAAAACCATCAAAACTATTGCAAGTATGGAGGTTCTTCTACCTAATAGCATATGCTATATATTATTTCTTCGTAGCGGAAGTCAAGGCTCATCTCGACGTCATGTATAGAATATTGCATCCACGAATGCCAGTAAATCCAGGTATTGTACGTGTACCTTACTATGTTGAGACAGATTATGCTATGACTACTATAGCTAACTCTATAACTAACACACCCGGAACTGTAGTTGTCGATATTGATCCCGAGAAAAAGATCTTGTATGTACATTGGATTAATATCAAAGATGTAAGACCCGAGGAAACACATAGACACATATCCTCTACATTTGAGAAATACGCAAAGAAAATCTTCGACTAAGGTGAGAGAATACATGGAGTACTATGGTTTACAAGTATTAGGCGTAATAACACCCTTCCTAGCCATATCAGCATTTATGATCCCATTGCTAAGCCTATTCATTAAAAGAAAAAGTTTCTACAACGTCTATGCATCAGTCGTATCATTTATTGCCATGATATTTTCATTCCTTGTACTTGCCGACGTATATACTAGTGGTAAACCTATAGTATATGCCTATGGTGGATGGCCTCCTCCTATAGGCATTGCTTATGAGGCTGATGCCTTTAATGCATTAATTGGTGCCTATACATCCTTTGCATTATTCTTCGTGGTATTATTTAGTGTATGGTATTCAAAAGTTATAGACGATGTTGTATGGTACTATACATTATTACTTGGCCTAGAGACTGGGGTATTAGGTTGCGTATATACAGGCGATGTGTTCAACTTATTCGTTATGCTTGAAGTATTATCTATATCAGCATATGCTTTAGTAGCGTATTATAGAAATAGACCTATATCCATAGAGGCTGCAGCAAAATATGCAATGCTAGGATCTGTAGTAACAACTTGTTATTTCATATCATTAGTCTTTATCTACGGAAGCTATGGAACACTAAACATGGCCGATCTAGCATTTAAGGCTTCAAGAGGAGTACAAGCAGTTGTTGTAAGCAATGGTTTATATGGAAATATTGCTACAGCAAGTTTAATAGCACTTGCCCTAGCACTATGGGCTTTCACATTTAAATCAGCACTATTCCCCAACCACTTCTGGCTACCAGATGCTTACAGTGGTTCACCGATACCCATAGCTGCTGCATTCTCTAGTGCTGTAGAAATCGTCGGTGTCTACATGGCTACACGCTTTTTATACACTATATTCGGAGTTGACAGCATTGTTGCCACAACTGGATTTAGAGATACTATAATGACTGTGTTATTGATATTGGGTATGCTCTCTGGCATTGTCGGGGCACTATTAATGATTACACAAGATAATGTTAATAGACTACTAGGATATAGTACTATAAGCCATATAGGTTTACTATACATGGCTTTGGCACTTGGTTTATCAGGTATACCAAAGGATATTGTTGCACTAGGTCTAGTAGCCTTGTTATTTCACATAATTAATCATGGAATTGGAAAACTATTAATGTTTATGGGTGTAGGAGTAGCGGTAGCAACAACGGGTACTAGGGACTTAAATAAGCTAAGCGGTATTGGAAGAGTATATCCAATAGCATCCATTGCCATTATTGCCGCTGCCTTTCACCTAATGGGTCTAATACCTTTTGGCGGATTCTTCAGTAAATTACTAATTTACCAGGCTTATATATCAGCTGAACTATTAATTCCGGCTATAATGGTTATCATTATATCTGCTATTAGCGTTCTTGGATACATAAAGATTATATACTCAATAGTATTTGCCCCTATCGAAAGAGAATACAAGCGTCTAAATACCATGGGTATCGATATCCTAATGATATTGTTAATAGCTACTTGTATCCTACTGGGAATATTATCACCTTGGATTACATCTAGACTAGGCATAGTAGTTGATAACTCACTTATGCCAGCTGGCATTAATAAGTACTTACAATCATTCTTTAATACATTCTATAAATTAATACCTGGGTGATTAGACTTGATCTATGAATATGATCCGATACAGCTAACAATAATATTGTCTGGACTCATGGGATTAGTAGCAATGGTTCTATATATTATTGTTAAGGCTATTGAACCTAAATATCCTACAAGAAGTGGTGACGCGATCGAGCCATATATTGGTGGTGAGCATCCAAGTATATTGTCTAGACCATTTGTACCAGAGGCTAATCTATATTGGAGCTTTATTAAAAGAAATTTTGCTAAAGCATATGGTTTTCTCAAGGAGAAAATGCATACTGGAAGATTTAGTGATTGGGTAAATTATATGACTATGTGGATGGCATTGCTGTTCCTCATATCATTAATAGTTATAATAGTCCTTATAACTGGAGGTGTGTAAGATGACAGAAATCTATCCATTCATAATGACTCTATTAAGCGCCTTAGTGTTTCCAGGGCTATTATTTACCATAGCCTTAGCTTTATTTACTGAATGGTATATTAGAAAGGCCGTTGCACATATGCAGAGTAGAATGGGCCCCACATACGTTGGACCTATAGGTCTTTTACAGCCTCTTGCTGATTTGCTGAAGCTATTGAGTGTTAAGGAGGAGATGAAGCAAAAATATTCAATGACATGGCTTGCAAAGGCTTTTGGAGTTATAGGGATAGGCGCTATGATAGCATGCTTATTTCTATTACCATTATCACCTGTAAGGTTTATTGGAGACTATGACTTCCTAATATTTATTTACTTATTTGGAGTATGGGTACCTATATCAATAATAGCCATGGCTCTTTCTATACCTAATCCGTTTGCACACCTCGGTGTATCAAGACTGCTGACATTCATAATAGTTACGGAGCCAGCATATTTTGCTGGATTATTGGTACCGGTAACATTTGCATCGATTAAAGCAGAACCAGTGTACTCTATATATACGACATCAATTAAAGCATTGAGCCTATGGAGTAATCCCTACTATATACCATTCATGATTATTGCATTAATAGCTGTTATAGCATCTATACAGGCTAAGGCTATGCTTAATCCATTTAATATACCGGAGGCTGAACAAGAACTCATAGCAGGATTTGCAACAGAATTTAGTGGACCAATTCTAGCTATATTTAATCTACTACATGACATTGATATTGCGATATCGGCATTATTTGTCACATACGTATTTCTCGGTGGTCCTTCACCATTTAATCATTTATCGGTACCTGGTGTATTATTGCTAATCATTAAGTACATTGCCGTTGTAACTATAATATCGGTAATTAGGTCTTCGTTTGGAAGATATAGAATTGATCAGGCAATACATGTTCTAACTAAGTATTCATTAGTACTAGCATTAATAGCTGTCATAGCTGCTAATATAATAGTATATGTTTTTCATTAAATAATTTCTTTTTCTACAATATATCTAGCTGTTTTCTCAACAGCTTCGTAGCTTGTCATTGAAGGCTTCCAGCCAATATTTTTAAGCTTAGATATATCGAGAAGCATGAACTTTACATCGCCAGGCCAGCCGCGTCCATCAGGTGTTGCCATTATATATTCATATTTAACATTTTGTAGACCCAGTGCTTTCACAACTATATCTGCAATTTCCTTAACAGTTATCCAGTCATCATTGCCTATATTATATATTTCATAATTCTTTCCATGAGATAGAAAATGTTTTAGCGTATACAGTGTAGCATCTACTGCGTCATATACATGTAAGTAACTTTTCCTCTGTGTACCGTCTCCTAAGATCTCTAATTTAGATGGATTTCTCTTAAGCTTCTTTATAAAATCAATTATTACTCCATGACTAGAGCGTGGCCCTATTATATTTGCATAGCGTAGTATTAATGGTTTAAATCCATAAAGCTTGCTATACGTTATATAAAGGATCTCGCAGGCTAATTTAGCTGCTCCGTATACCGATATGGGTTCTAATGGATGATAGTCCTCAGGTGTTGGTATAACTCTCGCTTCACCATACACGGTTGAAGAACTTGCAAATACATGTATACCTACATCAGCTTTTCTAGATGCCTCTAATACATTAAATGTTGCAAGTATATTCTCATTAAAATGAATTCTAGGATTAATACTTGATACTCTAACTTCAGGATTTGCTGCAAAATGGAAGACTATGTCCACGTCTCTAAGAGCTTGTACAAGGTCTTCACTGAATTTTTTTAAATCGTATTCTATGAACTTAAAATATTCCTTATTGATGTGATTTTTCAGATTCTCCAGACTACCGCTACTTAAGTTATCAATAACCCTGATCTCTTCAATATCTTCATTGATAAGTTTATCAACTATATGACTACCTATAAAACCAGCCCCGCCAGTAATGACTACTTTACCAATCAATTCCTATACACCAAGAACCAACTATTATGTGTAAGTAATTTAAAGCTATGTCGTTTAGGCAATAGGGTCTGGTATAGAGTTAGGAAGACGTAACAATCGCCTATGGAAACTTACATAGACCGGGGACGTGGAATTGTTCTTAGACCCGAATACATATTTTTTATTTTTGCCAATATAGAGTGCCCTATATTATTAGGGGCTCTATTTGCTAGAGTTTCAAATAAACATTTAATCCTACTGCTAATCGCTTCCTCAATATCACTACCATTACCGTTAACGGGTATTCTAATCGAAAATATTCCTTTAGAGTGTGCGATAGAACGGGTGTGTTCATCCATGTCTCTAACTAGTATAATTACCATATTGGGCAACCTTTCTGATTTCTGTATAGAATACACTATTTTATCTATGATCTCCTTTCTCAAGATATTATTATAAAATCTACATATAATAAGGATCTCGTATATGAAGCCCTCTACTATTTTATATGCCCTTAAATCGATAAATTCGGGACATGTTCTTGAACTATTACAATCTTCTATCATAAATCCAATATTATTAAATGCGTTTTTTATAGAATCTAGAAGGTAATTCGGTATATTTAACTCGACATTTTGCTTATCTATTATATGTGGGGATATATTTTCCTCTGTCTCGAGGATCTTTATGACTGTATCGTAGCTTATTAGATACAGCTTATTGTTATCGCCTAATTCTACTAGTACATTGGCCTTAGCACGAGTACCATCTATTGATATATCTATTAATGAGTTATTTAATACTACTTTACCAATTAGAAAATTCCTTAACTTTAGATAATCCATTTCCCCTTCTAATACTTTCACATAGATTTTCCTTGCTTTTTCGATAACTGGTTTATGTACCTCAATAAGATCTATCTCTCTAAGGTCGAGTAATTTAGCTATTTCATAGCTTACAATGACTGTTGCCATTCTAGATATCATATCTTTTACAATAGCTACTGTTTTTCTCTTATTAACTGATAATAGTACATAGTCTCCTTTATTTATTCCAAGCTCTATGCAGGTAGACTTTGATAAAAGAACGTGTGGTCCCTTTAATTCCCTTAGTATCATCGACACTAGTTTTGCCAAAGTATTCACCCTCAGCTAAAATAATGTATATTTATGGATTCACTCTTAAAACAAAGGCTTAATGGAACTATATCTACTTTATTTAAATGCAGTATAATAATCATGTAATCCATTGAATACATAATGTTGTAATAAATTCTTTTTAAGAAATTATTTACTCTAAAGGGTCTTATTTCAAGAGTAATTATTCTAGCGCCTAAACTCATAACATTGTTTATTCCTCTTATAATATAGCTATTTAAGTGATCAAATGTTCTACAGAATAGGCCAGTGATTAACATGATACTTATTATTAAAAGTATCTTTATCCATAAAAATCTCCTTATCTTTACCAATGTAGTTTCTCCCAGGAATATAATTAAATTGTTAGTTGGAAATAAAACCGGTAAGATATGGTATTATCAGGGTATATCTCAAGTATTAATGTATGTTATCTATTTTAAGGGTAGATCTATTTTATCATATGTTTATGGTGCTGGTATGGTATGCCTAGAGGATTTGATATTGGTAAGGCGCCTAAAGAGATTCTTGATCTGGATAACTATAATATTCTTGAAGAGTTTCTAATAGCTTTAGCTAGTGCTGGAGCTAGTGATGAGACTATTCGGGCTTATTATTCAGCTATTAAGGATTTCCTTGATTTCTTGGGTACGAAGAGAATTAAGGATGTTAGAATAAGTGATGTTAATAGGTGGAGGCTTGAGAGACTTAGAAAGGGGTTTAATAGATCGCGTTCTAGAGATCGCAGGTCGTGGATGACTACGCTACATTATTATACATTGTTTATCCGGAGATTTCTTGAATGGCTAGGCATTGAATTATCCATACCAGTTACGCGTAAGCCAGCTAGTAAAGTCGAGGCGTTAAGTGATACTGAAATAGATAGATTGCTTAGATCATGTAATGATCCGTTAGATACTATTATAATACGTTTACTCCTGGATACTGGGCTCCGTAGTCGTGAGTTATTGGGTATTAGAGTTAGTGATATAGATTTTGAGGGTAGAGAAATAATTGTTCATGAGGCAAAGTATGGTCGTGAGCGGAGGGTTCTTGTTACCAGGGAAACTCTTGATGCTATACGGGCTTGGATTAAGCTTAAGGGTCTAAGAGATGATGATTATTTGATACCTCTTACCTATAGTGGATTGTATAAGAGGATTAAGAGAATTGCGAGGAGAGCCGGTATTGATTATAGGAAGATTAGGCCCCATGTACTAAGGCATACTTTTGCTACACGTGCATTAAGAAGAGGTATGAATCTTTTTGCTTTACAGAGGCTTCTAGGACATAGTGATGTTAAGACTACACAGATCTATACTCATCTAACAATAGATGATCTTAAGAGGGAATATGAGAAGGCTTTAGAAGGTAATAGCGTTATAGAGGGTGCTTCTACTAGTGTTGCTGATGAGAGTTTATCTATTAGATTTTGTCCATCGTGTGGTAAACAAGTTATTCCTGGTGCAAGGTTCTGCCCATATTGCGGATTTAACCTATTAGTACTTAACGGTAATAAAGCTATTGAAGAGAATACTATATAGGATATTTGGTACATATTGTCTATGTAGAATGGTTCCCTTCTTGATTATCTTTTAGAATGTAATGGTGTGAGAGTCTATGTTGAGACGAAGAGCGCTATTCTCCGTGGACCCTTGGAAGAGGCTATGTATCCGTAGTAGTGTTCGTGGCAGGAGACGTACTATGAAATTAATGAGTCTTTGGAGAAGAGGTATTAATGCATCCATTGTATTTATAGCGGGTATGAAGGGCGTTAGTTGCTTTAAGCCTTATAGGGAAGGAGACCCTGTTATTGATGAATTATTGTGTAAAGCATATAGTCTAGGGCTACCCATGTATGCATTCTCAATATATATGTATGCCTTTGGAAGGATCTATTTAGATAACCCTTCTCTAGAACTATGTAGTTATTGGTGGTGTTTAAGTAGCTAGGGAATAATTCGTTATGGATATACTTTATGCCCTGCTATTCTTGTTTCAATAATTCTTATCTTCAATAATTCTCTTGGATCACTTATTTCCAGGGGATTTCTATCAACAACTATATAGTCAGCACTGTACCCTTGTTCAAGCCTCCCCTTATCATTATAATATAGTACTTCAGCTGAGCCCTTTGTATGTAGGTGTAGAGCTGTTAGTAGATCTATTTTTTCCTCCATCGTAGTTGCTATATCAAGTCCTTCATACTCTCCCCGAGTTATTGCTGCATAGATATTTCTCCATGGATCTAGTGGTTCTACTGGTGCATCACTACTGAAGCCTACCATGGCTATCTTAGATAATGACGCTATCCTATATGTCCATACTAGTCTTTTCCAACCAATTCTCTCTACAAGCCATGTATCACTGAGTATAAATCCTGGCTGTAGAGCTATCCTTGGCTTTAGATCCCTTAGTAACCTGATCTGGTCATTTCTAACAAGGCTTGCATGTTCTATTCTTTCGCCAATTAACCCGTATCTAGAGTATAGCCGTAATACTATATCGAGTGCTTTATCTCCTATAGCGTGAATTGCTATATGATATTCCCTTTCCCTAGCCATTAACAAATATTTTTCTAGTTCTTCCATATCCATATTCAACTTTCCATACGTATCTGGTTTGTCATTATAGGGTTTAGATAGATATGCTGTATGTGCTCCTAGACTTCCATCAAGTATTATTTTTAATCCTTGTATATTCATGGTGTTCCTTGGTAATCCATATTTTATCCATTCTACAAAACTATTTGGCTCTAGATAGATCTTTATATGTGGTTTTACTGCTCTAATACCATGGTAAACTATTACTTCATTCAATGATGCCGACATCCATCCAATTCCTACAATGCCGTGTCTATATAGCTTCTCTAATGCATCTACATAGCTTTTTGGCTCTAAACCAATTTCCTCTAATGCCTTCTTCCATAGAGATGATACAGAATCCTCATACAATATCCCATTATTCCAGTCAATATTTTCTGATTCCATACCTAGTTTTTCAAGAGCAACCTTATTAGCTACAGCAACATGGCCACATACTCGGATAAGGAATACTGGTTTATCAGTACCCAACCGCTCAAGATCTCTTATTGTAGGTATTCTCTTCCCCCTAAACCTCATATGATCCCATCCGCGTCCAATTATCCAGCTAGCTCTCTTTTCTCTCAATAGAGCCTCCTTGATAATACCCAGCATTTCTTCTATAGAATCTACTCCACTAAGATCAATTATTTTATCCCATGCAGCTAGTGAACCGAGATGTAGATGTGGGTCAATGAAACCCGGTAGAACAGTATAGCTACCATAATCAATTAATTCTCCATTAAAACGATCAATAAACTCTTCGACAAACCCACGATCGCCGCAATAAACAACACGATTATTAAAAACAATTAACCCAGAAACAATACGAAGCGGAATAAAAGAAACAACAATAGAATCAGAAACAACACCATACAACAAACCAAGAAACACCCCCAAAGAGAGCGCCACACACAGGGAGACACAGGCCCCAGCGACACAAGGGAAATACACTCAAACCCAGAGCCCCGCCCAACAAAAGGCGGGCCACGCAACCAAGCAGCGTAGCCCGCCCCCGGGCGAGAAGCCTGCGGCCTCGGGCGATTGGGAGCGGCAGGCTA
>CAZHDB010000012.1:0-35414 GCA_964531225.1 uncultured Desulfurococcaceae archaeon
GAGAGCCGGTGGGGTGTGTCCCCGCGCGGGTTCAAATCCCGCCCCCGGCGCTCTCTATTAATTCCCTATGCTTCATTACCTTATCCTTTTCTATTATGTAAATTACTGAATATCCTTTATTCTCCAATGTTTCTGCAATAAATTTTCTATGGCATCCCTTCGGATTTTTCTCTAGACACATTATTACAGCATTTCCACTACTGTAGAGTGTGTATTGTAGGATTTTCTCCAAAATCGCTATTCCTAGTTCGTACTCTTTAGATGTCATGTAATTCCTATAACTCCCGCGATAACCGCCTAAAAAATCTCCTAACCAATAGTATTGTATACCATTATGCATAAGTATCTTCTCTAGATACACTTTACTAAAATACGGAATTTTACTCCTTGGAAATCTCCTAACATCAATAACAGTAGTGATAAAGAAAGAATGTATTATTGATAGAAACTCCTCTATAGTTCTTCCTCCATAGCCTAATGTATATATAATTTTGTTCATAGCAATCACTAAACATTGGCTCGTTTTATTTAAAATCCTATCTCCATTAAAATTATTATTGCCCCCTTATTCTAAAACAATCATTCCTGAGCAGTAATATTTATAAATAAGATCATGTAGTTTATGGGGGCTAGGGTTTATAAGTTTTTATGAAATCTATTTATTGTTTAGGTGGTAGCATGGCAGGTTTCCTATCAAGAATGAGACTAATAACTGTTAAAATGCCTGAAATATACGTAGAGGGTCTTGATGAACTAGTTAAAATAGGAAGATACAGCAGCAGAAGTGAAGTAATTAGAGTAGCAATACGGGATCTGCTTAAGAAGGAGTTATGGATGGTTGATAACGAAGACTAGTATTTTATAATTTATAATGTCAAAGCCTTCTTAATTTCCTTATTATAAGTCTATATAGAGGCTCTGTCTCACTGAGTTCTCGGAAGCTAAGAGGAGGGTTGAAACCTGGTATTATTCTTCTGAGTTCCTCAAGTTTAACATGATGTTTATAGAGTTTGGGAGATAATACTTCAATTGCAAGTGCTGTCTTAGATCCAGCGATGTAACTACGATCTTCTATATCAACACCACTAGATGGTACTGAACGAACATAATTCCATACCTTAGTCGGAGAACCATAGATTATCCTACCCGCCTTAAACTCTCCAATTAAAGCTCTTACATTACCAGATGCATATACAACTATTAATGATCCTGGATCCATTCTTATACCAATCCATCTCCTTAACTCATACTTCTTTATACCAGCAAATATTTTGTAAGCATACTTAGGTCTTATACTCATTAAATACATTCTTTTCTCATTTTCCACCATACATCACCCAATTCTAGAAGAAACAAATACTCAACACCCTTATATAGTCATGGAATAGAGAATGTTTAAAACCCATATACTTGTTTGAAATAAAATAGATGAGGAAGGTTGGTATTACTGATAAGATGATGAATGACACCAGTACTGATACAATTATTTAAGTGGTGTTGTCTAATTGTCAGAAGAAATTATAAGAAATGGATCGCCTGTTTTAATAATGATTGATAGAAAAAGAAGATTTCTTATAAAAGTAGATAAAGACAAGATTTTTGGAACCGATAAGGGCTATATAAAACATAGCGATATTATCGGTCTACCATACGGATCATATACCTATACTAGTCAAGGTGTAAAAGTTTATCTGTTAAAGCCTTTACACCACGACTACTTATATGGATATAGAAGAATTACACAGGTAATTTACCCAAAAGATTCAGGCTATATGATATATTTATCTGGTATAGGACCTGGTTCAAGAGTTGTTGAAGCGGGCATAGGTACAGGTTATTTAACAACATACTTAGCCCATATTATTGGAGGACAAGGAAAAGTATATGGTTATGAAATTAGGGAGGATTACATAAAAATAGCTAAGGAAAATCTTAGACTATCTGGCCTCCTTGAAAGAGTTATTATAAGACACGCTGATATAAGAAAAGGTATTCTTGAGACCAATGTTGATGCCATATTCCTAGACTTACCTGATCCATGGAATGTAATTGAACATGCATATAAAGCGCTAAAACCCTCACATCCAATAATAGTATATGTACCAACAATAAATCAAGTTGAAAAAACTGTTCTCGCATTAAGGGAACATGGAGGATATATAGATATTAAAGCTCAAGAAATCATTCTTAGAAATTATATTATTGAGGAAAATGCGTCAAGACCCGAACCATTTATGATAGGACATACAGGTTACATAGTATATGCACGTAAAGTCCTAAAGCATTAACCTACATGCTCTCCTATAACATATAAGTAAATCGTATGTGTAATGTAATTTCTATCCCTAACATCAATTACTGTTTTAGGTATCCATCCAGGTATTCTAAATTCATGAGAAACTACTCTAGCTCCTGGTTTAAGTTCTCTCTCAAGTTTAGGCTTAAGTCTTTCATTAACACTCGTTAATAAGAATAGAGTCACTATAGTTGCTTCACTAATATCTATCTCAAACATGTCTCCATGAATAACCGTTGCTCTATCTTCAACACCAGCTCTTCTAATATTCTCTATAGCCTCTTTTACCTTATCTTCTCTAATCTCTATTCCAACCGCTTTCTTTACACCAAATTCCCTAGCTGCTATAACAAGTATTCTTCCATCACCACATCCTAGATCATATACTATGTCTTCGGGCCCGGCATTAGCAACACGAAGCATTTCCCTAGCAACAGGTTCAGGAGTCGGTACATAAGGAACTGTTATACTATAGATGGGCATATGATGTGTTATCCTCCTTCAAGTTCTTTTATTTTAGCAATAATTTGTTCCTTAGCCTTTTCATAATCTGGTTGCAAAGCTTCATTTAGTGGCATTTGTGATAATACAAGCTTAATACTCCCGTCATCAAGCTGTGCTAGTAATTGTGGAAGCCATGCCATGCCAAACTCGTCGGTGTCTCCGTATTCTGTTAATAGTACGTAATCCTCATACTTGATCTCTTTATCTATTCCCAGTTCATTCGCGATCTCATCTACTAGTTTAACCCATAAGCTGTGGAGTGGGTGATGAGTTGCAGTAACTAAGATCAATTTTTTAACTTTAGGCATATTTTACACCTATATGTCTTTCTTCAATACCTAAGAAGAATATAGTAGAATATAAAATTATAGCATCGTATCACGTGTTCAAAAATCTTTTTCCCTACATAGAACAGTATTAATATAGCCAATGATCTTTATACATTGACTAGTCAAATAACTGACTTCCCCCAAGCTTATAATCTTTATTAAACTACTGAACGATTTAGCTACATTTCCCAAATTAGAGGTTTCATGCAGACCCAGAAGAAAACATTTCTTGTTACAAAGCTCCTTTAAATCATAGATCCCCTCTTCTTCCAAAATTAACAGTTCGTAACATTCATTAAAAATAGTATCTAAAGCATTTACAAGAGAGTTTACATCGTCTGTTAATAATTTAGAACAGCCAATACGTCTACAGATAATTGTCTCTACACTGTTATTGTATTCTATTATATAAATAGCTATGAAATCCTCATAAAACTCTTTTAATGAATTAGATATACGATATACTATATCGTATCTAGTAAATCGTGATGTTCTTTCATAAAATATGAAAACAGGAATATTGTTATAATGGAGACGGCTTAGGCTTTCTCTCATGTTCAGGTCTAACCTTTACTATACCTAAGTACACCGCACAACTAACACAATAACACTTTGTAATGGGATACTTCATTATAATAGCTCCTTTCTTCTCAAGCTCACGTGCCAACTGCGGATCAACTGGTGAGTACATTCGTGTAACACATATCGCTTTATCCCTAGGTACAAGTCGGCCGCACTGATCACATTGGATCATTTCAACTCTTCCTTTAGAGCCCTTATGTCTTCCACGACTTTCTCTCTTCTTAGGCATTCACTATACACCTCCTCTTAACGTCTAGTTGCTATTCTTTATCTAGAATATATTAAATATATTGCCAGCATGAAAAATATTATGATGCACCGAAGAATGTTTCGAGTCTACTTAAACCAATAATATCATTCCAGCGTACACCAAAAGCCTGCAATAGTTGCTCTAAAGCACTACGTATATGATCAATATACTTATCGGGATCTATTTCATATAATTTAGCAAGCTGTATAGCTTTAACACCATCTCTACCCTTAACCTTAACAAACGTTATAATATCTCCAGGCAAGACTTGTATTCCATGATATGTTAATTGAAGAGCAGCCTTCACATGCTGAGGCCTATTTTTCTTATATTCGTCCAATGGCTTTGATAGCGTAATCTTAAATGCAAGTTTATCAAGTGTAAGCTCTTTATTTCTCAACTGCATATATAATGTCCTAACCTGGTTGTGGAGCCATTCTTTAAACAATATAAAGTCCCTGGGAGAACGAGCTGAGCGAAGCTTCTCAATAATTTCTGTCAGTAACTCCTTAAGGAATATAGGTGTATTCCTCTTCTTGGCAACAAGACCCTTAATCTCTATACCTCCATCAGTCAATACTCCCACATAGTTTTTCTTTAAACCAGTAAATAATACATAGTGGAACACCTTATCGACTTCGATCTCAAGACCTAGCTCTCTAGAAACCCATTCCTGCAAAGCATCTGTTTGTTCATCGGTAGGGGACCATAGGAAAATAGAGTCTGTATCTCCATAGAGAACCTTAATTCCTATATCGGCTGCTTTTTGCAATATACTGTAGAGAGCTCTTCTTCCAAGAGCCGTTACACTCTCAGCAACAGCTGGCGCATATAATGGGAAGTTCGCTGCACCAAAAACTCCATAACTAGCGTTTATGAATACCTTCATAGCTCTCTGTACAACATCATACCAGCTTCTCTCAACTTCACTTAAACCTTTATCCTTAGCTTTCTTCTTGTAAATGTGGACACGGAAATCCCTTAATAAGCCAGTTATTTGTGCAATAAGGCCAGGCTTATCAAAACATATCTTATGAACTTTAAAACCTGATTCATCCTCTGCAAAGACTATTTTTCTACAATTTTCTACATTAACTGTTTCGTAACTTAGATTATACTTTTTAATGATGCTCGGATATAGAGACGCTATATCTAGAACAACAACATTAAAGAATATACCTGTTGGGGGCTCTATAACTAATGCACCAGCATATTTTTTACCTTGAATTATTGCCTCAGTTTTACCCATACCTCCTTTTGCTCTCCTAATATCATCGGGCTCTGGTATTAAGAACCCCCTACGTCTATGTTCCCAGTAAAACAGATTCTGTATCCATTTAGATATCGTTTTTCTACATATATCTTCTATACTAGTCTTTGATATACGAGCTAACAAAATCATAAGTTTCCATACAAGTTCGTTATTAAACGTAGTTAGCTGTAGAGTGAGTTCCGCGTCACGATAGTTATAAGCTATAAGCTCGCCATATGATAGTTCGCCTATACTCCTGTCAACAACAAGTTTTGATATACCTAAAAGAGCAAATGCAATAGCATCAAGTGTAAACTCTTGATAACGGGCTCCAAAGGCGTATGTTTGGACAGCTTTATTCTTAAAGAATCTATATAGATCTAGATGAATACTTGCCTTTAATCTAATCATATCCTCTCCTATATGCAACGGTATATACTCATTAGGTATTCCTAGTTTCAATGCCCTATGATATAAGTAGTTTAGGTCAAAGTTATCACCATTAAATGTGAGAACTACTGGATAACTATTCATAACTCTAAATGCTTCAAGAATTAATGTATATTCATCTTCAAAAAACTCTATAATAGCATCAACAGGAAATTCTGATGGAATATTGTCTTCCCATCCACGTCCTCTAGCGAGGACAAGTACTCTCTTATATCCATCATTTCCTATTAAAGCAATACTTATGATGGGATAATTAGCTGAAGATGCTTGGGGGACTCTTCCACGAAACGGTGTAAAGACCTCAATATCAATAGCTAATCTCTTTACTGGTGGAGGTTTCTCCTCGAACAATGGTATCCACTGTAGAGCCAGATCTTGTGTCTCTTTATCTTCATTCTTAAAGATCTCTTTTACTTTCTTAATGGTTTTATCCTCGATAGATGGTGGTACTAATGTAAAGCCGTTACCGCTATCAATAAGATATTTCATACCTGGTATTAGTCCACGATCAAAAATATAGTTATCATGATACTTTATTTTAGCCTCCCAAGCCTTAGGTACTTTATTCCTCAGAGAGGCAACAGCTAATGGATCTTTAGTAACGATCTTTGTCATACGTCTAATTCTATTATTTAATGGATCGAATTTATTTACTACTTCTATTCTTTCAAAACTCTTATGCCGTATAATTTCAGCTCTTTTTTCAATATCTTCGGGAGATAAATCTGTTAAGAAGTAGGGCTTATGATCAGTTGGATCATGTACTAAATATAACTGGCTACCATCTTCCGTTACAAATTCAAGTACAGCCTTACCAGATGCACCATCATAATATACTCCAAGTAGATACATTGGTTTTTTAACTGATCTATATTCAAATACTCTTATAGGATAAATATTGTACACATCACCGATCTTTGGAATTAACATGTATGATCCCTTAGCTTTAGATTCTACCCTCTCTTATCAATAATATTGCCTCAGCGAGATCGCCTTCTGCTTTGATAAGTGCTTTTTCAGCTAAATCTCTACTAACCCCTGTTTGTTCCATAATGAATAGTATGTCGTCTTCACTTAGTTCAATACGTGGTTTCTCCTCTGTAGTACCACGTTCTCTCTCAATATAGCCTTTCCCAGTCACTTGGAAGATCTTTTGTTTACCAGCGTCAATTAATAATACAGTAGGTGATTCAATAACAAGCTCCTTATCTTTAAGTCTTATAATTACTTCATCAACATCCTTGAGTTCCTCAAGATCTATTCCCATACGCTTAAGCATGCGCCTGAGCTCTCTAGGAGACATTCCAGGTAACAACTATTCTCCCTCCTAAGAATTCTATATTAGAGCCTTGTTTTAGAATCTATTCCCCACATTAAGTACCTATACTTAATAAGGGGCTTGATCAATATTAGTTTATCCTAGATATTAAGGACTAGGGTGGGCTAGCATGGCTATTGAGGTAAGAATACTGGGTAGCGGAGGTGAAGTAGGAAGAGCTGCTATCTATGTTAGAGATACTAGTAGAGAAAAGGGAATACTCTTAGACTATGGAATAAATTTTGATGAAGAAGGCAGGCCTAGATTTCCAGAGCATATTAGACCAATAGATGTCGCTGGCATTGTAGTATCCCACGCTCATCTAGACCATGTTGGTGCTGTACCCCAACTATTCATATCAGCTAGGCCCTTAACTATTATGACTAAACCTACTATGGATATTAGTGAAATACTTATAAGAGATTTTATGAAGATCTCTGGCTATTACATTGATTATGAAGAAGGAGAAGTATCTCTTATGATGGAACATAGCCTTTTACTTGACTACGGAGAAGAAGTCGAAGTCGATAAATACAGAGTTATGTTAACTAGTGCTGGACATATACTTGGTAGTTCATTAATATACCTTGAGACGCCTAGTGGCCACAAGATCCTATATACTGGAGATACAAACACTATCCAGACATGGACGCTAACCAAGGCCGAGCTATGGCCTATGAAAATAGATACGCTGATAATCGAATCAACCTATGGCAATGTTATACATCCACCCCGTTATGAAACTGAAAAACAGCTCGTAGACTCTATAGAGGAGGTTATAGATAATAATGGTGTAGTATTAATACCTGCATTTAGTGTTGGCAGGAGCCAGGAAGTAATATCATTGGTTACAGCAGAATTACCGCACGTACCAGTGTTCTTAGACGGTATGTCGCGTGAAATAACAGATATTTATCTAAAGAATAGGAAATTCCTAAGAGATCCAGAAATGTTCCGTAAAGCTGTTGAAAACACTCGTTTCATACGTGGATGGCAGGATCGGAGAAAAGTTTGGAGAAGACCCTGTGTTATAGTATCTTCAGCAGGCATGCTTAAGGGCGGGCCCGCACTTTATTATCTAAAGAAAATAGCTGATAATCCGAAAAATGCTGTTTTCTTAGTTAGTTATCAAAGTCCAGACAGTCCTGGACATGAGATTCTCGAGACTGGACGTATAGAAGATCTTGGTCTTGAGGTAAAGGCTAGGCTTCAATGGTTTGATTTATCAAGCCATGCTGGTCGAGATGGCTTATTGGAAATAATGTATCATTATAGACATAGTCTCAAAAATATAGTGATCATACATGGGGAAGACGAATCTAGAGTCAAATTAGCCGAAATGGCCAAGATGAAAATAGGCGAAGATATAAACATCTATATACCAGGCAATGGAGAGAAACTAGAACTCTAGAAATAAATTACTTCAATACCTGGAGTTCTAGACTTAATCTCGTTAATGAAACCATCGAGTTCATCAATAGATACTTTAATAGTATAGAGATACTTCCTAGTCCTAGCCTTAACTTTAGCAAATCCCTTATCCTCATACGCCTTAACACGGATCTCTAATGCTCTTTCAACAACTTTTAAGAAATCCTCCTTATTATGTAGTTCAATAGGCATTCTCTAAACACCACCAAAACTATTCTCGACTATGCTATAGCAAACAAAAATAGAAGCTTATAAGGTTTCTCCAATCCAATAACCAATAAGGAAGCCCTGTAATTTAGTTAGACTACAACACCAGACCTATTAGAGGCCCTGGAGAAGACTAGGGAGAAACATCTAGAGAGAAAAAACTGATAAGGTAGTATATTATAGGAGGGAAAAGGAATCCTAATCCTCAAAAAGATAAAAAGATCTATCCAAGGTTCAAGCCAAGGCTACTACGAAAAATAAATACATGGCTCCTGGAAAAGCAGAAGTACCAGAAACAATAACCAAATTCATACATGGATGAACAAGCAAGAAAATATTCTACAAACACTACCTAAGACCGCAAATGACACGGGAAGAAGCACTACTAGAAATACTCCACATACACAACCAAGCACTAAAAGAAATAGACAAGTGGCTCAAGGAAAACATACTAGGAAAGCTATAGTTTCTCTAAACTCTATGGAGCCCTTACTACTACGGCAAAAATCAAAACCCACTCAACCAAACTAAACAAGTAAACTAAATTATTAAATGAGGCCAGGGATCTAATTCGACTACTATTTACCAGAGATTATTGAGACTCATACAGGACCCTAGAACCTCTAAGCTTCCTACAAAATCAATGAGTATATCAAAAACAACACAATTTTTCTTCCCAAAAATAGTGACACTTAAAGTTCATTTAGCATTATCTTGTATTATTTGCTCTATCAATTGTTCAACATAGGTAAGTGATGGTACTATAATCTCGTTCCTGAGATCACACTTGGCTATAGCCTCAAAAAAGTATTTTACTCTTTCAAAATATCCTAATTCCATTTCTTTTATCTTCCAATGGACAAAAGATGCTCTTAATCCAGAGAGAGTTAAAGTACCAAACATCTCATTAAGACTTTTACATGCAAATACATTTAATGTTTTCCTAATAGATTCATTCTTATAATTTTTAATGTAATTCCATAATGAGATGCCATTTACCTCAATAGCACTCAAAAGAAAATGATAATATAGTACAAGCTCTGAGGGTTCGAGCCGATAAACATGATGTATATAACGATTTAAGCAACCCAATATACTATCATAATTCTTAGGAAATCTCTTCCTGATCAATTTCTTTAATCTAATAACATGCTTCTTCATCATAAAGTAATCAATATAACTAATCAGTTGAGGAACAAAAACAGAGCTTAAAATAAAATACATTAGAGCAAAATAAGGATTTATATCTATACTGCCTGTTTCTTCGCTTGTGTAAGCAGTTAATGTCACTATTGACGCAGACAAAGCAAACATGACTACGAAAAGCATTAGTTCTATATATTCCAGCCTAAACGACAATGACATAAATAAATTAAACAATGGTTTAAAATATTTATTAGATTTATTAATAGCTGATATACAAATAATCATAAAGAGAGATAGGCTAAGTATATAGTAGAAATTAATATGGCATAACACAATAACAAAAAGAGAAAGTCCCAAAACAATTAAGACAAATAGACTAAACAAGTCAATAATAGAACTAAACTCTAAAGATCTCCTATAGTCTTCTGCTAATATTAAAACCATTATTGAAAGACCATTCAGTAAAAACATGTGAATAGAGATAATATTTAAATCTAGTGATCTATTCATAAAATATGATATTAGAAGCATATAATTTAAATAACCAAGAAAGAGAGAGACCAAAAAGCTAATAAACAAAATTACATAGCGGTAATTGAATATTCTTTTCAATATTTGCACAAGATATCCAGTAAACAATCTCATAGCCTCTACTAAATATAAATTTACACCATTACAATATTTATATAAAACATGCTATAATTATTGAATCATTATATTGCTATAAGTATATTCATGAAAATACTTATCTGAAAGAATAATAATCTTAATCAATCACCTAGCCATCATCTATTAATCCCTCTCGCTCTTTCACGACTCTCCAGTACCCATACATCAAAAACCCACTAACAGAATAAGCGACTACTCAAAGAAAAGTCGCTACGAATAGCTTCAAATTATACCTACTAATACACAGATTCACGGACTATTTCAAGAACTTTACTCCAGTTATCACTTAAATAATCATAGAATCTAAGCATTATATTCAACTTAACAATGTTGCTTTCTTGATCCAGTTTTTTAACGGTGTCAATGTATTTTCTATAGGGATTATTCTCGGACTTTAGAAATTCTTCTAGAAACTCATTTATGATATTATTCGCCCTAGTCAAGATCCTGTGACAATTAGCACATATGATCACAATATTTCTGTTGCCTAAGGATTCTCCGCCATGTTTTCTAGGTATAATATGGTGAAGCTCCCATATATCTTCAGTAAATTTTTGTCTACATAAATAACATCTTTCTGGCCATAAATCAGGACCAGGAATGTAGATCATTCCAGACAGTTTAACAGGATAGGCAAATCGACTTACAAGAGTAGCTCTTTTGTAAGAGCCTGGATGATATAATCTATGACAATTAGCACAGAGAAACGCTTCTACTTCATGGCTATACTCTAATGCATATATTATGTCGTAGCCACATATTTTACATCGATCCCCAGGTTTAGGCTTTAAAGAATAATCACGTCCTCTCCTTTTTCTATTCCTCCTATACTTCTTTTGCTGCCACCTCCTAGCTTCTTTTCTACATTTCTCCGAACAATACTTAAACATTGGACCAGGAGCTTGAAACTCTCTACCACATACAGGGCATTTCTTTAGCCAATATCTTGGCAAAACTTCATATCCACCATTAAATTAAGTATCGATCGTAATTAATATTATTTCATGAGAAATAACCATAGTATGATCTACTAATTACTTTCTTGTTTAACACATACATGGGTAAACTTGTAATGATACTAACATTTTCCTTCTATAATGTTACGGAATGCTTTTAATCCTGAATACCATTCTATTGCTGTCTGAGTACCAAATATTTCCCAGTATTTTGTCTTCTTAACCCCACTAAGTAGCTCTTCATAATGCTCTTCCTTCATATGCTTCTTTAGCACAAACTTAACAATATCACGGAACTCATCCTCATAAAACCTGCCACAATAAACCAAACAAAACACCCAAGTATATTATAATATACAACTAAATACTAATTTCTTTAGGATCATTTAACTACTATTAGTAAGTACTTAAAGATACCATACTCTTTCTCCTTCAGAGCTGGGTGCTCTTTCCACTCATTCCATTTTAATTTGTACTTACCATTTAAAGTAATATCTTCCTCCCTACCTCTCCTGGTTCCTTCCAAGGTGTTTTCTGCCCATCTTAAGGTACCTTCCAGAATACGTCCTTCATGTATTCTAAAATCCTTATCTTTAGGAGAGTCCTTTCTCGGCTTATTCCAATACTGTGGATCATTAGTAAGGAATATAGCATAACCAGTAGTTTTGGTAAATGCTCTGACACATTTCTCAAGCCTTGATAAATCCTTAATGAAATCATATCTACTAGTATAATGCGCACCCTGATTTTTCAGGTCATATTCTTCTCCATCTACTTCTACACATAAGGCCCTGGTCTTATATTTCAATTCAACAATCCATTTATTACCCTCATTATCTTCAAGGAATATATCAACATATATGGGGTTATTGTCGACCTTTATCTTCTTTTCTAATCTAACTTTTATACCATGTCCTTCTTTGTTGTACATTTCATGTATCTTCCATGCTAATGCATGCTGAAAATCAGCTTCAGAATGAAAAACAGGTCTCTCCTTACTAAGTTTGCATAGTATCTTAAACATGTCAATCTCGATATAGATCACCCAATATATTTAAAATAATCATAGTATAAAAATATTGAGCAGTTTTTAGCAGTGATCCATCGATTATAGGGCCTTTTAGCACGTGTACAAGACAGATAATCATTATATATAGAATTATCGTTTTCCAAATACACAATTTCGGAAGGCATTGAGGACCCTTTCCTTCTTACTCCTCGGTATATATACTATTATCTCGTTATTCCCAAGCCACTTAACCCTAACAAGCCCAGTAACAACCTCTAAACACTTCCTAGAACCAGATACATGAATAACTAATACACCAACATTATCTTTAGAACCAGAAATATAGTTTAAAAGATTAAGCTACCTACCCAACATCTATTAGGCTCTCTCTCCTTGATCACGTTTCAGATCGTTTTGCGGGATAGAAGATCACGGTTTTCTTATTGTTTCCTGGGTGTTTTCTTTTTAGGAAGCCCTCTTGTGCTAGTTCTCTAATATGTGTTCGACCGTATGCCATTCATGGGCAGGGTCTTTCCTGTCCCTATAAATCTCCTTCATATCCCAGTACCTACGTAGGCTGCGGTAAGTAAAACCCCTACGCCTCTTAACCATTAGATACTCATGTACTAGAAGCAGTGTCCTCAATAGACTGGCTTACTACAGAGGAACTCCAGGTCGCCAACAGGCTCTGAACCATAATTTTGTGGTGCGTTTTCAAAGTTTTATCCAGTATTCGTGAGATGATCATAGTTTAGTATTAATAGCTATTGTAATTTATAGTAGATCATAAGATAGAATAATAGAGTTGGATAGAGATTTACCATAGCAATAAATACCTTCTTTTACACTTAAAGGAGTTTTTGATCGTGCTAGATAGATAAAGCATAGATAAAAATGTTTCAGTATACATACGTTATTGTTATGGTTACTGTTACGCCTGGTGTGAATAGACCTCTGTTGTCTAGGAATATGTATGTAGTGCCTGGGAATACTGGTACGTAGAATGTCCCGCTTGAGGCGGTTCCATTGCTTGGGTAGGTGTAGTAGTATTCGCCAGTGAAATTGCTTCCTACATGTATTGATATACCGTTTGTAGCTGTAAACTCTATGATTAGGTATCCAGCATACTCGGTGGTATATGAGAGTACATGGTAGCTGTCTCCAGGAATAACTATGACCTCGTTGTCAGCTAGAACTCTGCTTAATTCAAGATTTACAATACTCTCATAATAGTCTAGCTGGCCCTGCAAATAATCTATCTGACCCCAGAGATTGTCCACTAGACCCTGTAGATAGTCTACCTGATTCTGGAGCATGTTAACTTGCCGCATTAAAGAATCTCTTTCACCAGCTAAGATGTTCATCTGCTCCTGTAGATGAGCTACCTGTGTCTGCAGGTTCTCAATCTGGTTCTTGAGCATAGTTATCTGTGTATTGAGATCCTCGTTTTCCTGCATCAAAGCATCTCTTTCACTAGATAAGCTACTTACCCGGCTCTGTAGAGTATTTACCAGGGAATTAAGATCATCTACTTGTTGCTTTAGAGCATCCCTCTCCAACGTTAATGCATTAACCTGGTTCCAATAATATATGAACGTAACAACATTAATAGCTATCAATACACCAATTAAAATAAATAGGGCATGCTCCCATTTCAATGAAGCCTATCCTCAATTATATTTTCTTCACATATAACATTATCAAACTATTATATATAGGGGCTGTGGTAAAAGTGTATTTCGAGATCAAGAAGGTTAAGGGGATACTATTATCTCTATATGTGCTAGTAGGATCCCAGCATACATGATACTAGGTGCAGAATAGTAGGGAATCGTCTCTGGCTATATGAGGTTGCAAATAAGTGGAGAAAAGAAAAAAAGAGAAAACGCCTACAACTAAGAAAGAGGCCAGTAAGGGCCCGTCGTCTAGCCTGGTTAGGACGCCGCCCTCACATGGCGGAGATCCGGGGTTCAAATCCCCGCGGGCCCACTAATAACGATTATTAACAGTTTTTGGTCAATAACTTTTAGGGGCGAATCACATTAAACTATACTTGGGATAAAAGATGTCAAGTTCTGAGCTTCTATCAGAGATTAAGGAGATAAAGGAGAGGCTGGCTAGAGTGGAGTCTATGCTACGATTTATCATCGAGAAAAATATTGAGGAGGTAGAGCCTCTTCCTGACGAAATTGAGGCTATAGAGTCTGAGGATGAGCTAGTAGACCTTGATGAAATCAAGCGAAAGTTGCTAGGAAGCAAGTAGAAGGGAGTTATTTTGAATGAGGAACCCTTCAAAGTGAGGATAAAACGTAAGGCCGCTAAGACATTAGAGCGCCTGCCTAAGGAATATAGGTTAAGGGTATTAGAAGTTCTCGATGAATTAAAGACAAATCCTGTACCATACAAGAATTATGATATAAAGAAGCTTAAGGGGTTTGAAGACACCTTTAGAGTCCGCATTGGTGATATACGGATAGTATACACAATCGATTGGAGTTCTAGGATAATTACAGTACACTTCATCGGACCTAGAGGACGTGCATACAAATAGATGGGTCTCTGGCTCAACTATATTTTATAAATATATCATACCAACATACTAGAGACCTCAGATAATCATGCATACTCTATGTTTGTATATATTATACCTGATATACACTTTGACCATCGTTTTGGATTACATACATATTAGTGATATGGATCTGTGTATATTAACACGTTCTCACATGGCGGAGTCCCGGGGATTCGAATCCCTGTGGGCCCACCAATAACTTTGTATCAGCAATTGTGAGTAGCTCTCTAGCACCTTAATAGAAACTATCCTATGACTTCTACCTTGTTGTTGTAAATAATTATTAGTTTTTTATCTATATTCTTGACTATGTCAAGAGCTTCAATTAGTTTTTCTGCTAATAGCCTAGGTAGTGTTGGGTGCACTCTAAGAACTATTATACCTGGATGACTATGGGGTGGATACCTGATTTCATCTGCAAAATCGCTATCTCTCGTTATTAATACGAGGTTTTTATTCTTAGCAATGTCTATAACAGTCTCATCATCTACTCCTTGAGGAACATATTCGACATAATGACCCCGTTCTCTTAGTATGCGGTATATTTTCCGTGGAATATTCTCATCAAGCAGGAATCGGTATGACACGCCTTTCCCTCCTTAGAAGCTCAGCCGCTAATGCAATGGCTT
Source organism: uncultured Desulfurococcaceae archaeon (assembly GCA_964531225.1). Taxonomy (GTDB): domain Archaea; phylum Thermoproteota; class Thermoprotei_A; order Sulfolobales; family Desulfurococcaceae; genus CAZHDB01. The sequence goes on from CAZHDB010000012.1 coordinate 15,601, forward strand.
CGAGAATCATCTCCTTACTGAGTTGAGGGTACTCCTCAAGTATATCATCTATTGACATACCTTCAGCCAGCATTTCTAATACATCAGAGACCAAGACTCGAGTGCCCTTGAATACTGGTTTACCGTGACATATCTTAGGGTCGGCAATAATCCATCTAAATTTCTTAGCCGACATTATTCCTCCTCCATGACCTCTATGCTTATCCACCCTATTAGATTTTTAGATTTAATGCAATTTACATGATGCATATCCGATTATCAAGTAATATCACTTTTGATATCAGCTATAATATGCAAACCGGATTACATACATATGATTAATATGAATACTTGCATACTTGCATATCTTTGTATTCTCACACGGCGGAGGTCTGGGGTTCAAATCCTCGCGGGCCCACTATTCTTGATCTTTAAGATAATATGGTAGTTTAATAGTTTGAGTAAAAGGTCTTTATTTAGAATATCTTTTCCTCTAAACTTATCCGGTATATTCTGTGAATAATTCATATAATTCTCTAGTTAGAATAGTTCTAGGTACTATCTATTTATAGTCTTTCAGGTATTATTATTTATGATGAGAACCGCCGATACCGAGAAATCTTATGATGTAGCCCTGCGATACTGATTAGTTATGTGGAACATTGTTTTAGTATTTCATGTGTTTTTACAACTCTATAGGCTAGTTTAGAGGGAATTCCCAGTGTATTTATCAGGTCTTTTGCTGTAAAGCTTGCTCCTACATTGACTTCTAAATTAGATAATTCCTTAACGAGTTGAGCTGGTATGGTATACGCTGATATTCTCGCCTTCCTAACTATTGTAACGATGAAGGTTGCACCAATCTTGAAAACATAGCGATTTCTAATAATACATTTATAGAGGAAAATTTCCTCCAATATATTTCTATAATTATTTGATATCCTAAACTTGTTATCGTATCTCGCTATAAGACCATATTTTATAAGCCACCATAAGGCTCTTTTAAGTAGTGGGCTCTTTACGCCTAGTAATTGCTTTAATTCCCCGTACTCGATTTCGCCATAGCTATATACCTGATATAGTATAGGCATTAACCACGGCTTTTTAGTCAATACCATTACTAATTGGTTTCTTAACATAGGCTTTTCAGTCATCTCCATCTACCTCTATTAATGCATGTATATCAATATACATATCTATTTATAACACTATTAATGTACCCTGTTATAGAAATAATTGCAATAGGTGAGGTGCATGGTTGAATATAAAGTTAAGGATCTTGGACTAGCTAATAGGGGTAAATTAAAGATAGAATGGGCTGAAAAACAGATGCCTGTACTTGTAATGCTTCGTAGGAAATATAGTGAGAAGAAACCTTTTAAGAACTTAGTAATTGGGGCAGTACTGCATGTAACAAAGGAGACAGCTATTCTTGTTAAGGCGTTAAAGGATTCTGGTGCAGAAATATGGCTTGCGGGTAGTAATCCCTTGTCTACACAAGATGATGTTGCAGCAGCTCTTGTAGAATATGGTATTAATGTATTTGCGTGGCGTGGAGAATCAAGCGATGAATATTACTGGTGTCTACGTCAAGTGGCTAATGCCGAGCCAGATATAGTATTGGATGATGGTGCTGATATGCATGCACTATTACATGGCGAATACCCTGAATTAGCCTCAAAACTTATTGGAGGAACCGAGGAGACTACTACGGGAGTTATTAGATTAAAGGCCTTGGAGAGGGATGGTGTCCTCAAATACCCTGTTATAGCAGTGAATAATGCCTATACAAAACATTTATTTGATAATCGCTATGGTACTGGACAAAGCACTTTTGACGGTATATTACGGGCTACAAATACACTGATTGCAGGTAAGATCGTTGTAATAGCTGGATATGGATGGGTAGGTAAAGGCATTGCCTTAAGAGCACGTGGCTTAGGAGCTAGAAGAGTAATTGTTGTTGAAGTAGATCCCATTCGTGCCCTCGAGGCAGTATTTGACGGCTTCGAAGTCATGCCCATGATCGAGGCTGCTAAGATAGGAGACATATTCATTACAGCTACTGGTAATAAGAAGGTTATACGCCGTGAACATTTCATGATTATGAAGAATGGCGCTTTATTAGCTAATGCTGGACATTTCAATGTAGAGATCTGGATACCTGATCTAGAGGATCTTTCTATCGAGAAGATAGTGATAAGAGAGAATGTTACGGAATACAGACTTAAGGATGGTAGATCGCTTTATCTACTTGCTGAAGGTAGGCTTGTTAATCTAGTTGCTGCTGAAGGCCATCCTAGTGAAGTTATGGATATGAGTTTTGCCAACCAGTTCATGGCAGTAAAGTATCTATATGATAATCGTGGTAAATTACCGCCAAAAGTACTAAATCCACCCTATGAAATAGACTCTATGATTGCCAGGTTAAAGTTAGAGGCCATGGGAATACATATAGAGAAACTAACAAAAGAACAAGAAGAATATCTTAGATCATGGAGATCGGGGACAAGCTAATTATAGAAAATAATTTGAATAAGCTACGGAATTATCGGTGGACTTGAGATGCTAGATGCATATACGCCTATCGTCATAGTACTAGGATTTATAGGACTGGGGATCTTGTCAAAAGTTTTTCTAGGCAAATATCAACATTTCAGCATATTTATAGAGTACTTAAGCAAATTTATTTATTATGTATTATTGACAGCTGTTTTCTTAGATACTTTTGCATATCGTGGATTAAAGTTAGCTGATATGAGTATAGTCATTATAGCATTGATATATACTGTAACGAGTATAGTAGTTCTAGTAAACTTAAGGATCTTAAGTGATGTTGTTTCTAGAAAAGCTGTAGCAATAACATCTACCTTTCAAAATGCTGTTTTCCTAGGATTTCCGATATTGATGATCATGTACGGCGATGTAGGTGTTGCCACCATGTATAGTCTTATAATACTTACGCTTCAAACACTGATATCAGGTTTATTAGCCACTATTAAAAAGGATATATTAAAGTCTATTCTCAAAATACCTATTATTTATGGTTTTACAATTGGTATAGCTATACACTACTTATTTAATGAAATATATAGATGGATCTCGCCTATACTCGCCCCTACACATCTTATGCTTAGTTATGGAGCAGTGTATGTACTGGGTGCCACAATACCTCTATCTATAAAACCCATAATTATGCATAAGATTGAGACACTGGTTATTGGCTTATGGAGGTTTCTATCGTCGCCTATAATACATTATATATTAGCAGTATTGCTAGAACTACCATTAATGTATAAAGCACAGATTATGGTATTATCAATAATGCCGCCAGCTGTATTGAATACGGTAGTAGCAAGAATCTATAATTGGAAACCAGAAATGGTAGCATCAACAACAATGCTATACACATTCATAGGATTATTAGTAGTAGTGGTCTTAATAATTACTAACATAATTTAAACATAATGAATAATTTTCAAACCACAGAGAATACTTTATTGACCAATTATATAGCAATAGAGTATAGCAAGGTTTATGTACCTTAGTATCAAAATGCCTAATACTCTGTTGGGGGATCTACCACCTTAGAATTATAATAATGATTATAAGTCCTATGGTTTGTATGGTAAAAAATATCCTTTTCTAGAATACAACAAACATATTATAGTAGTGCTGGTAAGTCATTACAGTATATGGATTATCCTCGTGTATTTAATTGTTTCTACAAAATAAGTTATATATTCCTCCAACTCTATTTTAACTACTAGACAATGGGCCCGTAGCTCAGCCAGGTAGAGCGCCCGGCTCATAAGTATCTAAGAATTATTATCGTCTGGGATACCGGGTGGTCGGGGGTTCAAATCCCCCCGGGCCCATTATTTTATTGTATTTCTTCATGTTTCATCGCTATCATATTTATGGTCTTTACAATGACGTATATATGGGTTATTATGGCTAGTATTATTATGGTGTATTCTATAAGTCCAATTACGCTTCCAATAAATATTATAAATAATCTTACATCACGCGATGCTATACTATCTAGATAGCCTATATAAGCAGGGTGTATTTCGAAATCATATTGTCCCCTAGTATGTATATAACTTACCATGAGAGTCCCACTTATGCATAAGACTGCAAATATTAGTATATGAATTGCTAGATAACGTGTCGATGATAGATAGAGTATTAGTGATAATAATATTATTATGTCAGAGTATCTATCAAGAATAGTATCTATGAATCCCCCTTTTTTAGAGATCATATTAAGTGCTCTAGCTAGTTCACCATCTACTCCATCAATTATAGATGATAATTGTACAAGTATGCCTGCAGGTATTGAGTATCCATATAAGTATAATGGTAGTACAGCTAGGGCCATTATGAAGGAAATCACTGATATTTGATTAGGTGTTAATGGAATATTATGTTTGATTATGAATCGTGTTATCCTTGTAGAAATCCTTCTATTAACATATCTTGATATAGGCCCGTCCGTAGGTTTACCAGTTATCTTGAACTCTTTATCAAGCTCCATTCTTTAATCACCTTTTCAACAACTACTTTCCATGGGCCATGTATTACACTTAAATAATCATTATACGTATCTACATCAGTCCATGGTTTACCAGAAATATCTGCTAGATAGATCCTTGTTTTATTTAAAAGACACTTTATTAATGATGAAAGTTCTATTTTAGCCGATATACACTGATCATAAGGCATATCCTTCGATAAGATATGTACACCCATATCCACATACTTGTAATTATTAAGTCTCTTGCCTATGTCTACAACAATACTATCCTCTACATTTATGAGAGTAGCCTCTTCCAGTTCAATATATTTTGGATCAGCATCTCCTCCTAGACAAGGCCGTCCATGAAACTTCTCTAATAATTCTTTAACTATACTCGGAGGATATATATGATCGGCCATAGATACTATGAAGTACTTACTTTCTATATAGGGTATTCCTAGAAGAAGACTATATCCATTACCTTTACTAATTCTATGATTTATTACATAGTTTATATCAACTTTATATTTAGATAATAGGTTCTTTATAGATTCATAGTACTTATTATTGACGACTATGACGAATTTCCTAATACCAGCATGTATTAAGGAGTTTAATGGATACTCTATGAGCCTATATCCATGTATGTCGATAAGAAGTTTATACTTTTTAGTTTCTTTATAAAATCTCTCTCCCAGACCCGCTGCTAAGATTATTGCTTCATATACCATGAAACTATACCTGTGTTTTAAGATAATTTCTTAGATATTTCTTCAATTCTTTTCCTAAGCTCATAGGAGTTTATAGTATTTAGGTATAATACCTTAGTGTCTTCTATAAGGCGGCGGGCGATATCAACCTTATGCCTCACACCAGGCATTAATGCATCTGGATAATTGAGTTTCTTAAGCCATTGATAAATAGTCTCCATAACATCTAGGTACAAACTGGCCTCACTATATTCTCGTTTCTTAAGAAGATCAATTATGTATCTTCTAAGTTCACCAATAACATCTCCTAGGCCTTGGAGATAAGGAATATATGGTACATCGAGTTCGTTAAGACTGGGCATTTTAGATTCGACAACTAGGTTATAGAATACATAAGCTTCAACGTATTCACTTAAACAATTATACACAAGACCGCTATAGAATAGATCAGGGTGCTCCTTAAGCTTACTAGTAAGTAGCTTAACTTTATCAATGGCATTAAAAATATTGCTTCTAGCTTCACTAATTCTTCCAAGATGGATCATTCTAACGGCTTCAGCACTAGTTCTAATGATCTCACGACTTAGCCTAATGGCCTCTTCTCTAACGCTGTCCTTCACACTTAAAATATCATCGACTTCCAAAACATCTCTCTCTAAAACCCTGTCAACCTCAACCGCGAGGGAAGCCACCGCATAATCACCAATAATTACAATACATACAACACTATAAAAACAAGTATCAACAAAAAACTATAAAACCAGACCAAACAAAAACAATTAAACGAAACCGCCGGTAGCTCAGCGGCAGAGCGCCCGGCTGTAGTGGGGAAACGAAGCCCCCACCCGCCAAACACCCCAGTCCCCATGGGGATGGATGAAGGCGGGGCGGCACTAAGGGCTTCATAGAAACCGGGTGGTCGGGGGTTCGAGTCCCCCCCGGCGGACTAAATCTTCACATAATTCTACATAGTAGATTAACTAATTATCGTTTTCTTTCTTGATACTTCATTGCCTACTAGTGCTTCTTCCTATATATGCTGTATGAATAGGTTATAGCAATAGCTAAGGAGACAAGTGTTATTGATATTGACATAAAGGATTCTATAGAACCATTAGATTCTATTATTTCCCCTCCAACAACTGCTGGTGTTTTAGTCTCTACTTTTATAGAGAATATGTTTGCAACGTAACCTAGACAATCATTTTGCATTTGTATGCTAGCAATAAACGATGTATCTCCAGGAGATACTAAATCACTCACATCTATAGTTAATGTATCCCACAAAGCTCCATGACTTGAAGCACCTGTTCTATGATCAAGTCCTGGAAACGCATCATCTACTCTAATACTTGAACCTGGACCAGCTACCACTACCCCTTCAAACAATGCCCTGTCGTACAAAAAATTATTTTGTCCATCAGCTACAATCCATGTGTTTTTAGCCTCTATCGGCGTAGCTATTGGATAATTAATATTAATTGTAGCATTTATAGGCGTGCCTATAGGAAAGCCCACTGTAGATATATCACCTATTAGAACAACTATTTCTCTTAGGGGCTCTGTTGGAAGCGAATATATTACTATAAGACTGGCTCCTTCAGCAAATGGTAGGACAAATGATCCCCATGGATCAGAAAAGTCGGCTACGCCTGTTGGATATCCGCTTACATTATATACTCCGTTACCAGTAACCACGCTTGTCACATCTGCGTAGAATACATAGCTATGATCAGCGCCCCAACAATAGTCTATGTCAGTACCTGCTAGAACCCCATTAAAAAGCGTCCCATTAACCATAATTGTTGATGGAACTATCGTATCATTTAGAATGGCCCAAACTAGAAAAGACTTTTCAATAGTTGCTCCAGCAGGTATTCCATTTATAGTTATTATATCCCAAGGCTCGTTTCTAAGACTTGTACCATTAGCCACGTAGTCTCCTCGAATTACCTCGTGATATATCGTAGTTAATGAAGTATATTGGACTGTAAATATTGGAGCATTATCCTTGGTAAAACCATTACATGCACCGTTATTACATGCCGCTTGAGATGCCGAACTTGAATATATTGATAGAGAGAGTAATACAATTACTAATACTAATATAACGCTTTTAAAAATTCTAAACAAGTTTCTCACCTTATTGTGAAATTGTATTGGTTTAATATATAAGTGTTTCTTCTTATCATAAATATTTTATCGGGTTAAAAACACATACGTAATAATACTTGCCCTGGAATCAGCATAGTCTTAATGCTAATTAACATGATCATGGCTAGTTTTAATTACTTAATAGAACTTACTTAAAGTCTACGAATAACTTATTCTAGTACAAATAACATCTTATATTTTAGTGAACGTTTACTGGTAGATGCTCTTGAATAACAGATTACCAGAATATGTTATTGAAAGTGTCGCTAAACGTATTGCTGGCGATATCGTATGGAGTAGTAGCCCGAGTATAGAGCTTAGACGTTGGCGTGAAATATATGGTTTAAGCCAAGTTGATATTGCCAGGATCATGAAGGTATCATATAGTGTTGTTAGCGATTACGAGAGAGGCAAGCGCGAGCCAGGACGCAGATTTATACGCCAGTTTGTAAAGGCTTTACTAGAGTATGATAGTAGTAGAGGCTGGGTTATTACTAGAAAAGTGGCTATTCTATTAGGATTCTATGTTGAAGGAATTATTGACATGGCCGAGTTTTTATCGCCTATTAGGCTTGAGGAAATACTTAAACTTACTAAGGGTATACTAATAACCCCCTTTATAGAACATAGACCCATAAAAGGGTATACTATTGTAGACAGTATTCGTACTATAGAATCTCTGGCAGCTAATGAATTCGTTAAGCTCATGGGGGCTACAAGTGATCGTGTGATGGTATTTACAAGGATAACTCGTGGAAGATCCCCATTAGTCGCTATTAGAGTGGCGCCAGTCAAACCATCAGTGGTAATTCTTCATGGTATAAAGAAAGTAGATATAATAGCGATAAGAATAGCTATAAAAGAGTATATACCATTAATAGTAGCTCCATACATATCTATAGAGGAGATAGCTAAGAATTTCCGCAATTATACATTATCAGCTAAGAGCTTATCAACAACCTATTTATCAAATAAATAATTAACTCTATAAGAAGTAATGAGTATTTGTCCACATTTTATACAGAGGTTATTAAAATGTCAGTAGCTATTTAGAGAAGCTATAGGAAATTAAAAATGACTTAAATGATTACTTGTTTCTTTGGTGCTCTTTGAGTATTTTAGTAAGTGTAGAAATTTTTATTATCCGCTTTTATCTAAATCAATTATACCCAACCCGTGATGCCCGTTCAATATAATATGTAATGATCCATGAGCTTGAATGAAACAGCAGGAGGAAGCCCATGCCTGATCACGTTTTCGAAGACAACTCAAATACTATGCATGACGATCGCAATATCTATAAAGATCGGGGAGCTGATATTATGAAGTATATAAAATGTATTGACCTTGGAATACCAGGAATTGAAAGGCTATTCTTGGAATGCCCCTATGGAACAACTATCTTGATCAAAGGGGAGCGTGGACTTGGAAAAACCTTTATGGGAATACATTTTATAGAAAGAAGCCTTGTTGCTGGAGAGGAAGTTATCTATATTAATTTCTTTGAAAACAAGGAAGAATTTCTATGGAAAGCATCAAGTATAGGTATTGATTTAAAAGATTACATGGATTCTAAACTACATTACTTTCAGAAATCTGTTTACTCTGAAAAGTCACAGTTACTATATTTTGTAAGCGTTATACAAGAAACGATACGTGCAAGAAAAATAAAGAGGGTAGTTATAGATACTATTGATGCATTAACAGCTGTTCTTACGGGAGAAGAGTATAGAGTGTTTATATTAGAGCTTATGCAGAGAATTAAGGAGCTTGGCGCAACATTATTGATTATAAAAGATGTAGGCATAGAAGATCGGCGATATGGATATGAAGAAGTAATAGCTGATATAATAATAGAGCTTATGCGTAAAAGAGGACCTCATTATGAAACCAGGTATCTAATGGTTACTAAATCAAGATATGCTAGTTATATACCTATACCCGTTGAATACACTATTACATCTGGTGGAGTACAGGTATATCCACCATATAGGTATACACAATCTTATCAAGGCGTTATATCTAGTGAACGTATACCAACGGGTATTCCTAAACTTGATGAAATACTTGATGGGGGGATACCTGCTAATTCAATAGTGTGTATAAAGGGTCCTACAGGTACTTATAAAACACTATTGGCGCTATCTATTGCTGCATATAATGCTTCGAAAGGAAAGAAAGTTATGCTTTCAAGTTATAAGGAAAGCCGCGAACAATTACTTCATTATTTAAAGATTCTAGGCTACGATTACAATAGTTTAAAGAATAATCTTTCAATAACTAGTATAAATCCTATTTATATATCTCCAGCAAGACTTTATGCAATCCTGATCAGGCTTCTTGAGGAAGGAGGCTATGATATACGTATTGCTGATGGTGCTGAGGCATCACTAAAGTTTATGGATGAAGACGAAAGAACATTCTTTACACATTCAATATTACAAGCAATAAAGGCTATGGGCGTAACAGAGATCATCGTTTATAACCAAGATAAAGAATATTACATAGATGAATACAGCTTGGATTACATAGCTGACGTAGTTATTGCCACTCGCATAAATGAAAAACTAGGCTCCATAAGAAAGGAGATAGCTATATTGAAAAATAGAGGCAATCCAATAAAGGATCATGGATTCCATGAAATAGAGTTCTATGAAGGAAAACTCGTAGTAAAATAGCATCTTTCACAATAAAATACATCGATCCCATAAACAAGATCATTAACTAATAAAGTAAGGACACTAGAATTTAAATCCGTGTCCCGACTCTAGAAGGTATTAACATTATAATGTTGTATTTAATACTAATCAGTCATGTAGCTCGGAACAAGATCGTAATAATGCTATAGATAAGTCATTTGTGCCTACTTGAGTCCTACAATTAAATTTATTTTATCGTGACTTCGATCTAGAGGTTACAATGTATCATATGTTTTATCTTGACAAACTCCATCCATCGTGAATCTTTAATCCAAGCTTTTACACACTCTTAGTAAGGACTGTATAATTAGTACTAGAGTCTACAAGAAATTTTAACTCCTATCTCCTTCCTACTATACTTCACAATACCATCAATTATTTAGAAATAAATATTAAAGTAGTGAGAAAATAATGTATTATAAAAAAGATAAATGTATTAGATAATGGTTAGAATTTTTCGATATATGACGGTAGCACTACGTCTTTCATAGTGATTAGTCCAGGTGGTGACTTTATGACCTTTGGTATTAAGTTAATTATAACTCCAGCAGTTCCATAATCTCCATGGACACATGGCTCTATTTTCTGTTTGATTGTTGGAGTTCCATCTATGGTTATCGCGTCATATTCTCCAGGTGCTCCCACATATGCCTTAAACTCAAGAGTTATCTTTGGTTCCCCATTTACAATTCCTTTAGCTACCTGTTTTAGACCTGCAACTTTACCTGGTGTTACTTTTACGTAGGGAGTTACTACTTCTTTATCAGATACTACTGGTTCAACTTCGCCTACTTCTATTTTATCTAATTCCCATCCTAAAGCTGAAGCTATTAAGCCTATTGATACATCAAGTCCTACATGACCTGATATGATTTTCTTACTTATTGCTTCTTTAAACTCTTCAACTGTGAGGCCAGCTCCTATTTTCTTCTGGAAAGGCCCTCTTCTCTTAGTAGCATCAATAAGTCTCTCGACTTTAATGCTCTTAATTTCTAAAGCTGGTGTAGTTAGTGCTATAACTAAAGTATCCATTAAGAATCCTGGATTTATACCTGTTCCTAAAACAGTGACTCCATGTTTCTTAGCAAGGGCATCAATTTTTTCAGCTAATCTCTTATTTATTATATAGGGAAATGCAAGTTCTTCACACGTAGATACTACATTAACTCCATGAGGTATAATCCTTTCAAGCTGAGGATATAACTTTTCAAGGTAAGATACAGTAGCTACAACAGCTATATCTGGTTTTGTCTCACTCAAAACCTTATCATAGTCATTACTGATAGTCACACCTAGCTTTCCAACACCTAAGTGTTCTCCAAGATCCTTACCAATGAGATCTTTAGCGATGTCGATGGCGCCAACAACTTCAACCCATTCCTTCTTTAGAAGGTATTTAGTTATTAATGCACCAATAGGGCCTAGACCTACAGTTACAACCTTGATTTTTTGCATAAAATATCACCATTTTTCAATAATTGTTATTTAGAGTATAAAAGGTTTTATGTTATCTCTTAATCATTTCACGGAGCATTTTAATTAAACTAATATGTATATCTAGTGGGACATTATCCACAGATTCAATAGCAAACCCGTTTATACCATCTACAGAACCTATATCCGAAATCCTAAATAGCATCTTGAATTCTTGTTCTGGTTCATGTAGTGCTCCAGGTTTATTAGTTAATTTACCAAGTAACCCTGCTAATGCGTAACCGCCCCAATTAGAGATAGAAGCAACTATTAATTTATCTGTAATAGATGACGATGCAATGCCTCCACCGCATGGACATTGACACTTATCACCGTATGGAACATATTTCCTAACGGTTTCCTCAATGATGCCCATACCAACTTCATTACCTCCATCGCCAATGCCGATGGTTAATATACCTCTTTTCTTAGCTTCTTCGAATAGATACTCTATTTTTGAATGATAAGGAGTTATGTCAAGTCCACGCATATTATGGTACACTCCTTTCCTATTCCTACTAGCTTTTTCAATAGCTATAATAGCGCTGGGATTAAATTCATCGATTATTTTCTTAGCTTCTTCATAAGCTTCTTTCTCATCTATTGGAAAACCTATGATTGTTGTGACATGTTTTATACCTGGTTTCTTAACTACATCAGTAGGAAGAATACTTAATCCTATACTCCTACATGCAACTTCAAGAATTTTTTGAGAAAGCTCTATGGGTTCAGTAACCATTATGGGAGTCGCTCCTAATGCTACATCAACAGCTCTAGCAATAGATGCAGCGCCAGTAGGACCATCAGTTTCTTGAATAAATAATGGTGGTATCCTAAAACCTGTAGTTATAATAACATAATCCCCTTTACTAACATTTTCTTTAAGTGATTTTGCAGTACTAAGAACAAGCGGTCCCTCAGATTTTTCTCTAACTGCAGAGTATAGTTTTAATATTACTCCTCTTCCACCAATATCTACAGTAATAAGTCTATCTATGACTTCTCCTATCGATTCCAAAGCATGAATCACCCATAGTAATTGTATGTTGCAAGTTATAAATAAATTGTGGATTTTATAGCCCTAAGTAGGCTTTCTTAATTTCCGGATCTTCAAGTAATGCCTTAGCCTGTCCCGCCTTCACTATCTTTCCCGTTTCTAATATATATGCTCTGTCACCTATCTTAAGTGACTGTAAGACATTTTGTTCTACGAGTAATATTGTATAGCCTTCATCTCTAAGTCTCTTAACTAGGTTCAGAACTTCAATCACTAGTTTAGGGGCAAGACCAAGTGATGGTTCATCTAGCATTAGAAGTTCCGGTCTTAAAACCAAGCCCCTAGCTATTGCTAACATCTGCTGTTCTCCTCCACTAAGTGTACCTGCTAACTGATTCTTCCTTTCTTTAAGTACGGGGAATAAGTTGAAGATCATTTCTAAAGTGTCATCCAACTTCTCTCTCGCTCTCTTGATATATGCAGCAGCCTTTAAGTTTTCTAAAACAGTTAGTTCAGGAAATAATCGTCTACCTTCGGGAATGTGAGCTATACCTAGTTCTACTCTAGCATGAGGGGGTAGATTCGTTATGTCTTTTCCTTTCCATAATATACGGCCTCTTCTAGGCTTCAATAATCCTGATATAGTCTTTAATGTTGTGGTTTTCCCGGATCCATTGGCTCCTAATAAACATACTATCTCGCCTTTCTCTACCTTAAATGATACTCCCCATAAAATCTGCGTATCTCCATAAAATACATCAATGTTATCAACTTCTAGTAGAGCCATTATAAGCTTCCCCCCAGATAAGCTTCTATGACTTTGGGATCTTTAGATACCTCTTCAGGTGTTCCTTCGGCAATCAATTTACCATAGTGAAGTACAATAATTCTCTCAGCAATATTCATAACTGCTCTCATAACGTGTTCAATCATTATTATAGTTATACCCTTTCTATGAATATCTCTAAGCAATTCTAAAAGTTCGTCAACTTCTGTAGGCGTAAGACCTGCAGCAACTTCATCTAATAATAATAATTCTGGATCAGTAGCTAAAGCACGAGCCAGTTCAAGACGTTTCTTTTCAATAACATTTAATAAATGTGCTTTTAGATGACGTTTATCATAAAGACCAACAATTTTTAGGATTTCTCTAGCCTTATCTATTGCTTCCCTAATATCATCGGTTCTTTTTAAAGCTCCGATAGCAACATTTTCAAGAACGGTTAAGTTAGATAATGGTCTTACTATTTGAAACGTTCTAGCAATACCTAGCATAGCTATTTTATGTGGAGGCCATCCCGTGATATCTATGCCCTTAAATATTATCCTTCCACCTTCTGGTTTATATAAACCTGAAATACAGTTGAACAATGTTGTTTTACCAGCACCGTTAGGGCCTATGAGACCTAGGAATTCTCTTTCTCTAACTTTAAAGCTTACATTATTAACAGCTATTAAGCCTCCAAATCTCTTAGTAACATTTTTTACCTCTAAAATAGTATTTCCACTACTCATTTTCAGGCCCCCCCCACTACTCTACTCTCTTCCTCAAAAAACTTATGTTTTATTATGCCCTTCTTCTCTAGAAAGCCATATATGCCTTCTGGGAGGAGCATGGATATAATTAGAAGTATTATACCTACAACACAGACATGTAATCCATAGTATCTTGGGAATCTAGCGACTATTTCTACTCTAACATACTCAGTTATTGGTAAGAATATAAATGCGCCTATTAATGGCCCTATGAATGAGTATATACCACCTATTATGCCAGCAACAACTATGTATACTGAGATAGTTATTAAGTCGAATACAGCAAATGGATCTACGAATCTAAATCTTATTGTATATAGAGCACCTGCTAAACCAGTAAAGAATGCACTATATGCCATAGCTATCATTTTATATTTAAAGACGTTTACGCCTAGTACTGCAGCTGCGTTTTCATCTTCTCTAATTGCTTGTAAATAATATCCGATCTTGGAATTTACAATTCTATGTAATACTATTAATTCAATAGCTAAGATGGCTAGAGCTATATAGCAGTAAATGAATGGTCCAGCATATTGTATGTAATAAAGTTTTTCCTCAGGAGCCACTATAGGAGCTTGTAAACCAGCTGATCCGCCAACATATGGCCATACCATAAATACTAATCTAAAGATCTCAGCTGATGCTATTGTTGCTAATGTAAACCAATGACTCCTAAGTCTAAATAATGGTACTCCTAAAGCAAGGCCGACAATCATTGCCATAAATCCGGAAATTACTATGCCGATCCAGGGAGTGATCTTATAGTATAGCATTAAGATCATTGTCGTATATGCACCAATACCGAAGAAAATAGCATGACCTATACTTAATTGGCCAGTGTACCCAGTCAAGAGATTCCATGCCATAGCAGCTATAGCATACATTAATGCTAAGAACAACATATTTGCTGGAAAAGGTAGGTTCAGATATTGAAATATAATTGGTAGTATTAATAAGACTATTGATATTGCTAGGATAATTGGAGATCTTCTTACCATATTTATATATTCAAGTAATGTGGACATCATTATCACCCTCCTTTACCAAACAATCCTGTGGGTTTGAATAATATTATTAAAATAAATAGTAGGAATGCAACTACGTCTTTCAATGTAGGCATTATGAATAATGCACTTACACACTGTGTTACGCCTATGATTAATCCACTAACATATGCTCCAAAAACACTACCGAATCCGCCAAAGACAACTATGATGAATGCTAATAGACAGAAGTATGCTCCCATCTCAGGGTATATTGGATAGAAAGTTGATAATAATACACCGCCGATAGCTGCAATTCCTACTCCTAGACCAAAAGCTAATTTATACATAGCACTAACGTTAATACCATGTAATTGAGCTGCTTCTCTATCTTGTGATGTAGCTCTTAGAGCTGTGCCAACATATGTTCTTGTTAGGAATAGATATAGTGCTAAAGCAACAATTATCGATACTACAAAAGCTAGTAACCTCGTTAACGGCAATATTATGGAGCCTAAGTTAATGACTTCCCCTGAGTAACCCGTAACTATTCTTCTAGTAAATGGGCCGAACCATGCTTCAGCGCCATACCTTATGATGAGTACTAATGCAAAGGTAGCTGCAATTTGGCTTATGAGTGGCGCTTCGAGAATTCTATCTATAATTCCTTTCTGTACTAAGACACCAAGTAGAAATATTGTACCAAAGGATAATGGTATGCATAGTAACGGATCTAGGCCGAATAACCTGAACATCCAGTATGCTATGAAAGCACCTAGCATCATGAAATCTCCATGCGCGAAGTTAATAATGTTCATAACTCCCCATATTAGAGCTAAACCCATAGCTATTAATGAATAAACACTACCCACTAAAATACCACTAACTATTGCGTTAACCAGATCTGCTGGAGAGACCACTTCTCACACCCTTAATTCACGATATTTAAGAGCCTATACGAAAATATGAGGATAGATTGGATAAAAAAAATTATGTTCTTTCACTCCATTTAGGCATGGGGAATATAGGTTCTCTTGTAGCTATTTCTGGTGGGTATACTGTGTGATATTTTCCATCATCAGGCATCATTTGTACTATGATTCCTTTAGAAAGAATGTTCTGTCCTTTTTCATCGAATTTAACTCCGTCCCAAGGCATTATGAGTTTCTCCTTAGGTATGTATAGGTTGACTAAAGCTTCCCTGATTGCAGCTCTGAATGCCTTAAGATCGCTTGGATCAGCTTTCTTACCTGCTTCTTCAAGAGCATAGTAAAGTACCCACATGCCAGTATAGTCTCTTGCTGAGTTACCATTGAGATCTACACCATATATAGATTTGTACTCCTCATTTACTTCTTTAAGACCTGGAATGACTTCGAACAAGTCCCAGTTAAAGACTTCTCTTGAGAATATGTAGTATCCATCTTCACCAACTTCCTCTACGTAGCTTGGGTTAATGAAGCCAGCGTCTTGAGCTATTATTGCTAATGGGCTGAAGTCTCTGAGTTTACATGTCTGTACAAACAGTATTGCATCAGATACATAGGATGCAACTAATACTATATCGGGGTTTGCAGCTTTTAGAGCATCTATTTCACTATCAAGACTTGTAACTGTTGCAGCATGGTAACTTACAACTTTAACAATTTCGTATCCAGCTTCGCTAAAGTATTTTTGCCAAGCTTCAGCAGATTTTGTACCCCATTCCGTATCTTCATGTATAATTGCTACCCTCTTAATATCTACACCATATTTCTCTTCTAACCATTGTACAAATTCAACATGTTGTTCTGCAAACATTTCGTCATGAGGTGTTACACGGAAGAACCATTTATATCCTCTTTCTGTAAGTGCTGGGCTAGTAGAATCTGGGTTAATGAATGGAACTTCATATCTTTCAGCAACTTCACTAGCTGTTTTAGTAACTGAACTTTGATATGCACCAACAAGTGCCACGACATTCTCCTGAGTTATTAATCTTTCAGCTTCAGCAGCTCCTGTCTCTGGTTTACCAGCACTATCACCATAGACAACTACTAATTTAGCTCCTCCCAAGCTCTTAATTCCTCCTTGTTCATTTATCTTCCTAACTGCAAACTCAATGCCTCTCTTCATATCAGCACCTGTTTGAGCAAGTGGACCAGATAGAGGCAATATAACCCCGACTTTTACTTCTTTGACCGCTGTTGTTGGCGGCGTAGTTAATAAGTATACGGCCGCGACTACAGCGATTATGATTACGACGATGATAACAATAGATAAAGTTTTGGAAATAGCTTTATTTTTAATCATTTTATCACCTTAAGGGAATCTAGAGAGTGGGTAGGTTCACCCTCTGGTAGATATGTTATGTTAACAAAAATAAGTTTTTCGTAGATATAAATCTCGAACTAGTTCTTCTATGCTATAATGTTTCAAATAATTTACCATATTTCTTCTTCATACCACCTATTTTTAATAGTTTTAAAGCCATCCACATAGAGGCTGTATTACTAGATATAACGGGGATCCCTAAATCTTCTTCAAGTTTCTCTATAACTTCTATTGTTCTAAAGTTAGTGCAGCTTATGAATATTACATCAGCATCGGAGTAGTTGAGGCTTTTTACAAGTCTATAGACTGTTTCTGGTATTTGTTTACCTATATCGATATTTTTCAATATGTTCAATGACTTTAAATCAACGACCTCGAAGCCCATGTCTTTTAGGAAACGTTCTTCTCTTTCATTAACTTCATCTATGTAGGGTGTAGCTAGTGCAATTTTATTAGCATTTAATGCTTTCAGAGCTTCTATAACAGCTGTTGTCGTAGTAGTTGATGGTATATTGGTTTCTTCTTGGAGTTTTTTAATAATTTCACGATCATATCCAATGCCTTTGATCAAACTACCAGTAGTACATCCGAAGACAATGACGTCTACATTAGCCATGGATAGCAATTTTGCGGCATCAACTAAGTGTTTCTCCATACTCTCAAGTTCTTCAACATTAACTTTTTGCAAAGGAACTCTAGTCGTATGTATACTTACTCCATCTGGAGCCATTTTATAGAATTCTACTTCCATAGTAGTATTTGAAGCTGGAACTATAAGGCCTATTCTACCTCTCCATCCATACATAAAGGTACCCCATAATTCTAAATGTATTATAAAATATATAAACCTTAATTACTACATTACAGTATCTTTAAAGCATAATCAATAATTACTATGAGTATAAATGTTTGAGCTTAAAAGTTGCTTTTATGATGAGGCATACTCATTATACCGTGTCACAGTAATTTAGAATAGAATTTTTAAGTACGTTTATGTCGTAAATAGATATGATAATATTGTTTATTATTCTTAGACATTTATTTATCAAAGGATCCATGTATCGCTATTAATTATAAATCTCTCATAGTGAAGATACTAAATATTAACGTATTGTAAACCATATATTTAGGGCTTAAACCGCTTTAATTGATCATAAACATCTAATTCTTGTATATAAGGCATCTAAAGCTATTGATAATGAAGCTAAGCCAATGTTATTATAGATAGAAAAATAAGTATCTCAGTAAGATTATATATGGGGATATTAGCTGGATACATAGTAGTTAATGTTATATCTTTAGAGATCGGCAATTTCCACTACAAAAGAATTTGGGCTAAATAAAGCTTGTTGAAAAAGAGATATATTCATCAATACCAGCAGACCATATTTAGTCATAATATGTGTAAAAATGAACTAGCAAAATTGAGTAGAACCCTTCTTCTAAGAATAAATAATGAGTGTTTATGTAGCGGGCCCGCCGGGATTTGAACCCGGGACCACCGGCTCCGGAGGCCGGCACCCTATCCAGGCTAGGCTACGGGCCCTATCTTATAATTGCTATTGGGTTTAATTATGTATTTATGGAATAGTTTCAGTCGAGTGTCTCTCTGTTTTCTGTAGGGTTTTGTTGCTTATCTACTCGATTCCTACATGAGTATTACTGGTGGGGCTAGTATGGGCTTGAGAGTTATTACTTTTAAGGTGGAGGAAGACTTTTTGGAAAAAATGGATCTTGTTGCTAGAAGACTAGGATTATCGAGAAGTGACCTAATTAGAGAAGCTATCGAAAACTACTTAAAGATACATATCTATGGAGATATTGAAGAGTTTACGCATAAGATGAAACTAGGAGAAATAGAATTACATGTATACTAATCTATTCTTTTCCATACGTATCTTAGTAGAGTAGGTTAAATTAACATTTATAATCCCTTGAATACTGCCTAGAATATATATGGAAGCCGCCGTAGCTCAGCCCGGTAGAGCGCCGGACTCATACGGCTTCTAAAACGGTCTGGCGCCGAAGTCGAGGGGAAATCCGGAAGTCCCGGGTTCAAATCCCGGCGGCGGCATAGTTCTAACCATTAATGAAGAACCAATATATTATTTATAAAGGAGTACATCTACATAATAAAGATACGGATGGGGCCGTCGTCTAGCTTGGTAGGATGCGGGGCACACTAGGCTCTACCAAGACCTAGTGCCCGAATTGGGCCCCCGTGGTCCGGGGTTCAAATCCCCGCGGCCCCACCACCATAAATTTATATGAGTTCTGATGTAGTTCTACTTGGTGGTAGCTGTCTTGTTATATCACCATTTTCAGATTGTTATATCAATCATGAAGTCATCATGTTATATCAGACTGTTATATCAGGTTCTAATATACAAGCCGAATTCAAAAGTGAATTCCTTGATCGGGGTGATGTTTCTTGGTTGATACTAGGTT
>CAZHDB010000013.1:0-34314 GCA_964531225.1 uncultured Desulfurococcaceae archaeon
ATTCCTCTAATTGGTGAAAAATTTCCTGAAATAACTGTTCATACAAGCCATGGTAACAAGAAATTGCCTAATGACTATGCAGGTAAATGGTTTGTATTATTTAGTCATCCCGGCGATTTTACACCAGTATGTACTACCGAATTTGTAGCTTTTGCGAAGAGATATGAAGATTTTAAGAAACTTAATACTGAACTTATAGGTCTTAGTGTAGACAACACGTTTAGCCACATAAAATGGATTGAATGGATTAAAGAGAAGCTCGGTGTTGAAATACCGTTTCCAATAATTGCTGATCCTCAGGGTAATGTTGCTAGAAAACTTGGTATGCTACATGCAGAATCAGGTGTAGTTACTGTTCGAGCCGTATTTGTAGTAGATGATAAAGGGGTTATACGAACTATTCTTTATTACCCATTAAACATGGGTAGATTAATAGATGAAATATTAAGGATCGTTAAGGGATTACAATTAGTTGATAAATATGGGAGAGCATTACCAGCTAATTGGCCCAATAACGAATTAATAGGTGATGCTATAATAGTGCCACCTGCATCAACTGTGCAAGAGGCTGAAGATAGATTAAAGAAGTACAAGTGTTTTGACTGGTGGTTCTGTTACGAGGAAGGTAAAGTTCCTAAAGAAGAAGTAGATCTTGTAAGAAGTTTTCTTGAAAGAGCTTCCAAACCATGGAAATAGAATTATGAGAATTTAAAACTATTTTTATTTTCATCTCTAAAGATAATTGTGGTACTTACACGTATCATGTTAGGTGACCTAAATGGTTAGGATACATGTTGATAAGATAGTTGAGAATGTATATGTATTGAGACTTGACGATGATCAAATAAAGTATTTTGAGGCTCTATGGAGTATTCCTGAAGGTGTTACATATAATTCCTACCTAATGATCGTAGATGATAATGTAATATTATTTGATACTTGGAAGCATAGGTATTCTCAATTATTTATGGATACATTAAAAGAAATAATTGATCCACAGGACATAGACTATATAGTAGTACATCATATGGAACCTGACCATAGTGGTTCTTTACCCGAACTATTAAGATACGCTAAGAATGCTACAGTAATAGGGCATCCGCTAACAAGATCCATGATATCATCATTTTACGGTGTGGCTCCTAAATTTAAACATGTAAGAGATGGTGATGAGTTTGTATTTAGGGATAATATAAAGTTAAAGTTCATACATACACCATGGCTTCATTGGCCAGAAACAATTATGACGTATACAAGCTATAAGGGCATATTATTTAGTTGTGATGCATTTGGAGGCTTCTCCATACCTCCTTCACTATATGATGATGAAGAGGGCCTTATAGAAAAATATATAAGATATGTTCGAAAATACTTTGTCTCAATTATTGGAAAATATAGAAAATTTGTTATTAAAAATATTGAGAAGATAAATAGCCTGTCATTAGATATAAAAATTATAGCGCCTGCACATGGAATAATATGGAAAAACGATCCTATGAGAATAGTTAAATTATATCATTCTCTTGCCCAAGGTCTTCAGTCTAGAGGAAAAGTAGTAATTCTATATAGTTCGATGTATGGATTTGTTGAAAAAGCTATAAACATAGTCATTGATGAACTTGTGAAGAATAATATTAATCCAATAGTGTTTAAGGTGACTGACACATTCAGAGATGATATATCTGATATACTTGGTGAAATAGGTGATTCTTCCGCATTAGTTATTGGCACGGCAACATACGAGTCAAATATCTTTCCATTAATGAAGTACTATGTCGATTTAATTATAGAGAAAGCGAATAGAGGCATTCCCGTCCTAGTTATATCTTCGTATGGGTGGGGAGGTGTAGCAGGAAAGCTCTTAGGTAAGGAATTGGCTTCAAAAGGCGCTAATGTAGTTAGGGTAGTGGAGTTTAAGGGTTTGATCGATACTGAGACAATACAGAAATTACGTAATGCAGTTAATGAATTAATTAGTACTATGAAGTAATAGGATAGTAACCATATTTTAGTTGTAGCATCAAGGGTGTACATATTGAATATCATAAAGATAGCAACGCTCTCTTTAAAGGACGAATTAGAAGCTTCTATAATATATAATAGATTAGCTAGAATGTACATGCATAAGCCCATTTCTAAGAAACTTATTAAAATAGCGGAAATGGAAAAACGGCATGTAAGATTTTGGGAGGATTTTCTTAGGCGCCGAGGCTATGATCCCTCTAGGATAAAGCCTAATCGTTTTAAAATAATGATCTATACGTTCATATTCAAGATCATAGGTTTAGGTCTTACATTAAAACTTTTAGAAGCAAGTGAATCTGGTGCTATTGAAGTATATACGAAGCTTTTGGAAAGCAAGGATCTAAGCAGTGATGAGAGAAAGGAGCTTTATAATATATTAGAGGATGAGTTGGTTCATGAAGATGAATTTATTGATGAGGGATCTAAGTTTAAAGATTTCATGAACCATGTTAGAGAAGCTGTTCTTGGTATGAGTGATGGACTTGTAGAAGTATTATCTGTATCTGCTGGTTTGGCAGGAGCCTATGGTAATCCACTTAATGTAGCGCTTGGGGGCCTTATAGTAGGTATTGCTGGTGCTTTATCGATGGGTATAGGATCATTTACTAGCGTTAGGGCACAGAAACAGGTAAGACTAGGTGTTTAACAAGGATTTTTCTTGCATCTCGCTACATTCCAAGGCTTTTTAGAGACAGAGTATTAAATTATATGAAAAGAAAGGGTTTTAGCGATAAAACTTCGGAAAATATAGCAGGTGAAGCTCTTAGGAATAGGGAATTACTTGGAAAAATTATTGCTGAAGAGGAGTATGGGTTAAGAGAGGAGGTTCTTGAGAACCCTGCAAAAGCTGGCTTATATACTGGTACATTCTATATTATTGGTGCTCTTGTTCCATTAATACCTTATTTCTTAATGATACCGGTTCAGCTATCAATACCCTTATCATTTATTTTAGCAGCTATTATGCTTGGAATAACAGGCTTCTTGATTGCAGTGTCAGCTGGATTGAGTATTAAATGGAAAATGCTGGAGTTAATATGTGCCGGACTAGGATCGGCTATATTGACGTATGGTATAGGTAGATTAGCATCTATGTTGCTTGGTATAGAAGTTGAATAGATTATGTAAACACGCTATTCTTTTATAATGTCAAGTATTATTGCTGGGCAAACCCGTTTTACACCGTCTATTTTAGCTATCTCTCCATGTATCTTTGCTATGTCATCACTATCTTTGGCCCATATAGTAGCTATTATATCATGATCCCCCGATGCTATAGCTAAATACTTTACATAGTCTTTTTCCTTTAAGATATTAAGTATATTAAATACATATTCAGGCTCTACATCAATTCCCGTTATTGATATAGCTTTATATCCTATTTTTTTAGGATCAATTAAAACAGTGTACTTTCTAATCACGCCCATCTGTTCAAGTCTTTTAATTCTCTTAATAACAGCGACATCGCTTATACCTATGGCCTTAGCGATCTCGCTATACGTAATTCTTCCATTTTCTAATAACATACTTATTATTTTCATATCTTTTTCATCAATTATGGCCAATACTACCACCCTTATACGAGTTACCATGTATATTCTTGATCTTAAAAATTCCAATCCTGTAATAATCATTATTTGTAGGAGACTCTATATATTCTATTAGCTTAGCATTTAAGCCGTGTTCCATGAGAATATACACGAGATCCTCTATCCAGTCTATGACTCCGCATGTATTGCAAAATGTTCCTTCAAATTTGACCACGATTTCATCTTCTTTTATGTCTATAAGTTTTGCGAATGCCTCAGGGAATCTATACTTGTTATAAGCCTCAATAGCTTTAATAGTGTTCATTTTTAATCGGTGTCTATTCGTCTTTACAGCCGATTTATTATTCATTATCTAAACCCTTCAATACCTAGGCAATAACATTTATTTCCTTTCTCGCTTCCCATAGGCCATGTAGATTGCAATAACTTAGTGCATAAAGTATTCCTTTTTTCTTAAGTGTTAAAGTAATCTCTATATCCGGCTCCATATAGACAGGCGTTAATTCAAAGCTGCCAATCAATATTGGATTAAACGGTCTACCTTCCTCATACAAGTATAACTCGATCTTTCTAATGGAATGTTCAGGCTTATTTGGATGAGGACCTACCTTTATTCTAACTTTAAAGCTTTCACCAGCTTTCACAGCATCTGGTGCATCGATTTTAGGAGTATGTGACTCAACTTTTGATATAGCTTCTCCTTTCGCGGTTTCAAGGGTATAGATTAGATCTTTAAAAGCTTTCATATTCTCACCAATCTAAACTTATGTAAAACTTACTTATAAGTTTAATGTATTTAATATATTAGTTAGAAAAACTAACCAGCTTATTGATGCTATTCAGAAAGTAGCTTTAATAATTTACTTATATTTTCTTTAGCTTCATAAATAGTTTCTCCAGCAAGCAGTGCAACTAGCTTCCTAACAAATCTAGTTATGTCGCCTCTTCTTCGGGCTCTTTTTATTTCACCTTTTAATTGATGCTCTAAATTGAATGCTTTTAGTGCTTTAATAATTTGATCACTATCTATTATTCTTCTTATCTTATTTTCTAATTCACTATATAGCCTTACTAATTCCATGCCAACATTTCTTATATATGCATAATCAACTAGTAAATTAACAGCATATTCGCCATAACCGTATGATGTAAGTATAAGCAATGATTTTGGATCAGATGAATATTTTACTCTCATAGCTTCAGGATATATCTTAGACTTTACTTCTAAAGTATAGGGTCTAAAAACATCGGTATCCCTATACCTTAACATAGTACTCCTATATTCAAGATCAAGTCTACACTCATCTATAAAGGATTGAAGCTTTTCCTTATTATCTAGCTTTAATTCAATTATTGGGACGTGTGTCCATTTTATCAATTCTGAACTCTCCTTAACAGTTAATAACTCTCCGTTAGGTTTCCGTGCATTGAGTAATATGAGCTCAGCATCGTCCATGCCATACAGCTCTATATTTGGCTTTAGTATTGCTGGTTCAGATATCTTTAAAATAAATGTAAAAGTCCAGTTAACATAACCTTTAAGTTCTTTATAAAGCCCATATCTTTCTGCAATTTCGTCTGCAAGTCTAACATAGGGATTGATAATTTCTTCGATATCAGCTACTTCAATTCTGTTCCCCCAATAGACCATATTATGGAGTATGTATCTGGTTGCCGGGATCCATCTCTTAATTATTGGATTATAATAAAATGTTATCGGATATCCATCTACACGTTTCGTGATCTCAATTATAGGAGTCGTCTCTGGATCAAGTATCTTAACATGATGGCCTTCAATATCATGTGTTCTATGGCTAGGATATGCTATGGTCTTAACTCTTCCATTATGGTCTATGAACAGTATTGTACCTACAGCATCAATACTTACTGGAAAATACCTTATATAGGCTCTAGGATTCCAGCTGTAAATACATAATTCCCCATTCTCTGTTATAATACAGTTTTTCTGTACAAACCTAGTAAATACGTCAAGGTACCTGCCTTCAAAAACTTCTATCTTCTTAGTGGGCTGGCCTAAATATTTACTGATTGTCTTAATTTCTTCTAGAGATGGTTCATAACCTTTATCAATAGCTATTTTTAAGGTTTCGACCATACAAATGCTATTACCCTTGCAGTCCTCATAAGGATCTGTAGGATTCATTTTTGGTTCTACCAGGTATTTTAATATTTACTATGTGGGAATAAAATTAAGCTACTTATGAACGGTAAGGATATAGCTTTTCTTGCATACATATTACTCTAGTGAAGGATCCCAACGTGGACTTATTCCATGATGAGATCGGCCTCTACGGATTATATGGGTGCATTGATTATTGGTTGAAGTCTATGTTGGTACTAGTGGTTGGAGTTATGATTGGAACCCGGATGGTTTTAAATGGTATGCTGAGAGATCAGGGTTAAATGCTGTTGAACTTAACTCTAGTTTCTATAGACTACCATACAAGTCTATGGCTCTTGGATGGAGCCGTTTATCTCAGAATATTAGATGGGCTATTAAAGTCCATCGCATGATTACCCACGTCTATAGGTTAAAGCCTCCTAAATCTATTGAATGGCTGGGCTACCTAATGTCTAGAGTGTCACCGCTTGAGGAGAAGGGCTTAATTGATTTCTACCTATTCCAGTTACCACCGAGTTTTGCAGCGTCTAAGACTAATTGGGAACGTATAGAATATATTGCTTCTAAAACAGAACTTGGATCTAGAATGGCTATTGAATGGAGACATACCAGCTGGCTTAATTATGAGTGGGTCGATCGATCTAAGGAGCTGGGCATTACGGTAGTCTCTATTGATTCTCCCGACTTCATATTTTATGCTCGTTCATCTCCCTACGTATATATTCGTATGCATGGACGAAGTTTTTGGTACGCTCATTACTACACCGATGAAGAGTTGTTAGAGGTTGCTAAAAAAGCAATTGACTTAAACGGTGATAGGATATATGTGTTCTTTAATAACGATCATGATATGCTTGAAAATGCTAGGAGAATGTATGCTATACTCTTAAAGATCATCTCATAAAAACTTATACTGTATAGGAAAATCCTTAAAACTAGTTTTAGTATAGGTTTTTTAGGTGCTTTAGAGTAGGGGAATAGTTAAAAATAGATAGTTAGGTGAGGACAAGAGTTTGAGTGAAGAAGCATTTAAGTATATAGTACGTATTGCAGGAACAGATGTAGATGGTAGCCTTAAGACTGCTTGGGGTCTTGCAGAAATAAAAGGTATTGGCGTTAATCTAGCGTATGCATTATGCCGTACATTAGGCATTGATCCCGAGAAAAGAATAGGCTTCTTAACAGATACTGAGGTTAAAAAGATAGAGGAGGCATTAAAGGATTTATCCGCTTATGGTATTCCAGAATGGCTTCTTAATCGTAGGAAGGATTATGCTAGTGGGAAAAACATGCACTTGATTGGTGCTGAATTAATATTTTATGTAAAACAGGATATTGAAAGGGAAAAGAGGATTAAGAGCTACCGTGGTATAAGGCATGCACTTGGTCTAAAAGTACGCGGACAGAGAACACGTACAACAGGCCGTCTAGGCATAACTGTTGGTGTAAGGAAGAAGAGGAGGTAATAAGTTATGGGTGATCCACGTAAATCTCGGAAAAAATGGATAGGTCCTAAACATCCATGGCGTAAAGAGAGATTAATGTATGAGATGAGGCTTGTAGGCGAGTATGGCCTACGTAACAAGAGGGAGTTATGGATCGCGCAGACAATCATTCGTAAGTTTAGGCATCAAGCCCGTTCATTGCTTGCTGTGCCAAGGGAGATCCGTGAAAAAGCTGAAAAGGCTCTTCTACATCGTCTATACAGACTTGGCTTATTGCCTGAAAATGCTACACTCGATGATGTTCTTTCACTATCTGTAGAGGATCTTCTTGAGAGAAGGCTCCAGACAATTGTTTATCGTAAGGGACTTGCTAGAACAATCTATCAAGCTAGGCAATTAATTGTCCATGGACACATAGCTATTGCTGGACGTAGAGTTACTGCGCCCGGATATCTTGTTACTAGAGATGAAGAAGATCTAATAGATTATGCGCCTACAAGTTCGTTTAAGAAATTAGCTGAAGAACAAGCTGGGGGTTGATTATTATGGCCTTCTCAATTCGTGAGCTTAAATGGGGCGTGGCCCATATCTATAGTTCGCCAAACAATACTATAATTCATATAACCGACTTATCTGGAGCAGAGACTATAAGTCGTGCAAGCGGTGGAATGGTTGTAAAGGCTGATCGTGAGAAGCCAAGTCCATACGCTGCTATGCTAGCTGCTAGTCGTGCAGCATCAGCTGCTATGGATAAGGGTATAACAGCACTACATATAAAGGTGCGTGCGCCCGGAGGCCACGGTCCTAAGACCCCTGGACCTGGAGCACAAGCTGCAATACGTGCACTTGCCCGTGCAGGCTTCATTATTGGCAGGATTGAAGATGTTACACCATTGCCTCACGATACTACAAGAAGGCCTGGAGGTAGGCGTGGTAGAAGAGTCTAGGTTTTAACTGGTGATGATGTATTGGAAATAAATATTTTAGAAAAAACTCCCTTAACACTTAAACTCTATGTTAAGAATATACCCTTACACATTCTAAATGCTATTAGGAGAGTTATGATTAGTGAAGTACCTACTATGGCTGTTGATACAGTTGTATTTACTCTAAATACTAGTGTATTCTATGACGAGATAATAGCTCATAGACTTGGACTAATACCATTGACTAGTGAATATGCATTAGACAAGTATAAGTCCCCGGAAGAATGTAGGGGTGGAGAAGAAACTATATTCTCTGAGGAATGCTTTGTAAAACTTGATCTTGAGGCTGAGAATAAGAATAATACTCCACTTACAATATATAGTAGGGATCTAGTGTCAAGCGATCCTGATGTAAGACCTGTTTATGAATCAATACCAATACTAGTGCTTGGACCTGGACAGAAAATTAGGCTTGAAGCATATGCAAGACTAGGCCGTGGTAAGGAACATGCTAAGTGGAGTCCCGTATCGGTTGCTGCCCATAAATACGTACCTGACATAAAGATAGATTATGATAAGTGTGAAAAAGGCTGTAGAACATGTATCGATGTATGTCCTAAAGGTATTTTCAAGCTATCTCGTAATAAGCTTACTTTAAATAAAGATAAAATCCTTGAGTGTACATTTTGTAAATTATGTGAGTCTCAGTGCCCCAAAGGGGCTATAACTGTAGGTTTTCGTGAGAATGAATACATATTAACTATCGAATCAACTGGTTCATTGCCTCCTAAGAAAATACTTTTAGAGGCTATACGTATTCTCGACTCTAAATTGGATGACTTTCTGGAACAGCTACGTAGAGAGGGTGTGATACAATGAAGAGAACAGGTCCAACAAACATTATACTGCGTAAGACAATAAGGGAGCTTAGAAAAGCTGCTAATAGCAATAATGCACCAATATGGGATACTGTAGCAGATCTACTTGAAAAGCCCAGGAGAAAGAGAATAGCGGTTAATATAAGTAGGATTAACCGCCATACAAGTGATGGCGAGACGGTTGTCGTGCCTGGTAAAGTATTAGGTGCCGGGAAACTGGATCATCCGGTAACTGTTGCAGCTATAAGTTTTAGCCTTAAAGCCCTTGAAAAAATAAAGTCTGCTGGAGGCAAGGCAATACATATACTTGACCTTATACGTGAAAATCCACGTGGTAGTAAGGTCAAGATAATTGGTTAGGGTGGTAAACAATGGTTGGGCAAACTGATAGGAAGACAATCATAGTTGATGCAACAGATCAAATACTTGGTAGACTAGCTAGTATAATTGCTAAAAAACTTCTCGAGGGCTATCGTATAATAGTTGTTAATGCAGAGAAGGCTGTTATTAGTGGTGAGCCTAAGAGAGTGATCATGGGCTATAAACTTATTGAGCAAGTAAGGACTCTACATAACCCATATAAGGGCGGTATTCGGAGGCCTAAGGCTCCAGATAGATTATTTAAGAGAACAGTACGTGGAATGCTTCCAATTAACAAGCCTCGTGGAAGGAATGCATATAAGAGACTACGTGTTTATATAGGTGTTCCTCCAGAACTCATCGGTAAAGAAAAGGAGTTCATAAGGTTCCGAGAAGCTGATGTTTCTAGGCTTAAGAATAAATATATTACATTATATGAAGTTTCTAAACACCTTGGATGGAGAGGTGCTTATAGATGAGTAAGGCTAAGGTTGAACCTAAGAAAGTCGTTATAGCAACTGGTAAAAGGAAGACAAGCATAGCTAGGGCGATCATAAAGCCAGGCGAAGGAAGAATCTGGATTAACGGCATACCTTTAGAGATATGGCCTATTGAACTAGCAAAACTTAAAATGTATGAACCACTAGCCATAGTAGGTGATCTCTGGAAACAAGTTGATATAAGAGTCAATGTTAGGGGCGGAGGCTTTATGAGTCAAGCTGATGCAGTACGTATGGCTCTTGCAAGAGGTTTACTAAAGTATGCGGGTGATAATCCAGAGCTTAAGAGGATCTTAAATGACTATGATCGCTATATGCTCTCTGGTGATCCACGTAGAACAGAGCCTGAAAAGTATATGAGGTATAGTGCACGTAGAAGATGGCAGAAGAGCTATAGGTGACACACAACAATGATCATACCTATTAGATGTTTTACATGCGGCAGGCCTATAGGGCATTTATGGGATGAGTTTAAACGCCGTGTAGAGGCTGGAGAGGATCCGGGTAAGGTGCTTGATGATCTTGGTGTTAAAAGGTATTGTTGTAGACGTATGTTCCTTTCTCATGTAGATCTTGTCTATGAGATCCTTAACTTCCCCAAGATAAGCTAGTTTGTAGAGGTGATTATTTATGTCTGAGGAAACTAGGCAAGCTCCTAGGGAAGAGGGTAAAGAGGTTAAACATAAGGACATCGAATTATTGTTACCACTGGAACAATATCTTGCAGCTGGTATGCATATAGGTACACATATGTGTACTAAATTTATGGAAAAATTCGTTTATCGTGTAAGAAATGACGGTTTATATATACTTGATATTAGGAAGATTGATGAACGTATTAGAGTTGCAGCTAAATTCTTGGCTAGATACGATCCTTCAAAAATAGCTGTTGTATCCGTGCGACAATATGGACATAAGCCTGCTCAGAAATTCTGTAAGTATGTTGGATGCCGTGCATTTACTGGCAGGTTCTTGCCAGGTACCTTCACTAACCCTTCGCTTAAACAATATTTTGAGCCAGAAATAGTATTGATAACCGATCCCAGGGCTGATTCACAGGCACTTAAGGAGGCTGCTGAAATAGGTATTCCTGTAGTAGCCCTAACCGATACAGATAATCGTATAGAATACATAGACCTTATAGTTCCAGCTAATAATAAGGGTAGAAAGAGCCTAGCACTAATATATTGGTTACTTGCACGCCAAGTATTGCGTGAACGCGGACTATTACCACCTGATGGCGACTTACCAGAGCCGCCTAGCGAGTTTGAAACAAAGATTCAGAGGTAGCGAACATGGAAATATATCCTGAAGTACGTAGCCCTGCTGTAGCTGGTTACTTTTACCCTATTAATCCAGACGATCTTAGAAGAGCCATAGAGAATTCCTTCAAACACCCAATAGGACCCGGCGTACTCCCTAAACCATCATCTACTAGAGTTAAAGAAAGTACAGGATTTGTTGTACCACATGCAGGATATATTTATAGCGGCCCTGTTGCTGCATATTCCTATTTAAAGCTTGCTGAAGAAGGTTTACCCGAAACCTTCATTATTATAGGGCCTAATCATACTGGATATGGTGCGCTTGTATCTGTTTATCCCTCTGGTAAATGGGCTACTCCTCTCGGCGAAGTAGAAGTTGATACAGAATTAGCACGTAGTATAGTTAATAATAGTGAATATGCTGAATTAGATGTTTATGCTCATATTGAGGAGCATTCGATAGAGGTTCAATTACCATTTCTTCAATATATATTTGGTAGCAATACATTCAAGATAGTACCTATAACACTTGCGCTACAAACACCTGAGGTTGCAGTAGATCTTGCTAATGCTATATACGATGCTATAGCACATAATGAACGCGATGTAGTTATTCTTGCAAGTAGTGACTTCACACATTATGAGCCACATGACTCAGCTAAGTCCAAGGATCTTAAAGCAATAGAGAAAATTCTTGAACTAGATTCCCAGGGATTCTATAGAATTATTAAAGAACTTAATGTATCAATATGTGGTCCTGGAGGAATAATGGTACTGATTGAGTATACTAAGAAAATATATGGCAATAATGCAAGAGCTGAACTATTGAAATACGCTACGAGCGGTGATACATCAGGCAATAAAGCCGCTGTTGTTGGTTATGCTTCAATAAGATTCTATGGAAAATAACTATTCCATTATAGTTATGAATAATTAAATTAGCTAGTCTCCTAATATTTATAGATTGGTGATAAGGGATCATAGAGACAACTATATATAAAGTACCTGTTCCAGTATTCTCTACGCCAATAGATGTTAATAACCCTGTTTATACTGTTTTAACTCCTACTAGAATAAAGTTTAGGATTAGTATTATAGAAAATAATGTTAAGGTAATCCTACATAATTCTACAACTGATTATTTGGAGTTATTGAAGAAGTATCTTAATCAATTTTTCCAACGAATAATTTATGAAGATAGTGAGCGAGGACTTCAAATCGATATATATGGTAATATAGAATATGCATTAGGAGCTTATGTTGCAATAACAATGGAGTCTCTAAAACTATTTGGTGTAGATAGCGACGAATTACTTGATATATCGAGAACAATAGATAAAGACCTTGGCCTTAATAATGTAGTTGTAAATGCTTTAAAGAATTCCTATTTAACATCAAAATCGCTTATCTATAGAGATGGTGAACAACCAATAGTGGTAATGGACGGAATAAATATAGAATTTACTGGCAAGAATATAGTTGACTACAATAGAGCTCTATCGCTTATAGAGGATCAAGCTATTTATTCTGCAATAGTCCATTTAGGAGGCCATACAGTTCTTTCAGTAGCTAGATGCATATTATCTAAGGGAGTTAATGAATGCTCTGATCTGTTTGGTGAGGCTGAAAGGATCTTTAATGGAATATACTATATAATCTATGAATTATATCCTCCTTTAAATGGTCATTATATATGGGATTTGGGAAACTATGTATCAATAATCTCAATTAAATAGTTTACTTAGAACTAACTACAACTTCATCTTTAGGAGATATATCTTATATAGTCCGGTTTAACATATAATTGGTTTGATTTAATTTGAAATTATATGGTGGATAATTAGTGTCGAATACTACAATCAATAGGAAATACGAGCACTTAGATATAGTTATCAAAGAGAACATAGTCTATCCAAGTCTTTGTTCAGACATATATGAGAAAATTAGATTTGTACATAATGCTTTTCCGGGCATTAATTATAATGATATTGATTTATCTATAAATTTCCTAGGTTATAATTTAAAAGCTCCATTAATGATAACTGGTATAACAGGCGGCCATAGAAGTGCCATAAAGATAAATGAAATTCTTGCAAAGATTGCTGAAAAATACGGTATTGCTATTGGTGTTGGAAGCCAGAGGGCAATGCTTGAAACAAAGAGCTCTGAGATCATTGAGTCTTATACTATTGTTAGAAAGGTTGCTAGAAATGTCCCAGTAATAGGAAATATAGGTATTAATACACTAAATAAGATAGATCTTAAATTACTCATCGAAGCACTTGATAAGCTAAATGCAGATGCATTAGCTATTCATTTGAATCCTGCACAAGAACTTATACAGCCTGAGGGGGATGTAGACTTCTCCAATAATCTTCTTGATAGAGTTTCTGAGTTAATGGATCTAATTAATATACCTATATTGATTAAGGAAGTTGGAAACGGCCTATCAATGGAAGTTGTAAGAATTTTTCATGGACTTGGTATAGAGATATTCGATGTAGCTGGTGCTTGCGGTACCAGTTGGATAGCTGTTGAAGTATGTAGGGCAGAGAAGTCAGGTTATAAAGACAAGGCTTTGCTCGGTAAAAAGCTTGGTAGATGGGGTATTCCAACACCATTATCTGTCATAGAAACTAGGTGGGCAGCACCATCATCTTGGATCATAGCTAGTGGTGGAGTATGGGATGGATATAAGGCAGCTTTAAACATTGCCTTGGGCGCTAACATGGCTGGCATGGCTCTTTCCATATTAAGATCTGTTATTAATGGCGGCTTAGAAGCTGGCTCGAAATACATTGAGCGATACATTAATGAGCTTAAGGCAGTAATGTTCTTAACCGGATCCCATAATGTTAGGGAGCTTATGAATAAACCATTATATGTGTCAAACGGTATTCTTGAAGTATTGAGTTCCAGGGGGATCAATTGGAATAAGTACCTTGAGATCAAAAGCGGGTGATTTATTTGGAGAATTATGAGTTTCCAGAGGTATATGTTGAAGGAGTAGAGTCTGATTATTACATAATTGAAACAGGTACTGGAGAATATAAGTTTTCGAAGGAGCCCGTTGGGAGATTTTTTGGACACATTGTGTATGAAGACGTAGTTGATAAGGCTCTTGATCTAGTCGAAGCTGTGTTTAGGAAATCAGTTATCGTAGTTCCTAGATTTAAGGATAACGGAGATCTTGATGCTTTTCTTGTAGAAGAAGGTACTAAGAACTGCCTTATCGAGATCAAGAGTATACATCCTTACGTACTTGTTAAGGAAGGGGATAAGATTGGCTTACATGATAAAATAGCTTATATGGTAACAGGTAAAGGCGAGGTAAGAGTCTATAAATCTCCGTGTAAAGGATTAGTATTACTAGTAGTAAATTTTCCATGGGAGAAACCTGAAAGATACTTAATTGTGGTTGTGGGCGAAAATGACGTTAGACGAATCAAAATTAAAAGAGATTAGAGAATTAGCTTATAAATATGCATTACTAAATGCTATAAAACATGATGGAAAGGCTAGAGTAGGCCCAGTTGTATCAAAAATCATAGCTGAAAAACCAGAGATTAAAACAATTATTAAACAAGTAATACCAATTATCAAGGAGATTGTTAGTGAGGTTAATAAACTCAGTATTGAAGAACAAGAAAAGATCATTAAAGAGAATTATCCTGAGCTTCTTGAGATAAGGCCTAAAGAGGAGAGAAAAGAATTACCTCCATTACCAAATGCTGTAGAGGGCAAAGTCATAACAAGATTCGCCCCCAATCCAGACTTTACAATACACCTTGGTAACGCTAGAGCTGCTTACTTGAGCTATATATATGCCAAAATGTATAAAGGTGAAATGATCTTACGTTTTGAGGATACTGATCCGAGAACTAAGGTGCCGTTTCCAGATTCTTACAATAAGGTAAAAGAAGATCTTAAATGGCTTGGTGTAAAGTGGGGGAGGGAGTATATACAAAGTTTAAGACTGTCAATCTACTATGATATAGCTCGTAAACTTATAGAAATTGGCGGCGCATATGTTGATAAATGTGCTCCTGAGGTATTCCGTAAACTACGTGACCAAGGTAGAGCTTGTCCACATAGAGACCTAGATCCAAGTACCAATCTTGAAGAATTCGATAAAATGATTGAAGGATATTATGATGAAGGTGAAGCCGTTCTAAGGATAAAAACTGACTTAAACTATCCCGATCCCTCGATTAGGGATTGGGTTGCACTTCGAGTAATAGACACTAGCAAAACACCTCATCCAGTTGTTGGAGACAAGTATGTTGTATGGCCAACCTATAACTTTGCAGCGGGAATAGATGATCATTTGATGGGTGTGACCCATATATTTCGTGGCAAAGAACATGCTACAAATACTATTAAGCAAAAATTCCTCTATGGCCATCTCGGATGGAAGTATCCTGAGACAATACATGTTGGAAGACTTAGTCTTGAAGGCGTCATGCTCAGCAAAAGTAAGATGAGGAAGAAAATAGCTGAGGGTTATGAAGTATATGATGATCTGCGTTTTGGAACACTATCTGCATTGAGACGTAGAGGCATTGTTCCAGAGACAATACATGAGATCATTAAGAACGTAGGCATAAATCCTGTTGATGCAAGGATAAGTTATGCAAATCTAGCAGCCATTAACCGCAAAATAATTGATCCAAGAGCTCCAAGATACATGATGGTAGTCGATCCAATAGAGATCACGGTGCATAATGTGCCCAAAGAACACAAGATAAGCATCATAAGGCATCCTACAACAAAGATTAAGGAAGAATATCTGCTGCAAGGACCAGTAATCCATGTATACATATCGCGTAGAGATCTAGATATACTGGTTAATAAGAAAATGATAAGGCTCATGGATCTTGCTAATGTAGAGTATAAAGGTATTAACTATAAAGATGGATCAATTGTTATTGAAACCATATTTATAGATAATGATCTAGAAACAGCGCGTAGAAAAGAATTATCAATAATACAATGGGTACCCAAAAATGATTATATATTGATAGAAGTATTGAAGCCTGAAAACGACAAAATAATAACTGAGTACGGATACGGTGAAAGAGCTATTGAGAATATAGAACACGGATCAATAATACAGTTTTATAGATATGGATTTGTAAGAATAGAGAAAACAGTTAAAGGAATACAGGCAATATATGCTCACTCCTAAACGTATAAGTAGTTATTATCGAAGAAACTTAAAGAGCCTCTAATAAAACAATTTTATGAAATCTTTATATTATATGAAGAAGCCTTTTTATGAGTAGTTTGAATAATGTTATCAAGGTTCTACCTTAATACTTATGGCTTCTATGGCTCTATTTTATTACTTGTAGATAAATATACTATTAATCATTGTAGATCCAGCTATTCTTATTATGGGATTTTTCCATAGGATCTGGGGATCTATTTAAGCACGGTATTGCCAGCTTTTTTGTTTAGAAAAAATAGATAGTTTTATAAACTATACTGTATATCCCTTAGAATAATGGATTCGACGACCAGAACAATGTGAAGGGGTGAGGATGAGAAGATGAGCAAGCCATTTTATGTAAAATTTGAAGTGCCACCAGATCTTGCTGAGAAAGCATATGAGGCATTAAAGAAGGCTAGAGAGACAGGTGGCAAGATCAAGAAGGGGACTAATGAGACAACTAAGGCTGTAGAACGTGGTCAGGCAAAACTTGTATTGATCGCAGAAGATGTTGATCCACCTGAGATTGTTGCACACTTACCACTTTTATGTGATGAAAAGAAAATACCCTATGTCTACGTACCTAGTAAGAAGCGTCTTGGTGAAGCAGCTGGTATAGAGGTAGCAGCAGCTAGTGCAGCAATACTAGATCCAGGTAATGCTAAGGAGCTTGTTGAAGAAATAATTAAAGCTGTACAAGAACTACGTGCGAAAGTTGGTAAGTAGTAGAATAATAGTTTATTCAGATAATAAACCAATATTTTTTATCCTTAGAATATATTAGTTTTCAAAGAATTATACTTGGATACTACTTTACCTCCTACTTAATCTACGTGCTTCACGCTCTGTCTCACGTAGTATTAGGATATCTCCGATTCTAACAGGGCCTTTAACATTTCTAGTAATTATACGTCCTCGATCCCTACCTTCAAGTACTCTTACACGTACTTGTGTAATTTCCCCAGTAACACCTGTTCTTCCAATAATCTGGATTACTTCTGCTGGAAAGCCTATTTCTTCAATTACGTTTATAGGTGGCTGCTCTACAATGATCTTTTTCTCCTCACTCATATTAATACACCCTTCTAATCTCTGCTGTCCTATAGAGACTCCAAATACTTGTTATAAAGGTTACGACAAAATTTAAATAAGGACTTTAAGGGGTAATGTAGAACTATTAGTAGAAGGAACATGAGGGGTAGAATAGAGGTATGCCTAGAATAGTTCATTGTAGTTTCTGCGGTGTAGAAATAGAACCTGGAACAGGTATAATGTACGTTACGAATGATGGTTCGGTTTTCTGGTTTTGCAGTAGTAAGTGTTATAAAAGTTATTTAAAGCTTAGGCGAGATCCAAGGAAATTTAAATGGACAGTTAAAGGTAGACAGAAACAAAGGTAACACTTCTCCCAAGATAAACCCACTTTATAAAGTAATGTTTAAAGACTTCCTCTTATGATCACTCTACAGCGGGGATTGGTTATGGGTATCGAGAGAACACTTGTAGTAATAAAACCCGATGGTGTAGAGAGGAGATTGGTTGGAGAGATCATTAGTAGATTTGAAAAGAAGGGCTTCAAGATCAAGGCATTGAAGATGTTTAGGTTTACTAAAGAGCAGGCTGAAGAATTCTATAAAGTTCATAGAGGCAAGAGCTTCTTTAAAGATCTAATAGATTTCATTACATCAGGACCTGTAGTTGCAATGATCCTTGAAGGAGATAATGCTGTAAAGGTAGTGAGACTAATGATAGGGCCTACCGACGGTAGAGAAGCGCCTCCTGGAACTATACGTGGCGACTATGCATTATCTAAGTCAAGAAATATAATCCATGCAAGTGATAGTCCAGAGAATGCAGAATTTGAGATAAGTGTTGTATTTAAGAGTGACGAAATTCTTGACTAAAATATTAAGCCATAGGTTGGATCTATTTTCTTCTTAATATTAATGATTTCTTTAAGAACCATCATTTCATCATTACTTAATTCATTCTTGAATTTTGAAAGCCATAGTTTAACATGATCTTTAGGTATATCTGTGTATAATATATCGCCTTCATCAATATGTCTGCCGACAAGAACCCTACCCTTAATCGAAATTGCAACAGCCTGACCAACACGTGCTTCCTTCAAAACATTATCACGATCACGGATCTGCATGATCTCCCCAATTCTCATACCATCTTCCCTCATAAGTAGGTATCCAGGCCTTATTTTTCCACCAAGAACTTCTACCCCTACAATGGCAGGCTCGCTTCTTCTAAATATGTACCCTGGTATAATCCTTATTTTACCCGGTCTAACAAGAGACTCTAATACCTTTAGTCTCTCCGACTCCTTGAGCCTTTTAACCCAGTCTATATAGTCCTCTAATAACCTATAGATCACATTATTTATGAATAACTTTACACCCTCCTTGGCAGCTAGCTCTTTAGCCTCCGGCAAAACCTTGACGTTGAAAACCAATATAACCCCATATTCTGGCTTATTTTTCTTAACAATAGCCGCTTCCATAACATCATTTTTAGACACGGGCCCAACATCAGCTAAACGTACTGGTATATTTTCCCTACGAAGTGCAGCAACAAGAGCTTCTAGTGTACCAAGAGTATCAGCCTTAACAATAACACCAACATTATCAGTCTTAATACGTATAGACTCGATCTCTTCTCGTATCTTAGCCAAGTATTCATCAACAAGGCTTTCATTAGGAACGACAAATACTGGAGAACCAGCTAATGCATCTTCAAGACCTGGAGCGGAGATTTTTACACCAGTAGCAGCTACAGCTTCAACAATAGCCCTGAACTTACCCTCATGCGCTCTCATATCCTGTAATGGACGGGGCATAAGAAGCGCACGTACCTTGGTAACAATAGGTTTTGTCTTACCACCAACTACAATTAAGTCTCCACGCCTAATAACGCCATCGTATATGATTACATCAATTGTAGTGCCTAAACCAGGCTCTTCCTTAACCTCAAGAATCACACCCTTACCAGGTTCATCACTAGTAACTAGCTTCTTCTTCATAAACTGCTGTACTAGACCTGTTAATAAAGCAAGTAATTCTGGTAATCCCTCTCCTGTCTTAGCAGATACTGGTACAATAGCTACAGTCCTACGGAAGTCCTTTATACGATCGAATCTTTCAGACATAAATCCATGATTATAGAGTTGTTCAACTATTCTATAGATTAACTGATCTAGTCTAGCCTGTACACTTGGGTTTTGTAATTTAATAGTCTCTAGGAAAGGCTTATCAGGCTGAGGCTTCCAACCAGGTATTCGGTCGATCTTGTTTGCTGCAACTATGAATGGCACGCGTCTTTCCTTTAGTATTTCAATACTTTCAATTGTTTGTGGTTGAAGACCTTCCATGATATCAATTACTAGAATAGCTATATCAGCGACACTTCCTCCTCTTCTGCGTAAGTTACTAAATAGCTCGTGTCCAGGAGTATCTATGAATAATAGGCCGGGTATCTCGATCCTTAGCCTTGGAAAATATTTCTTTAATGGTTCTGCAACCTTCCTTAAAACACTTGCTGGAACAATACTAGCTCCTACATGTTGTGTTATTTCACCCGGTTCTTTCTTTGTTACAGCTGTACCACGTATTTTATCGAGTAGAGTGGTTTTGCCATGATCAACGTGGCCTAATACAACAACTATTGGTTGCCTCATCCACTTCTTAGCTTTACTACTCATAGCTATTATCCTCCAATACGTATCTAACTACTATAACTAGTAGAGCAATACTATATATGCTACCCATAATCAACACCTGTCTAGAAAAACAAAATATTATATATACTAGTATTAGGCAAAACACATAGGAGTTAGAGAATAGCTGGTGCCGCTTGAGGCACCGGA
This sequence comes from uncultured Desulfurococcaceae archaeon, assembly GCA_964531225.1. Taxonomy (GTDB): domain Archaea; phylum Thermoproteota; class Thermoprotei_A; order Sulfolobales; family Desulfurococcaceae; genus CAZHDB01. The sequence goes on from CAZHDB010000013.1 coordinate 20,179, forward strand.
GGTATAATTGGAAATGGCTGATTTCAAGATAGTAATATCTGATCCGGAAGCTCCTAAGAAAGGTAGCGTTGTAAAGGTCAAGGTAGTAGGCGCTGACCTACCATATGATAGAGGGGTAAAGGAAGGCTTTAAGCTACCAGTTGCTAAAATGAGTAAGGCATTACTCGAGAAACTAGATGCTAAGCATGGTGTTGTGACAGTCAGAATCTATAAGCCAGAGTCTAATGAGAAGGCCAATATAAGGTGTACTGTCGAGGTAGATGACAATATTCCAGAAAATGAGGTTCATATAAGTACAGGCCTACTCATGGATAAAGTTGGCGTTACAGAGGCCGAGGGAGAAGTTTTTAGAGCCAGGGCTTGGCAGGTTAGGATTAACGATGAACGTACTAAGAGGCTCATAGGGCTCAAGATCGGCGATGTATTTGACGGATCTCTTATAGGGCTTAAGAATGTTAAGCTTAAGATAACTGGTGGTAGTGACTATAGTGGTTTCCCAATGAGACCTGATATAATGGGTGGTGTTAAGAAGAGAGTACTATTGTCCGGCCCACCCGGTTTTCATCCAAAGGAGAAGGGTGAACGCCGTCGTAAAATGGTTAGAGGCAATACTATTACAGAAGATATTGTACAGATAAATACAGTAATCGTTTATTAGCTTTAATAAAACCTCAATACTACGGCTAATTTTATTTTCTATACAATACATCATAGACTGTATAGAAGTAGATAGTTGGAGGTGTTTATAGGAATTTGCCATGGATACTTAAACAGCCTGAAGTGAATATTGGTGTAATAGGACATGTAGATCATGGTAAAACAACTCTTGTTCAGGCAATAACAGGTATATGGACTGCGAGACATAGTGAGGAGCTTAAACGAGGTATGACTATTAAGCTTGGCTATGCAGATGGTAATATAGCGTATTGTGAGAATCTTGAGCCTCCAGAGGCATATACTACAGAACCTATATGCTCGGATGGTAGTGAATCAAAGTTACTACGTAGAGTTAGTTTTGTAGATGCTCCTGGCCATGAGGCTTTAATGGCTACAATGCTTTCTGGAGCAGCTTTAATGGATGGTGCAATACTTGTTATAGCAGCTAATGAACCATGTCCACAACCTCAGACAAGAGAGCATTTCGTTGCATTAGATATTATTGGTGTACGTAATCTAGTTGTTGTACAAAATAAGGTTGATGTAGTGTCTAGGGAGGCTGCGCTTGAAAATTATAAGCAAATAAAGAAGTTCTTAATGGGTACATGGGCTGAAGATGCGCCTATAATACCAGTTAGTGCGTTACATAAGGCGAATATTGATGTAGTACTTCAAGCTATTGAAGAGATCATTCCTACTCCGGAAAGAGATCCATCTAAACCACCGCTCATGTATGTGGTACGTAGTTTTGATGTAAATAAACCTGGTACACCACCAGAGAAGCTACAGGGTGGCGTAATAGGTGGTTCATTAATTCAAGGAGTATTGAGAGTTGGTGATGAAATAGAGATTAGGCCTGGTATAAGGATACCTATTGGACCTGGTAAGTATCGTTACGAACCAATTATTACGGAGGTTGTTAGTCTAAGATTCGGAGATCTAGAGGTTGATGAAGCTAGACCCGGTGGATTACTAGCCATAGGTACAAAGCTTGATCCTAGCCTTACTAAGGCTGATGCTCTTGTAGGTAATATAGTTGGTAAACCCGGTCATTTACCACCTGTTGGTACTAGGCTCAGGATACACTACAGACTTATGGAGCGCGCTGTTGGCACTAAGGAGCTTATAAAGATACCTCCTATAAGGATTAGAGAACCTATTGTAGTTACTATAGGTACTGCTATAAGACTTGGATTTGTAGTTAAAGTATCTGGTGACATGATCGACATAATGCTAAGAGATCCTGTTGCTACATGGGAGGGATCGAGAGTAGCTATTAGTAGACAAGTGCTTGGTAGATGGAGACTTACTGGATGGGGTATTATTGAAGAAATTAGTTGAGTGACATAGTTTTGCCTCGTAAAATAGGCATTCTCCTAGACACTAATATTCTCATGCTCGTAGGTAAGGGTATAGATATTTTTACACAGATAATGGAACTTCTAGATGCTAAGCCAGAATACTATGTAATAAGCCCAGTTGTTAAAGAGCTTGAGAAAATAACTGCCCATGGAGGGATTAAGGAGAGGAAAGCTGCAAAACTAGCTCTAGAAATTGTTAAGAAAAAGTGTAGGATTATAGAAGTTCCATTATCTCCGGAAAAAACTGTCGATGATCTATTACTAGAAATCGCTTTAAAAGAAGGTTTTATAGTTGCTACTAATGATCGCGAGTTGAGAAGAAGGCTTAGGGAAAAAGGGATTCCAGAGATCTATTTTAGAGAAGAGAAACAGTTATTAGAAGCACAAGGTGTTTATTAGGATAGTTATTTTTAGCCATATGTATTATATGATAATAGAGTGTGGTGTATAGAATATGTATAGGATCTATAGGCTAAGGGATGTTGTTAGAATACCGCCAGAGGAATTTGGAAAGTCATTGAGAGAAGCAGCTTTAAAGGTTCTCAGACAAACTTATGAGGGTAGGGTTACTAGGCAATTGGGAATTATAGTTACAGTTCTAGATGTGACACCCTCTCCTGAAGGAAAGATTATACCAGGTGATGGAGCAACATATCATGAAGCAGAATTCACAGTATTAGCCTTTAATCCATTTATGCAGGAAGTAGTAGAGGGAGAAGTAGTTACTGTTACAAGCTATGGATTATTCGTTGATCTAGGAGCTACTGATGGATTTATACATAAGTCCCAAATAGCTGATGAGCCTATAGAATATGATCCTACCAGACCTGGTCTTAGACTAACTGATACAGGTAGACTTATCGAAAGAGGCGATAGTGTTCGAGCTAGAGTCTATAATGTAGCACTTCTTGCTGCCAAGGGTTTAAGAGTTAGTTTAACCCTAAGACAACCTTATCTTGGAAAGATTGAGTGGATTAGAAAGTTAAAGGAAACAACTGCTAAGGCGAAGAAGTAGTTCTAGGTGATAATTAAAATGCCTGCTAGAATACGGAGAAAACCGCTTAAGGCTTGCAGGAAATGCAAGGCTCTCGTTGAAAGAGATGCTGATGTATGCCCTATATGTAATTCTAGAGATTTTTCTGAAGACTGGGAAGGCGTTGTAATAATAATAGATCCTGATAGATCCGAAGTTGCAAAAATTCTTGGAATAACTAGACCTGGGAGATACGCTCTTAGGGTAAGATGATTTGGTTAATAGTAAAATCCCTGTTTTGAGACTACCTTATTGGATGAGGAGTACTCTTTCAATTCCATTAGGTAAACTATTCATTAAAACCAAAGATCTTGTAAGGAAGAAAGATCTTTGTTTTAATATAGATTCATGCGTTGGAGATATCGTTTGTAGAGAATTTAATTCAAACATAAAGATCTTTGATGGAAAGACGAGAAGATCCTTTGAAACAAGTTATTTTAAGCACCATTTAAAGGTAGTCAATCCTAGATCTACGATATCGCTATTTTCTAAAACAATTCTTTCAACTATTAAAAATCCAATGAACATTTTTGTTGACGGCGAAGAAGATCTTCTTGTTATAGCACTGGGTCTTAACAAGTTCTTAAACAATATTGTCTATGGTCAGCCTAGGACAGGTATAGTCGTAGTTGATCTTAATTATTATTCTAGGTTAAAGTTTATTAAGATACTTAAGACATTTAAACCAGATATGAGTGAATAAACCAGTTAAGGCTAAGGATTAAACGCATAAAAATAGAGTGTGATTGAATATGGTGAAGACCATTAAGATCGGAGATGAATATGCTGGAGAAGTTATTGAAGAGAAGTATAATCCATTAATTAAAAGAGTAGAGTTAAAGATTAGGATTAGCCATATTGGTAAAGGAACTCCATCTAGAGGACTTGTCCGTAAGGCTATTGCCGACGCATATAATGTTGAAATTAATAGAGTTTATGTCAGGAAAATAGTCTCTGACTTTGGATGGGGAGTAACGGACATTGAAGCCCATATATATGATTCTCCGGAACGAGCTAAGTTATTTGAACCTAAGCATATTATTACGAGAAATGAAAAAGCTACTGAACTTTTAGAATTAGAGCTACAACAGTAGGTGATAAAATATGGCACATGTACATAAACTTTATGAGTATGATTATGAAAAGGGTACAATAAGGCTTAAGAATAGAAAATGTCCTCGATGCGGCAGTATAATGGCTTATCATAAGAACCCTACACCAAGGTGGCATTGTGGCAAATGCGGATATACAGAATTTATTCGTAACTCAAGGTAAGGAAAGGGCTTTGGACAAAATAATTGTTTTAGGCATAGAATCTACTTCTCACACTTTTGGAGTAGGTATAGCCGCTATTATATATGGAGAGCCTAAGATACTAGTTAATGAATATTCTAAATATGTTCCGGAGAAAGGAGGCATTCATCCGAGAGAGGCTAGCCAGCATCATATGGCAAAAGCGCCTAGGGTTCTAAGAAATGCACTAAACAAGTCAGGTATTAAATTAAAGGATATTGATGCAATTGCAGTAGCGTTAGGCCCAGGCTTAGGCCCATGTCTTAGAGTGGGTGCTTCAATTGCTAGATTTATATCATCATATTACGGGAAGCCTCTTGTACCAGTTAATCATGCCGTGGCTCATATAGAGATCGGTAAACTTGTCAATAAATTGAACGATCCACTTGTAGTTTATGTATCTGGGGGAAATACACTTGTATCAATACAAAGAAGGCGTAGATACCGCGTTCTCGGTGAAACACTTGATATACCTCTGGGTAATTTATTGGATACATTTGCTCGTGAAGTAGGACTTGCACCACCATATGTCGTTGGCGGTAAGCACCAAGTCGATATATGTGCTGAATGGGGGAATGAATTCATAGACTTACCATATACTGTTAAGGGGAATGATCTATCTTTTTCAGGTCTTTTAACTGCTGCTCTTAAGAAAGCTCGTCAAGCGCAGAATAGGATCGAGCTTGGCAACATTTGTCTTTCACTTAGAGAGACAGCATTCAACATGCTTGTTGAAGTAGCTGAAAGAGGTCTTGCATTAACTCGTAAGAAAGAAGTTTTATTAACTGGTGGCGTAGCTGCGAACGAGTATCTTAATTTAAAACTTGATAAAATGGCTCAATTACACGGTGCAAGATTCTATACGGTGCCTAATGAATATGCTGGTGATAACGGTGCTATGATAGCTTGGACGGGATTACTTTTGTATCTCTACGGAGTAACAATAGATCCTCAGAAAGCATTTGTTAAGCAGAGATGGAGACTTGATGAGGTAGATCTTCCATGGATCCCGGAGAACTAGTATTTTTAACTCAGGGTGCTGAGGCAAAACTGTATTTGACCGTATTTCTTGGCTTTAAATCGATTGCTAAATATAGAATACCCAAACCATATAGGCATCCGGAGTTTGATAAGTTATTTAGATATAGGAGAACGATTATTGAAGCAAAAATTATGTCTCACTTAAGGATTCTGGGCTTAAATGTACCAGCAATATATTACGTGGATCCAGATAACGGGTTAATTATTATGGAATACATCGATGGACATAGGCTAAGTGATTGTCTGGGTGTATTAGAAAGAAGTAGTGTAATAGATTATGCTTTAAGTCTAGGCAAACAAGCAAGTATAATGCATAAAAATACCATATATCACGGAGATCTAACTATAGCGAATACTATAGTTTCAGGAAATAAGTTGTATATAATTGATTTCGGACTATCTGGATACAGTAGGGATCTTGAGGAGTATGCTATAGATATACATTTACTTAGTAGAAGTATTGAAGCACTATATCCTGAACTACATGATTTATTTATGGGGTACTTTTGGAAAGGCTATGCAGAAATTGCTGGCAACGAATTCACGGTTAAACTAAAGGATAAAGTCCATGATATAAGATTAAGGGGAAGATATATCGAAGAAAGACTAAGGAGGAGGATTATGCATGAAAAATACATGTAACTATACATTATTCTTTCTAACAGATAATAAGCACAAGGTATTGGAGGTAAGCGAGATAGCTAAGAAATACAATGTATGCATAGAACAAGAACATGCTAGTAAGCTGGAGATACAATCCATGGATCTTGCAGAAATTGCTTGGTATGCTGCAGTAAATCATTATCTACATTATAGGAAGCCCGTGCTTGTTGAAGATGCAGGCCTCTTCATCAAATCATTAAATGGCTTCCCCGGCCCATATAGTAGCTATGTGTTCAGAACCATAGGTTCTAACGGTATATTGAGACTTATGGAAGGCATAGATGATCGTGAAGCATACTTCGAATCGGTCGTTGTAATAGTTTACGAACCATATATTATAATTGAAAAGGGACGAGTATATGGCGAAATATCTAGGGAACCGAGAGGCGAAAAAGGCTTTGGCTTTGACCCAATATTTATACCTAAGGGAGAGAAGAGAACATTCGCTGAAATGGATATTGCTGAAAAGAACAAATATAGTCATAGAGCGAAGGCTGTGTCTAAAGCACTTGAAAAACTTTTAACCCTAGTTAAAGTTTAAAATACCCTATAATATTCTTGTGTTTTTAGGGGTAAGTAGCGGGTATATGGAGAGTGTATTGGTATGAATAAACGTAGGGATAAAGGTAAGTCACATTCAACAAGGCCTGCAAGGGCTGGTCCACCTAGATGGCTTAAGCTAGATATGAGTCCAGAAGATGTCGAATTGCTTGTTGTTGAACTTGCTAAGAAAGGTTATACACCATCAATGATAGGCATTATATTACGTGATCAATTCGGTATACCTCTTGTTAAACAAGTTACTGGTAAGAAACTTATGCAGATACTTGAAGAACATGGAGTAACATTACCTGTTCCCGAGGATCTATTGTTTCTCATGAGGAAAGCTGTTAATCTTCGTAGACATCTTGAAGAACATCCAAAGGATCTTCATGCCAAGAAAGGTTTAATTGATCTAGAATCAAAGATCCATAGACTCTCAAAGTACTATAAGAGACTAGGTAAGCTTCCACCAGACTGGAGATATGATCCTGAGAAGGCTAAACTACTTGTTTCAGGTTATATGTAATTTTATGATATAGGTGTACTCATCACTTCGACTCTTATCATAGCTACTGCATAAGCAGCTAAGAGTATTGACATGATCTTATTTAGTATAATACTTAAATATCGATAGTCATTGCTCTTGATTCAGCAAGCAATGATTGTTAAAAGATCAATGGATATTTACACTCTCTTTACATTCTATGATATACTGTGATTTCTCTTGCTATGCAGAAATCATCTATAGTAATTCCGAAGTAGGATAATACTAGATCTCTCGCCAATGTAAATATCAATAATATTATGCCAGCAACAACTATACTCAATCTCATTGATCCTTTCCTATGCAACGACTCTAAAAGCATTATAAAGCAATAGAATAATAGAGCTTACCATTAGCATAAAACACTACAAACTAACATTAGCATACTTTATATTAACTCGTTCATTACTATTCCTACTCGATGGAGCCTCTTATAGTAGTGCAAGTAATCATCCTTTAATAAGGTATCCATAGTTATATTTAGTAGGTTAGAAAGTTTAGGTGCTTATACTTGAGCACAATATTATCTAATTTCGGCAAGGCCTTTGGAGATTTCTTGAGAGAATCCAAGAAATACGGTTTCATAAGAGTTATTCCATTACTTGGAATTGATTCAATTATAGCATCTTCGATAGCTCTCAAACTATTTGGAGACAATGGATATGATACTGCATTATCTCTTAAACCTTATAAAGAAGTTAATGAGCCAACATTGTTTATAGATCTAAAACCGGTTAAATGTAATGCACCATGTTTGTCAATAATATATACCTCTGGCGAACAGGGAGTCGGAGGTGAAGAGAGTAAAAAGATTATTTATACTGATTCAAGTATATCGGCCACACTAGTAAAGACTATGGAGAATTACTGGATTGTTGAATCTATTGAGAAGGTATTAGCTCTTGTCGGCGGTATTGAGAGAGGAAGGGATCAAAGTAGGGAGGGCTTCATAGGTTTAGAAAAAGAAATAGTTAATGAATTAATTAATTCTAAGAATCTCATAGTTGATGCAGGGCTTAGGCTATGGGGCTGGAAAAGGAGAACTCTGATCGATATGTTATCAATAACTTACTCACCATACATACCCGGTATAACAGGATATAAAGATAGAGCATATGATTTAATTTCTAGACTAGGGTTTAAAGAACCTGAAAAAGTTACCGTAGGCGAACTAATATCCGATCCTAAGTACATTAAAGATCTTGTCCAGGAAATACTTTCTATACTTAAAAACATGAGTAAGAGAACGAGAAGCCCCATGGAGATTCTTGGAAGAATATACTTTACAACATTACTAGGGCATGAAATAGATCTCATGGACTTATATGGTTTATATTTGACAATGCTTTCTCTTGGCGGTGATGCTCTCATAAACTTATTCTATTTACCACAGGACCTAATCTTGTTTGAACAACTCCTATATCTATACGAGAAATACATTAATGATGTAGTCAAAGAGATTACTGAAAATATCCAAACATATATAGCCAATAATGGTTTACCATATATTAATGCTGGGATTGTTAAGAGACCTGAAGTATATTTAAAGATTTTATCAGAACTAGGACTATTGCCCCAGCAACCAATAAAATTAATGAGTAAAGATGGGTACTTGTATACATCGTACTCTGAAATACTTAGAACAAATACGGAATATGAAAGACTTCTTTCCGAACAACTAGTACTGTTGAAGGGTTAGACAATGAATCAATTAACATTGATACTAGAAATAAGGGCTAGACCGGAAGTAGTGGATAGCCTATACAAGACAATGCATCCCGATAATTTAATCACTCCTTCTAATATGTCTATTGATGAAGAGATTGATTTAGGGAAGGGTCTATATAGGATAACCATAAAGGTCCCGCTTAATAGTCGCTACATTAAATCTTCAAGACAAACTCTAGATGAAATACTTGGCTTAATGACGGTTATTGAGAGGATTATGAAGCATTAATTTTGTCAATATCCTTGGTAATCCATTCCTGTCAATAACTTCCTTATATAATTCCTTGTATACATTCCAAGAGGTTCTCCATGGGTCTTCTCTGTTAATTTACAATACGAACACTTAGTACCACTAGAAATCAAACTACATATACAGCATTTCATTAATTTCTCCATGTACAACTTAGGATACTTGTCAATATTCCTGAGAAACGATCTAATGAAACTATACTTTATTCCGGGAAACTTTTCTTCAAGGATATGAATATGATTCTTAAGAACATTATTTAAAGTATTGGTTCTAGCTTCTGGGCATTTTTCCTTAACAAATTCAATATTATTTATTAATACATATGTAAGTGTCTCTTTTTCAAAAATTTCATACAAGGGACGGATCTTTGCGGCTGCAGCCTCATTAATTTTATCAATACGCGGTACTAGCTTAGTGATTCCATCTAGGTTTTGTTGGAGGAATTCCTTCAGTATGAATGTCATAATATCGTCGAGATTATGGCCTGTTGCGACAGCATCTGCCTTCATTTCTATAGCTACAGCGTTCATGAGGTATCGTTTAACAATGCCACATACACTACATGATGGCCTTCCAGATTTCTTAGCTAATTCAAGCACGCTCATTCCAAGAAGATCCTTTAATTCAATAATAATAAGCGGAAGATTTGTTTCTTGAACAGCTTTTTCCACGATTTTTCTACTAACTTCACTGTATTTTCCAATTCCTAAGTCTATATGTAGCACATATGGTTTAAAATGGATCTCTTTACTGAGTTTACTAAGGATCGTTAATAATGCAATGCTATCTTTTCCACCAGATACAGCTAGTAATATTTTTGAACCCTTCTTTATTAAACCGTATCTTCTGATACTACGTCTAACTTTTTCCTCAATAAATTCAGTATAATGTTTACTACATAGGTATTTTCTCGCATATTCTATCTTTTCAATAGCCTTTCTTCCACAAATACTGCATTTAGCCATATGAAGTCACCTTATAAACCTTTATCTCTATATTTTTCCATTAAATAATTCATCATGCTCTACAATGCTCTGCTATTTCTCGCAGCCAAATAAATATTAAAACTTGTTCCCTCGAACATAGCCAAGGACATGATTATCTCCTATACCTTTACTTTGCTTTTATTAGTTCATACCTTATCGCTTTATTGTATGGTATAATCATGATCTTTATGGTTATATATGTGTCTCCATAATTAGTCTGAGATGTTTAGAAACCATATTATCCTCTATCAATTATTTATTTAAATGAAATGATTATAAAGTATTATTTAGAGAAGCTATTCTTAATGGTTAAAATTTTAAAGGCGTATAACCCTTTATTTTAAGCTAAAAAGTTATAATCTGCTAATCTAAATATATGCATCACTAGGTGATTAATGGGTTGTCGAGAAGGAGGGTAGCGATTAAGGATAAGTGGAAGCTTAAAAAATGGTACCAGGTAATAGCGCCTCCAGTATTTGGAGGAGCATTATTAGGTACTACCCCAGCCGATGATCCATTGAAGCTTATTGGCAGGGTTATGGAAGTAACATTATATGATATAACGGGAGATCTAACCCAAGTTCATGTAAGACTGTATTTCCAGATAATAGAGGTTCAAGATACTAAGGCCATAACTAGGTTTAAAGGACATGAGCTATCAAGAGATTATATGAGGAGTCTAATTAGACGTAAAAGCAGTAAGATACAGGGTATATTTGATGTAGTTACAAAAGACGGTTATAAACTAAGGATAACAGCAGTAACATTAACAAGCTATCGTTGTAAGACTAGTCAGAAAAGAGCAATAAGAAAGGTAATGAGAGACATTATATCTAGTCAAGTACCTCAAATGACATTTGATGAAGTGATTCAGGCAATGATCTTTGGTAAATTCTCTCAAGAAATAGCTGAAGCGGCAAGAAAGATCTATCCGATCAGAAAAGTAGAGATTTATAAGTCTAAATTATTAGAAATTCCATCGCCAGAAGGACCTAAGCCGGCAACTGTTGTATCTCCATTGATGTTTAAGAGATAAGGGTCTTTGTAAGTATCGTTTCCCTTTATGTATTTAATTTATAATTCTTAAGCATATAATTATTATTTGAAGAGTAGTTTAGATTATCCTAGATATTCGATTAACAACAGGTATATATGGAGTTAAGGGTTTTGGTCTATGGTTGATAAATATGATATACTCATTAAGACAAGTCTTGGTTTTGAAAGGATTGTTGCTTCACGCGTTATTGAGATTGATGATAAGGCTGAAGTATTTCCGTCGCCTAAAGGATTTAAGGGATTAGTACTTGTTAAGGCTGGAAAACTCGTTCGTGAGGAACTATATAAGAGGATTCTTGAGGAGATTGTTGAAGCTGATAAGGTCATATTAATTGATACTATAGCCCCGGCTACGCCTAGGGAGATTGCTGAAGTAGCTGCATCTATTGCTAAGGAGAAAATTAGTAGTGATGAAACATTTGCTGTACGTACTACACGTAGGGGTAAGCATAGCTTTACAAGTATTGACGTTAATGTAGTTGTTGGTGATGCTGTTCGAAAAGCTACTGGCGCATCTGTTAATCTAAAATATCCTGATAAGATTGTTCTTGTTGAGATAATAAGCGATATTGCATTAATATCTGTGGTTCCCGGCTCATTTGAATGGCATAAGTATGCACCTGGTAAAAAGCCTCTTCAAAAACTATTTAGGAGAATAGCTATAGTTCAGATGCCGTACTTGGGGCCTAAGGATTCTATAATAGTTATGGGTAGAAGGATTGGTAGAGAGGTACAGAATTTTGAAGTAAGAGAACTAGTTGTAGCTCCTACCGGAATAGTAGATGCTGAACAAATGATGCTATTTATAAGATCTGTATTAGAGGGAATTAATTCTAGATATGATGTTCAGAGAAAAAGCTATTCATACAAACCCCATAAAGTACCGGTTTATATAATGGATTTACATCAACTCGTACGCGATAGAAGCAATGAGCCAATAATAGTCTTTGAACCTGAAGGAAAATATATTGGCGATGTAAAGGATGATTTAGCAAAACTTGTTCTAGATTCTCAGAAAAGAGTTAATCTATTATTTGGATCTAGAGAGGGTATTCCCCTAGGAATATATAGATTCGCTGATTTAGTTGTTGATATAGCACCCGGTATAACATTGTCTACAGACTATGCTGCAGCCGCAGGACTTATAGCTTTAGCAACTGTTCTTTATAATTTGTTTGGAGAGTGATACGTCGTGAAAGCTATTATATTGGCTGCTGGCAAGGGTATAAGGCTTAGACCCATAACTGAGACACGTCCTAAACCTCTAATTCCAGTATTGTGTAAGCCATTGTTATTATGGCATCTAGATTACTTATTAGCTAATAGTAGTTTATTCGATGAAGTAAGAATTGTTGTGAATTATTTAAAGGAAAGAATTATAGATGCCGTAAGCAAGCATCCACTGCATGAACATATTAGATTTATTGAGCAGGGTGAGGAATTAGGAACAGGTGATGCAGTTTATAAAGCAATAAAAGATCTTGATGATGATGAAGAAGTTCTAGTAATTTATAGCGATCTATTTATAGCGGATAGGGAGTTATATGGAAAAGTATTAAGAACTGAAGGAAACGTCGTGGTAGGAGTTATACATGAAAACCCAAGTGAGTATGGTGTATTAATTGAAGAGAATGGCCTCTTAAAGAGTATTATCGAGAAACCTGCTACGCCCCCTTCAAACCTCGTTAATGCTGGCATCTATAAATTTAGAGTAGGCGATCTAAGGCCCTATTTAGAAGGTTTAAAGCCATCAGTACGTGGGGAGTTAGAATTTACTGATGCACTAACAAATGCTGTAGTTAATAACACTATTATAAGGATTTTAGAGTTAGATGGGTCGAAATGGATCGACATAGGCCTTCCATGGAATATATTGGATGCTAATAAAATGGCTTTTAAATACTTAGTAAAAGCTTCTAAATTTAATGGGGTCATTGAGCCAAACGTATCTATTAAAGGAAGCAATATAGTTATTGAAAAAGGTGCCCTCGTCAGATCAGGTACTTACATTGAAGGCCCTGTCTACATAGGTTCAGGTTCAGTTATAGGACCAAATGCTAGGATAAGACCATACAGTGTGATATGCAATGACTCAGTTGTTGGCTTTAGTGTTGAAGTGAAGGAAAGCCTTATCATGGAACATGTACATGTAAGTCATCTCTCCTATGTAGGTGATAGCATCATATGTGAAGGCGTTAATTTCGGAGCCGGCACTATAACTGCTAATTTACGTTTTGACGATAAACCTGTTAAAGTGAATATTAAAGATAATAGAGTTTCTACAGGAAGGAGGAAGTTTGGCGCGATAGTTGGTGGATATGTGAAGACAGGCGTCAATGTATCCCTTATGCCTGGTGTAAAAATAGGCTCTTATAGTTGGATAGCCCCGGGTGCAGTAGTATATGAGGACGTACCCCCAAGATCTTTTCTAAGATCTAGGATAGAATACTATATAGAGCCTTTAAGCCAAATATGAATAATAGGTAATGCATGGTTCAGGGATGGAACTAAGATGAGAATGAGTGTAGAGGAATTTAAAAAGAAGTATCCTAATATTGCAAAGGAATTGTTTTCAGAAGATAAGCCGGAAGGTTCATCGATAAATCTACGTTTTGAGACATCATTAACTGATCCGTGGAGAGGATATCTCCCAGGACCTATTGACTACATACGTAGGGCTAAGTCTATCGACGAAGCTTTAAAGGTCATAGACTATCTCGAAGAACATGGAGAGATAACATTAGATGAAGCACAAATGTATAGGGAAAAGTTGTTGAAGGAGGGACTTGAGGCATTTGGGCCTAGGAAAGAAGATAATTACTATTATAGAAAGGCTATGGAGTATTGGAGGAGAATAAGCCTTAGTTCATCTAGTGATGCGCGCCAGCAGCAACGATCTTAATTACATCACCATCCTTTAAAACACGATCTTCGCCGATGCGTTCACCAGTCTTAGCATTAATGGCATAAATGAATGTCTT
>CAZHDB010000014.1:0-33597 GCA_964531225.1 uncultured Desulfurococcaceae archaeon
TAGGGTATTTAAGTGGCGGGCCCGCCGGGATTTGAACCCGGGATCTCCGGCTCCGAAGGCCGGCGCCTTATCCATGCTAGGCTACGGGCCCTGTTTCTGTTTGTACTTTTGTTTGTAATATTTATAAGGATGTTTTAGTGTTTAATGCTTGTTTTAAGATATAGTGTTTTGATATGGCGGATTACAATGGTCTCTGTAAATAGTTTGAATGAACGTGATCTACTTATATTGGTGGTATTTTCCGGCGTTTTTGGCGCATCTATTGTCTTTGCCAATATAGCTGCTGGTATAAAGCTTGTTGATTTCCTAGGATTCATAGTACCTGCTGGAACCATTGCTTATTCAATAACTTTTCCAATAACTGATATTGTTGATGAAGTTTATGGTAAGCGTAGGGCTATATACATTGTTTGGGCCGGATTGTTTGCTGAGATTGCCATGTTGATACTTATTGGTGCTGAAGCATTACTTCCTGCTCTTGAACCCGGTATGCAGGCCGATTATCTTAGGGTGTTTACTCCTCAGGTAAGGATTGTATTGGCTAGTATAGTTGCATATCTGGTTAGTCAGCATCATGATGTATGGGCTTTTTGGAAATGGAGAGAATTAACTAGAGGAAAATATTTATGGATTAGAAATAATGCTTCAACAATGGTGAGCCAGTTTCTAGATTCAGCAATATTTATATTAATAGCATTTTACGGTATTGAGTCCACGGATATATTGCTAAACATGGTTATGAGTATGTGGTTATTCAAGGTATTAATAGCCATACTTGATACCCCATTTGTGTATCTCGGAGTATCTCTTGTAAAAAGATATACGATAAAACAATCACTACAATTAACAGGGATCAATGATAATATTTCAAGTGATAATGCAGTATCTACATTGGGCGATTAGTATTGAAGACAAAGCTTTTCATACACGGAGATAGTGATGGAGTTGTATGCGGCGCATTAGCTTATCATTACTATGTATGTAAGGGAGTCGATGTAGAAATAATTTTTACTCATCCAGCAGGTTTAGTAGAGGATCTAACTGAATTTGCTAAACCTGGTGATAGAATATTTATAGCAGATATAGCTCTTAGCGAAAAACATCTCAGGGAGGTAATGGATTTATTTAGTAGTTATAATAGATCAGGTGAACTCATTTACATAGATCATCATCCTGAACCCATAGGTTTCGATCTAAAAGAACTTGAGGGATTAATAATACATGATACATGTTGTTCAGCGTCCGAACTAACTTATAAATTCTTTCAAGACACATTAGGTTTTGAGTATAGCCGTGTAGCTCTTTATGGAGCGATCGGGGACTATTTAGATGAAACTCCTTGGGCAAGGGAAATGCTGCATGAATGGGATAAGAGAAGCATATACTTTGAGGCAGGAGTTCTTGCTCAAGGATTAGAAGCCTCCCGTAAACTATATGATTTCAAGAGACATGTCGTAAAACATCTTTCAGAAAATAAATTGCCTAGTAGTCTTAGTGAACTATTGATTAGAGCTTTAATTGAGAGTGTTAGTGAGGAAGAAATGCGAATATGGGTAAAAAAGAATGTTATGAAATTAAATATGTTGGGCTATGTAATTGAGCCTCCCGGAAGCCTTGGCAGAGCAGCACATTATGCAAGAATATACTCTGGCAAACCCGTGGGTCTAGCAGCGTCAAGACATAAAAATAATATGGTTATTAGCATTAGATCTATAAGAGAAATAGATCTTAATATAGTTCTTAGAATTATAACACCTAAATTAGATGGTACAGGAGGAGGCCATCCTTTTGCTGCGGGTGCTAGAGTACATACTAGTAAGTTTAAAGATTTCTTAGCGTTACTTGATAATGAATTATTGTTATTATACGGAAAGGATATCTCAAGGTAACAAAGATATTGCGCGAATACATTTGATTATGCTTAACAAAAACTATTTCTTGCTAATAGTGTTATATTAGGGAATGTTTTATCGTTTATAATATCAAACATTTATGGCTATATTAAGGACTCCATTTTTTCTTTAAGAATTTCTTTAGCTTCTTCTGTAGAGATCTTTGTTATAGGTGCCTTCTTTAATTCTTCAATGAGCAGTTCTGGTTTTTCACGATATTCATTTAGTGATTTACTAAGCTTTGTATAGGCTTTATATGCTTCTCCTGCTCGTGGGAGTATTATTGCCTCGGCAACATATGTGCCTGCCCTTGACTCAATGCTTACAATACCAATATTTTCTTTATTACTGCCTTTTAATTCAAATAATAGTCCTCCTTCAATAGTTTCCCCGATCGGAGTTGCATCTAGTACCGTACTCATAATGTTTTCAATCCCTTCTTCAACGGTTTCTCCTTTCTCAAGAGGCTGGGTTTCACCCATAATCTCTTTAGTCTCCTCGATCTTAAATTCTTCCTTTTTTCCCTTAAGAATTTCTTCAGCTTCTTCCCTTGATGGGGCCACGGCATACTGTTCTTGTATCTCTTTTAGTTTTTCTTCGAGAACTTCTTTAACAGCTTTAGCAACTTCTTCGTCACTTACACGCTTGAAGTATTCTACACGTAATGTATCATAATACCACTTGATTTTTCCATTTTCAACATCATATTGTACTCTAATTCGAACGACATCACCCTTATCAACTTTTAGCTTCTCAACAAGTATTATGAATAATAATCTATTGATCTCGCCGCTAGCACGTGCTACTTCTCTTGCAAATTCCTTGTCCTGTTTAACCATATCCCTTAGTTGTGCGAATAGTGTTCTACGTAATTTATCTGCATATGCTCCAGCTATAATTAGTCCAGTGCTAAGTTCACGGGGCATAAATAAAACCACCTCTAAAATTTATCTACCTATAACTAGATTTATTACATTTGATGTCTATAAATATTTCATTAAGTTCCACATCTGATCCGGTGTATAGTAATGTATAAAAAAGAAGTAGAATTTGAAGGTGTAATAGTAGGTTTTGAATCTCCTCCGGGTTTTGAATATAGGAAGGCAGTATATTTACAGGGAAGTTATGATGGTGAATCTGCAAGCTTCTACGTTTTAATACCTGATGATATGTATGAGAGATTTATAAGTATGGGTGTAGGGAGAATGATAAATGGACGCGGATCCATAATTAGTATGGAACCTATTATAATAGATGCATCTATAGTTCAAGGAGGTTAAACATAATGGCAAGAGTGTTAAGACTTCCACCTAGGATAAAGGTTTTAGAGGCTCTGGGGTCAATAGCTGATGGTAGAATAAATGTTCAGGACGATGAAGCCGAAGTTAGATCATCTACTGGTGAAAGAACATATAAGGTCATTGTTCGAGATGATGGAAGAGTATATTCGACAGATAATGGAACTATATATCGAGGATATATAGGTTATCCGATAATAGCATTGCTCATGATTAAAGGTAAGTTACCTTATGATGAAAGAATAGCAAAAGCGTTATCTGGTATACCATGGAAAAGGCTTAATGAGACGTATCGCAAATATGTTATTGTCGAACAAATAGTCCTTAAGAAAGCTGAAGAAAAGGGTATACCTAGGCAAGTCTTAATGGATTTCGTAAATATTGTTATGAAGAAGCTTCAATCTATGAAACTAGTTTTCGACGAAGATCTTGTGAAACAGAAATCTCTCTTCTAAATACTCCATGTGGTTAAACTTAATTATTTCCGGAATCTATAGACTATTCTCCGTTAAACTAATATAGGATAATGGAATATGGTGAAGTACTGGTGAAGCCTATTGTTGAGAATAGAAAGGATTTATGTGAATATATTGGCTGGCTTAATCAAATAGCTAATAAATGGAGGACTAAATGGGAAGAATCCAGAATACATGAAGCAAACCCTTCTAATAAACCAAAATTCTTCCTAACAGCGGCTTTTCCGTATCCAAATGGAATGATGCATCTCGGGCATGCTAGAACATATACCCTGACAGATATCTATGCTAGGTTCAAGAGACTAGAGGGATATAATGTACTTTTTCCAATGGGCTTCCATTACACAGGTACACCAGTACTAGCTATGGCAGATGCTATAAAGGAGGGTGATGAGAAGACACTAAAGCTATTTCGTGAACTATATCGTATACCCGACGAAGAAATTGAAAAAATGAAGGATCCGCTATACCTTGTAAAATATTTTCACAAAAGTATCAAGGAGTCCATGAAACTCATGGGATACATGATTGATTGGAGAAGAGAGTTTGTAAGTATTGATCCTATGTTCAGTAGCTTCATACACTGGCAATTCAAGAAACTATATGAAAAAGGCTATATAACTAGGGGTACTCATCCAGTCGGGTGGGATCCAGTTGTAGGTACTCCGGTTGGTATGCATGATACTAAGGGCGATGTTGAGCCGGAGATTGGCGAGTTTACACTGCTCTTCTTTGAGACAAATGATGGAGTCTATATGCCTGCTGCGACACTTAGACCGGAGACTGTGTTTGGAGCTGTTAATGTATGGGTTAATCCCAGAGCTATCTATGTAGAGGCTCTTGTCAATGGACATAGATGGATTATTAGCAAGGAAGCTGTTGATAAGCTTAGGTTACAGCTTAGAAAGGTAAAGGTTCTAAGAGAATTCCGAGGAGAAGAACTTATCGGTAAACGTGTCCGTAATCCGGCTACTGGTTGGAGAGTACCTATTTTACCAGCAGAATTCGTTGATGCAGATACAGCTACTGGCATAGTCATGAGTGTACCTGCTCATGCACCTTACGACTATGCTGCTCTCAAGGATATACTAAGAAATAAGGAGTTACTTGAGAAACTAGGAATAAGGCCTGAAGAGCTTAAGCCAAAGACTGTTGTTAGGGTACCTGGGGTTAGTGATAAGTTAGCAGTTGATGTGGTTGAGGAAATGGGTATTTCCAGCCAGCTTGAACATGATAAGCTTGAAGAAGCTACTAAGAGGGTGTATAGTATTGAGTTTAAACAGGGAATAGTTGTTGAAGATATAGCTGAGCGCGTGGCATCTGATATAAGAGATCAAGGTTTAAGGAAGTATGTAGTGGCTGCTGTAAAGACTCTTATAGCAGGGAAGCCTGTTCCCGAGGCTAGAGAGGCTACTGCTTTATGGCTACGTAATGCTGGCTTAGCGGATAGCATGTATGAGATCATTAATAAGCCTATCTATAGTAGATGGGGCAATAAGGTTGTTGTGAAGATACTTGAGAACCAATGGTTCATAAACTACGGTATTGAGGAGTGGAAGAAACTTGCACGTGAAGCCCTTGCATCCATGAATATAATTCCTTCACAAATAAGGAAAGAGTTTGAAGAGACTATTGAGTGGGTTAAGAAGAGAGCATGTGCAAGGACTAAGGGATTAGGCACTAGGCTTCCATGGGATCGTGAATGGGTTATTGAAAGTTTAAGTGATTCGACAATATACATGGCATTCTATACAATGAATCATATACTGCGTAAATATGGAGTTAAAGCTGATCAGCTTACTTACGAAGTATGGGATTATATCCTCCTTGGCAAAGGTGATCCTAGGAAGCTTTCTAGAAAAACAGGTATTCCAGAAAACGTATTAAGGGAGGCTAGAGAAGAATTCGATTACTGGTATCCATTAGATTCTAGACATAGTGGTAAAGATCTTGTTAAGAATCATTTAACATTCTTAATATTTAACCATGTAGCTATATTTCCTAGGACAAAGTGGCCTAGGCAAATAGCTGTAAACGGGTACGTACTATATCGTGGTCAGAAGATGAGTAAAAGCTTATTCAACGTTATACCTGTTCAGCAACTTGCATCAGTACTCAGTCCAGATGGTTTAAGACTAGCCATAGCGATTTCAAGCGAGATCGACCAGGATCTTGACTTTAGGGAGGAGACAGCATATTTCGTTATCGAACAGCTTAGAAGGATACATAATATGATCGTTGAATATAGAGACATCATAGTCAATTATAGGAAGAAAGAATTACCAGATATAATTCATCTAGAGGATGCTTGGATTATAAGTAAGTTAGGAGAAATTTCAACTAATGCTAGGAGATCACTCGATCAGCTCAGAGTAAGAGAAGCTGCCAATATGATTTACTATATATTTGAGGAGTGTATTAAAAAATACTTAGACATAATTAAGACTAAAAATAGATACTTTGATGAAACATTTAAACATACTATAGCGTATGTATTCGATTCATGGATAAGAATGATGGCTCCTTATACACCATTCTTTGCGGAAGAAATGTGGAAAATTATTGGTGGAGAAGGTTTTATAATAAATACTTCATGGCCCACTGTTGAAGATAAATACTTTAGCCCACAAGCACTTCTCTCCATGGAGTATATTGATAGATTAATTAACGATATTCGTGAAATATTAAGAGTGCGTAAAGGAAAGCCTAGAAAGATCATGGTATATGTAGTTGATCCAGAGGCATATGAGACTTTACGCAAAGCAATACAATATATAGTGTCTGGAAAAACCATGAGAGAATTCATTAAGGATATAGTTATGGACTCTGTTGATAAGAAGAGGGTTGCTAATATTGCTAGAAAGGTTTATGAACTAGCTTCAAGCCTTCCATTATATTTAAGAGACCTTATATTATCTACAGAACTTGATGAAAAGAAAGCTATTGAAGCCCTTCATAAATGGATTGAGAAGCAAGTAGAGGCCCCATTAGAGGTAAGATATGCTAGTGAAACTAGAGAACTTAAGGGTAAGGAGGCATATCCTTTAAAACCCGCCATATATATAGAATTCGAATAAATCATTAGTACACAAGTACTTCCTTTTTCTTAATAGTTATGTATCCTTTTTCAACAAGATATGCAAGTATTTTTCTAGCTTGCTCCCTCTTGATACCTAGATTATATGATATAATGTCTAAAGCATCTCGCGTCGATAGAAAACCGTATTCGACTATGCCTTTACGTAATAAGTTAAGTGCTTCCCCATAGATACCTTGTGGAGGAGACGAATAACCTATATAACTCAGAGACAATGTTACTCTGATACGCCTTCCCTCAATAGACATTATGAAGTCGTGTTCTCCAGCTCTTTTAAGAATAGCTTTTCTCCAGCCAAAATATTTCTTTACTCTACTAGTTGGATAAGTAGAAACTATAACATTTAATTTTTTAGCAATATAAGGGGTCTTAATAGGATCTATATAGATAAGGAGTCTAGCATTCTCGATACGATCAAGTCTTATATTATCTACAATAAGTATGTTGTCGATAACGGCATTCTTAACTATCTTAGAAGATAATAACTCTATTAAGTCTATTCTCCACGGCCTATGAGCCTCTATATATACGTAGCCGTCAGTCGAGGCTAGGAGAGATAAATAGGAGATCAATAAATCCCGGGCCCAAGCCTCATGCCCGGAAATAATCCACTTACCGCGTAGGAAAAACCATGGAAACCTCATTTCAATAAACAACCTCTAATCTCTAATAATTGTTACTAAGGCTAATAAAGAGGTAAAGCTCAGATAGGCCTGCGTAAAATCATCCCTTTTAGTCATCTGGGTCAAGCTTTCCTCATAGCCTTATCATGTAAAAACTAGGATAGTTAAGCATTTTTGTTTTTATGTTAGAAAACTATTTTGAACAGTATAGTCATAGGTATCTGGAGAGAAACGATCATGTAGTGGTGATTTTGATGGAAGATTATTATCTTGGATGGCTTGAGCAAGTGGAAAGAGCGCTCTCTATCTGGGGTTGCTGTAGAGTTGATATGGAGCCAAGATTAATTGTTATTACTGGCATGGGTGGTAGTGGTTGTGTAGGGGACTATGTATATGCATTGGCTAGTACTAGAAAATATTTTAAGTATCCAATATTCATAGTTAAAAGTCATGAATTACCAAGTTTCATTAATGAGAAGGATCTAGTCTTTGTTATAAGCTATAGTGGTAATACATTAGAGACTAGACATGCCTACTTAGAGGCGCTTCGTAGAAAATGTAAGTTAGTGGTTATAACAAGTAATGGTTTCCTAGAAAGAGACGCAAAGCAGAAGAATCTACCATTAATTACAGTAACTAAGGGCATAGCTCCACGTACTGCTCTTCCAGAAATGCTTCTTGCAGTACTAAATGTTCTTGACACAAGCGGTTTAACTATTGTATCAAGAGACGAAGTTGAGGATTTAACGCAGTTCTTAAAAGAGCATATGGCCTATGCCTATAATGAAGCCATGGAGGTAGCACAGTTTATATATGGTAATAAAGGCAATCTTGTAATAGCGACACATACACCATTGGAAGTTCTTGCAATTAGAGGTAAGAACGAGTTTAATGAGAATTCGAAAATACCTGTGAAAATAGATGTGGCTCCGGAATGGGCTCATAATGATATTGTTGGATGGGAAAAACCATTTACTGATAAATGGACTGTTCTCGAAATAGTTGATCCAAGCAATTCTATTGGTCTAAAGTTAATCAGTTTCATGGATGAGATATATGCAGAAAAGAGATATCCGGTTAAGAAGATATTGCTTAAAGGAAAGAATCTTCTCCAGAAATTATTGTATGGAAGCCTATTACTTGGCTTAGCAAGCGTAAAATTAGCTCGCCTAAGAGGAATAGATCCTCTCGAAACAAAGAATATAAGTAAGTACAAATCTAGGGTTCATGAAATTCTAGGGCAACCCTGACAATAGGAATCCTACTAATGCTAATAACATCATGTATATCATTAACTTTTTCATTTTTAATACATTTTCTCTACTATGATCCCTATACACTCTATAAGCTGAATATGTATATATTGAACCTGCAATGCCTAGTATTATTGTATAGTAGATGTTTGCTAAACCAAAAATACCTATTAATACGGCTAAAACTGATCCTATAATAGACAATATTAATGAAGCTCTAGAAGCATTTTTCACACCATATACCGTTGCTATTGTCTTATAACCGAGTTTGAGATCTCCTTCTATATCTCCTATACTTTTAACAAATTCACGAGCCGTATTTACGAGAAATACAACTATTGAAAAAAGTATTGTAAATGAGGCTTTGGAATAAGGTAAACCAGCAAGAAATAATCCGTATATGAATGGACCCATGGTAGAGACACTAACCAGAAAATGACTACACCAGTATTTTCTCATATAATTGTATATATATGCTATTATAGAGAAAATAAATGCTACTAGGAATAAATGTAATGAAATTATAAGATTTATAGATATGGCGATTAGTAGTAATATTAAACTTAGTAAACGTATGCTATAAACGCTAAATATACCACGGGGTAATGGTTTCCAGGGCTTATTAATTCTATCAACTTCGAGGTCTATTACATCATTTATTAACATAGCAGCACCTGAGGCAAAAAATCCCGTGAAGAAACCTATGATTAGATCTATATAACTCCGTATGCTATAAGAATTTAGGACAAAATATGTAAATAATATAGCAAGACCCGTCATAAAACAATTTAAGGGCCTTAAGATCTTCAGAAATTCAATAATTAAATATTTGGGCTTATTCATAATGCAACCTCCATAGGAAAATACCATGTACTAAGAATATTAAAGATACTCTAACTAAATATTTATATTGAATGATGAAACGACGGTCTCCAGAACTTGAAGGTGATGAAGAATATTCTCCTTTCTGAGTATTATTTTAAATATGAATAACTAGTTTATAGGGAATGGAGTTTTCTATCGCTCTTGCTAATAGGCCGCTGATTATGTTCTTATTTATAGGAGTTTTCTCTTTATAGATATTACTAAGCCTTTTGGCTTCATCACAGGGATACTCATCTTTATACTTTTCAAATATACGTACTAACTCATCATCGTCAGTTAATACAGCAATGGGTGAAACAGGAGTCCTCCATTTATTATTACTATATTTAACCTCGAGTAGCTTCTTGAGAATAGTACTATCGTCGGCCTCTTCATTTTCAATTATGACTTTATAGTATTGTGATATATAGTGTGCAATAACTATTCCAAGAAGTCTTTCGTTTTTGAAAACATATATTTCCTCGATCTCACTATTATCTGGTAATACAGCGTGGGCACCATATTCGATCTTATATCCACTATTAACTATTTTGTTAATTAAATTATCAAGATCCCTTACATTCATTGTAATTAATTTAACCATATCCTACACCTATAACTCTAGTAATTTCTAATAACCTCTTAAATTCATATTCTAGAAACTAGGAAATTATTATTAGGTGAATATTGAGCGATGAAAAATGAAGTAATTATATTAAATAATAAACTATTCACCAAGGAAATTATAACAGGCACTTCGGATGAACACAATGTAGCCATGGAACTAAAAAACTTGTTTCAAGAACATGGAGCTGACCAAGTATTCCTAGAACATATTAATGTAATGTCATGGTATGAGAAAGAATGCTTTTTAGAAATAGGTGATCAGGTGATTAGATGTTTCAGTTTACCCTATACCTTAACTGATGACATTGAAGCACCGATTGTATTTGCCAATTACTATGGTGAACGAATAAGTTTAGAGAGCGATCCTCATGGAAAAGTAGTAGTTATACCTTTCCCACCTGATCCCGATGACGCTAAATTTGTTATGTTGAGACTATATGATGCTGGAGCTTTAGCGGTAATATTCTATGACGTCCTTCCAGGAAGATATAGGAGGATAGTTGTTACGGGTGTTGAAGGGTTTCCATTTAATTACGGAGCTCCACCGCCGATACCTGTTATTAGTATCACTAAAGAGGATTATCTAAAGCTATTTATGAGGAGAACTAGTCATATTAGAATTTTTGTTAAAACAAGAGTAGATCATGGTAGATACGGCTACAATGTTATTGCAATATATAATGGATCTAAGGATTATGAGATAATTTACAGCGTCCATCATGATCATTGGTTTACTGGATTTTCAGATGATCTTATCGGTCTTGAAATAATACTTAAGTTTTCTAAAAAGTTAGGAAGATTAAATAATAGGAAATACACTACTATACTTGCTTCATTTACTGCTGAAGAATCAGGTGCTCCCGGTTATAGTGGGTGGTATTGGATTTGGGGTAGTAGGAAGTATTTAGAAAACCGTTCCATTAAATCTGATCTTGATAATATTTTGATGAATATTTGCCTTGATACATTATTCACTAGTAAAGTACATGTAGCATTTAACATATTTCTACAAGACATAGTCAAGGAACTAGTTAATCGTGGGGCAGTGGATAGCTCCTTATTGGAAAATGAACAACCATATTTTGATAGTTTCTCGTTCACCTTACACGGTATTCCCTCTATTACATTGCATACTTTTCATGAATTAAGAGTAAATTATCATACTAACTTGGATGATGGACGTGAAAATGATCCTAGGCTCGAGCCGTTTATGTTAAGCCTTCTTGAATTACTACATAGGGTAATCAATGGCAAATCTCTCAATGAGATTTATTCGTTCAAGTTCTTGAAAGAAGGATTTTCTATTGATTCGAAAGCAGACTTGCCCCTTGAAACAAGGGTTTTATTTAGAAAATTGGCAGATATACATAATATTAAGGATAACCTGGATCAAAATAAATTTGTTAAATCATTTAATAAGAACTTTCTAAAGCCCATAGCTACTTATATGATTAATGGATTATTTGAAACACGATTAATTCCTGAAATAATGATAGCAGTGGATGTTTTGAAGAAATTAAATAATTCGCATATAAAAGGTGAAGTAATATACAGTCCTGGGAATGAAAATAGGATTTTCGAAATAAATCTAATTACTACGCCTAAACAACATGTTAATGAAGAGATTATAAGAGCTATATATGAATATATTAGAACAAGCTCAATAAATTATTTAAATCTACTCAATAATATAATGAGTTTTTCTCTGAGGAAATGAATTTATTTAAGACACTAGCTGTTATTACCTTGTATAAGAGTGGTTAGTCGTAGTGGGTGTAAATCGTGTCAGAGAAAAAATATCTATTTGACATCGATAAGTACAGCGATTTCGCTAAATGGTATCATGAAATACTGAAACGAGCAGAAATTGTTGATATAAGGTACCCTGTTAAAGGCATGAATGTTTGGAGACCATATGGCTATAAGGCTTTACGAAATGTACAAAAGATATTGGTTGAACTTTTAGAAGCTACGGGTCATGAAGAAGCGTACTTTCCTACAATGATACCAGAGAGCTTATTTGCTAAGGAAAAGGAGTTTCTTGAAGGTTTTGGCGGCGAGACATTCGTTGTTGAGGGTACTAAGACTAGGAAATTTAGTGAAAAGCTATATGTTAGGCCTACTAGTGAAACCGTCATGTATTATATGTGGAGTATGTGGATTAAGGGAAAAAAGGATCTTCCCGTTAAAATGTATCAAGTCGTTAATGTATTTCGTTATGAAACTAAGGCTACTCATCCAATTCTTAGAGTTAGAGAAGTTGTCTCATTTATTGAGGCACATACTGCTCATGCCACTATGGAAGAAGCTGAAGAACAGATTAAGGAGGGTGTAGCCATATATAAGAAATTCTATGATAGACTATTAATTCCATATTTCATAGTGCTTACGCCTCCATGGGATACGTTTAGTGGTGCGGAATACAATTACGACTTTATCACACCAATGCCTGATGGTAAGGCATTAGAACTTGGGTCAGTAATTAATTTAGGTCAGAGGTTTTCTAAGGCATTTGATATACGATTTATGGATGAGGATGGTACGTTTAAATATGTATATCAGACATGCTATGGGATCTCGGAAAGAAGTTTAGGAGCAGTTATAGCAGTTCATGGAGATAATAGAGGACTGATTCTCCCCCCAGAAGTTGCTCCAATACAAGTCGTTATAGTACCTATTGCTAGAAGAGATGAAAAAGACATCATAGATTATGCCAGGAAAATTGATAAACTACTTCGTGAAAATAGTATTAGGAGTTATTTAGATGATGATCCTGAACATACGCCTGGATGGAAATACTATTATTGGGACATGAAGGGTGTACCTACGAGGCTTGAAGTAGGTAGAAAAGAGCTTGAAAATAAAACTGTAACAATAGCTAGAAGGGATATGATCGAAAAGAGAACAGTGAGTATAGAGTCTCTAGTTAATGAGCTTAAAAACGTATGGAAAGACATTGAAGCAACGTTATATAAACGTGCTCTTGAACAGTTTAAGAGACTAGTTATAATTACTGAGAAGCCTGAAGAAGTAATAGGTAGAAAGGGATTAATTGTAACACCTTGGGACGGTACTGAAGAATGTGCTGAAGAACTAGAGTCGATAACTGGAAAAGGAGTTATAGGAACAATCGTTGAATCGCCAATAAAGCTTCCTGCAAAAGGTAGAAGTGTGTGTGGTAAAGAATCAGATAAATGGGCATTGCTTGGAGTTACATACTAAAAACACTATTTCCTCTATAATCTTTTACCTCTCTTTAGATTAATTTTAGAGAGTAAGATTTAAGAAGGATTATCTATGTTTCCAAAAACTAGTGATGTGCAATGTCAGACTATATAAAGGAGCTTAAAAAATTATTAATAGCGAAATTAAGTGGTTACAAGATCGTTGATAAGAGTGCGAAAATATTCTACCTAGTAAAGGATAACAAGATCCAAGCAATAGTAAAGGATCAAGGAGAATTCATTATTGTAAGTATTGGAGGAAAAGACTACAAGTACGATAAATGGTATACTAAACCAGAGCATCTGGCGAACGTATTAGCTAACTACTTTGGTAGCAAATAAAAGATTAAGACAAATGTAATTTTAATACATAAACCATGAAGGATATTTTCCATCAGCACTATTCTCTATTTTCTATAATAATTCTGGGTTGATCTCCTAGATCTATTTTATCAATTATTAGCCTTGCCTCATATGGACCTCTCTTTATAATTCTTCCTTTAATTATTAGTTTTTGTTTGAATAATGGTGCATCGATCACGAGTGTTTCTGCTTCTCCCCCTTCAAATGCTGGATTTAACCGGTATTTACTTGTTATGACTAAAATTTCATTAAGTAATTCTAATGTGACGATTCTACCTATATATTTATGGCTTAATCCATAGGTTGATATGGATGTTATGATAAATTTTATCCCATTTTTAACTATTTCTTTCATGTAGCACCTTTGATCAATTCTCCATAATGGTGTATATAGGGATAATCCGAGTTTTTCTGTAACGAAAGTCAGCCTCATTCTCTGATAATCACTAAGTAATACACCAGCAATGACTCCTTTTATACTATATTTCTCTTTTGCTTTCTTCAATAAATTATATAATGTATGCTCTTCATTATCCACCGCCCTCGAATATAGAATATCAATGTTCATTGCTTTTGCTTGGTAAACTGTAGCTTCTATTCCTGGATAATGGAATAGCATAGAAGATTCTCTTGGATAAATGGATAGTAGACACTCAATATCTAGCCCTTGAAGGTATCCCCAATGTAATGCATAGGTGCTATCTTTTCCTCCACTATATAGTACTGCTACTTTCATATTTGATTCCATAAGCATTTTCCATATTCTCTAATGATATACGTAGTTTTATATTTTCCTTACCTCCTAGATAATGTTCTTGGAGGATTAACTGAATTGAACGA
Source organism: uncultured Desulfurococcaceae archaeon (assembly GCA_964531225.1). Classification (GTDB taxonomy): domain Archaea; phylum Thermoproteota; class Thermoprotei_A; order Sulfolobales; family Desulfurococcaceae; genus CAZHDB01. Next base: position 14,558 of record CAZHDB010000014.1, read on the forward strand.
GTTAGAGATTACGGTATTAGTTGATGATCGAAGTATTGATGAAGTTAGACTGAAGCCTATTCATGGTATTTCGTTATATATAGAGACTATGGGTCATTATATATTGTTTGATACTGGGCCTAATCCGGATATTTTAAGAAATAACTCAGAATCCCTAGATATAGATTTAAGTTTATTAGATGCAGTTGTAATTTCCCATGTACATACATCTCATACTGGTGGAATATCTTTTATTGGATGGATAGCTCCGTCAACAAAAACATACATACCCTATGCGTCAGGCCCCTACTTTGAGCAAATAATTATGAAAAATGGCTTGGTGCCAATAGAGATTATCGACTGGATTAAAATTCTTCCAGGAGTATACATCTCGAAACCCTATTATGGTCCTCCATGGGAACATTTCCTCGTTATAGACAGTGATAAAGGATTAATCATCTTTAGTGGGTGCATGCATCCTAATTATAAAGAAGTTTTGTGGTCTATCTATGAACATTTTAATAAAAAAATATATGCTGTCATAGGAGGCTTCCATTTAATCAACGCACCTGAAAGATTCATTAAATCTATAGCAGATTATTTATCCTCGGTATCAACATATGTAATACCCCTGCATTGTAGCGGTATAAAGTTTATAGAGTACATGGTTGCGAACTATCCTGGAAAACTCATTAAAGCAATGGCAGGATCTAAAATAAAGCTGTGAAGGTGAGGTACGTGAGTGATGCATTAACTGAACCATATACATTAATTTATGCTATGAAATTTCTTGTCGAGAAAAGACTAACTAATCCACGTGGTGGTAATGGAAGCATTAGAAAAGGCTCTTTAGTATGGTTGACTCCTTCAGGAATTCCTAAGCATATGTTAAAAGTTAATGACCTTATTATATATGATCTTGATAGAAACTTGTATATGGGTTTAAGAAAACCATCAATAGAAATAAACGCTCATATAATGATATATAAGAAAATAGACCATGCTAAAGCAGTTCTTCATGCCCATCCACCAATATCAACGGCATTGGTTGATGCAGCAGGTATCGATTGGCTTAATGAAGTATTTGCGGAAATAAAGTACAGCGTTGGCAAAGTTAGCATATGTAAACCGGCATCGCCAGGAACAATTGATCTAGCAAACAATATTTTAGAAGAGGTCTTAAGGGGTTCACGGCTTGTAGTTATACCGAGGCATGGAGTTATTTCATGGGGCGAGGATATAGGTATAGCATTAGATGCTATAGTAGCTTTTGAAGATGCAGCAAAATATTATCTTGTTAAAAGAATCATGAAATAGTACTAGCTTTTCTACCTTTATATTTTGGATGATACTTCTTGATATGCTCCAGCTTTACATGTTTAAGTTCTTCTTCAGGCAATATGGATAACAAATCCCATCCCCTATCAAGGGTTTCCTCAATAGTTCTCCTCTCATACTCTCCTTGACCAATAAATTCCCTTTCAAATTTATCAGCGAATTCAAGGAACTTCTTATCCCTCGGAGATAATGCTTCGGTACCAACGACAACGGCTAATTCACGAAGCCTTACGCCCTCTGCATAGGCACTATATAGTTGCATAAACACTCCTCGATGGTCTTCACGCGTCTTTCCTTCACCGATGCCATCCTTCATCAATCGTGATAAGCTCATAAGAATGTCAAAGGGCGGATAGATACCTTTCCTCCATAATGCTCTTGATAGTACAAGTTGGCCCTCAGTAATATAGCCTGTTAGATCGGGTATAGGATGTGTTATATCATCATCCGGCATCGTCAATATAGGCATCTGAGTAACACTACCTTTCTGCCCCTCAACCCTGCCAGCCCTCTCATATATGGTCGCCAAATCAGTATACATATATCCCGGATAACCTCTCCTACTAGGTACTTCTTCACGGGCAGCACTAAGTTCACGTAGAGCCTCAGCATAATTTGTCATGTCAGTAAGGATAGCTAATACATGCATTCCATGCTTCCATGCCAGATACTCGGCCACAGTCAACGCCACTCTTGGAATAGCTACACGCTCAATAACCGGAGAGTCAGCAGTATTAATAAATGCAACAGCGTTCTCTAATGCACCGTAACGTCGGAAGTTATCGATGAAGAACATAGCATCGTCATAGCTAACACCAATGGCGGCAAATACAATTGCAAACCGCTCCTCTTTCCCGCGTACACGAGCTTGTCTAACGACTTGGGCAGCTATACGATTATGTGGCAATCCTGAACCTGAGAATATAGGCAGTTTTTGTCCACGCACAAGGCTATTCAAACCATCAATAGCACTAATACCTGTTTCAATAAATTCTGATGGAGGTAAACGAGCAGCTGGATTTAAGGGAGCACCGTTAATATCTAGATAATCCTCTGGAACAATTGGAGGACCTCCATCGATAGGTCTTCCTAATCCGTCAAACATTCTGCCAAGCATGTCTATGCCCACTGGTAACTTCAATGTTTCTCCACTATACCTAACACGTGAACCCTTTAGATCTACTTCGCTAACTCCTCCGAAAACCTGAATTATAATGGCTTCACGACTAACATCTATTACTTGTCCAAGTCTTGTTTCTCCATTGGCAAGCATTACTTCAACTACTTCACCGTAGCTAACGCCATATATAGGCTCCGCGATCAATAGACTTCCTTGAGCTCTTATAAGTTTTGGAGATTCACGAATAGCTAGGCTAGAAACTACCAATAATACCCACCTCTCTAATCTTTGTCTCAAATTCATTTCTTATCTCGTCAAATAATTGTTTAAACATATCCTCAAAACCTACATTAGGTACTTCCTTCATACGTGCAATCTTAATCCTGCATTTCATATTGTGTATTTCATCAACCGTTATACCCTTACGAATGGCCTCACGACCATAATCGTAAAACAACATTATGGCCTTCATCATGAGCAAAGCCTTTTTAGGCGGACAATAAGTATCGATCTCATGGAAGGCATTTTGTTGTAAGAAGTCTTCACGAATCATGCGTGCAACTTCTAAAACAAGTTTATCCTCTTCAGGCAATGCTTCTGCTCCAACAAGTCTTACGAGTTCTTCAAGCTCTGCCTCCTTCTGTAGAATAGCAAGAGCCTTCTCACGAAGACTTCTCCATTCACTACCTATTTCCTTATGCCACCAATCAGCAACATTCTCTACATAGAGACTATAACTTGTGAGCCAATTAACAGCTGGATAGTGTCTACGATAAGCTAGCGCAACATCAAGAGCATATAGTGCACGCACTATACGTAAAGTCGCTTGTGTAACCGGTTCACTAAAGTCTGCTCCAGGAGGACTTACTGCACCCATAATTGTTAAGCTTCCAGTTCTTTCAGGCTTGCCGAGAGTCTCTACATAACCACTTCTTTCATAGAAACTAGCTAGTCTAGAACCCAAATATGCTGGATAACCTTCTTCGCCAGGAAGCTCTTCTAATCGACCACTAATCTCCCTCATAGCCTCAGCCCATCGACTTGTTGAATCAGCAACCATTAACACATGGTATCCCATATCACGGAAATATTCGCCAATCGTTGCTCCAAGGAATACACTTGTTTCACGAGCTGCTACAGGCATATTACTAGTGTTTGCTATGAATACGCTTCTCTCAACTAATGGCTTACCAGTACGTGGATCGACAAGTTTACGGAAACTATGAAGCGCATCAGCCATTTCATTACCGCGCTCACCGCATCCAACATAGATGGCTATATCTACGTGGCTCCATTTGGTAAGTTGCTGTAAAGTAATGGTCTTACCAGTACCGAAACCTCCTGGTATGGCGGCTTTACCGCCCTTTGCTAATGGGAAGAAGAAATCTATTACACGCTGGCCTGTAATCAATGGCTCATGGGGTTCGAGTTTTTCTCGATAAGGTCTAGGTTTACGTACAGGCCATTTCTGTATCATATTAACCTCTACATCGTCTATAATAGCAATAGTCTCATCGACTGTATAATCCCCTTCTTGAACGATTTCTTTTAGAACGCCATGAATTCCAGGTGGAACCATTATGTAGTGTTTAACTGTTTCTGTCTCAATAACATAGCCGAGATAGTCACCCGGCTCTAATTTATCACCTTTTTTAGCAATAGGTATGAAATGCCATTTCTTATTTCTTGGTAATGGTGCAGCCTTGACACCTCGCTTTACAAAGAAGCCTGCAAGTTCTTCTAGAATAGGTAATGGCCTCTGAATACCATCATAAATTGATCCTACCAAGCCGGGGCCTAATTCAGCTGCTAAGGGATATCCTGTACCATAGACCGGGTCTCCTACTTTAAGCCCCGTAGTATCTTCATAGACTTGTATAATAGCCTTATCCCCTTCAACCCCAATTATTTCACCTACGAGTCTTTCTTCACCAACTTCAACAACTTCGTATACTTTGGAACCTTTCATAGCTTCGGCTATCACAAGAGGACCGGATACTCTGTATATACTTCCCTTTAATGGCAATTGCTCAAGCACCTGCTTCAATTATTTCAGTATAAGGGTTATTGCGAGTGGGCATAAAAACTATAGCGTTATCTTTAAACCAATATATTTGCGTATAATGTCCTCGTAGTGTTTCTTGACATCTAATTTCTCCATTGTTCTTGGTGTGTCTATGATAATTGATAGTATATTTTCAGGTAGATTTTTCAGAAGCGTATTAACATCTTTACATGACGTAATAGTTTCTCTCGAAACAATTATAACTCCATATTTTGTAGCGTTCTTATTTAGAAAATCATGTACATCTTTACAATTGGTACCTGAGAATTCTATATAATCAGTACCTGCAGCTGAACCTATAAGGCATAATAAACGATCACCTATAATTAATATATCTTTTCTAGTAATTCTTGTCTTCATCAAAGAACCCACCACTCATTAATAAGATCTTTAAGTTCTTTTACAAACATACCAGTGGCTATGGCCGTTAAACATGTATTGAGTAATATTCCTTCGCTAAGAATAAGTATATAGTACCTTACATAAGGATGAGCAGTGTATGGAGTTAATAAATCCTTTGTTAAATCAGACAAATAAAGTATAAAACCTAGAAATAGTGATCCACTGCCAATACTAATCTTATTAGTATATCTAAGGATCTCTGAGAAGTTCCTATAGTAACCATCCTGTAATATAGCGGGAATATCCTCTAAACTTTTTGATAGACATACATTATTAAATTCATTTATTGATAGGCCATAAAAGTTTGGAATGACTTCTTTAGGTATTTCACCACTAGCACTACACATTAGTATCCATAATAAATCATGTATAAAACCTAGTAAACGCCTATATGGAATGTCTAATGGCTTACTACTAGGTAGGATCTTTTTAGTTAGTGTATAAAATAACTTTATTGGATCGCCTGTATATTTCTTTAGAGTGTCTATGTAAATACTTAATCCTTTACCAAGTAGAATATCAATTAGTTCATCAATGTTTTTAGCTTTCTCAAGATCTACTTTCATTCTAAAGATCTTTCCTGCCGGAATTAGATATTCCGCCTTACATCCTCTAACCAAGTTACTATAGAACAATACTATATTGAACGAGTCAAAAAGACTCTCTATGGGTTCCAAGTATCTTCTATGACGTGAAGATATGCGATCATAGAGATCATTATGTCTTTCTATAATGTAATTATTTATGGCTTCATTGATTTTTTTAAGTTCAATATTCTTCTCCAACACGAGAGTATATAGTTTTGTTCCAATAGGCTTATTACTTATCACCTTTATGGCTTCATCTATAGTTTTGGAATCTAATAGCTCTACAAAATCAGTTTTAGTAAGTATTCTTGAGAGTAAAATAGAAACATAAGAGTATACATAGGATTCATGAAAAACTCTTGTTATCACTATTTATTTCACCCAGAACTCCAAAGGATCTCTGCTAATTTATTGACTAGAGTTTCTTTAGCTCTCTTTAATCGTGTGTCATAAGAATTATCTACCTTCACTCCTTCAATGCTTTCAATTATTAATCCTCCAAGAATATTTGATTCTCTTATCTCTACATCCTCAAGCCCAACTTCATTTATGATCTCACTTAAAATATCAACGTCATCTTTATTTACATAAATTGTTGAAGGCTTAGTAACATGGGCTAAGCTCTCCCTTAATAAGTTATTGAGAGAACTTTTTATGTTGACTTTCTTTCTAATCTCTTCCCTAGTCCGACTAAAGACTTCTTCTATAACTTCATATTTTGCATTAGCTATAATCATCCTAGCTTTTCTGCGGGTCTCTGAAACTATTATTTGAGCCTCTTTTCTAGCTTCTTCAATGATTTCCTCTCTCTTCTTTTCAGCTTCTTTTCTCCATTTTTCTTCAGCTTCTTCAATGATTTCTTTAGCTCTTTTCTCAGCCTCTCTCATGATTTCTTTAGCTTTCTTTTTAGCATCTAATCTAAGTCTCTCGATAATATCCTTTACATCTCCTACTAGTTCTCCGGTACTGCTCATATTCAAATGGAATCCCTCAGGTCTAAGACATTATGAGGGTCATGCCCAGTATACCAAACACCATTCCAAGAATGCCTACAAGCTCTACATAAACAGCTAAGATCATTGTACTAAATGTAACAGCACCTTTAGTTCTCGGTAACTCAGCTATACCTGAAGCACACACACGTCCCTGGTATTTTGCTGAAAAATATTCTGCGAATGCAACAGCTAATCCCAAAGCAAGCATGGCTAATCCTGTTTCTAACCCAATCTTGTCAACATTACCTTTAATGTTATAGATAAACTGGATCATAACAATTAATCCGTAGAATGTCTGTGTCATTGGTAGCGATGCTAATAGTAATACATTCCTAAATTGCTTAGGATCCTCTGCAAGAGCTGCGGTACCAGCTGTACCAGCAGCGCCAATACCTAAAGACGAACCTACAAATCCACCAAGTAATGCTATAGCTGCACCCGCATAGGCAAATACTAATGCTAATGGATCCATTTTTCCATCCTCCATAACCATACATAACCAAGTCACAGTAATCCAATGGTTATAAGAGGTAAAAAAGTTTAATCAAACTATTAAAGGTGAAACAGGCTATGGTATTTTATTGAATATGGAGAAGTTAAGCCTAATTAAAAAAGTTATTAGAATCTAAACAACTGGATCATTATCTATTGGGTCTCCTCCGTGGGTTCCGCCGCCCAAAAAGACCGCTAAGGCCATAATTACTGGAATTATATACCTACTGTATTTGATTGTTCTAATTAGATGCTTTAATATGCGTATGTTCATAGCTTCCACCGAGGCAATAATATGAAAATCATCATTTGTCAATGTTATGGTAATGATCGGTAAGGAGATCTTGGAGAAAAGTTTTAAAACCCTAGACTTTCACTGTCTTATGAATTATAAGAAGAGTATTTAGACTTGGTACTTTGTGAGAATAATTTTTCTTAGTTTAAAAATATATGTATTATCTCCGAGTTTTCTATTAAAAATAATATATGCTAATGGATCAGTATCTCCATCAAAATAGATTGCTATAAGTAAAGTGTCTTTACAATCTTTCTCTTCAGGCGAAATATCGCATAATGTTTTATCTTCTAAAATCTCATATTCAAGATCTTCTGAGAGGTTTTCATCAAGTATAAGAGAAATTGTGTCAAGAACATATTCATCCACATTTTCAATAAATCCTCTAACTATCCAACTACTAGGACCTTCTATATGAATAGCTAAGTTAATTAAATGCTTAAGCTCTTCTAGTTCTGGAGGCAATGTGCTCAAATAGTGTACACCTATATTTTCTTAATTATCTATTTTCCCAGTATAGATATTATATTATTTCTATTATATGCGTAATATAGTATTAAGGCAATTGTTTTAGCATCAATTATTTCATTGTTTTTTATCATCTCTAGTGCTTTATCTATACTGATGATCTCTTTCCTTAATACTTCGTAGGGCTCTGGCTTAGCACCTACTTCTTTAAGATCATATGCTATAAAGGCATACATATATTCGGTACTATATCCCGGTGCCATGTACATGCTAAATACTTGTTTAAGAATACCCGCTTTATAGCCAGTTTCTTCTATTAATTCTCTAGAAGCAGTTTCAGCAGGATCTTCATCTCCCTCTATTATACCTGCTGGTAATTCGTAGATCCATTTTCTAATGGCTGGTCTGTACTGGTATAGTAAAACTATTTTGTCAAATGTGAGGAGTGGAAGAATGACTACTGCGTTAGGGAATCTAACTACTTCTCTCAATGCCTTATTACCATTTGGAAGTAAATGTTCCTCAACATAGAGTTTTACCCTTCGACCTCTAAAGATCTCTAGCTTGTGAGTGATACTCATATATATCTCCATATCATACTTTTACAAAATAACATAAAATGGTTGAGATATATAAGTAGTAGTGGAAAATGAAAATACAGTTAAATGACTAAATAATTAATAGTAGTAAGGTAAAGATAGAATGAAGCAGACATATAACTATCATAGCGGATGATATTCATGGATTCTAAAGAAAAACTGGCTGCAATGGTGGATGACTATATAGACTCCTATAAGAGAGTCATAAATTTACTTAATAAAATAGGTAAATACAAGCTTGGACCAATAATAGATAAACTTAGAAGTACTAGGATTGCCGGAGATTATTCACTTTTATCGAAAGAACTAGGAATAAATGAGGAATTTTTAAAACAATTTATTAAGAGGATAAGGAAACTAGGATTGGAATTTACAATTGATGTAAACACATTATCTTTAGGATTAATGGAGTTTATGGTATATTTACCCACTATTATCGATCATAATGATATACCTTTTAATGTATGGCTTAAATTCTATGTTATAACACATAATCCTGTAGGAACTTTCATATCATATTATATTCCGGCCAATAAACGCATTTTAATAGAAATGATTAAAGAAGCCTATAGAGAACTTATTAAGAAAACAAAATTTATACAAGGTAAAAAAAGAGTTTATATGATTTACAATATTATGAGGTCCCAACCAACATTCTCAACAGACCCTGTAAGATCATTTTTTAAATATAATTGGGATATTATGGTAAAAGAATTAAATGAAATAGCCTATAAAACGGGGTTAAGTGAAAGGAATCTCTATTGGAGCAATCTTAAATATACTGATCCCCCTGATATAGTAGACTTGATTATTTTAAAGGAGTTAGAAAAAGATGCATTTAAAACAATTCATATGATGGCAAAAGAATACCCTTTTTCACTGAAAGTTTTTAATAAACATTTGTATCTTCATGTATACAAGAGGAATTTGATTAAAGGTATTTTTCTTAAAACCGGCTTTACGAGCAGGCCTATTGATTCCTTCCATGTGGTCATTCTAAAGACTAGCGACAAGGATAAAGCCAGCATTCTTATAAGTTTCTTTAAGTATAAACCATGGGTTTATGTGATCAGATGGGGACATGAAATTCTTGATTTCTTTAACGAAAACGATAATTTTAAACCTGATAAATACGTTGTTGTAATATCGATGGCTATTCCAAGTATTTTTCAAGTCTACTTGGCCAGGTTGCTCTATCAACTAAGACAATTAAATCTTATAGATGAAGCTGAGATCTTTAGTTATGATACTGTTGCTGTTAAGAAATGGGGCATACCTTATAGATTTTATAGTCAGAGTGAACGTACCTGGACATTAGATGTGGAGAAGAATATCGACATCCTAGAGAAGAGGATATTTAGAAGAATGAGGCAAGAATTAATGACGAGGGGTAGTATTTCTTAGAAATGTTTTAAGAGACATGTTAGTCCTTAATTACTCTATAATTATTCTCTTTCTTAAAATAATTCGAAATGGGTTAAATAAGTAGCCGTTTCCCTCATAGAACTTACTGAGAAATTCAACAAAGCACAGTCTTAGGGAATGTATAAAACTTCCTAAGGCCGATAAAGCTGTATTTATAAAGTGTCCGAAAAGGGCTACTAACATAGCTGGTATGAAAGCTATTATAGGAGCTATTATTTGTGGAAGCATACCTATTATGCCATTATAAATCATTTTAGCCATAAGGTTGAAACTAGATGCTAGATATATAGTTGCAAGACCTACGCCAGCAAGCCTACTATAACTAAGTACGTCTCCTAGTAACCCAGTTATATTAAATAACCACATTAGTATGCCAAGTCCACCAATACTTTTAATCATACCTATTATAATTAATGCTACTCCAGCTAATGCGAACCAAATAAAGTATTGTAATATGTGTTGAGGTATTATCGGTATTGGTATATTTAGCATTGTATACATTATATAAGGTATGCCAAAGATCTCTGCTACGAATAAGCCTGTTTCACTTATCACGTCTCCAACATTTTTCCTCTTTAAATACTTCACTAAAGCTATAGCATGGGCTATATTTACGTGTATTAATCCAATAATGATAGATACTGTAAGGAACATTAATGGATCATTAAAGATATTAGTAATCATATATTTCAATCTTGCAATTTCCAGTATATCGCCAAATAAGGCACCACTTAATGCTCCTATAATAAAGCCAACAATACTTGATATTACAATCGATCTTTTGAAGAACTGGTAATCTCTACTATATACATCAACGACAAATTTATCAAGTATAAGGTAAGCCGCTAATATAATTGCTATAGCGTATCCCATATCTCCAAGCATTATTCCATAGAATAGTGCAAAGGAATAAGCTACAACAGGAGTGGGATCCCATTCATGATAGTTGGGTACGCCTAAGAATTTTACTATGGGCTCGTAGTATCTAATAATCTTTGGGTTCTCGAGTAATGTGGGGGGTTCGTCCTCTATTGATGGCGGATTGTACTCTATATAAACGGGTATATTCTCTGTTTTAAGTCTATTAATCAGCTTATCAGACTTGTTTTTAGGAATCCATCCACTGATGAGCAGTAAATATTTTGATGTAGCTATATTCAATAGAGCCTCTATTTTATAAGACATATTCTCGATTATGACCTTATATTTACCAAGATCGCTTAGGGATCGCGAAACTATTTTATTAATTTTATCTTTTAACTCATTAATTTTATCCCTTAACTCATTTATACGGGTACTTAGATAATCATTTAACTCCTTTATCTTAGTATACTTGTCCACTAGGTTATTATCTATATGTAGGTATTTTAGTCCTGAAAGTGCTAGTTTTCGCAATAGACTTTTTAGTTTACTTACTTCAATAATCATTATGGCTACGGCTCTTTCCTCCATAAATTTGCTATACAGTAATGTGATCTTATTTTCTAAAACGAATTCCTTAATATTATCGGATTTACCATAAGCTGTTATAATTGATAAATACTTTCCCTTATAAAATATGTATTTTGTCTCGAAATCTTGAGGCAAGTGTTTTGTGACATCATAAATATTAGTTAATTTAGATAACTCGTTTTTATATTCTTCAATATTATCCTCGAGACCCTTTACTTCTAAGTAGATCTTGTTAACATCTTTTTCGATGATATCCATGGATATCTGCCTTAGTTCATATAAAGTTAGTGAAATATCTAGGACCGCCCCCGTCTTAAAAGATAAAATGTAATCGATCTTATTATTTATGTCATTGATTTTCTGTAACTTAACAATATATTCCTCGATACCTTTACCTATCTTTGTAATATGTAATGCCCCTTCCTCATGCAGTATAGATAACAGTTTATCGACATAGGTCTTGGGTGTGAGTATATTTGCCTTTACCATTTCAACGGGCTTATTTAATAATACTGGAGGCATATGGATCTAAACCCCAGCAACGACTTTAACAAGCCAGTTAACAGCCTCATTTAAACGTGCCTCGCTCTTTCTCTTTATTTCTTCAGCTTTCTTTTTTGCATCTTCAACTATTTTTTCTGCTTCCTTTCTAGCTTTTTCTTTAATTTTTTCTGCTTCTTCTTTATATTGTTCGAGAGGAATGGGTCTTGCTATAATTTCCTTAGCTTTTTTCCGTGCATCGCTAATTATCTTCTGTGCATGTGCTTTCGCTTCTTCAATAATACGATCGATCTCTGATTCAATAGCTTTGACATCTATCTTGACAGACATTACTGTTCACCTCATTAAATCTACAACAACCTATTATTAGAGACAGTTTATAGAATTTATGCATCAAATCGATGACAATGTGTCCTCTAAACTATAAATTCTATATTATTAATTATTATTAATTAAGAATAAAATATGTGGAGAGTGATAAGACATGCATAAATATTACTTTGGTCCGGCTGGCAAGCCCATAGATTACAGAGGAGACATGATAGGGGTACCAAGGTTTCTCCATGAAATGGGTCTTAACGCTCTTGAATATCAAGCTGTTCGTGGAGTCAAGATTAGCGAGGATAAGGCTCGTAAACTAGGTGAAGAAGCTAGTAAATACAATATATTATTGAGCTTACATGCTCCGTACTTCATTAATCTTGGAAGTCCTAAGGAGACAACTATACAGGCAAGCGTTAGGAGATTAATAGATAGTGTTAGAGCTGCATATTGGATGAATGCATACATAGTTGTTTTTCATCCCGGATACTATAAGGATACAACGCCAGAAGAAGCACTAAAAAGAGCTATCAAGGCTTTAAGAGATGTTGAAGAATATAGGAAGAGCTTGGGTGCAGAGAGTGTATGGCTAGGGCCGGAGACAACGGGTAAAACTACTCAGCTCGGCACTCTTGAGGAAAACATAGCCATATGCCGTGAGATAGATAAGTGTAAGCCAGTTATTGACTGGGCTCATTTGTATGCTAGGAGTCTGGGAAGCTATATAGTTGATACATCACATGTAATCGAAGTTATTGAGCTTGTTGAGAAGGAGCTTGGGACGCAAGCCGTTAAACCATTGCATATGCATTTCTCTCGCATAGAATATGGAAAGGGTGGTGAAAAGGAACATCATACTCTTGCCGAAGAAGAATATGGTCCCGAATTTGAGATTGTCTGTAAAGGTGTTGTTGAGACAGGTATTGATGCAGTATTTATTAGCGAAAGCCCAGTACTGGAAAAGGACGCAATTGTTATGAAGAATATCTGTACTAAGTTATGCGGTGTAAAGTGTATTGATAACTAAATTAAGGAAGAAATTAGGGAAGTCTCTCTTTTATATAGGTAAAGTGTTTGCTTTACTTAGGATACCTCCTAATCTATTAACAATGCTTTCGTTAATTGTCATGATAACTGGGTTTTATTTATTTATTATCTATGATATGTTCTTTATCTACATCTTATTTATTATATTATCTTCGTTTCTAGATGTAGCTGATGGAGCAGTAGCAAGGTATAGTGGTAGAGTAACTAGATTTGGTGGATTTTTAGACTCTACTGTTGATAGAATTAACGACTTTATACTCATATTATCTTTGAAGTACATGGGTTTTAATGAGTTTATAGTATATGTTTTAATAATTCTATCATTTCTCATAAGCTATTCTAGGGCCAGAGCCGAGGGACTAGGGCTAAAGATTGAGGGTATAGGACTTATTGAGCGTGGAGAAAGAATACTATTTCTAATAGTGATCATTGTATTCTCTATCTACATATATAATGTTGCCAAGATAATACTTTATGTTCTAGTATTGTTGTCCTTAATTACTTTAATACAAAGAATATTATTTATCTATAAGAGTCTAAAGTAGACACCATATCGTCGGCTTTATATCCTTATATCTCAACTTTATACTTGAATTAAATGATCTAGATGTTTCAATGTTGGCAAGGAAATAAAAGCCACGGCTTTAGATAGTAGATATATGGCTCAGAATATTTATACATCGTAGCATAATTAATACAGATTTGCCTCATTAGCTTATGCTAACGTATAGTCCTCACATAGAATTATTCATTATATCAATACTATCGATTATTTATAGTGCTAAGAAAGATAGGAAAGGGTCATATATTCAACAATTTATTACCAGCTAAGTAAGATAATGTCTGTATCCAGCCACTTAGTTTCCCAAAGTTTCTTCTACTGAAATAACTAAGGCATTTTCTATTCAATGGACATATATAGCAGTTGTATAGTTTACAAAGTTTATCTAAAGGTTCTCTATAGCTTCTTAGACCTAGTTTTTGAACTAGAAACTTCTTATAATGTCTATCTATAGGTGTAAAGAAGCTAAATTTAGTAGCAAAAAGTAAAAATGCATCAACTGTTTTAACGCCAATATATTTGTATTCTAGCAATTTCCGCCTCAATTTCCATGAATCGTTAAAACTATATGGATTAAATGATCCAAGCACGTCAATGATATTGCTTTCGTTTAACAGATGCCATAGTTGTTTTAATTGGAAGCTATTACCAATAGATCTATATCCATTCTTGATAAAATTGTTTAAACCTATTGAAGCTATTTCTCTAACCCACTTGACTGTATTAATATGGAAGTTAGTAGCTTTAGAGAGAAAAACAGCTATAAAAACCCAGATCCTATCGCTAGGTGAAATAGCTAATCTAATTCCATTAAATCTGTTTACAAGACCTAATATGTAGTCCTTATATCTTTTGCTAACGCTATCTATATACTCTGAGGGATCAAACCATAGGCCCAGCAATTCTTCGATGACATCCCTATTACATGGACCATCTATATACACATGATCCTTATAAAAAGTAAATATGGTACCGCTACATACTCCAATATCCTTTACGGCTCTATTTTCCATAAATCTATATAAGGGGTATGTAAATGATGGATAAAATGTTAATGATAAATTATAATGCTTGGGCAATTTTATAGAGAATATATGTTTGATAACCATTGTTTAGAGACCAGCTATATCAATTTCCTCCTTAATAAGCTCCTCAGCCTCTTCAGCTAAACTTTTTCTCTTGCCCCATTCAGTTACAGCATCAATGTCTTTACCGCCGCTCTTACCTGGACATTTATCGATCTTTACAATAGCCGGCAAAGGAGTCATTAAGCCCAGTACTACTGCTTCACCAATATTTAGTCCTGGAAGAATCTTTAGAAGCTCGTCGCTAAGGTATTCACTGGCGTATTGTACATATCGTAGATCATTTGGCTCAACGAGTTTTAATATGATTTTATTATTTGTCTGGCTAAGGGCATTCTCATCAATTACCTTAGGCCTCTGACTAACAAGACATAATCCTATGCCGAATTTTCTGCCTTCACGTGCAAGTCTTGACACCCAATACTTTGTTAATCTATCCTCATTACGTGGTACAAGTACATGTGCTTCTTCAAGAACTACTAAGATGGGATCCGGATACCCGTCTTTCTCTCTAATATAGCGTTTTCTCTCATAGTATAGTCTGCGTAAATAATGGTGTACAATGACGTCAGCCGCATCTTCATCCACTCCGCCAAGATCCATTATATTTAGATATCCAGGCCTTATAATTGACTTTAGATCCTTTGAGACCATAAAACTAAATATACTTCCATAACGGAATAAGAGATCATCTATTTTATTAAGAAGACTACTGGCCGCTCTCTGCCACTCGGAAGCTCTACCGCTAACCTTTATACGACTCATCTTGGGATTTGTTATTAGTAACTCTATATCTTTTTTAAGTACATCAAAGAAATCCTTAGGCAAAACATCTTTATTAATTATAGCCTTCTTAACGCTTTCAAGAGCAGATCTCAAAATATACTCCTGTCTCCATGCATTAGACGGTATTCTAACCAATTGTAAAAATTCACTAACATCTAGATGAAGGGGATTCAAGAAAGGCTGAATAACGTTAGTCTTAACACCCAGGTTACTACTAGCGTACTCGCTATGCATATCAAATACAAGTACAGTACCCTTAAGCTTATCAACAATTCTTGAGACAAGTAAAGCTACGGTATTGGACTTTCCCGCTCCAGTAACAGCAAGTATAGCAAGATGTCTTTGGACAATATAATTTACATTAACACTATATGGTACTTCAGGATGGCTAGCAAGAACACCTATACGGACCCATTCATGCCCACGCTCTGAGAATATTTTTGTTAAAAGGCTACTACTAGCTCTATAAACTAGCGATAGAGGGGGTGGAGGAGTTTTAGGGGCTTCGACAATAGGTGCACCGGATCTCGGCAAAATTGTAGAAATATAGCTTAATAGTCTTATAACCCCTCTCAAATAAGTTCTTCTTCGAGTCTCATCATATACTCTTAGTCTGGAAATAGCATACGGGTTATCCAGATCATCTGGTGCTAGTGGGTTACCACTATAAATGCTTTCAATCATACCTAAAACGTATCTTTCTCTCAATGGAGTATCAGGCCCATAATCTATTACAACATATTCTCCAAGCTTAGGCTTAATACTTCTGTTCTCTACAATAAATAATGCTTGTATGGGGCTAGTCTCCCCAATTACGGAGCCTATTTGTTCACCATGAATCCACTCATCAATTTTCATCTAAGAACCTCCCTCCCGGTAGTTTCTATATCTAGGCCGAGTAAATGAAGTAATCTAGTTATGTCATTGCCACTAATATGTACTTCATGGTGAGCCATTTTCAATGGAAATGGATATCCATTAACAGATATTGTAGACAATATATCATGCAATTGTTTAAATGAATCATCATCCACTCGTGAAGGAGTACAAAGATCTATTACTTCAACTCCTAGAACAGGACCATACTCTGTGAATCTTGAAAACGTATAATAAACACACATTTTTTCATAAAGATCAAGAGCTTCTCTATATGATCTAGAAATGTGTAGTCTTGGTAATAACTTTATACTGGTAATGGGTTGTTTATTAACTTTAGAATACCCTGGCTCGTTTGTTAATTTTTCAAACAATATTATATCAGGATATACATTTGATCTAAATAGATCCGTTGACCTACTTGTTTTAGCAATATATACTAGTCTACAATTATCACTAGCTAATTTCTCGAGTAAACGTCCATAAACATAGACCTTTTCAATATATTCCATCGAGACGGTTATATAATCAATGACTTTAGGGCTTCTTACAAAACTATAGTCCAGAATAGATGCACATATAGGATTTTCCTGCAAATATTCTATTTTAGTTAAGGATCTATCGATACATTCAAATAATTCATCAAAGAGTTCTGACTTTTCTTCCATAATGTAGCTCGTGGCTCCTTCAACAATAGTATATTTTCTGAGAAAAGGTACTTCTTCAAGATCTTTTCTAGAAACCCTGGGTCTCGGAGCTATTACCGCTGATTCAATAGTACCATCCATGAGGACCAAGCCATGATCCCTACAACTATGACAGGCTATTTTTCCCTCAAGAACCTCTCTATATAGGGATATTCTTTCACTAATATTGAATGGTGGTGTAACCTTGTCGACATAAGCTGTACGGAATCTATTGTAAAATTTTAATATATTATCCTCTTTACGGTAGCCAACGGAGCCCGCTGTTATGAATGCTAGTGTAAATCCTTTAAAATCAATACCTTTACTTCCTCCATCAACGCCATATACTATATCAGGTAATATTTCACTGGGTCTATTAATAATCCATTGTTCCAATACTTTTTCTTTAAACCACTCTATATCCTTAATTGAAGTGCTTCTAAGTATTTTCCTTAACTTAGGGATTATTATTTCATAAAAACCTATATCCATATTACATCCCGTTCATTATTTTTTAAGCGATAACGCTGATAGATCGTAATGACCCACTAATGGTAATGTAGTTCTAAACGTTGTATATCCTAGTCTAATAGCATGCGTCTTAATAAGACCCACTCGATCACCGGCCTTTATGATGAAGTCGCGATATTCACTAGGGATATCTAATGCTGTCAAAGTACTTTTATCCATTCGAAGAATAATTTTTGTATTCGTAAGTTGCAGTATAATATCATGTACATCTTTCGGGGAGTGTGTAGAAAAAACTAAGCCAAGGCCGCGTGCCCTACCCAAACGAGCTATTCTATCGATCATTCCAGATATATGCTCTATATATTCATCTCTCCTACCACTTCTTGAGGGAAAGAATCTGTGGGCTTCATCAATTAATATAATAATTGGTTGGGTAGGTTCTCTCATGCGAGCCTTAATCATTTTCCACTGAAATACTCTATTAAGTATACGGAATGCTGCAATAGCTATAGTCTGCTCGGGGTCTGTCGGGCTATTTTCCTGCAAATATTCTAGATCAATTACGACTGGATACTTCTTAAACATCTTTTCATGAAGTTCAAGTAAGCATTCGATACATGGTTCGCTCAGGTATTTCTCTCCAGCTTTTGCAAGGATCTCAATGTCGAAGAAACCAGTATCAACTAAAGAACCAACTTGCCTAATAATATTCTCGAGAGTGGCTCTGTGTATTGCTAGTCTACTTAGTAATTCGGTAACTGCATTTATACGAGGGTCGAGAGTTATACCGATTTTCTCCCTTTTGCCTTTCTGTATACGGGCTTCAGATAACGCATTATAGAATTCACGTAGTGTATTAAAGATTATATCCTCTTTTCTAAGTCTAATCAGTAATCTATAGAGTGAGTCTCTTGCTTGTTGTGTAAAGAATGGATTAAGCTCTATGAATTCACGTGGTGTCATATTCTTAAATAGGAATCCATAAGGTACTATATAGATCTCTATATAGTCTTCTTCGCCATCACAATATCTCACAGATGCTTCGATCAAGGCATATCTAAGTTTTTTACCCTTGAACTCTTGTTCGATGACCTCGATCTTTTCATTAAGAAGTTTAGCATTTATTTTTTCAATAACTCCTTTATATACCGTATCAAAATAGTCCTGGGCAATAATCAATAAAGCTTTAACCCATGTAATCTCGGATTCATGTATTAGTCTATCTATAACATATTGTGTAATAGGTAGTATGATCATTATACCGTTAGGTTTTCTAACATAATCACTAATGTTTCTGGCAAGATCTACTTCGAGATCCCAATTAATACCGGGAGTCTTTTCCCATAAAGGTTTTAGTGGCAAATGAACATAATCCTTGTTTGGATCCATAACAATTATTGTTGGTCTTTCACCTTCATATTTATACCCTGAATATATCGATGCAACTAAATTCTTTAAAAGAGTGGTTTTACCAGAGCCTGTTGTTCC
>CAZHDB010000015.1:0-31802 GCA_964531225.1 uncultured Desulfurococcaceae archaeon
AGAAGAGAAGTATTTAGAGAATCCTAGATACTATAGGAAGTCTTTAAGTACTACATGGAAATGGATTAAAATTCTTAAGAAACGTCTAGAGGCTATTGAAAATCCGGATGAAGTAGTTAAGGAACTTGAGAATGAGATGAACAAAAAGATGCAGAGATATAAAGAATGCAGAGAATATGCCCTACATCCAGATAAGGTAAAGAAGGACATTAAAAAGAACATAGAGACTAATGAGAAGTCTTTAAACGACCTTGAGAAAAAGATCCAGGAGTTAGAGAAAATTCTTAAGAAGTAACTAATTTATCACATACTCATCAGATAATTAATTAGGTGGTCAGTAATATTTAATGGGGTCTTGATAAGACTAGGCGAGTACATGGTTAGGAGAACTAGTGCTAGGAAAATAATGTCTTCTAGACTCATTGAATCTATAAAGAGGGTTTTAGAAAAAAGAGGCATAAAAGGCCTTGTAAAATATGTTGAGGAAAGAGTAATAGTTCTTGGTTTAGAAGAACCTGTTCCTGTTGCAAAGATTTTATCGAAGGTATTTGGTGTATCAAGCACTAGTCCAGTATACATTGTTGAAGGAGGAATAGATGCTCTTGAAGAAGTAGTTATTGAGTTCGCTAGTAAGAGACTTGATCATTCCGATACATTTATGGTGAGAGTCTATAATGCACCATATCCATTGAGTAATAGAGGCGTTGAGAAGTATCTTGGTGGAGTTATTCTAAATAAGGTAGGTTCTAGAATAAATCTCAAAAATCCTGATAAGACTATATATGTTGAGTTTAGAGGCCCGTACATCATTGTTACAGATACTATATTCCAGGGAATAGGTGGATTGCCTTATGGATCGGAAGGTTGTCTTGTTGCTCTAGTATCTGGAGGAATTGATTCGGCTGTTGCTTCAATATATGCTATGCGTAGAGGTGCATCGATAATACCTGTATTTATTAATTTGTCACCATTTTGGAGCTCAGAAGCTGTTAAGAGAGCTTTAGAAAGTATTGAGTTACTTTGGGAATGGACGCCTTGGGATCGTATGAGAGCATACATATTATATAATGTAGGAGATATCATAGCAGGCCATGATGTTCCGCCTAGAATAAGATGTATTTTATGTAAGGCCGTTATGTATAATTTAGCATCAATAATTGCCGATCGTGAAAAATGTCCTGGTATATTAACAGGTGAGGCTGTAGGCCAAGTTGCTAGTCAAACACTTTATAACATGAGTGCATTAACATTGTTATCGCCTAAGCCAGTATATAGGCCACTGGCTTTCATGGATAAGATAGATATTATAGAAATAGCTAGATCATTTGGTATAGAAAAATTAAATCGCAGTGTTGGAGAATGCAAATTAAAACCTCCTCATCCAACTATAAAGATATCAGAAGAGGAATTCATTATCCTAAAGAATATAATAGATAATATACGGGGAGAACTTGAAAAACTCATTGATAATGCTGATATTATCGAATTTACTTAATTAAACTGTTTTATAGTAGTTACTTCTATTCATGTTTACCCTCTATGGTACTTGTTGGACAAATATACATATTTAATACCCTTAAGAATATATTATATTCTAAAATAATTAGTTATTAGGTGGGTTACATGACTGATTTTGAATGGTACCTTGATTTTGTGGATAAAAGTTATAGACCCTCAGAAGATGAAATGATCGTTGTATTTAGGGCAGAGCCTGCACCTGGAATGTCTCTTGATGATATTGCTGGCCGTATTGCAAGTGAGTCGAGTGTGGGTACATGGACTACGCTTGCTACTTTAAAGCCTCATGTTAGGGAATTAATGGCTAAAGCCTATGTGGTTAGAGAGGATGGTATCATTAAGGTAGCTTATAAACTAGATCTGTTTGAACCCGGGAGTCTTCCACAGTTATTCGCTAGTGTTCTTGGAAATGTATTCGGTATGAGAGCTGTAAAGAGGTTACGTGTTCTTGATATAAAGTTTCCAAGAGAGTATGTAAAGAGTTTTCTTGGACCACAATTTGGTATAGATGGTGTCCGAAATATATTGAAGGTATATGATAGACCTATATTAGCTACAGTTCCAAAGCCCAAAGTAGGTTTGACGACAGAGGAATATGCAGAGGTAGCTTATGAGATAACATACGGTGGAATGGATCTTGTTAAGGACGATGAAAACCTAACTAATCAGTCATTTAATAGGTTTGAAAAAAGACTTAACGCTGTATTAAAGGCTATTGAAAAAGCTATGAATGAGACTGGTGAAGAGAAGGGGTATCTTATAAACGTTACTGCACCGATTAAGGAGCTTGAAAAACGAGTTAAGCTTGTAGCTGATACATGGAATAGATTCATAATGTTTGATATACTTGCTGGAGGTCCAGCTGCATGGCAGTATGTAAGAGAATTAGCTGAGGAATATAAACTTGCTATACATGCTCACCGTGCATTTCATGCTGCTTTTACACGTCTAAAGGATCATGGAGTAGCATTCTACGTTATAGCTAAGCTAGCTCGTCTAGTAGGAGTAGATCACATACATATAGGTACTAATGTAGGTAAGATGGAGGCCGATCTAAAGGAGCTCCGTGATACGCAGAGAGTAATTACTGAACAAGAGTTTAGACCAGAGCCAGGAGATACTATTAAAGAGCCTCAAGAATGGTATGGTCTAAAACCTGTATTACCAGTAGCTAGTGGTGGCCTTCATCCAGGTGTTATACCCCAATTACTGGATTTCATGGGAACCAATATACTAATACAGGCAGGTGGAGGAGTAACTGGTCATCCTGATGGTGTTATTGCTGGAGGACGTGCCATGAGACAAGCTATTGAGGCGTATTTGAAGGGAGTGCCATTAGATGAATATGCAGAGACTCATAAGGAATTAGCTCGTGCACTAGAGAAATGGGGTTATGTAAGACCAGCCTAGATCCATGTTTATGATATTGTTTTTTCCTATAAATGTTCAATATGTACAGTAAAATTGCTTCCTTCCTTACCTGTTATATAAACATATACATGATTATCCCTAGTTTTAACCGAATTTACTGTACCGAGACTCAAGATATATTTGATCAATGTTCTAGGTAGGTTTAGCTTCAAAATATTTTCTTCACGCCCCTCAATTTCAATCCAATTATTATATATTCTTATAACATAGTCTTGGAATAAACCAGCTATTTCAAGTATCGAGGGATACTGAATTTCATAAGTCAATTTAATCCCTCTTTAAACTCACCTTTGACACTTAAAAATTTTATTGAAAGGATCTAGAAATGAGACAATATAATAACCATATAATCACTTAATCCTATGTGAAATATCTATTTGCAATATCCGAATATAATTCAGATGCCTTGAATAATTGATCTATTTCTACGAGTTCATTTGGTTTATGTGCTAGTGTTTCATCGCCTGGTCCAATACCTATTGTCGGTATATGTGCTTCTCCAGCTGAATATACTCCATCTGTACTAAATTTCCATACACCCGTTCTAACCAATGGATTATGATTCTTCATTATTGACAAAACTTTGTCGATCAAATCATTATCTGTAATTAGCCATGACGGATAATAGTGTTCTATTACAATCTTTGCCCCCGTCCACATAATAGCTTCTTCAACCAATACATTAATATCAGTATGTATAGCTAGGCCTTCATCAATTATTTTTCTAGCAATGTTATTTAGGAAACTAATAATACTTTCCTTGGTCTCGCCAAGGATCATCCTATAATCGATGGTTAATATGCATTTGTCAGGTATCATCGGGGGAGATTTAGGACTACATTCTATAATAGTGGGTTCAACACTAGATCTACCTAGTACTGGATGTCCTGGAAGATCATCTCTATATTCTGCAAGATACCATATGTATTTAGATACCGCCTTAAGAGCATTTAAACCCGTATCGGGCATTGAGGCGTGTGCAGAAACGCCATGAAATACTGTCCTTATGACTGTTCTACCACGCTGTCCAATGTATAGATCTAGATTTGTAGCTTCGCCTAATACAACGAGATCAGGCCTTAAATTTAGAGTCTCTTCTAAGGCTTTCTTAAATAATACTCCTTCAGATATTTCTTCATAAGGTACGAAAATGTAGTATATTGAAGGTATATCCTTCTTACTTACCTTAGGAATTGAATATATCATTGAACCTATTGCCCCCTTCATATCAACAGCACCACGTCCATAGATTCTATTCTCAATAATCTCGGGCTTATATGGATCATACTTCCAGTTGGAAATATTGCCAGGCGGGACATGATCCATATGTCCCTCAAAAACTATAGTTCTATTTAATCCACCTTTTATTATGCCTATGACATTTCCATATTTATCTATAAATGATTTATCAACACCATAATCGTTCAAAAAGTCTCTTATAAGATAAGCTATATCTTTTTCCTCGCCCGATAAACTGGGAGTCTCTATAAGGCTCTTAACAATCTTTATTAAATCATTCATAACATCTACACCCTTCAAATAATATTTAATTTAGATACAGTATGTAATAATATTTAATTCTCTTTATCATAACACTATATAAGGGTATTTAGAATTAATGAGTACTGGGTTGTTTATGGGAAGAAATGTGCTTATTAAGTATGCATCACTGGACAAGGATCGAATTGACTTATTTAGAAGGCCTCGATATAGATTATTTAAGACACTATTATCTAGTGCTTGTAGACTTGATTGTCTATATTGTCCATTGAGTAGACACTGTAGGTTTGAAAGAAGTTATTGGGAACCCAATGACCTTGTAAATGTATTTATTGCAAATTATAGAGCTAGACGTGTCGATGGATTATTTCTTACAAGCACATTATACGGCGATCCTGATAAGGTAGTTGAAAGAGAAATTGAAGTTATAGAGAAACTTAGAAAGAGAGGTTATAGAGGATATATCCATTTAAGACTAATGCCTGGTGTATCAAAAGACTTATTGTTTCATGCAGCTGTACACGCTGACCGTATTGGATTGAATATTGAGGCTCCAAGAGAAACATTTAGAGTAATAGCACCTAGTAAAGGCGACTGGCTTCAAGACATTATTAAAAGACTTAGATGGCTTATTAGTCTTAAGAAGAGATTTCGAAGAAACTTGGCTAAGAAGCCAGGCTATATATCAAGGGGAATAGATACACAATTTGTTCTTGGCGCATCTAATGAAACAGATCTTGAAGTATTGGAGACTGCTTGGATGTTGCTGAAAATGGGCGTTGATAGAATCTACATTAGTGGTTTTAGACCATACAAGGATACTCCATTAGAGTATAAGAGACCTACTCCTAAGCGGAGGACTCTAAGGGTAATACAGGCAATAGAGCTTATGAGGGTATATGGTTTCACATTTAATGAGGTAAAAGAATTATTAAATGAACAAGGAATGCTCCCGAATATGGATCCCAAGGTATTGTATGCTGAGAAAAATAAGCATCTATATCCAGTAGATCTAAACAATGATCCATATGAGCTAATCATTAAAGTACCGGGTATAGGGCCTAAAACAGCTATGAAAATCATTAAATTACGAGAGGAAAAAGGAAAAGTATTAAGAGCGGATCTACTAAAGATCCTTAGCCATAACAGGCTTAAAAGAGCAATAAGGTACGTTGTTCTTGACTAGGTTTATATATTGTTAATAATTTATATGAGTAATGTTTTACCTGAGCCGTTGGGAATATAGTTTTCTCCATATACTTCCTTAATAGCTAATTTAGCATTTAATCCAGTACAATGCATTGGAGATAAATACTCTACGCATAATTCCTTTAGTTTCTTGGCAATGTAAAGTCCTTCATTCCAGGACGATATATGGAGTCCTCCAATAACTAGTTTAACTCGATCAATACCTGTTAAGTCCTGAGCCCATTTAACAATATTAGTGATCCCCGGATGACTACATCCTACAACGATTAATAGATCACTTGATCTATTAATGATAAGTGCTTGTTCACGGATATGTACTCCCATGGTACCCGTTGTGAGTATATTATCGTATATGCTGCATGGCTCGCTGCACACGATCATATTCCTGATCATTCTATATCTCTTCATATATGGTTCAATAGGCACATAAACTGGTACTATTTTTCCAATAAACTTCAAGACCTCTCTTAATGGACCAGCGTGATCTCCATGCCAATGGCTTATTACTATAGCATTTATAAACGAAGGTTCAATATCTAACAATTTTGCGTTATATTTCCATATTCTAAAACTACTATCTACATCAAATAATAGCGTATAAGTAGATTTTCCATGGACTTCGATATATAGCGACAAACCCCATGTCGAGAGAAAACTATTGTCATAAACTTCATTGTCAACTATAGTTTTGATTAAAACCTTCAATTTAATCATCTAGATTACTTTCTTATATTGAGTAGATTATATCTCTGATTCTTCTATATGAAATCTCTATTATGCCTGATTTACGAAAGTTATTCTTCATGATCTTAATTGCATTCTCCCTACCAATAAGCTCTATAAAGATTCTTGTTATACCTTGCTTAAAACAATAGATTTTTAGTGGAGGATTAATATTGAATCCTCTTCCCAATACGGCTATCGTATGATCCTTTAATCTATAGTAATGTGGACTAAATCTTAGTACTGGATATTTCTTAAGTACTTTTGACCAACTAGATAATTTAACATCAATTATTCTCTCTACGATTAATCCAGAGACAACATATATTCCAGCTTTACCTCTTTTCTTCAATTTAGATAGGCTTTTTTGAATATCTCTAAGACTAGGCTTCTTCTCCCATAGATTATCAGGATATTCTGCTAATCCAGCCATGAATAATATAATGTCTCCTTCACCAAGTCTTTTTTGAGGAGATTTAGGGATTCTTCCTTTAGGCGAGTAGTGTCCTGTGTAGAATCCTAGGTCTGGCCTTGGATCATTATGTATTACTTTTTGTTTATCTTTAAAACATTCTTTAGCATAGTATCTTGATAGATATCCATAACCACATGGATCAACTATATTATCTGGATTAAGGAATGATGGAACATATCTTAAATCCGTGGTCTCGGGAATTGGTAGTAAAGAAGCACATCCATCCTCATGTAATGGACTATAATATCCTCCATTAGCAGTATCCATAAAGACTCTAAGCATTAATAGCTTCACTAGCAAATCACCATCATAGTGGTTCTTTCGGCTAAAAAATATTAAATGTGACGCACAATATTCAAGAATATGTTGTAGGAAAAATAGAATATATTAAAATTATTTGTATCGTTTGACAATAGACAATAATATACCTATTACCAATAATATTCCTATTACCAGTGGCCATAGCCTATCTATTATCAAGATATTATAGTTCATTATTTCGCCACCAACTATTGCAGTAGGTCTGGGCCGTGTTACTTCAAAGTAGTAGACGCTATCTATTGTACCGCCACATGTTACAACACTCTTTCCGTTACCTGAAACCTTAACAACATACGATACAGTATAATCAGCTCCATGATATACATCGTATAATTCAAGTTCACTATCCAGGATATACACTGACTTCCCAGTTCCGAAGGCTATTGATCCTCCATCATTAGATATTGATACATCATAAATACTGTCTTCCGGGTAGTCAAAATCAGTGAAATTATAGTCGGGTGGAATGCCTCCTAATAGGTCCCTTATACCTACATCTGGTTCTTTTAGTTCATTGAATCCAAGGGGCGTAACATATTCTCCTGCTTTCTCGGAAGCGTAATGGAATACGTATACTCCGTATGCTTGAGCCATGTAATTAGTACTTACAACAATATGTTCACCGTCTTCAGACATATCGAGAGCTGAGACAAATCCACCTAAAGGTATTGAAACCCATAATGGATTCCACATAAAAGTATCTACATAGTAAACAAGCGCTGCTGATTCATCAGGTGATGCGCATGCAAATGCAAAAACTGAGCCATCGCTTGATACGTCTAGCCCCCCTACATAGCATCCACCTATTGGCGCTGTAAATATACTGGGAGTAAGTGTTCTAGGCAAACCAATAAAGGCCATAAGGGTATCAGAACCTGCAACAACTACTACTGAACCATTCCATGATATATCAACATATTCAAGAGGATCTGGGGAATCGAAGTTCGTGTAATCAGGGTCTACATCGAATGATCCATCTGGAATAGACAATGTATTATTCCAGAAGTACACGCCAAACCCTGTGCCAACAGCTACAACATAGTTTCCATTACCCGACACTGCTAATGCCCCCGGGCCAATAGGACTCCATAAATTATAGCTAATCCAGTCCGGATCCGGAGTACCAGAAAGGGATCTAGCATTTTTTCAGAAAACTATTCTAAATGTATCATCTGACAAGTTATATACAGCGGCAACAATAATGTTTCCATCACTAGTCATATCTATTGAAGTTACAATGATACTTGAGTCTGCAGGCCAGTGCCATAATAGATTTCCTTCTTGATTATATACATAGACACCATCAGATGCCACAGCAACTACTGTGCCATCGTCTGATACTGCGACATCATTAGCTGGCATTGGATAGAACCATACTGGCTCAATAGTTGATGATGGTTGAGATAATGCAACTGGCATAGTTAATACTAACATAATTAAGGGAATTAATACTAGCATCCTATTATACAATAATCACACCTCTAAATATAGTAATACCGGTTTTATATATAAATTTACTTGCGAATAAACATTTTTTATATGTTATATGAATCATTTAAGAAATAATGCTATTCTTATCTTTTTATCCAGGAAGTCTATGTGGCTTTAAATACGATGTTAAAACCGCTTTTACCAGGCCTATATGGTGATCTATCTCTAATACTATGATAAGCTGCTTCTAATCTCCATCCACTTCTTTCAGCTAGTTCAACTAATTCATATAGAGTATATAGTTTAAGCCTTAACTTTACTTCATCATAATATAGTAGATCACGACTTCTCTTCCTATAAAATATCCATGTACTCTCAAGAATAGCGTTTAAATGATCAAATGATGGTTTTTCGACCAGGGCGAACTCTTCGTCAATATCATCAATGTAATTAGATATACCGCATATGCTTTTTCTCATCGCAACAATATCGTAGTTGG
The DNA here is from genome assembly GCA_964531225.1 of uncultured Desulfurococcaceae archaeon. Taxonomy (GTDB): domain Archaea; phylum Thermoproteota; class Thermoprotei_A; order Sulfolobales; family Desulfurococcaceae; genus CAZHDB01. The sequence continues at coordinate 9,108 of CAZHDB010000015.1, forward strand.
TTGTCCATAGAATAAATAAATATCCATTATCTCTTGTCACATACCTGATCTTTTCAAGTATTCTGCGATCATATTCCTTACTACCATAATAACCGATTATTGTCGTCCATATAAGTAGTATTGAGTCAAAATATCCTCTTGGAAAGTATGTATCGAGATTAAGTACGTTACCTACATGAAAACTAATCTTGTCAAGAACACCGTATATCCTAGCTTTTCTCCACGCATCAGCTATGTAGATTGGAGATACGTCTACACCAGTAACTCTATAGCCTCGACAAGCAAGCGCTATAGAGAACCTACCATTACCACATCCTAGATCAAGTAATCTAGACCACTTACCCACGCCATAGCTCCTAAGAAATTCTACAAGATCATCAACTACATTCCATGCATCCTTCCATCTAGCATCAAGAACCCTCAAGACTAAATGGCCTTTATCAATAAAGAATTCATTAACCCAATTATTTGGTCCTATATAATCCATTTTAGTAACCCTCATAGCTATTAGATAATCATATACTATACTATGTATCACTATTATAATAAGAATTGATAGAAGTAATATGCTACTCCCCCATATCCTAGGTGCTTAGCCCTAGTATTCCAATTATATATAGTGAATTAACATTAGTCATTGTTGGACCCGTTATCACAAGTGAATTTATCTTCTTTAAAGCATTATATGCATCATGTCTATGTAGAGCCTCCTCTACATCAATACCTGCGTTTAAAAGTTTATTGAGAGAATAGCTATCAACAAGACCTCCTGCTGCATCAGTAGGTCCATCAGTCCCATCTGTATCAATAGCTAATACAGCTGTACCATGTAGACCAGCTATTTTACGTGAAGTAGATAATGCGAATTCTTGATTAGGACCTCCCATACCATGTTCTCCATGTATTGTAACTGTTGTCTCACCGCCAGCAATTAATATAACTGGTTTATTAAATGGTCTATTGAAACGATATATTTCCTGAATAATTGATCCTATTGCTAAGGCAGTATCCTTTGCTTCTCCTTCAAGTGTTGTGGTTAATATATAAGCTCGATAGCCTCTTCTTAAAGCTTCTTCATAAATAGTTTTACATGCTATCTCATTACTAGCAATAATTACATTGTATACCCTATTTGGTAGCTCCTTCAATGTTTCTTCAGCTTCTCCCTTAAGCCCTTTACTAATATATTTCCTAATACTCATGGGCACCTTGTTCCACAAACCGTAATTTTTCAAGATCCTATATGCATCAATGAAGCTAGATGTATCGGCTGACGTAGGTCCTGAGGCGATATCTTCAACCCTGTCTCCAACAACATCAGATACAATTAATGATAGTATTATGCCTTTACAATGTTTTACAATACCTCCTCCCTTTATCCTAGATATGTGTTTTCTAACAATATTGATTTCATGAATACTTGCCCCACTCTTTATAAGAAGATCATTTGTTTTAATGAGATCATCCAGACTTATATTGTCCGCTGGATATTCAAGTAATGCAGAACCTCCACCGCTGATTAAGACTATTAAGAGATCATTTTCATATACTTTTTTCAATAATTCAAAAGCTTCAACGCCAGCTTTTAAACTATTGTTATCAGGTATGGGATGCCCTGCCTCTATAATCCTAATATTTTCTAAGGGAATACTATATCCATATTTTGTTACAACTAATCCATCCTCTATAAGATCTCCTAAAATTTCTTCAATAGCTTTAGCCATACTACAAGAAGCTTTACCAAGACCAAGAACATATATTTTACCATGTACATGTAAAGTTTTATCCACAAATTTGATCGACTTGTTATCTCTACTAATTACTCTCTTGACAGCCTTATACGGATCGACAGCTTCTAAACCCTTCAGTAGCAAGTCTAGTAATAACTCCTTAACCTCAATATCTCCATAACTTAATAATTGTTCCTTATTTAAGATCCTTGCCAAAAATAATCACCGAGCTTGTTCTAGGATTGGAATTATTATATACTATAGCATGGTGTATATTATTTCGGAAACCTTAATAATCTTTTTAGCGGATAAGCATCTGTATCAATTATTTATACACTATATTGGATTTCCTAGCAAATAATTTAAAAACCTATGACGCATCGAATGCATTTATAGTAACATGGAGGATATCGATGCCCTATGGTACAGGCCTACAAATACTCCCATATGTTCCGTAAAGCGCTAGGCATGTATGATGCTATGGAAAAACGTGTTTTTGAGACAGACGATATTGTAAGGAGACTGGCTGTTTTATCTAGTAACCGTGTTTTTATAAACAACTACCCAATAAGTAATCCAGCAGCTGTCTTCAATCCAGCTATCATTGTTGAGGGGGATTATGCAAAAATCTATGCCCGTATAATTGTTGGATACTTTCTATACGTATCAGCTATTGTAGAAATAAATGTGCCACTCGATGACATATACACTGGTAATGCAAATATTAATCACTATTCAGCACAGACAGTGATTAATCCTTCAATAAGGTACGATATTTGGGGCACAGAAGATCCGAGAGCTTATTCTATTGATGGCAAATATCTCATGACCTATACTGGACGGACAGTAAACTACTTTAATCCTGCTATACGGGTAGAACGTACATTACCAGTTACTGCAGTAAGATATCGCAGTAAAAGATGGGTAAATGAATGGAAGAAAATACATATATATAAACTTCCAATGGAGCTTCATGAACATGTTATTAGCGATAAAGACGCTTTCTTAGTAAAACATAATGGAGTATACTATTTATTCCATAGACCACATATGGATGATGAATCATTCTATCTAATAATTAGTAAGATTGATAATGACAAGGATTTGCTAAGTATAGACGTTGAATATCCTAAGGAAATAATTGTTAAGGATACAGTTGAAGTACTAAGACCATCAAAGTTCGAACAGAAGGTTGGCTGGGCTACTCCTCCAATCATTGTGGGGAAAGATAAAATTATTGCTTTCGTCCATGCAGTTGACACAGAAATAGAGGCATACAGAATGTTTGCATTAGAACTTGAATTGAAGAAGGATGAAGTAGTTGTAACAGCCGTTACGCCATCATATATTATGGAGCCTAAACATCCATATGAAATATTTGGCGATAGACCATATACTATATTTCCATGCGGATTATGGAGGGTCGACGACACATACTTAATAAGTTATGGAGCAGGTGACTACATGGTTGGGATTGGGGAATTAGATCTATCTGCACTTCATGGACTACTTGACAAAGGAAGAATATATTAAGCCATATTATTTTTAGATAATCCCTCTGGGATCACTTAAAATAGAATGAAAGATGCTGAGAACATGCAGTCTCGAAATAGGAAAGATATTTAAGACTCCTCTTTTTGCTTTATCTTTTCAAGTGCTTCATAATCAATTATTGAGATCTCAGTTTTCTTATCAAATAGATATATAGAATATGGATCAAAGCCTATGAATACTTGATCGCCTATTTTAAGAGGCTCCTTTATATCGGCAACGCCTTTTAGATTAATACCATTTATATCTAGTAGTACGTATTGCCTATCACCTGCTGGCTCACTTACAACAACAATGCCTTTAATTGTAATGTCTCTCCCAGTAAACAGATCCTTCTTTTTAGATACTCTAAGTTCGCCAGGCCTTATTCCTACATATACTTCTTTCCCTGCATATGATTGAAGCATCCTGGATAAGTCTTTAGGTAATAATATTTCAAAACCTGATTTTACAATAGCTATTTGTTCTCCTTTTGACTCTAGACTCGCATCAAACAAATTCATAGGAGGAGCTCCTATAAATCCTGCTACAAATTTATTCCGAGGCCTTGAATAAACTTCCCATGGATCTCCTACTTGTTGTAGCTTACCCTCATTTATTATAGCAATGCGATCGGCCATAGCCATTGCCTCGGCCTGGTCGTGAGTTACATATATTGCTGTAACTCCTAGTTCTTTCTGAAGCTTCTTAAGAAATGCACGTGCCATAATACGTAGTTTTGCATCCAAATTACTTAATGGCTCATCAAATAAGAATACCTTTGGATTACGTACTAAAGCTCTTGCTAGTGCAACACGTTGTTGCTGGCCACCGCTTAATTGCCTAGGATAGCGGTCAAGTAAATCTTCTATCTGGAGCTTACGTGCTACTTCACGAACTCTTTTATCTATTTCATGTTTAGGTAATTTTCTAACTTTAAGAGGAAATGCTATATTATCGTATACCTTCATATGTGGATATAATGCATAGTTTTGGAAAACCATAGCAACATCTCGATCCTTTGGAAGAACAAATACGTTTTCCTCTGGACACGCAACTAGCTTATCCCCAATATAGATCTTTCCACTTGTCGGTATCTCTAGACCTGCTATAAGCCTTAATAACGTTGTTTTACCACTACCACTCGGCCCTAATAAGATCATGAATTCTCCATCTTTTACTTCTAAATTAACGTTATCAACAGCTCTTACTTTACCCTCAAATATTTTGGTAAGATTTTTTAAAACAACTTTAGCCAAATAGGGTTCTTCCCCCTCCTAGTATCTAAACATTACCTAACCAAATAACAATATTTTTACCTTTCGATTATTCAGTAAATATTACATTCAAATCCCATAGTAGCTATAAGATCTAGAAAACAGTCCGATTAGTGCCTATAAAGCGCCTTATGCAATGCTATTTATAAGTGATCTAATAAAAACATCTATAGTCTATTCCGAAATAGTATACGTGCGCAGAAATAATTAAAAGGAAATAATAAGGAATAGATTTTTCTTCAGCATGTATTTTGTGGAGGATTCTCCATATATGATTGTGTATATTTCTCAAGGAAAATATTATAGAGTCTAAACATGATTAGTGAAACACAACGGGTGACCTCGGACTTGGGAATAGCTATTGAAGCCAGAAATTTAAAGAAAATATATCATACGAAGAAACGTAAGGGATTATTCAGGTCAGAGACTGAACTAGTTGAAGCTCTCCGTGGTGTATCATTCAAGGTTAGGCATGGAGAAGTTGTTGGATTACTTGGTCCTAATGGAGCTGGCAAAACAACGACTGTAAAGATCTTGGCTACTTTATTAATTCCTGATGAAGGAGAAGCATTTGTTGAGGGATATAGTGTTGTTCGAGAAGCAGTAGAAGTTAGGAAACGTATTGGATTACTGCTTACAGTTGAGAAAGGATTTTATGGCAAGCTTACTGGACGTGAAAATCTCGAATACTTTGGTGCATTATATGGACTTAGTGGTAGAGAGCTTAGAGAAAGAATTGATTATCTCATGAGACTTTTGGAACTAGATAAGCTTGGAGCTGTTGATAAGCTTTATGAAGAGTATAGTCTTGGTATGAAAGCTAGACTAGGTCTTGCAAGAGCATTGCTTAAGGATCCACCTGTCTTATTATTAGATGAACCAACATTAGGACTCGATCCACCAAGTGCACGTAAGATACGTGGACTCGTAAGAGAATTAGCTAAGCAGGGTAAGGCAATACTGTATACTACTCATAATATGTTTGAGGCAGAGATTGTATGCGATCGAATACTACTGATCAATAAAGGAGTCATTGTCGTTGAAGGCACTCCTCAAGAACTAAAAGCTAAGCTACCGAAACTACGTACTATCAATATATTATTGAGAAATGGTAGTCCAGAAGCCCTAAAGAAGATAGTCTTGGGAGCGGGCTTTAAGCCAAGTGTAGAAGTCACACCTGAAGGCTTATTACAAGTTAAAGTTAATGTCCAGAATCCTGAGGAAGTCTTAGGAGATCTTGTTAAGGCGATTGTTGGAAAGGGATATGATATTGTTACATTGAGAATAAGTGAGCCTACACTTGAAGATGTATTTATATACTTCTCTCAAGCCGGTGATCAATAAATGTCTATTAAGGATATTATTGCTGCAGAATTTAGATTTGTATATGCCGATGTATTTAGGAGAAAAGCAGTCTTATTCATGTTTATAGTATACCCATATATGCTTACAGCATTTATACTACTAATAGGCTATTCAATGGGATCTGCTTCAGTATTTGTGGAGCGTGTAGGAATCGATCCAGCTATTTTCTTTATTGTAGCTGGATTTACACTTATGGCTATACTTGGAGTAGGAGACGATCTATTGTGGAGGCCGTTATTTGATGAATGGATGGGTACATTGCCGTATGTATTGGCCAGCCCTGTATCTAGAATAGGGCATTACTTAGCAATACCTATACCTAGGCTTATAATAGTTCTTATAAGTGGTTCTACAAGCGTAGTGCCAGTACTGGTATGCTATTACGGTTTACAAGGTCTCTATGAAGGACTAGCTATTATTATCATGACTGGAATAGCTGCATTGATGTTCGTAACTCTTGTAATGACTATTATGGGCATAGTTTATGGAATGGGCGGCGAGAACTGGAGGATAATCAATGTATTGAGGCCATTATTCCTTATACTCGTTGGAGCATATTATCCAAGATATCTCATGCCATTGGCCGGACGAATAGCTAGCTGGATTATACCCTCTAGCCATGTCATAGAAGCAATACATAGAATGATCGCGGGATTAGTAGGCGGGCCTATAGACATTTTTATGCTCTTGGGTATAGCTACTGCTTTATTCATACTTTATGCACCTCCCGGTGTTAAGAGTATAGTTTACTGGGAGAAGTCAAAGATGAAGGAAGGTGTTAGTGTATGATGGAGGCTGTAAAAGCTGTATTCAAGGCATACTTTACTACTGAGCTGGTCAGAAGCAGGGGCTTAGTATTTGGCTTAATGAATATGGTATTATGGATCCTACTATTCATGGCCCCAATTATATTGTTTAGGCCGTCTAATTTAGATCCATCTATAACATCGGCATACGCATTTGCAGCAGTACTGGTATTCATGTCATACTCAATGGCTACATGGGATTGGGCATGGGAGCTTAGATGGCTTATGACGAGAGGATTACTAGAGTATATTATTGCTAGTGGCAGAAGTATATTCATACTCTATGTAGGTATATTACCAGTATCGTTTATGTGGACGGCCCTTGCATTGACACTAGTATACGGATTATTATCATTATTAGCAGCGCCACCAGCTATAATAATAAATGATCCATACGTGATGGCTATAGGATTCACTCTCTTTATAATAGTATTATTTGCCCATGCATTAATACTTGGAGGGACAACAATATCGGTAGGCACAAGCGGCCCTGTCATGGAGTTCATAAGCTGGCTCATGCCTATAGCTACTGGTGGACTAGTACCACTAAGAAACATGCCAGTAATCATACAGAAAATAGCTATTTGCACACCATATAGTTATCCAGCCGAGCTCATAAGATACTCGATATTGGGAGTAGAGCCTATTCTATCACTACAGGAAACAATATTGTATGGATCAATGTTCGCTATGGTCTATATCATGGCAGCTATGATATACTTTAGAATGCAACTTAAGAAATTATTGAAAGAAGGTCCAAAGACTGTAGGAATGTATTAGTGAAATACCATATTATACCATATTTACTCTTATTTGTCCCCAAATTAGATCTGTAATTTGTTTAATACCTAACCTCAAAGCTTGTAACGGTGAGGAATAATCCCTAATTTATGACCTTACACGGCATCTTTATAGATGATACGGGTAATAACAATAGAATTGTATGTCGTTAAATACATGACTTGGGATCATAAGAGGGGTATGGTTATGAGGAATCTTGTCATGGATCTTAGTGGTAGAGATCTTATCTCTACACTGGACTGGAGTGTTGAAGAACTGGAGATTGCTCTTAGACTAGCTGAGGAGCTTAAGTGGAGGTATCATTCCTTCGGCCTTGCTGAGATACCGAGAATACTTGATCGTAAGGTATTCTTCATGTTATTCTATGCACCATCGACAAGGACTAGGGCTGCATTTGAAGCTGCTATGACAATGCTTGGTGGTCATGCAGCTTATGTTGAGGCTAAGACTACAAGACTTGGTATTGGAGAAAAGGGTGTTGGTGAGGCAGCTAAGGATGTAGCTGTAATGTATGAACGATATGGACACGGTATTGGTATACGTATACTTGATAAAGCCATAGACTATGTCTATGGCCGTGGTAATGAAGTAATACAGATCTATGCTAAGCATGCACGTGTACCAGTTATTAACATGGCCGATGACAAGTTCCATCCAACACAGGGACTAGCTGATTTATATACCTTTAGGGAAAGATTCGGCAAGATACAGGGTAAGAAATATGCTGTAATGTGGGCTTATAGTCCAGAGATACGTGGTAGGTGTAGTGTTCAGGAAGACATTATATTATTTACACGCTTCGGCGTAGACGTTGTTGTAGCGTATCCACCAGGATTTGACCTCGATCCAAAGCTTATGGAGATTGCTAAGAAGAATGCAAAGGAAAGTGGAGGGAGTCTGGAATTTACTAATGATTTTAAAGAAGCTCTTGAAGGAGCTCATGCCGTATTTCCTAGAAACTGGGCATCCCCGAAACTCGTTGAGTTAGGCTATAGTAAGTTTGCTGAAGAAGAGCTCAAGATATACGAGAAATACCGTAATTGGAAAGTTACACGTGAAGTATTTGACTTAATGGATAAACATGGAGTACTTATGCATGTACTACCGATCTTCCGTGGATACGAAGCAGATGATGACGTCGTAGACGATCCAAAGAGATCAATAATATATGAACAAGCAGAGAATGGTCTATGGACTAAGGCAGCAGTACTAGCATTAACACTTTATGGGGTCAAGTAGTCTTATTAAATACATCTCTTTTTCAACATTTATATCCTAAAACTAATTATGATGTTCAAACAGCTCAATAAAGACTATTACATACCGTCATTAATAGCAGGTATTATCTAAAACATTCAATATATACTAATTGAATCTCTACAAAGAAATTAGTGAAAATAAACCACATGTTTCAGACTATACTTCTATTAATTTACTCCTCTTTCTGAACAAGTCCAGATACTCCACAGTGTATACATGGATCTCAAATGGATCACTTATACCGTTTCTCCATAATTCAGTCAAGATCTTTTCCCTCGGCACATCGGTAATAATTAATATATCAATATCACTCGACAGTATATAATTTCCTTCAGCAACAGATCCAAACAAATATATCTTTGCATAGGGATCAATTTTCTTAACAATTTTCTTAATCTTAGCTAAATATTTATCTAAATTTTTAAAGACTTCTCTTCTTTTCGCTGCATATTTAAGGATCAATTCTCTTGATTTCATCTACGATCTCCTCTATTGCTTTCATTATTCTTCTTAATTCGTTTTCAGTGAATTCCTTAGGAATATATCTTGATGTGATATAGGCATCTTCTAATAATGACAATTCAACCTCATATTTATCTAGTAACGAGTTTAATTTACCAGATTGATTCTTCTTCAAATCTATAAATAGCCTAATTAAGGATCTAACACCATGGATCCTTGGAAAATCAACACCATTCTTTAAAAGTACTGCTTTAAGAAACAATTGAAGATATTGTTCTAGACTAAAAGCTGCAAGATCAAATAAAGCATTATCTAGCTGAAACAAAGCAGTCTTATAGAATCCTTCAGCTCTTTTCAAGAGTATTCGATATTCATCAATCTTCAAGATTAGACCTCTTACAAATTATTCCTAACCTATATATATTATTAATAGGTTTTTAATATAATATAGGATTGTCTATGAACAAGAAGGATTATTGTGTTCAGTGAGGGCGACATTCTTCACCATAGGTCTGAGAGAGGAGATATCTCATCATCAATAACTGCTTTATATTATGGCGAATATAAAGATTTTTGACGAGAAGAGTCTTTCTTAAATCGGATACTGGTATAGTTCGGTTATTGTTGAATTATAATTGTCTAAAATGCTTATTTATAAAGTATGTTAACTTGATCTTGTATAAGATCTTTCATGATATAGTTTATAATCTAGTTCTTGTCGTATAAAATCTTAGTAATTAAATGTATAATTAGGTGTATAAGTTATGGCTGATCTGCCATGGTACGTAGGCTATTTCTCTGGTAAGCACTGGCTACGCAATATTGACTATAGTATAGATGATATATTTAAGGTACTAGAGGCTGCAAGAGATCTAAAGAGGAAGTTCCACATAGGTGTTGAAACTCCTTATCTAAAGGGTAAGACGCTTTATCTTATCTTCTATAATAAGAGTCTACGTACAAGAAATAGTTTCCAAACAGGAATATATCAGCTTGGAGGCCAAGGAATATTCATAAGCCCTGACCAAGTATATGCACCAACACTACCAGAGGACATGGTTCCTTATCAGACTGAGGCTATACGTGATGTAGCCCGTGTATTAAGCCGTTATGGTGATGGTATAGCTGTACGTATTTATGGTAAGCCTGCTAAATGGATTATTGGCCGTGGACACCGTATTATTGAAGAATTTGCAAAGTGGAGTAGTGTACCAGTACTTAATATGGAGGATGACCTATACCATCCATTCCAGGCACTAGCTGATGCTCAAGTAGCATTAGAAGCTCTTGGATGGCCAAAGGATTTACGTGGTAAGAAATTTGTTGTAAGCTATGCATATAGCGGTGGACTAAAGCCATTAGCTGTACCACAAAGTGTAGCATTGATAGCTGCAATACTCGGTGCAGATGTCTACATAGCTCATCCACCGGGCTTTGAATTACTCGATCCTATTATCAACCAGGTTAAACAGTATACTGAGCACTGGGGAGCAGAGTTTAAGATAACTCATGACATGGACGAAGCATTTGAGGGCGCAACATTCGTCTACCCAAAGGCATGGAGTCCAAAGGCATTCTTCCCACCATTCAGTAGTGATGGCAAGGTCCATGAGGCAGAAGCTAAGGAGTATCAGGACAAGTTCAAGGACTGGATAGTCACTATGGAGCGTCTCGAAAAGGCTGGTAAACCATTCTACATGCACTGCGGACCAGCTGATCGTGGGCAAGAGGTTACTGATGAAGTACTAGATAGTTATGAGAAGAGCCTCTATTTCGAGGATGCCGAGAACCGTCTTCATGTACAGAAAGCCGTTATGGCAATGACTATGGCACGTGTTGTTAGATAATCTCCTTTAATTTATAACTCTTTTCTTTCTATTCCCAAGATGTATTTATGAAAAAAGATATATCGCTATTTCATATTAAGACTTCTTGGAACATAAATAATGATGTTATGATTAAAATCAAGCCATGGTAAATAAGCTCCATCATTTACATAGTGTAAATACAATAAGAGCATCCTAGAACCAATTTATGAGCCACAACTGTATTCTCATGGTTATACTTATGCTTTTGATCGTGATATAGCTTAGATAAGCAATAATAAATAGGTAGCAAGCCCATACATTGGGATAAGTGATTAAAATGAAAAATATGGGTTTTTCCATACTATCCATATTGTTCTTGTTATTAATCTGCTTATTCTACATGGACCCTGTAACCTTTACTAATATTACATCGAATATAGTTGATCGTGAGGATATAGTCTATGTAGCTGTTGTTATCCATATGAATCAGTTGCTGGAGAATATAAGAGAGATAAATATCTATGGTAGAAATGCCTACATAGTATTCTATCCAGAGTCAATACTTGTCCACGAGATCCCTGGTTTTAAGCTTACAATAGACATTACTGGCCCAACCCTACATTCACTAATGGCTAGTGCGCCAGAAATTATAGAGAATATTAGGAAGGGAGTAGAGAAGGGATCTATAGAGATCCTTGGTGTCACGTATGGTCAGATCCCTATACAGTATCTTCCATGGACTGATGTTGTAAAGCATATTGAGTATGAAAATAAATTGATCAGGGAACTCTTCAATACTAGTCCAAGGGGGATTTGGCAAGAGGATCGACAGTGGACACCTGATCTAATAGAGCTTATTGATAAACTGGGTTTTGAATATACATTAATAGATGATAATGTCTTCTGGAGAGGAAATCCTGATATCGATCCATATGAGGTCTATTATCCACATATAGCACGCGATGAAGATGGGCACGAGATCGTGGTATACCATATATCTGAGTATATGAGATACCATTTCCGTGACCCTAGATCCATTGATGATATTAAGGAATATTTATGGGATGTATTATTGGCTACGAAGGATAAGCCTATACCACCTATTGTAGTCTATGGTGACGATGCTGAGTTTGGTCTTAGTTCTGAGGTAATTTCTTCACTAGCTAATGTGAGTTGGATAAGATTTGTAACACTATCGGAATATCTAGATATGTATCGTGATAAGTTGACTCATGCGAACTATAATGTAATCGGGGCTTATCGTGAATATGAGGAGATGTTCAGTAGGGACTGGTATAGATGGTATGATAGTTCTATAGCCTATAGTCTCCAGAAAGTATTTAATGATACTAGAAAAGAGATCCTATTGCTAGAAAATATCTTAGGAGATAATGAGGAACTTAAATGGATTCTAGATTATGCATGGACAACATTATTACTGGCTGAATGGCAATATGGACCGTTTTATAATACATGGATTAACTCGAATTTATACTGGACAATAGATTCATACCTAGTATCAAGAGTGACGAGAGACTGGTATAATGGGCTCCATGGACATAGAGTATATAGTTTTGAAAAAAGAATATACTATGCCTATATTTCTAGCTCGTCTGCAATAGTATTTGATCCAAACACGATTACGTTAAGATTATTCGTAGACTATATTGGTAAGAAAATTTATTCACCATTAAGGGTTTTTGAAGGTAGTGATTGGTGGAGTTATAGTGAACCAGGATTTATGGTATTTTATGTAACTGGTTCTCCAGAGGTAGAGGAAATAGATCATGGATATATGATCCATTACGTCGGGAATAGATATATAACTATAGAATTAACTGATCAGAGATTATATGTAGACTTAGATGGATACAAGGCACTAATTAGAGTCTCACCTGGAGGATTCAATAACTACTTATATACATATCCATTTAACATATCCTATAGATACAATGGATACAATTTAATTGTTATGGATTCACTGCATAATATCCTAAATCTATCCGGTATAACATATCTAGAGCATGTATCTATTGAACCGTGGTATCTAAAGGCTAATGTAGAAGGCAATATCACTATTAAATTATCTATAGAGAAACCACCAATATACACTACTCCAAATGATACAACTCTGCAGTCTACAAGCGTAATAACTCCATATGACAATAGAACATTAGAGGAGGCTCTAGGATATCGGGATTGGGTATCTCTATTAATACTTATAGTGTTAATTGGAGGCCTTGGAGCAACAATACTATTTATTAAGATAAGAAGGGGCTTTAGACCTTGAAAATTACTTCTAATGCCTTACTCCATCCTATGGGTCCTCTACGATCAACTATGATAAGGTTCTCATTGTCTATAAGCCCATATTTAATAGGATCTATTCTAGGGCCAAGTATAACTGGTATATCAACAGCCTTAAGCATTGGAACATCTATTGGGCTATCACCTATACCAATAAATATTACTTCACCATATAGTCTTCTATACAATTCTATAATCTTATTTGTAGCAACCCCTTTATCATGATCTCCTGTTATAGTATATAGGAGGCCTCCGCCCGTTACAACACGTAATCCACGTGCTTTGATCCGCTCAATAAACTCATTTACCTTGTGACGATTAAGTGGATAAAATACGAGACTATAGTCTCTAATCCTTGCTAACCCTGCTTGATCCCTAGGTAGACCAGTTACTGCCATAATCTCTTCAATACTCATCTTATCTAGAAACCTTATACTATCCTTATAGGAGCTTATTAGATCGTTTATTTTTCTAAGGATTTCTCGGGTTCTTAATCCATACTCTATAACATAATAAGAATTCACTGTTTTTATTTGCTCATTTTTATTAAGTGTAAAATAGTTCTTGGGAATAAATATTGCTGCACCATCTTCAACTATAAAGGGATCCCATATACCAAGCTTATTCCTAAAATACTCTTGTTCAACACGTGTCTTTGTAGAACAAAAGACTATGGGAACACCCATTTTCTGTAGCATATTTATTGTTTCTAAGGCCTCTTTATAATCATAGGTAGCAGGGTCCAGCAAGCACCCGTCAAGATCGGTTATAATAACGACTCTATCCTGGGATATCTTTCCCCCTAATGAATTATCCATATTAACTGCACCTATCGTAATTAGGTACGTATTTATAGATAATTACATAAATGTTATATTAAGGCTTTTATTCTCAGATCACGTTAAAAATCATTGTAGGCTTGAGGGATCAATTATACTGCCTGCAAATAATATTGCATTATTATCGGGCTCTAATAAAAAGAACATGAATGGCTTATTAATCTTTATAATCTTAGGAGGTTGCATTACAGCACTCAATACCATAACTACTGCAGTTGCTGCCGCAGCTTCTGTCCCTTTAAGATCCACTCTAACCCTAGCTCTATGAAGAACATCTTTAACATATAATATTCTTTCCCTACTCTCGACCATAGGACTCAAATCTGCATAACGGGGATCGAAAACCTTTCTAATACCCATATCCTGTAAAATCTTCTTATAACTCATACTACCACTATCTATATCGAATTTTGGAAGATATAATTCAACGGATACTTCTGTAGATGAAAGAAGATCCTCGAATATATTTAATAGCTTATCCTTACTTAAATTATTGGTAAAGTTTTCTAAATCACCATCTTTAGGCATTACTATAACGAATTTTATATCTGTTCCTTTGTAACTTAGAGCTATTGCCAAAAACTCATGTGTATCAAGTAAATGTATATCCATAGTACTTTTCATATAATCGATATTTATGACTCCTTTACAACTATAGAAGTCTCCTGGGACTATCTCCTCGAAAGGCTTTAACCACTCTGCATAGAAGTATAAAGTATTTACTAATACTATTCTAGTTGCTTCATCAATATCTCCTGGGCTAATTACTTCCTTAATAAGTCCGTAGGTCTTATTCTTTATCCACTTATTAATTGCTTTAGTAGCCTGAAATGGTTCGCCTACAAAATCAACAAGGCGGGCTTCTGCAAAATAAAACTTCTCTAGTACGTTAATGTATTCATCGTTAATAGGAAACTCCTCTTGTATCCATACACTGTTTGCAATGCTTGTTCTTGCAGGTTCTCTAACATCCAGTACGTCTTCAAGTAAATTATTAAACCATGTACGCGAATCATTTAATGAGGCAATGTGTAATGCATTTAATAATTCTTCCTTAGTATCTCCATTAGATCCTTCAGTAAGCATTAATAATGCTATATAGATGCTTAATGGAGATACAATATTATTCTTCTTACCAAAATCCGATCTTTCAAGAAGATCTAGTGTAAACAATGTATATGCATCTAAAGGCTCGGCATACACTATAGTAGTAGGCTCATACAATGGACCCATAAGTTGATTAGATATTACGATAGATAAGACGATAATGATTACTATCAATCCTAATGGTTTAAGTTTAGACATCTTCATATACACCATACATCATATTAGCGTCATACATACAAAAAGCTAATTTCTTGAACGTATACGTCTAGAAATCGGACAGTAGAAGTATATAAGAAATGATTTTTGAAATAATATTAAATATGAGCCTATTATATTTCCAATATGTCTTCAGGTGAAAGTATATTGAAGAGAGCTCTATTCATTGGCAGGTTCCAGCCATTTCATAATGGCCACTTACATGGTTTAAGATATATTTTTGGCGAAGTTGATGAAGTTGCTATTGTTGTTGCTGCTGCACAGTATAATTATACCGTTGAAAATCCATTTACGGCTGGAGAGAGAATTGAGATGATAAAGGCTGGTGTCGGGGAACTCTATGATAGAGTCTATATTATCCCCGTAGATAATGTGCCGAATAACTTTGAATGGCCTCGTCACGTACTAAATTATGTTCCAAGAGTAGATGTTGTATACAGTAATAATAGGTTCGTACAATTATTGTTTAAAGATTATGGGTACGAGACAATAGAGACTCCATTATTACCAGGGGTAAATGGAAGTATTATCAGGAAATTAATAGCTGAGGATGGTGATTGGCGGAGTCTTGTTCCGAAACAAGTAGCTAGGATCATAGATGATATAGGTGGAGTAGAGAGAATTAAGACATTATGGAGATTAAGGGTTAAGGTGTGGGGAGAGAGGTTTTGAGTAAGGATCTGAAGGCGATCATAATAGTTATTGGGACGGAGATATTGAAAGGTATAATACAAGATACTAATTCTCATTGGCTATCTAAACAATTAACGAAAATAGGTATTGATGTAAGAAGGATAATTGCAATACCTGATGATCCGATGGTAATTAGTGATGTTGTAAAACAATCACTTGAATTAGGAAATATAATAATTATGACCGGGGGACTGGGTTTTACGGAGGACGACATAACACTCTCCTCTATAGCTGGTTCGCTGGGTTTAAGCCTGGAACTAAATAACGAGGCCGTAGAAATGATCCGTATGCGAATAGGTAATAGGGACATTAGACGATTCATTAAAGCGGCATATATACCTAGAGGAGGTGTGCCATTATATAATAAAGTCGGGGTATCACCTGGAGTCTATTTATCATTAGATAAAAAGCATATCTTTATATTGCCAGGTGTGCCTGCAGAAATGAAAGCAATTTTTACAGACTATATAGAGCCTATGCTCCAGAGGTTAACCGGAAGATATGCTAAGACAGTTATTGTATTGACAAACCATATGATTGAGGCTGAAGTTAATGAGAGGATAAAGCCATTAAAACAAAAGTATCCATCTGCTTATTTTAAAACGCATGCTGAAAAACCAGTTAAGCTATCAATAACAATAGAGGGTAAATCAGTAGTGGAGGTTATGGAAAAAATAAACTTAATTAAAAATGAACTAAGAAAACTCATTAGTATTAAAGAGATCTATTTAGAAGAATAGATTCCATAGAATAGTGTTTTTATTCTCGCTATCTTACAATAAATATGATAAATAAATACAGTAAGGTGAAATGTTTTGAAGGCATTAAGTATTAGGACATACGTTATATCTATATTACTTGTCATAGTAATTCTTACATCTATAATTATTTATCAAAACAGTGTCTTTACAGAGGAAAAGAAGAGTATCTTAAATAGTTTTAAGCAAATAGCTTCTTATAATCTATTGAATTTGAATAGCGGCATGAGTTTAACGCTATACCTGTTAGAAAATAATGGTACGGTAGATAGTATTAGATTATCAGTATATACTATAATCGATAATTCCCATACATTGTCTTCAATATACTTAAAACTATATGAATATACAGATGATACGAAATTCTGGAAATTACATGTAGTATTTGATAATATCTTTATCTTTACTGCTGACGTAGTGACTGACATGCCAGCAGACATGATTATTAAGCTACGTAATAATACTGAGACTTTGAATGAGATATATAGCTTATTGGATAATATGATGATAAAATATAATAATGAACTCTATCTTGCTTCTACTGAAGAGATTGAACATATGTTATCATTAACTGAAAGGTTAGTTGAATACTATAAAAGCCTTAGATAAAATATTACCTATGTCTAACCTATTATTAGGAGCGCGTATCAGATCTTTACTAGTTCTTTTTCGTCTATGAATCTTTTATACCATCTTCTATACATTTCTGGAGTAGTAATATGCAATTCTATAGGTGCATCGACATTCATATAGACATTTACCATTATTTCATATTTTTTCTCAATATTATTTGTTATTATAAGAACATCAATATCACTAACACCCGTATATTCCCCACGGACAACTGATCCAAATACATATATTTCGGCATCCGGGTCTATGTTATGTACTATTTCTTTAACTTTTTAAGGACTTTCTCATAATTACTCAATATATCATATACTCTATATTTATATGGCTTCGACAATAGGTTTAAACACCTCTTTTACGAATCTTAATAGATCCCTTGCCTCTATTTCTTCATAAATCATGGGAAGATAGTGTGATGCAATATATGCCTCTTCAAGCCTCGCTATACAATGTAGATTTTTTAACATCATTTATAAGTACAAGTATGGATTCATTAAACTTACCTAATTCCCTAATAAGTCTTCTTAAAGAATATGTTCTAGGATAAGATCCCATTTTAATCAATAATTTATACTTTAGGATTAATTGGCAATATTGTTCGAGATTAAACATACCTAGATCATATTCTCCTTCTTCAATTAGTCTTTCTGCATTACGTAGGAAAGAATACGCCCTCTTCTTAATAATTTCTGCTTCCTTAAACGACATTCTTCCACCATGATTTTATATTATGAATTTAAGTCAGTAATTCTCTCCTATATATTTAATTGTAATTTTATGTTAAAGAGAGAGCGGTGGAGGAGGTTTTATTTTAGTTTTTCTTTCTTTATCGATTTCAAAATATGTTATCAAGAGTACTAAGCCTAATAGTATTGATGTTATGAAGCCAAATACTATTAATGGCATAAGCCAACTCTTTGCTTTTTCATATTTTCCTTGATTTATAAGCTGTTTTATCTTTTGCAGGTAGAAAATTAGTATTAAGTATATAGAAAATACTGCAAGTAACATTAATCCTATTAATTTTATTTGGCCTGGAGCACCTATAGTGAATGTGAGGCCGAGAACTAGGTAAATTATTCCAAAGGCCAAAAATAATAATTGCGAAATTACTAATAATGTATTGCTTGTCATTTAACCCCCCGTATTCTATTTATTTTTTGAATTTTTTAATTTTTACACTGGCTGGTTTTCTTAAACTAGCTATTTATTTTCTATAGAATATGTATCAGTAAATAATTATAGGTGGTGATAGCAGTAATTGTTACCAGTAGACCATAGTCTTGTTAGGTATTATTTAATAATGAGACTATGCAATAAATATTCTCGGACAGAGCCGTCTGGGATCATTTTATTCTTTATGGGTGATCTGGTATGAGGATTGAGATGCCTAGATATATGGAGAGGATAGGGGCTTTAAGGGTCTATGGTGTTCAGAAGGTATTGGAGCTTACTGGTGGCAAGTCTGGTGGTCCTACTGCTGATATACCTGGTGTTATTAATGTTGGTAGATATGAACTAGAAGAGCTTGAGTCTAAGATGACGATTATTGTACCCGTTAAGAATGAGAATCCTAGAGTATTAGAGGGTGTTTTAAGCGGTATTCCTCATGAGTCGTTTGTGATCATAGTGTCTAATAGTAGTCGTAATATGGTTGATCATTATCGTATTGAAATGGATACTGTATTCCATTACTATCGTTTGACGAAGAGGCCATTCCTAATGATTCACCAGAAAGATCCCATTTGGAGCGATGCTCTGACAGAAGCTGGTTATCCATATCTCCTAGGCGAAGACGGTCTTGTTCGCGATGGTAAGGGCGAGGGCATGGTTCTTGGATTGTTACTTGCTAAGGCTCTTGGTAGAGAATATGTTGGATTCATAGATTCTGATAATTATATTCCTGGTGCAGTCAATGAATATGTTGATGTATATTCAGCAGGATTCTATATGGCTAAGTCACCATATACTATGGTACGTATATGTTGGCCGTTTAAGACAAAGTTTGTTGGTAGAAGATTCTATTTCCGTAGACGAGGCAGGGTAAGCGAGATCACTAATAAATACATGAATTTATTAATAGCCAGAATAACAAGGTTCGAGACAGGTATTATAAAGACAAGTAATGCTGGTGAACATGCTATGACGCTTAAACTTGCTGAGAGAATAGGTTATGCTGGAGGATTCTCTATAGAACCATATGAACTAGTCTATATGCTTGAGGAGTATGGAGGTGTAAAGACGCCAAGGTTTAAGGATGTTGCTAAGAAGGCTATAGAGATCTATCAGATTGAGCCTAGAAATCCACATATGCATGAGGAAAGAAGCGATGAACATATACCTCAAATGCTAAAGTCTAGTCTATCAACAATATACCATAGCATACTTGCTGATAATGAATTAAGGAAGAGAATAAGGAATGAATTAATTGCCCGCGGAGCATTAAAGCCGGGAGAAGAAATACCTGAGCCTAAGAGATTACCGCCAATCTTTGGAGTTAATGCTGATAAAATGTTTAAAACACTAGAATCAGCAAGTGAATCATTTATATACGCAGAATAAAAATTTTCTAATTCCTTATACGGCAAACCTAATTTAAGGGGTCTCATTAATTAACTTCATATATCTTATGTAGAACTTTATTGAGTCAAGTGCATACTTATTGGCATGTTTCTCCGTGCCTCTATGTTTTCCAAGAAATATCCTTAAGTGATGATAATATTCATGCAATACAATATATGGGTCTCTATATTCTTTTGAAGACTTTACATATATTGTCTTTTTACTAGGAATATAGCATGCATATACACCTACATGTCCTTTAGGTAAGCCGATCTTAATGCTTGGGGTTTCTATCTTATAATATTGAGACAATAGTCTTAGGGCTTCATCAGTTTTACCCTCTAGTATTAGTTTTACAGCTTTAGCACGAGTAATTTCTTCAGACTTATTCATAGAGAGTTTCCCCGGCTCATACCATTAATAATATTAGACTAACTAGGAATAAATGGGTGTTTACAATAGATTAATTTATAGACATTAATGTCGGGATAATATAATGGGTTATAGGGCCATTGTTAAGATCGACTTTAGCAAGTGTAGGCATTGTGGATTCTGTAGCCTCGTCAATAAATGCTATAGTCCAAGGGAATGTATTGGTTGTTTATATTGTTATAGTGCTTGTCCATATAATGCTAGGATAATAGAGTATGTAGAGACACGTACTGAATATGTCAATATAATTGTTGATGGAGTAAAGTATGAAGTGCCAAGATACACTAGCGTGGCAAAGGCCTTGGAATACATAGGATTTAAATTTGATAATCCAGGTTCAAAGAGACCATCATTACCATGTAGAACAGGTGGCTGTTGGGCATGTGCATTAGTAATCAATGGTTCTCTAGAACGTACATGTATTACACCGGTTCGTAATGGAATGGTTATTGAGACAAACATTGAGGACAAGACTCCTCTTAGAATAGTCCATGGACCCGATCCGCATCTGGTTGGGGGTAAAGCTACTCCATGGTGGGAAGTCAATTACAAGGACTATGTCGAGGCAGCCATATGGGTTGCTGGATGTAACCTTAGGTGTCCCCAATGCCAAAACTATTCTGTAACATACGATAACTCGGGCAGGCCATATACTCCATTAGAAGCTGCACGTAGAATCGTTAGGTGCCATAGGAAATACAATACTCGGGGAGTAGCAATAAGTGGAGGGGAGCCAACGCTTAATCGTAGATGGCTTATAGAATTCTTCAAGTACGTTACAAAACTAGTAGATCCAAAGATTAGGAGGCATCTTGATAGTAACGGGACATTATTGACCCCGGACTATATCGATGAACTTGTAGAAGCTGGATGCAATAATATTGGCGTAGAACCTAAATGTCTCCATGTAGAAACCTACATGAGGGTAACTGGCTTAACCGATCGTGAGCTAGCAAAGAAATATCTAGAAACTTCATGGAAAGCCATAGAGTACATACATGAATACTATAGCGATAAGGTCTATCTGGGAATAGGCCTAGTGTACAACAAAGCATTAGTCTCCCTAGAAGAGATTGCCGAAGCAGCTTCAAGAATAGCGAGTATAGACCCGTATATACAGGTTACAGTACTAGACTACTTCCCGGCATTCCGTAGAAGAAATATCGTGAGACCGTCAGTAGAAGAAATGCTAAGAGTCAAACAAATACTTGAGGAGCAAGGACTAAAAACAGTTATCGTTCAGACAGAAATAGGCCATATTGGCCCTAGGAATAGGCCCCGATAGTATCTATTGATAATACGATATAGGTTATTCATTATTTGTCATGATAAACGCATTTATGCTATATTAATACAGATTTGCCTCACTAAAAGATGATCTATGTGTGATGGATGAGAATTATAATATTTATATTTAGATTAATAGATGAATTCAATTGGCACATGAAAAAGAGCTAATGGCGGTTTTAGCAATGTGTAGATTAGCATTCATTTATAGTGAGAACCAAGAATTCACAAAAAAGATCATAGACGCCGTGATAGAAAGTAGTAGAAATGATAAGTACAAGGTCGCTATTGGAGCAGGGCCTTCACATGGTGATGGATGGGGTGTTATTGCATTCTCTCTAGATCATAAAAATAAAGTTGAGAAGGCATATAACTATGCTACTATAACTCCCATATATGACGACACCCATGGTACGATGAGCTTACAGAATTTTCTTAGTAAGGAAAACCGTATTGCCCTAGCTATTCATTCAAGATTCGTATCATCAGGCATAGTTGATATATTTAATACACACCCAATTATAGTCAATGGTGAAGGAAGAGACTTCACATTATGGATAGCCCATAATGGCACTATGAATAAGGAACTATTGGCAAAAGAATTAGGGCTAGAACCAATACATGAAGTAACCGATACTTATTACCTTGGATTATACGTCTTTAGAAACATCAAAGATCTAGAAATTAATGAACTAGTCAGTACCTTTAAACAAGCAAGTAAGTATACAAAGACGGCTATGAATACTATAAACATGTTTTATAGCATAAGAAAAGGACTACATACAGTTGTTACATGCTATCTAAATGATGAGTTAAAACAAAAAA
>CAZHDB010000016.1:0-31641 GCA_964531225.1 uncultured Desulfurococcaceae archaeon
CATATTAAAAATAATCAAATACAAGGTTGCAAAAATTGCATGGAAAAGACTATAACATGATCATATGGGCTACAATAAAATCTGAGATCCTTTCACGAAGGATTAATGGATGGAATAGTGTCGATGAAATAAGGAAATGGAGAGAAATAAGAAAATAATTAAATTAATCGTTATAGAGCTTCTTTCTTTGTTAAGCATTTTACTAATATTTATTAAATTAAAGAGACTATTCTAGACAAACAAATATCACTTAGACACAAGTTCTGTTAGAATATTAAGATTTTCCCAATTTATGAGCTATAGTAAAATAATAATGCATCAAATAATTTCTTATATTTATCATGTATCACGATCTTCCCTTATATGACTGATAATTCTATTGATACCAATTTCATCAAGAGTATTCTTTAGGTCCTCAAGTTTTTCTTCAATAACTCTATTTTGCGTCTTTTAATTTCTTCCTTCAAAGCTTTTCTTAAAACCTTTGATATATTTAATATCTAATTTCCTGGCTTCATCCCCTAAGCTCTTTTTAAACTTCGTGGATACTGTTACATAGCTACCATTTTTGCGGTACACTTATATATTTTGTATTCCCTATGTATTGTTAAATACACTGTATGAAGTGTATAATAATGGTTCGTCGCCGTAAGAATATT
The DNA here is from genome assembly GCA_964531225.1 of uncultured Desulfurococcaceae archaeon. Taxonomy (GTDB): domain Archaea; phylum Thermoproteota; class Thermoprotei_A; order Sulfolobales; family Desulfurococcaceae; genus CAZHDB01. The sequence continues at coordinate 660 of CAZHDB010000016.1, forward strand.
CCTCCTCCGCCACCTCCACCATTTCTTGGAGGCTTGTCTACTAGTTCCAGTAGATCTAGTGATGTACGGACTAGTATGAGATCGGGAATACTTTCCATCCCTGCTGATGCACTAGTATATATGTTTCCAGAGTATTTTGCCAAGAAAGCTACATTTGGAGGATTTAAGGCACCATATGCTGATGTAAAGGTTTCTCATAATTCATTATTTAAGTCCATGGTCACTGCAACACTTGCTTACCTATTACATAGTGGAGTTGCAATGGCGAAACTGATAAAGGTTGGTAGAATATTTAAGCATGAGGAGATCGTGCTTGTTAAGTTGAAACAGTTTAGGCAAAGCGACTATGGTGTATTAGCCTGGTGTTTAGGCGGTAAAAATACTAGAGAAGCTAAACTTGTTAACTGTGTCATGAGGGTAATCGGATCTGATAAGTCTAGTCCTGACAAGGAATATATAAGAACCGTCTATAACTATAGTGTAAAGAAACATGTGAAGATACGTAGTAACCTTGATCTAGAGAAGTATAGGCGGGAGGCACAACAACTATACAGTATATGGATTCAGCAGAAACAAGCCTATCCAAGAATATATTATGTAGCTGAAGATAATGCAATGAGGGCAGCTAATGCATGCAAGCCACGTGACTATGATTATTAGAGTTTAATAAAAAATGAAACAAGTAAATAATAATTTAATAAAAATACTGCATAAAGCAATAGAGAGTATAGATTATAAACGGGTTATTGGAGCAATAGTCTTCGGCTCATATGTAAAGGGAGGAATAGATGAACTTAGTGATATAGATATTGCAGTAATAACTAATGACTTCCGCGAAGTACATAAGTACTATAGTTATGATGGCATAGATGTAGATTTATTATTAATTCCTAGGAATTTCTTTGAAGAAGTACTTGAAGAAGTAGATAATAGATCGAATTATACACTATGGCTTACTCATACATTGTACTTGAAAATACTGAAGGAAGGAATGATAATACATGATACATTGAATACCCTACATGCATGGATAGAGTATATGGAGAAATGGAAGTGGACTAAAAGGGATCTTGAACAAGCAATTAATCATTTATACATAATCCTTGATAAAGCATTGGAATTATTTGATGAAAACATGTTCTTTGAAGCCTTCCTGGCCCTAAGAGACGCAATTAATCAATTAGTCATTATTTATGAATTAAAAGATAATGTAATTCCTTGTCCAAAGGCTAAAGAGATATACTTGGCAGCTGAAAGGCATGGGCTAATTAACAAGTATATTGAGATCCATGGATTAAGGAATATAGATGACTCATTAATTAAGCAGGTACTAGAAAAAGCGTCAATGGTTAATAATGTATATATAAGAAGGAATATGAAAAAGATCTTGAGAGAAATGTTTAGAGGAAATAATCAAGTAGTATTATTAGAAGCTAGAAGCTTATATCTATCGATAATAGATCCAAGGCATAGATCGTTTGAAAGACTAGATAGCATATTTAATAAAATATCTCTTATTAGAGGAATACCAACGGAGGAAAGGTGCTTTATAGAGAATTTATTTGGTATTGACTATATGGATAATACGAAGTTCAAAGAATACATAGACTATATTTTAAAGAAGATACCTTGATGGAATTTATCTATTTTCCATAAACTCTATCTAGTATTTAATGCAAATTTAAATTATACATGCTCAGCCATACAAAGATAGGTGTTTAAGCATGATATGGTTTATTCTCGCTTTATTAAGTGCCATATTCGCTGCCTTAGTCACAATATTTGCTAAAATAGGACTAGCTAGACTCGACCCAGTAGTTGCTACTGGCTTAAGAGCTATAGTTATGTCTATCTTCATAATAGGATATATTGTATATTCAAAGAAGACCCCGCTTCTTCTAAACCTGACTTCGAAGGAATCTATCTATATACTACTTAGTGGTTTAGCAGGTGCATTATCGTGGCTATTCTATTTTGCTGCATTAAAGATAGGAGAAGCGTCAAAAGTCGCTATGGTAGATAGGTCAAGTATACTATTCATCATAGTATTATCAATAATATTGCTTGGTGAAAAAGTTACTCTACAAAAGATAGTTGCTGCAATTCTAATATTCTTAGGACTACTGACATTAACGATATAGACTATAAAGGTTCTCTTGTATTCGCATATTCTTTTACTATTCCAATATCCTATGCCGCTGTAAAGAATGATAAGTAGAATCCAATGATGTCTGTCACTATATGGGATAATGAGATTACAAGTAATCTTCTCCTCCTAGCATACACTAGTCCATAGACTATTCCAATGATCATTGTTGCAACTGCATGTAGAGATAATCCATGCCACAGGCCAAATGCTATTGCCTGTGTTATAACTGCTTTATTAACGCTATAGTATTTAGACAATGATTCTATGCCGAACCATCTCCATATTATTTCCTCAAAAATACCTGCTGTAAAAGGAGCCACTAATACCATATACAACTTCGTGTATAATGGTATTCCCTCTATAACTTCTCTCCACAATCTAGAATACTCCTCCCAGGACCCACTATAAGTCAGTAACATATTGATTCCCTGGAACCCCCATATAATAGCTGTTGTAACAAGATACAAGCCTATTATTAATCCAATACTCTTTAGAGGAGATCTAGTTATATCGTCTATGCTATAGACTTTCTTAAGAGAAGCTAAGCCGCCCATATACCTTAACGCTATTAAGCCGAATAATATCTGGAGTATTGACCAATAGAATGAATACGTATACTGTACTCTCATAGCCAGGACTCCGATTTCTTCAGGAGAAACGTCATCTCCACTATAAAGCTGCATGTGGTAACCAATGATCATTGATGAAATAATCATTGAGAGAATAAAAGGGAGAAACAATACAGCATAGATCTTAGCCTTACTGAGCTGAGGCATACTATCTGCCTCAAAATAACTTGGTCGCACTAACTATATTTATTTACTTACCTTAAAAACAAATATGTAACGATGAAACATTCTCAAAAGACTTTTATGAAATCCCTAAGGAAGAGAAAAGGTAATGTACCTACAAGGAATATTACGGGGGGCAATACTTGGAATATATCACAAATCTTAAAAAGATCGAGGGAGAAGATAATTATTGTATTGGAAGTGATTCATGTGCCATCTAGATTCCCTGTACATATTCTAAAGTCTAGGCTAGAGCGTTTTAGGGAGAAAATGGCTGAGAAAGACATTGAAGCAACTATGATCAGGACCTTGTCTAGCTTCATATATTTTACGGGAATCAAGTGGCTTAGACCAGCATTATTAATACCGGTTGATGATGAACCTGTTGCTTTTGTAGCACGTGGTGAGGAAGAAGGCTTCCTTGAACGTACATGGATTAAGAATGTAGTTACCTATGTTGATGGAGGAGATTTAATGGCTAAGGTATCGGGTAGAATACGAGGAGTATATCGTAGAGTAGGTCTAGAATTTAGTGTTGAACGTGATTCCTACATATTATTCTATGAAATGTTCAAAAGACTGAATCCAGGAGTAGAGATCGTGGATGTATCCGGCATATTATCTGATATGAGAATGATTAAGGATGACTATGAACTAGAGGCTATAAGGAAAGCAGGCTACAAGGCCAATAAGGCTATGGAGAAAGCACTATCAATAATAAAGCCGGGAATAACGGAAACAGAAATCGCTGCTGAAATATACCATACACTCTACAAGCTCGGAAGCGAAGAACCACTAGTCTACATAAATGCTGGACCACACCCAAGAGTCCACAGCGAACCATTCAGCGACGTAAGGGTAAGGCCAAACACATTCGTAACAATAGTAATAGAAGCAGACCACCATCGATACTACGCAAACAAGGCAAGAACAATCTACACCGGGACACCAACAGGACTAGCAGAGAAAGCCATGAAATGCATGGAAGAAGTATACGAAAAAGCAAACCAACAGACAAGACCAGGCAAGAGATTCATAGACGTCATGAAAGAACTAGACAAAATCTACGCCAAACACGATATGCTAGAACACCGAGTAGTGGGGTACACGCATTCTATTGGATTGCAGATCGAGGAAACACCAATAACAACAATAGTGCCAGCACACAGATTCATAGAGATAAAGCCAAGAATGACACTAGCATACATACACGCACCAATAATGCTAAAACAACTAGGACAAATCAAAAAAGAAGACACACATATAATAACATATGAGGACAGTGAAAAATTAACATGAATATTATATTTAATAAGTTTATTAGTCTTATTTTATATTCGATAATTAAGCCTACTCGCTTCATGCTAAAAATTAAACTAATATGTAATATCAATTGCATAAAGCTACCAAGATATATGGCTCATGCTATCTATATTAAGAATTTATAAAGTCAAATAAAGTACATGACAGAATAGAGAACATAGGACTATAAATTAAAGAACAATCTAGATGTGAACTATAAAAATACAAATTATATTGTAGTAATATTCCGTGATGCCGTTACAATTGATCTACTAGGGACTCTATATCCTTAAGATCGCTGTAATCTACATAGCCTTTTTCATGAATAACCTTTCCTTTATTTGCTAAAGTCTTATGAATGGGATGTGTTGATCTATATCTTGGTATTTTAAAGTATCTAAGAAATCTCGGTTGTACATGACCTACCCATGGCGAAAGTTCTTGTACTACAGCATTTATTTGAGGCGATAAAAGAATTGCAAATAAATAATATGCTTCGTCTATGTTATTTGTAACAACATAGTTAATTGTATAATCTGGTATTATGCCTTCTGTATCAACCGCAACTATAAATTCTTTTGCCACGTCTCTCCACATAACCTTATATCTAAGAAACACTTCTGGCCGCATTCTCTCCACGTGCCACCATTCTTTACGCAAATGTTTACTTGTTTTTTCAAAATTTCTTTAATTTCATTTATTGACAAATAATTTTTGTAAAGAAGGGTTTTAGTTAATTCATTATGAGTTAAAAATCTACCTTTGTATATGTCATAAGGTAAAAGAACATACATAAAATTACTTATTCTTCCCGTTTTTATATGCTCTCCTTTCGCCGCTTTAAATAAGAACTTACCTTCAACAATAAAGGGATCTAGATCTAAAGTTTTGCTTAGCTTCGTCTCTACGATATAACATTTGTCACCAAATCCAGGGAGACATTTTACTGGTTTCGGTTTATTTACAACAAGCCAAGCACCTTTAGCCGAAGTAAGCGTTACTCCTTCATGAGCAACATAGTAGACTTTCTCAGGATTAAGAACCTTCATAGCATAGTTATATGTTTTCTTACTAATCCATATAGTTTCTTTGAATTCTTTTTCTTTCTTCCTAGTCCTTTTTGTAAGAGCAATGATCATTCCCTTTATCCCTACAGCGACATATTCTTTGCTCTCTATCGTAATCAGTCCATTGGAGTAAAATTCATATATCTCCTTGTATTTTGGTTCTCTTCCACCAAAGCTTTCCGGGTTTAGCTTTCTACCCTTAAACCTTATATAGGTAAATGTTAATTCCTCCATGATTTCACCTCTTGGCAAACACTATTCCGGGTTGGTTTTGGGCTTTTTCGAAAGGTTGTATATCTTCTAGATCAAATACTTCATAAATCTTTACCTTTTTTCTATAAAGAAAGATCTCCATCCACTACCATGTAGTCCTCTAAATATGCTTGCTGGAACCATTAGTCCCAAGACACCACCTTGTTTAAGCAAATACTTAGCACTAATTACATAAAGTATAACTGAAATATCTAATTTCTTGGCTGCCTCTCGTGGCGGATTAACGCCTAGCTCCTTTGCAATTTTTTTCAATTTTTCACTATACTTTCTTGGATATTTGGAGACATTAACCCATGGAAGATTTCCTAGTACAAGATCAAATTTTTTCTCAGCAGCTATAATTGCTAAGAAATGATTGATAAAGATGCTATACCATATATTATCAATTCCATATTTCTCAAGCACACTAATGACTTTGATCATTGTTTCTAAGGCTTCCCTCTCCACATTCTTTAATGTTATGTTTATTTCGTTTTCAAATCCTTTGATACCTCCAATACGCAAACCTATGAAAGCTCTATGGAGTTTCGCCAAATTTCTTACAAGATTATAAAATAATGACCTAGGAATACTTAGTTGTATATAATATTCATTAAGATCTCTTTCATACTTTATTGGTAGCTTTTCTTCTCTAAATCTATTTATAGAATCATTATCAATACCTATATGGCTCAATGGTATATATAATGTGAGTTTTTGATACTCATAATATTTTATGGTGATAGGTGTTGGGCCTTACGGATAATATTAGGAGGTTTGTATTTGAGCGTTATATAATGCCCGCTATTGATCGGGGAAGGGACTCCATTACTATTAGAGCTGGTGATGTCCATAGTATGATGGGCTTGTATAGTCGTATGCCTGCAGTATGTAGTGCTTTGGGAAGTAGGAAGAGTATAGATCTCTTTAATCAATGGTTAAGAGAATCTGGATATAACTATAGAGTTTTATTAGCATCAGTAAAGACTCCTCCAAGTGGTCAAGGAGCAAATTCTTACTACACTTATAAATTCGTGAAAAATGGAGAGAAAAAGCAGATAGAGCCAATAATTAGTCAACAATCACCTTTAGAACTCCTTAAGAGGGATCTAATAAATAGAGTTAAGTCAGAAGATATTACTGAGGAAGTTGCTAGAGAGATTATGAGTAATTATCTTGGGATACCTTTGTATAAGCAAAGACTGGATATATATGGTAAGTTTAAGGAATTTGATCTTGTCAACATAGAGCATAGGATTGTAGGAGACTTTAAACGCTTTAAATACAAAGGACCAGCTATGGCTGAAATGAGTAATCTTGTAGAATACGTATGGCTAATGGAGAAACTAGAAAAATACACTAACATGCAATGGAGAAAGATAATTGTGGGGGCAGGTAATAGAAAAACATTCGAGACATTCGCTAGAAGATATGATCCATGGCTCGAAGATCTAGAAATATATTTTATAACAAACGATCGAAAAATAATAAAAATTAGATAAATATTTTTTAAATTTTTAAATAAGCTCCATTTCAACCAATAATTAGTATTTGTTTTACGGATTGATTCTATATTCAAAAAGATCGTTGGTTATAAATTCATTAATAACAAACTTCATTTTCAAACACTCTATACAGGCATGTAAAAATAAACTAAAACATATTAATGGTATAATTACATAATTTTTAGTAGTGTTGGGGTTGGAGTGTATGATAAGGGCTCTACTCCTCTTAGCAGTTATTCTTGTATATATGGTATTGCTTCCAGCATATTATAATGTGTATGTGGTTGAGGCTAGTGATAATAGTATTCATGTTAATCCTATTCCTGGTCTTCCAGCCGGGTTCCTCCGCGGTGTTGATTTGTCGGAGGCTCCATGGATTCTTGAACTGGGTGGTAAATACCGGTTTGAGAATGGGACAGAGGGCAATATATTTGATATCCTACGGGAGGGCGGTGTGAATGCTGTAAGGCTAAGGGTATGGAATGATCCTTATGATGAGCAGGGGAATCCTTATGGTGGTGGAAACTGTGATGTTCCTAGAATGACTGCTTTTGCTTCGCAGGCTAAGGCTAAGGGGTTTACGGTACTAATTGACTTCCACTATAGTGATTGGTGGGCTGATCCTGGGAAGCAGTATAAGCCAAAGGCATGGGCAAACCTTTCTTTCCCCGAGCTTGTTGAGGCAGTATATAATTGGACTAGGGATACACTAATCTATATGCGTGATAATGGGGCTTTACCTGATCTAGTCCAGGTAGGTAATGAAATAGATAATGGTTTTCTATGGCCTGATGGAAGAGCATCGAATTGGACACAGTTTGTAACGCTCCTTAAATCGGCTATCAGCGCGATTAAGGACGTTGATCCATCGATAAAGATAGTAATACACTTATCTGGTAGGCATGAAGTAGACTTCTATATTAACTATTTCGATAAATTAGTCGAGGATGGAGTAGAATTCGATGTTATTGCTCTCTCCTATTACACTATCTGGCACGGAACACTTGAGAAACTCGAGAATATTGTAAGCAATCTAACCACTAGATATGATAAAGAGATAATACTAGCAGAAATAGCATATGCATGGACACTTGAAGATGCTGATGGACACCCCAATACATTTGGTAGTAAGGATCTGGAGATTAGGGGAGGCTATAAAGCAACTGTACAAGGACAAGCATCATACATTAGAGATATAATAGAGGTACTTTATAGAGCAGCAGGCAATAAAGCCCTCGGAGTCTTCTACTGGGGTGCGGCATGGATACCTTATCCCGGTGCTGGATGGAAGACTGGTGAAGGTAATCCATGGGAAAACCAGGCACTATTCGACTTCAATGGATGCGCATTACCCTCGCTAAAAGTATTTAGACTCATATACGAGTCTGAGTATCGAGAAATTGAACCTATTTCACTATATGATCCTAGGCCATTGAACGTAACTAGCTATGTTGGCACTAAACCAGTTCTACCATCAACAGTTCTAGCCATATATTCTGATCACTCGATTAAACCAACACCTGTAGACTGGGGCGAAATACCAGTATATAATGAGACAGGAACCTATCAGCTTAGAGGATTCATTGCAGGCACTGATATTGAGGTAATTGTAAACATTGAAGTACGTGAAAGAATCTATCTCGAGATCCCTGATCCTGAGAATGACGATAAAGGACCGGGCACCTATGGCTATCCTACGGCTGGAGAGTATAAGCCAGGGGTCTTCGATATTATTAAAGTATATGTAGGTATTGAAGGAGATGAGTTTGTTATAAGAGTCTACTTTAGGGATCTAGGTGGAGATCCTTGGGATGGACCCAATGATTTTAGCCTACAATATATACACATCTACATACAGACAACTAATCCTCTTGCATCAAACAAGGTATATAGGACAGATACGTTGGAACTAAACATTAAGCTTAGAGAAGACTATGGATGGCAATATGCCTTAATATTGACACCCGGCTGGGGTACTGAACCAGTCTTAGCGGGAGAGCTTTCAGCTCTCTACTACGCTAATGGAACCATATTCGTAGAAGACAAGGACTTCAACGTAATCGGTAATACGAGTGAAAACTTTGTCGAAGCACGTATTCCTCGCTCACTAATATTGGATTGGGAAAACATAAGGAGCTGGAAAATATTCGTTGCAGTAGCGTGTTGGGCTGGAGAAAACCCGGATAGAATAAGAAGTATGGCGCCGGGTGGAGGAGAATGGATTGTAGATCCAACGGCATACGCTAATGAAACTATGAGACCGATCCTGATTGGAGCGCTTTTAGCAGGAGTACTGCCAAAGGTGTATGACATAGTGCTTTACTCACCTGAGTATCCAAACGGTATTACTGAGGCCCAGCAATATGATTGGCTAATGAGGTTTAAGCCGGAGACGTCAGAGCTCCCAGTTATACCGCCTGAAGAGGTGTACGAGGTTACTGTTACACAAACTATAACACATACGGTAACACAAGAAGTAGAGAGAACTACTACAGTCACGGAGACCGTTGAGAAACAGATTGAGAAGCTTGTGGGATATTCTATCATAGACCTTGTAATAGCAATAGTTATTGCTTTAGTTCTAGGGATTGCCTCTGGATACCTTATCCATAAACCTCTAGGTAAGCATTCATAATCTACATATTTTTATTTCCGCGTACACCATATTTTAGTACACTACTCTTCATGCATGTCGAAACATTGAGTAATTAGATCGAGTTTATGTATTTCATATTGTTAGATTAAGTATCTATAAAAGTTTATAAGCTATATTAAGCAACATCCAATAATGGGGAATATTATGAATATGAGTGCAATTTCTAAAACCATGGGTATAGTAATTATAGTAATAATTCTGGTAGCAATTATTGGAGTCGTAGCATGGATTACTACTCAGCCGGGACCACAACCTTCTCCAACACCCACAACATCTCCTACTACTACACCTACTACATCCCCCACTGAGACGCCTACAGAGACAACTACTACAACTACTACGACCACGCCTCCCGAGATAACCATTGAAATAAATGGAGCGGTATTAAGGGTCCCTGAAGAATTTAGAGATTTTGTTGAAAAAGCCAAGAATGGAGAAATAAATGTTACAATTTACTTTGGACATGCACTTGCACCTGAGGAGAGGGATAGCTTTATCAAAGTTATCGATATGTTCATGCAGGAGTATCCTGGAATCAATGTTGTAGAGAAGTTCTATGGCGGAATGGGCGAGCTGCAGAGCTCTGTTATAGCTATTGCTTCTCTCCCACCGGATCAGAGGGAGGCATTGATCGGTAATGCACCAGACGTATTTACATGGGCACATGACTGGGTTGGATGGTTTGCTGATTCAGGCTACATAATACCTTTAGAAGACTATATAGGATATGACGCAATAGACGATATTGCAGAACTTATTCTTCCAACAGCTTTAAGCGCTGTCACGTACGAGACAAAGACATATGGCTTACCTTATGCTGGAGAGGCATTAGCATTATATGTTAATACAAACCTTGTTTCAGAACCACCAACTACATTTGAAGAAATGAAGCAGATAATGGAACAGTTCTATAATCCCTCAGAAGGAACGTATGGAATAGCTGGACAGATAGTCGGAATTTATCACATAAACGCTTGGGTAACAGCACACGGCGGCTTCTTCTATGACGACATAACTAAGCAACTAGGCCTAACGAAGCCTGAGACAATAGAAGGAGTAAAGTTCTTCGTAGCAAACATTCTTAGATACATGGATGTCAGTGACTTAGGACATGACTACCAGAGAAGATTATTTGGAACAGGCAAAGTGCCATTCTATATATCTGGTCCATGGGATGTAAAATATGCTGTTGACACTCTTGGCATCGATAGTTTCACTGTAGTACCGTTTCCAAAGATTGGGGATAAGGTACCTAAACCGTTCAGCGGATTTAGAAACATGTACTTAAGCGTCATGGCCCAGGCTGGAGGAATAGAGAGAACATATGCCTCTATTCTATTCGTATTATATGTCGCATTAAATGATGAGGCATTATTAACCCTTGTCGACGAGCTAGGATACGTCCCAGTCAAGTATAGTGTTGCAGACTATGTGACAGAACACGTTGACGAGAAGCCATTATACAAGATCATCCTTGGATTCTATAACCAGCTCATGAATTCCATACCAATGCCTAAGGACAAGAACATGCAGACTGTATGGGGAGTTGATACTTATCTACAGGCAGTATGGCAGGCCTATGCCCAGGCAATAAGCGAGGGCAAGACACCGGATGAAGCAGTAGAAATAGCTCTTGAAAAAGTAGAACAAGCCCTGCAGGATGCATATAATGAAATCTCTACAAAAATAGAGTAGAGAGGTGATAGTTTACGAAGAAGATTCGTGGAAAACAATTACTTTTTCCTACTCGTATTGCTCTTCTCCTCGTACTCCCCAGCCTTATACTATACCTATTCTTTAATATTTGGCCAATGGTTTTCTCAATAGGCATTGCATTTACAAATGCTGATCAATGGAATATTCTCCCGGCTCAGGAGAAAATAGGAAACTATACAAACCTGCTAAAATGTGCAACATACCTACGGGATAGCCCAGAACATAGAGCTAAAGCCCCCCAATTATTGGGTGATATTGAAAATAATCTTAACCAGACCCTTAACTATTTCATCAATATAAAGAATATGCTGGATGAAGGCGTGGAACCAATTGATATACCGCAGACATACTTCGATGGACTATATAGGTCGGCTAGAAAATTGTCTAGAGTAAAGCTGAGTATTTCAGAATTATTCAACTGTTCAGCATTAGGTTATCCAACTAATCTAGAATTAATTCCAAGCGATAAATTAGAGAAAATAGATTCATTAATTACCCTGTCAAGCATTCTTGTTAATGGAAGATTCATGAATAAGGAGGAACTCTATGATCGTGTTCTAGTAGGCTACAATATAACAATGGATCTCGCTAACTTCTTTGGCAAACTAGAACATGACTACGAGGGCTACATGAACGAAGTCATTAGTAGTAGTCAATCAAAACTAGAGGATCTGCAAATGCGCTTTGTAGGCTTTGAGAATTTCCAGAGACTATTCAAGGATCCAAGATTCTATAATTCATTATATAAGACCATGTTGTTTGTGCTCACAAGTGTTACATTGAAAATGGGTGCGGGAGTACTCCTAGCAATATTCTATTCCTCCGAACTAGTAATGGGTAGAAAGGCATTGAGAGCCCTACTCATGATCCCATGGGCAATGCCATTCCTTTTATCAGCATTAACATGGAAATTCCTATTCAGCCCCAATGGACAATTAGGACAACTACTAGGCCTCGAAATAAATGTTAGAGAATGGGATGCATTCCTAGTATACAACTTATTTGAAATGTGGCTAGCATATCCATTCGTAATGACTGTTACACAGGGAGCCCTGAGAGGAGTTCCCAAGGAGGTTATAGAGGCATCATATGTTGATGGAGCAGGTGTTTTCACAAGGCTTAAGGAGATAATATTGCCTCTTATAGCGAAACCAGTATCTCTTGCAGCAGTATTGACGACCGGAGCATCTCTACAGGCATTTCTAGTTCCATTAACAATTAATAGTGCAGGGCCAATCGGCGAAATATGTGCACCCTATGTCGGATGTACTTCTGGCTATAAGAATGAAATGCTAATTGTCTTCGGATACCATAGAGTGATGATTGATAAAGAGTATGGCTATGCAGCGACCACCTACCTGGTTATATTAGCAATAATCCTCCTATACGTTACAATATACTTCAAGTTATTAAAGAAGACGGGGTGATCTAGAGTTGCCGGGTGCCTCAATAACTATACTTAAAATAATCGCAACAATTGTAGGGGTTTTCATAGCTGCGGCACTTGCCTATCCGTTAGTATATATTGTTGCACAGGCACTAATTGGTAATCCGAAAGTATTAATTATTAGTATAGAGGATCTTATGCGATATGGTTTATCACTTGAAAATTTCGTATACTCGCTTAAAAATCCGGAATTCCATAGGGCTTTGATGAATACATTGGTTGTTACATCACTTACCGTTATACTAGCAATATTCGTAATAATACCTTCAGCATATGCGTTCTCGAGATTCGAATTCATGGGCAAAGACACAATGCTCTACTACTACTTAATTGTTAGCCAGGCTGGAGGAGGACTTGGAATTATTGCTGTTCTAGCACTATACATATTCTTCCTAAGGCTAGCAGCATACGGTATTGGACTCATACGTATCGAGATCCTGCCATTTATCTATGTCTCTGGATTAATACCATTCCAGACATGGCTAATTAAAAGCTATTTCGATCAATTGCCAAAGGAGCTAGATGAAGCATCATTTATTGATGGTGCGGACTGGTTTACAATAATATTTAGGATAGTCTTCCCAGCATCTAAGGCAGCATTCGTAATCATTACACTCCTAGCCTATATGAGTGCATGGGGAGAATTCATTATAGCGAACATTATGGGATTAGATACTCTGGGCAAGTATATTTATGCAATGGCCGTAGCTGGCGAGTCAGGACTAATGGAACCTGGCAGGTTTGCGGCAGCAGCACTCTTATATGCCTTGCCAATGATCGTGTTATTCATTATATCGCAGAAGTATATTGGAGAAGCATATAGACTTGGAATGAAGGGTTAGGTTCTCTCATAAAAACATATTTCTTTCACCTCATGCCTATATACTTCTCTTAATCCTATTCCCCCTATACCCGCATTATTCGACGATATAATAGCGAGCAATGAGATATCATTTACACCCTTTCTAAGCGCAGGCTCAGGCACGTATAGCTCCTTTCCAGCCGAATCATCACCTAGGCGTCCCACCAAGTGTCCATTAACAAATACGAGTAATCTAGCACCCCATGAATCAATGAATATCTTTACAGGATGCTTAGTCGATGGTTCCCTGTCATAACGCATCCTTGTTCTTACCCAGATTACTCTGCCAGCCATGTCTTCAAGAATTATTGGGAGAAGAATTTCATGGCCTCCAGGGATCGGCTTACGATACCACTCATTGACAAGACCATGAGTTCCTTCCTGTAAGAACCATTCACCATCCACTTTGTACTCAAAGACTCTAATAACTGGCGAAGCAATGCCCCATTCAACGAATAATGCAATCTTGTTTAATCCAGGCTTTAAATAGCTAGTAATTTCAATAGGCCCTATTACTGCTCCTACATAGACATCGTTTATGAATAGGAGTATTCTATGGTAGTGATTGTAGTAGAAAGCCTCTCCAGGATCAAATATGTAATGGTACTTTGGATTATCTATATAGATCTCCCCTATATATAGTCCCGACGTATCTATGAAGCTGACACGGGTAAGTCCTCGATAATCAAGTTTTGATAGAGTCTTTAATACTTGCATAGGCTTTGATAGAAACTCGGCAAAGTCGAATTCCGGGCCTGTTTCAAGCTTAAGGCCATATTTATACCAGGTATTAATTGGTATATCCTGTTTTTTACCCAAGTACATTCCTGTATAGACACCATTGGGCACGTAAAGAAGTCCATCATTAGGATGGCCAGTAGCCTCTAATACTATAACTGCCTCGTTTATACCCTCCTTTAAAGACTTGGTAGCGTCTCCCTCAATATAATGATAGCCTGATGCAGTATGGACCCCATTAATGGATAAAACTGCATAATCACAGAAACCAGCTAGTGCAATTATTTTATTCGAGAGCTTCCCTAGTATAGACCCATTTATTTCGAATCTAACCTTATAGACATAGATTCCATTCTCATAGAACCCATTTTTCTCTAATGGACTAGCAGGTGGTATAGGCTTCATCTTATCCCAAATTGGATCCTCAATTAATGTTGCCCTATTAGTTTGGTAAGTAAGGGCTTCTTGTTCTCTACAATAGACATATGGAATATGTACTTTATAGACCCCATCAACTATTTTCTTAAGCTCAAGACCCGACTCTCCCATCAATGCCTCTTCTAGCTCTAATGGAGTTATTATCGTAGCCTCTCCACAACTAGCCCTATCTAATTCACTCTCGAGACATATAGAGTTTCCATGGACTCCGTATTCGCCGATGTAATAGGCATTTGATATAATAACTGTATTATCCAATACCCAGGTTCTCTCTGCCCTAAACCTAGTAGTATAAACTATGACTAGTCTGCTTCCACTCAATGACTCAGCTAAGAAAATAGTATCTGATCTACCATGCCGGGCCTCAATAGTAGCTATCTTCCTAGAAGCATCTACTTGATAAGATACATCCCCCCAGGTATAGACTTGTTTTATCTCTTCTCTACACGTGATCCTGGTTTCAGTTAATTCACCGGGATCCCCATAGACAACAAGAACCGAAGTTCCATTATCAATATTTTTCTTCAGAAGTACTTCACCAGTTGTATAGCTGATTTTAAACGGAGACTCCTTTATCACCAGATCCAGTAATATGGTCTTTGCATATCTTGGGGGCACTCTTATCTGTGCTTTCTCAGGTATTATCTTATCACCATAGACTAGCTTCTCATAGCATGTAAAATCTGATTTATTTCTCAGGACGATTATTTTCCCATGTTCACCGATCCTAGTGAATACTTCACTACAATTACTAGAGGCAGGCTTAATTACTCCCTGCACAGGCTTCGTCTCCATTATTAAATCCTTAAAAGAATCCATAAACATGAATACTCGTTTCACCTTATAGTATCTCTCTGAAAGTTCTCCCCATTCTCTAATTGATGCTTCAAAGTCATATGATGAGTCAATATATTTTCCAGTATAATAGCCAGGATTTGAGCCTCCGTGGAACATGTATATATTGAAGTTGTCTAGTCCCATGGCAAATGCTGTTTTAATAAGTAACTCGGTCCACTCGGCAGGAATAGAGAGTCTATTAGTTGGATTATACCCATATCTTGTAGACCTGTACCATCCTCCTTCGAGTTCTGCAAACATCTTGAATAATCCTGGTTGATGAGAGAGGTATCTACGTACTTTTTCTTCAAAGGGTTTTATATTCCATGGAGCAGGATAGTCATCTATAGTATTAGGGACACTCGACAAGTAATAATTCTCATTTGTAAATACCAGCATATTTGGATCCAGTCTCTTCACAATATTATAGAGCTCCTCAATATACTTCTCATTGCCCCAGAAATACTCATTCTCAACCTGTATTGCAGTCACTATATTTCTCTCTATAAACAGCTTCAATACACGATAGACTTCTTCATACCACTTCCTAGTATACTCTATATACAATGGGTCTAGGCTACGTAACTTACTAGTTTTAGTATAGAGCCAATTAGGATGGCCCCCACTATCCCATTCGGAACAAATATATGGTCCCGGACGAGCTATTACCTTTAATCCAAGCCTAGAAGCTTGTTCAAGGAAATCAGCGAGATTCCTACTATAGTACTTGGCTACATGCCACTGCCTATACTTATCCTCAAAGTCTACAATATCTTCTCTAGGAGAGTGCCAATTCCACGGTATATATATTGAGACACAATTGCCGCCGGCACGCTTTAGCTTTAAGAGTCTATCACGCCATAAAGGCTTAGGAACACGGAAATAGTGTATTTCACCACAAATATACAATGGCCAAACCCCAAGTATATTAGATATACTTCGAACTATTAAAACAATATAAAGAATAATAGCTGTAAACAAAGGAAGCAATAAAATAAAAATGATACATAAGATCCTTTTAAAGAGCATGAATTGAGGTCCGAGATTATGTAATTACTTGACGATTTACTGATCTATGTGTATTTTGCGTGTTTCTTGTGTCTTTCTACCTCTATACTCTCTTCCAACGGAGATGAATACATGTCCAAGTGTGATAAATGCTATTATAATTAGGATCGACTGGAATAATGGAGATAAGTCTACATGATAGTATAGATTGTATTCACTAATATAGCCCTCGGATCTACCGAAATTAAATATTGTCAATACTATGTAAAGCATTAATAATCCTATTAAACTATCAAGGGCTCTACCATAAGGTACGTGTCTTACCAAGAACGTTCCTATAATAGACAATACTATGAATATTAGGATAATCCTAATATTGACTAGTTCAAGGCTAACTAATGAGCTTATATCAATACCTTCTAATCCACTAGCTTGAATAAGGTATGGAATAATATAATATATTACTAGTCTAAACAATACAATGTAGTATATTGAGTAATAAACTAGTCCTTTAACAATACCTAATGATATAGTCTTAGACAATTCCTTAGCAGTCAAGGGCTTTGTCTCATAAATCATACCTATCAACCCCCTAATTGAAACAATGCAATCTGCGCATCATAAACCATGATCTTAATATACTTTACATTATCAAGATCGATATCTGTAACATCTATGGAAACCTCGTATTTACTGCTAGGATCAACATAGAAGTCTTCACAATATTTTTCTAATAAAACATCCTTATTTCTATCTAACAATACTATTCTAATAGGTAATTTAACAGTGTTTTTAGATGATGTAATACTAAAGACTAAGTAATCTATATTTTGGTGTCTCACGACACGTATGTCTTCGATCGCTATGCCTGTCTGGCTTAGAATAGTTGATAAGTTAGCTATTGGCTGTACTAATTTTATCACACCTATATCCGTATCGATTATAGCTGTAAGATATACTTGCTCCCCAATATCTTGTTTTCCAACTAAAAACCTCATAGTCAATGGCTGGTTCATAAATGGTTCATCGAGTGATTTTATTTCTATTCTCCCAATAGTATTATTCATCCACGATATTTCTAAAACAGGGCCCTTAACTGGTACTTCTTTATCCCATGTAATATTAATTACGGCTTTTACTAAAACCTCGATCTTTCCATCATTAACTTGAGTTATATTAATAGACTCTATCCTATAATTCATTCTTATAGATGATAATGCCTCAAACATAGGCAGAATATTGTTTTGAAAATTAGATACTAATTGATATACATGTAAGGCTGCAATAGCATAGAATACTATTCCGGCTACTATTAAGGCCGTAAATAATACTTTATTGTACACTAAGCTGATCACCATTAATAACATAATTTATTTTATAGATTATTTTCGTTGAGAAGGATTTTAACATTTACCTTAGCTACTAATACAGCCCTCTACCTCATAGTTAATCACAGGATCCAAAGCATCTTTTGCAACAACATCACCTATAAAATACTTCACTATTACGTTACTATCAATAAATGCCAAATTCATCTTCGGCTTCCCTCAAAACATCTTCTAAAACTCTCTTATCTAAACGTAATGAGCCAAATCTCCTCTGCTAGTCCTCTCCTTAGTATTCTAACATAGAAGATCTCACCCTTTCTAGCATCGATCCTATTAAGAGGCTTTAGAACTCCTCCTTCATACTTCACCTGTATAACCTTAGACAAGATTAAGTACCCTCCACTTTTTCTCTCATTTAGGTCCAATATTTTACCAACTTCTCTAGCGCTTTCTTCTAAAATATTATTAAGTAGATCGTTATTATTCAGGATAGCTTGCATCTAAAGAGCCATTAACTGTACCATATACGAGATAATAGGTATGAATTCTAAACTACAACTATAATTGTCGTATCTATTCCAAGGTGATATCAGTACATGAGGAAATGTATTTAAGTACCAGCCTCCGAAATCAACAGTCAGGTTGACTCATTGTTTGATTTTAATAGAGATTCTTAGGGTAATCCTTAACATGAAAGAACAATGTCCTCATTGGAAATAGCAAGAAAAACTTATTAACATCTGAATGAGTATTCATATGACTGGTGATTCATTTGAAGGGCCTCATACTATGTGTATGTCAGGGTACATGCCCCTCGTTTCAGAAAATGAATGTTTTCGAAGTCCTAAATCATTTTAGGAGAAATAAGAAAGTAGACTTTGCATTGATCCATCCACAGCTCTGTGCAGATGATGGAGATAATTTCTGGAGAGTATTATTGGGAGAAGGCGGTAGTAGAATAGACAAGATTGTGGTAGCTGGCTGCGATCCAGTTATGCAGAAGAAGATGTTTGGCTGGGTATTCAGGGAACTAGGCTTTGACGAATCTAAATTCACTGGTGTCGAAATTAGAAATATGACTACTGAGGAAGCTATCAAAGCTATTGAGAAGGCTATTGAGGAGGGTTAATGAACATGGCTAAAAACTGGTATCCAATCATAGACTATGACAAATGCAATGGATGCCTATCATGCCTCAATTTCTGTCCTCACGATGTTTTTGAACTGGGATCCGACGGTAAACCGATAGTTGCTAGGCCAGAAAACTGTGTAGAGTTTTGCCGCGGATGCCAAAAGATCTGTCCAACAAAAGCAATAACATATTACGGAGAACGTAGCTAGGACAGTTCATCACTTATTTTTCATTAACTAAGCCCATTATTTTAAATAGAAGCTCATATATAACTAGATCGGAAAGTTAATTCTCTGCCAGCCAAATATTTATTCCTAGGGGGACAATGATATGCCCAGTAAAATAGATCTATCTGGACTGATCACTGAATTAGAGAAAGAGGGATCATGTAAACTTGAACAATTACCTTTGGGAAAAGAGCTATTAATACCAGGACCGGAGGCAGGGAGAATTAGTAAGGTTCTCAGGATACTATCCGATCGTAATAGGCTTAGAATATTGCTCCTACTCTACTATAATGGCTCACTACCAGTATGTATAATATCAAGAGCATTGAAACTAGAACAAACACTAGTATCTCATCACTTGAAAACACTCAAAGCATCAGGACTTGTAAAGTACGATAGAATAGCCAAGTACAGACTATATAAACTAACAAACTATGCTAGTAAAATAATCCATACAATTCTAGAAACAATATTGAAATAAAGACCAACAATAAGTGATAAGACCAAGAAACGATAAGAATTGACAAAATAGCTCCCGAAGCAAAGTAATAATCGTAATTGTTGTTAATAAAGCTCTATTGATACCCCCTATGCTAACTTGATCTTAACTCCTCGAAGACGTTCAAACTCCCTCTTGCTGAGAATGTGGATTTCTAGAGGATAATATTGTGGTATGCCTTTTGCCTCGAGTATCTCCCATATCTTAGCCAGCATCCCAGCCCTATCCTTGGGGGTATCCTCTAGTACCACGGCTATATCTATATCACTTAATACTGTAAGCCTATCCTCGGCAGCACCGCCAAAAACATAGATCTCTGCATCTGGATAGAGCTCTTTAATAACAGTTGCAACATTAGTTGCTACGACTCTCCACTTACTTAGAAGTTTAAGTCTTCCCTCCGGCAAAGAGCTTCTCCTCCAACTCCTTGAGTTTCCCTATGACGTCTCGAGCTATCTCAACTAACATGCTGGCAGTAGCCCTAGTATACTCAGCCAAGCCATATGTGGCTCTAGTGTGAGCGTCACTAAGCTCTGCTAGCTCCCTTCTCTTTCTTCTCACGTATTCTACTAGTATTTCAGCCTCTTTTCGAAAACCCTCCTCTAGTAAAGCAGAGATCAATACACCTAGAAGCTCTCTTAGATTATTGCTTCTAACCTCCTCACCTAGGATCCTATATAGTAATGACTTGAGATATAATTGAGCAGCATACTCAGCCTCGCGGGCAGCAGTATCATAATCGCCTTCCTCAAGAGCTCTCTCTCGGCCCATTTCAGAGCATTGAGAGCTCTCTTACGTAATAACATAGAATATTCTCCACTCAAAATCCTAGCCACCATCTACCATTTATACAATTTAGGACAATTAACATTTTCCAGCTAAGCATTCATGTATACTCAGGAACCTGCCCATATGCAAAGTTGTAATATTTCATAGTCATTGAGTTAAGGTACATAGATATTTTTCCAAAAGAATGGATAGATTATTCCCATATACTCAATAGATGCATTTAATATATTCTTGATTAAAGATCAAAAGAAAATTCAGTTACATTAATATATTCGATCTATGTTTCCTCTAATGAGTGTTTTATTGATGCCTACTTTTAGTCACTATAATAGAATATTTTTATATCTTATAGACAGCGTATGTTTTGTATAGTATAAGTGGGGAAGTATTTTGGAGGAATTATTAGTTGTAGATGGTGTTTGGAAAAAGTTTGGAGATAAGGTTGTATTGAAGAATGTTAGTCTCATTGTCCATAGTGGTGAAGTTGTTGGATTACTTGGTCCTAATGGTGCTGGCAAGACGACATTGCTTAGGATAATATCCGGTGTACTAAAGCCCGATCAGGGGAGGATATCTATTAAGGGATTAGATCCAATAGATCCAGAGGCCAGGAAATTAATTGGGTTTTGTCCACAGGAACCAGGGCTTATTCCTGATCTAACTGGTTTTGAGAATATGTTGTTTTATGCAAGACTACAGGGACTGGATGGTAAGAACGTTATTAATAGGATCAAGGAGTTATCAGGGATAATGGGTCTAACTAATGATATGGATAGGCTTGTAAGGAAGTACTCTGGTGGTATGAAGAAGAAGCTTGGCCTAGCAACAACCCTTATCCATGATCCTGAGATACTTATATTGGATGAGCCTACGACAGGAATGGATCCAGGTGTTAGGAGAGAGGTTTGGAGGATTATTGAGGAAGAGCGTAAACGGGGCAAGGGCATTCTTATTGCAACTCATTATATGGAGGAAGCTGATGCCTTATCGGATAGAGTATACATTATTGACCAGGGCAGGATCATAGCTAGTGGATCGCCTGAGGAACTCAAGTCAAAGTATGGGCCAACTGCTGTTATAACTATTGAATTTTATAGGCAACCAAGAAATCTTGATAGCGTTCTTCAGAGGATTGGTTTAAAGTATATAGTTGATGGTGATAATGTAAGGATTCATTCAAGTGATCCTGATAGGGATGTTCCAGGGATCGTAGCCTTGATCCATGAGGCTGGTGGTACGATAAGGAGTCTTAGAGTCGCTAAGCCTACTCTAGAGGATGTATTTCTAAAGCTTACTGGGAGGAGGATTGAGTAGAAATGAAGTGGTGTAGGATAAAGGCATTTATTGTATCTGGTATTAAGACTACTTTTAGGGAAAAATCGTCTATATTCTGGGTATTTGTATGGCCTATAATTCTTACTTTTATGGTAGCTTATGTCTTTATTCCTCCAAGTGTTGGCCAGCCAGTTACATTGGATTTGGGTGTAGTAAACCTTGATCATAGTGAGTCTCCATTTAATGGTACGGCCTTTATTGATGTGTTGAAGGATATAGAGTATAATGGTACGAAACTATTTAATGTAAAACTTTATGATAATGAGACTAAATTAGTAGATGACTTAAGGAAGGGAAGACTTGGCGCAGGCATAGTAATTCCTGATGGCTTTGGTGAAAATATAACCTTTGCTCAAGCTAAACTCGTAGTCTATGTTAGTGGCGGCGACATATATTCTATACAGGTAAATAGAGCTGTTTTATCCGAATTCCTGCATGCCTTCTCAGTAAATGTGGGTTTGAAGAAGATAGAGATGACAATGAAGTATATGAATATGTCGTATACAAATATGTCCTATGTACCAGCTAATATGACGGCACAAGTGCCTTGGAGTAATAAGAGCCTTATAGAGTTTCTAGAGGATTATTTTAAAGGACTAGTCTTACCAGTTAATTCAACTATTATTGAGGAAACACCTGAGGCTTTATCAGATAGACCATCTATTGTTGGCTGGTTTGTACTTGGAGCACTTGGTATGATGATGCTTTATTCAGGCTTCTTAGTTGGTGCAGTAGCTGTTGTTGAGGAGAAGGAGCGAGGTAGTCTTGAGAGAATATTGTCTACGCCAGCTACTGAAACAGATATGCTTATAGGTAAGACTATATCAGGACTAATAGTCTTGACACTATCATCTATAGCAATAATTATTACAGGAGTATTTGTTGCAGGGGCAAAGATTACATGGAATCCACTTGAAATAACTGATTGGCTCGTACCATTAAACCTTTTACTAATAGGCTTAATGACTATAGGCATAGGCCTCGTACTATCGCTTCTAAGCAAGACAAGTAGTGGAGCATCAAGTATGGCTACAATCCTTGGCCTATTCTTTGCATTTACAGCAGGAATATGGTTCCCGAGAGAATGGATGCCGGGGCCAATGAGGATTCTTGCAGACATATTCCCCGTAACATGGGCACTAGATACTATCAGAGACATCGTTATATACAATATAGAGTTCAATGAAGCCATGGTTAATACAATAAGAAGCATCATTGTAACAATAATAATATTTGCAGCGGGTATAATGGCTTATAAGAAAGCTGTAAGAAAATATATTGAACAATAGCCTAGTCATAAAGCAATGATAGTATTTTCCAAGAGAATTCCAGACCCATTCTAGGTATGTGGATATGCTTTGAAAGCTATTTTATCTAATTCCTCCTTAAGCCTTAATTTAACTTCTGATTCCACGAGTTTTTGCCTAGCATCCTTAGGCATATGGGAGTATTTTTCTTCAATTTCTTTTCTAAGCCTATCAATTAATTTCTTAACAGAATACTTCTTTAAGTCATTAGGCTTTGGCTTCCAGCCTAATCCCTCTACATGGATACCGACACGATCATTAGCTACTGCTCTATCAACTCTCTTATTTCTCTTCTCAATACCCTTAACAACAAGTAATTTACCATCCGGAGTCCTGAGAACATCGCCAACCCTTATCTCACCCTCAGCAACACCACCCGCTAATACAATGAATTTCTTGAAAAACGCGCCAATAGCAAATACTTCCTCAAGAATAAATTTTCCATGAGGCTCTCCACCAACCTCCACAAAGCAATACCTGCTTAATCTCTAATCATTACTTAATATGTTCTGCATATAAAATTATCTTAATAAAATCTTTATGAAAACAGTAAAAAGAAATCATGACAAAGCCTCTAGCAAGCTATGTAGAACCTCGAGATGTAAAGGAAATTGAGTTTGTTTTGTGTCATAAAGAAAATATTTTTCTTGTCAAGAACAGAGTTACATAAATTAAGTAGTGTGCGAATAACTTGAGTGTATCGGTGATTACGTGTGCTGGTTGAAAGAAGCATTGTTCCAATAATATTGGTTCTATTCGTATTGGTTGGCAGTACATGTTTAGTAGTAGCGTCAATGCCTACCTTGAAGGTGTATAGCGATAATAGTGTTGAGGTAATAGGAAACTATACCGTTCCGAGCACAGTATATGGTGAGGTCTCGTTTGATATAAGGGCTGAAAATGGGAAGACAATGGTAAGCCTGCAAATGAGTGGTGAGCAGACAGGAACTATCAATACCAATGTAAGTCTTGACATAGATTTTGAACAACAAATTATTGACAACATCATTAAGGTGATAATTACGCTTAGTCTAGACATGAGAGATAATAGTGGATGGCTTGTAGCATCTACCGAGCCTAACATAGTTATTGAGGTGAATAAGGAGGGTCTAGTGGCGCATGTTGAGGGTAAGGTAAAGCTTGAGGCTGGTGGAGAGGCAACACAAGTATATGCAGTACTTGCGATGTTGAATAAGCCTCTTATTGAGCAGAGCCTGAATCAGAGTGGCATAACATGGGTAAAGATTGAGAGGCTAAGCACTAGTGTTTCTGATAGTATTGGATATATCGACTTTGCCGTGGATATAGAGATCGGCGAGGCATTGGAACAAACAAATACGAGTATTGAGGAGTTCAAGGATGCTCTCGATAAGTCATCTTATCCATTATCTGGTGGATTGGAGTTTAGCGTTACTTCGGAAGGGATGAATATTGAGTTCAGTGCTACTGTTGAGAAGGACATTAATGATGTCTTAGAGAGTATTGCCGAACTATACAGTACAATTGAGGAGACCGGTGTTAGTGAGCAAATGCAGTATGTACCAACACCAGTACCAGCGCCGTCTACACAATCATTTAGCCCAATCTTCACCATGACCAATGAGTTTTGTAAGAGATTCGAGGTACTATCCTCTGAAGGCTATGTACATATAAAGCCGGCTGGAAACGGAACATTAGTTGTTGAGTACAAGACTCCTAGAATAGTCAAGAAGGGAGCTACTTCTCCTGCAGACACCATTAGGGAGCTTTATGACTTCGCCATGTGGGTTAATGAGGAGCTGGGACAATATAGTCCTATACCTCTGGCTGATGTTACTGAGGAAACAGTCAAGATAGAAGGTGAGGGAGTAGAGGTTACACTAAACGGAACAGAAGTCTCAACAGTAAAGTTCTCAGACCTACCCAACCTAGAAGCAACTGTTGAAGAACAGCCCTCTGGAGTAGGAGGTATTGGAATAGAAGTAATAATAGGCATAGTAGCCATTGTAATTATAGCTATTGCAATAATCCTCATAATGCGTATGAAAAAGTAGGATCGAAAAAATAACTGAAAAATACAATTCATTTTTCTATCTTATTTTAGCTTAGTTTGTGAAGTAATTTTTGTTGTGAACAGAGTTAGAGTATTAAGTTATGAAACAAATTGTTGTTTCCTCGATGACGTCGCATTTGTTTAGGATTGTATTGTACAAGACAAGTGAAGATAAGCATTATAGGACAACTATTCTTAGGAAAGTCCGAGGCTATTTTGGATTGACTAAAATAAATTGTCTTATCGGGCCTCATTAATAGTTAGATTTAGTTCTTACTATATCCATATCTTTACCTTGGTTACCAATAGATTTATAGATGTATTTTAGGGATTATTGGAAATAATGATGCTACATTAACTAGTTAGTGACTAGTAGCAAGGCCTTTAATAGCTATTATCATGGGATGCTTTGCCATGAAATTAGGGGGCATTGATACTAGGCTATTGCTACTTAATTTTAACCAAGGAATATTCTTTGGGTATAACTGGGCTGTTTTAGGGCCTTATTTTAAGGCTTTAGGCTATAGTGGCTTGGTTTTCGGCGTTCTCAGTGGATCTAGTATTTTATTTTCAAGTATCGCGACCATATTAGCTGGTATTATTAGTGATTTAAGGGGTTCAAAAATCATAGTAGTCCTTGGCTCGATCCTATATAGTATTGTATTCCTCCTCTTCTACATACCGAGCTTGCCAACCCTATTAGCTGCGTATATACTCTTTGGAATAGCTAATGGGTTACTTAGAACAGGTATAGACGTATATGCTTCGAGAATAGGTCGGGACGAGGTTCTCCACTATACGTTTAGCTATGTTAGATCGGCTATGAATTTTGGAGGAGCCGTAGGTTCTTTCATGGGCTGGCTACCCATACTTATTTCAATGGAATTCAACCAGGAATTAGTACCGTCTTATAGAGCAGCATTTCTATTCATTTTGATCTTTGCATTAACAAATATCATATTATCAATAAAACTAAAAAGTCTACGTAGACGAATTGCTTCAAGTAATAGGTTCTCGTTAAAGAGGATTTTCCTCTTAAAAGGACTTGATAGGTTTCATTATATCTTGATCACTCGTGTTATAATTGGTTTTGGAGCGGCTATGTCTATTAATAATATTAGCTATTACTTTGCCGCAAAATACAATGTTACAAGTGGCGAAGTTGGCAGTATTTTTGGTTTACAACAACTAGTAATGGCATTGATCATGATAAAGCTACCTAGTATCACAGACAAATATGGTGGTCCACTCCGAATGTATCTATTAACAACTAGTCCAAGCATTCCATTACTAATAGCAATGACACTCGTAAACGACTATTTTATTGCAAGCACACTATACCTATTTAGAAGCATATTAATGAATGTAGCAAACCCACTCTACACAGCATTTGCCCTAAGCCTTATCCCAAGAGACAAGAGAGGAATAGCAACAAGTATAATGAACCTATCCTTCCGCATCCCACGAGGCATAGGAAGAGCAGTTGGAGGATGGCTACTAGACATAGACCTCGAACTACCATTACGCTTAACAGCCATACTATACACAACAAGCCTAACACTACTAGCCACATGCTTCAAAGACTACCTAAAAAGAAAACAATAGCTGAACTAAACTAAGTGCAAAAAGCTTATTTTAGTTTATCCACTTCATTATCGCGATATCATAAATAATCGACTCAACATACAAATAAATAATGGTCTCTACTTCATACCAACATATAATCCGTATCCAAAATATTTAAAAAGCTTGAAAACAGTCTTGGGAGGTCTTGATATTTTCTTAACATATTGTCTTACTTCCCGGCTCTTAAATAGCAGTAGTAGGAATCTGCCCCATGCACTCGCAAAATCCCTAATATCTATCTCCTTAACCTCGCTTAACCATTGACGCCATGCAGTAGTCTTGTATATTCTAACAATAATGTCGGAAAACCCAGACTCTTCCAATAAGCTTCTCCATTCCTCAGGAGCTAGAAACCTTGCATCACCCAAAGCAGTTGACAAATACTCAACTAGTTCCCTTGGAGGATCTTCTATCCAAGTAACTTCATTAAATCCAACATAGCCTCCAGGCTTTAAGACCCGTTTGAACTCATTAATTGCCCTATGCTTTTCCACTATGAAGGCGAGTACGGATTCACAGATCACTGCGTCGAAGAAATCATCCATGAAAGGTAGTTCCTGTGCATCCGCGGCCACAAGCTCAATTCTACCCATAACACCCTTTCTCCTAATCCTCTCCTTCGCTCTCCTAAGCATTTCACTAGAAATATCTATCGCTACAACTTTACAGCCAACCTCCTTCGCCAAATAACAGGACGTTATACCAACACCACATCCAACCTCTAAAACAATGGAATCCCTATCAATACAGCATAATCTAACTAGTTCCTTAGTAGCCTCTAAACCACCCATATGCTTGGTTAAACCAAAAGAAGACAGCAACTCAAAATAATATGATTCTTCTTGACTAATGCTTTCCGACACAGTCTTGTCTCCCCATAATCCACCTTGCTCAAATCCTTAAACATGAGGAATAAATCCACATAATGCAGTATATTCAAACTTCCTTAAAACCACACTATCAATGGAACAGAGATATTAAATATGCCATGAAATAACGTGGTTTAGGGATATGCTTGAGAACACTAAAGTTGTAAGATTGAGGTCCTTAGTGTTATGGGTGGGAAGATCCTCATAGTGGTTAGAAGGGTTAGAGCTATCCATCCCGAGTTAAATGTAGGATAATTAGAGCAAAAGTCATCGAGGATTCTAAGAGAAGGAACTGGAATTCGAGAATCTAATTAGTATGTTCTAGTGAGTGGTAACTGGAATTGGTTTGCTCATATCTTCCTCTCTAGTGATAGTAGGATGGGGATTGTTGCTAGGAATAGTACTAGGCTTGTTAGGTATGGTAGTGTTGGGTGTAGTGATGCTAGTAAACCTGCTATAAATGGTGCAATGAGGCCTACGAGTCTCTTGAAACTTGAGATTCCCGCTAAGATACTACTTGCCTTATCGCTCGGTACCTTACTGAAGAGCCATGACCTGTAGAAGGGTAGTGATAGGGTGTTACCGAACCCAGCCATGATGTTAGCTGTTAGTATGGCATAGAAGTTAGGGATGAGGAACATTATAAGGGCCCATAAAGTCATCAATACAAAGTATAGGGATATAACCTTGAATCTATGCTTAGGATGTATATGCTCAGATAGATGGGTTGCCGGTAGCGATGCAAGAGTTGATAGTGCTACCACTAGCATTATCTGGAAGAAGGACATCTTGAGCTCTACCATCATGTAGTTTATCAAGACTATTTCAGGTGCTAAGCAAAGTGCAAGAATCCCTAGAGCCTCTATGGTGAGTATAGCCTTGAACTCTCTATCGAACTTGAAGGTAAATACATCACCTATTCTCTCCCTAACATCAAGCCTAGGCAGGTACCTCACTAGATACATAACCGTGAATACTGATGAAAGCCCTATGGCTATAAAGCCAAGAGCGTAGTGTTCAGGCTTAGGGAATAGTACGCCGAAGACGTAGCCTAGCACGATAAACCCTACAGCTTCGCTAAGTAGAGGCAACCTCATATGCCATGCATACACTTCTTCAAGTCTATCCTTGGGATATAGGAGCTTCTCAGCAGCTTGATATAATGGGTAGAAGATCCTAGAGATCTTACCAACGAGTAGACCTAGAGAAATCATTAATGGTCCTAGAAAGCTATACGATAACCCGTAGAGAATATTTTCCACACCATCCAATGCATCTATTAGAATAAGGCCATGCCTAATCGCCACTCTATCAAACAGCTTACCAATAAGGTAGGTTAATGGGACTGATAGAATGTTTACAACTGTGAAGAGTAGCCCTATTTCAAGTATAGAGTAGCCTGTCATGAGCATGTATGCTGGCAACATATACCACGTTATAAGCAAAGGCGAGATTATAGTGTGGTACAGTATGTATCTACGGGCTCCTATAGGTATGTCACCCCACTTCAAAGCCCATACACCTCAACGATGCTGATCATCCATACCCCATAGTCAGTAGTTAGCTTTGATCCCTCTCCACAACAATATTCAGAAGGAACTGTTTTGCCATGATCATATATCGTGTACTACTTAC
This sequence comes from uncultured Desulfurococcaceae archaeon, assembly GCA_964531225.1. Taxonomy (GTDB): domain Archaea; phylum Thermoproteota; class Thermoprotei_A; order Sulfolobales; family Desulfurococcaceae; genus CAZHDB01. The sequence goes on from CAZHDB010000016.1 coordinate 30,207, forward strand.
CTGTTTAGGGATTGAAGAATATCCAGGGTTTTCGTTCTATGGTTTTGTAGTCTAGTGTTTTGTAGACTCGTATTGCTGGAGTATTGTCCTTGGAAATGTGGAGGTAGTGCTCGATGCCATATATAGCAACTCCGTGGGATACTCTACTTCCTCCTCACCCATCTTCACTTTAATGGTGTCCAACGAATTATCATACTTTTACTTAAGGACTTTTATTAGGTGAATTAGCAATCTAGGCATTCCAAAGTATATCAATACTCTGTTCGTCTTTCTCTAAGGATCTAGCAAGCCCCTAGTCTTAAGCACTTCATGGACCTTCTTAACCATTTCTAAGACTTTAACGTATCCTCTCTCCTTTAGAATATTCTTAACGCGTTCTATATCGATAGAACCATACTCATGTACTAAGATGTTTCTGAAGCGTATCATCTTCTTGAGCAGATTAGCTTCATCATCCGTTATCAAACCATTGTTCTTCAGACATTCAACACAGCTTATTGGTGTTTCGCACGTGCATAGCATACGTGAGCATGTATGTAGAAGATAATTGATCGTTGCCTGAGCATGTATCTGGAGAGCGTGGAGTATAGCATAAAGGATTTGCCAATTACTCCAGTCTATCCTCTCAATATCCGCTATCTCATTTAGTAGGGCTACATGCTTAGCTATATCTTCAAGAAGTTTCTCATGCAACACTCTCCATCACCTGCTTAACTAGGGTTTCGGTGTACCCAACGGTTTTTCTCGCCAGCATGAAGTCATAGCATATGCTCACGATTTTCACAAGCATTTCGCATCCATAGTCATCCTGATATATAATAACGCCTCTTCTAAGAGCTTCGAGGAAGAGGAAACAATTGGTATTAAGAGGATCTGTAACTACATAGATATCGGCTTCGAGGCCAACAACCTTCTCGACTACCTCCATCAACCTCAGCTCAAGCTCCTCGGGATCTACGTCTCTCCTTGGAATAGCTACTATATCTACATCGTGTGGATTCCTATTCCACAAAACAGATCCATGAACAACGATAAGCGATACTCCAAGACTTCCCCAATCAAACCCCTTCAAGAGTTCAACGACATTGTTTCTCATACCATCACCAACGCGTTACCTATAATACGTAGATACCTCGTAGTTTACATAGCTATTTAAAGGATATAAAGGATTGTGGCGGCTATGGTCACTAGAGGATTCTTGATGAGGTACTCCGAAGCATGAGTAAAGCTTATCCTGGCATCAGACATTGAGATAGGGAGAATGATGGAGGCCTGAGGTTTAAAGGGGTTAGAAGAATAGGTCAATTAAAACCTATATTACAACATGATATAAATGCTCCTGAGCCTAGCGAACTTGATAGGTAGGAGGCTAAGGAAGCTCTTAAAGAGCTTATTTTGAATGAGACTGTTTATCTAGATATAGATGATCTTGGTA
>CAZHDB010000017.1:0-31421 GCA_964531225.1 uncultured Desulfurococcaceae archaeon
GGTTGGCATCCGAGAGGTCCCGGGTTCAAATCCCGGCCGGTCCATAAACTTTCTTCTCTTTAATATATGTCTAGAATTTATTATATTGAGTGATGTACTAATATTTTAATTACTTAAACTAGTTAAATAGAAGAGTATATCTGTTATACATATGTTTTTTACACTATGTATATATATTCAGTTCATGATCTACTATAATAAAGCTTGGAGCTGTAATTGGTATTGAAAAACTTAATAATTATATCTATATTGTCGATTCTTATTGTTGGTATAGGTGCTGCTTATTCTATGTGGTTTGATACTCTAAAAGTAAATGTATACGTTGATGTGAATTGTGACAAAAAAACATTTATAGGCTCCTATAAAGGTTTCAAATGCTGTAATGAGACATATTGTTCATGTTGTTCTTGCCCATCAGATTGTAATTGTGTAGGCTTAGAAGACGAGCAAATGATATTATATAATGATAATAAAAGTTTGTCATTAATTAGTATTGATTGGTACAATAATAATCATAACATCTCATGCTATAATAATGGAGTGGCAAACATTACCCTATGGGCTGGATTAGTTATTAAGCATGAAGATGATATTCCAGTAAAACTTACAAGAGTAAATGTTACAGTTAATGGAACCTATCAAAGTATTAATGTCCAGTATTACGGTTATGGTCCTTTTAAAACGAGCTTCCAAGATGTATGGAACTATGTGGTTCCTTGTACACTACCTTTCTCAGACTATAATAACTCACTAATATTAGAGAAAGATTACAAGATGATATTATGGATAAAAATAGATATTATTAATTGTACAACATTACCATACGTTAATGTAACTCCAATATTCAATAACTGGAATGAATAAATAGAGCAAGACAGTTTCTAGTACTTCACATAAGGAATTCTTTCTCGATAATAAAGTGGTGCGGGGGGTGGGATTTGAACCCACGCAGGCCTACGCCATCGGGTCCTCAGCCCGACCCCTTTGACCAGGCTCGGGCACCCCCGCACCTGACTGTATTTTCTTTTACATATGTTAGGTTTTTATGGTTGACTCTTAAGCTTATTCAATGCCTCGTTTACTGCCTTTTCTATTTTAGCTACTAATTTCTTGGGAACTATACCTTGCTCTACGTACTTGTCTAGTTCTTCCTTATCAACTATTTCAGGCATTTCACCAGGTCTCCTAATAATATCCACTACTAAATCATGGTATTTTATCTGGTCTTGGTATATCTCTGGAGGAGTGTTGATGTTTATATATGTGCCTAAATACTCTCCTGTTGACCTATAATAATTATGTATAATGTACCACTTATTTGTCTCGATAATAGTCTCACTATAATCTCCGGGCTTTTTCTCGATATTAAGGGCATCTAATACTCCATGTCCACGAAATACCCTTTTTAATCTTATAATGTATCCATCTTGTCCCCTAAGTATTGCTTCTATTTTCCCTGGAGTAAGCCTTAGTACTTCACCACTCGGCTTTATATGTATTAAGCGTATGAGCTTTGTGTTCCTTAATTTATTTAGAATATAGTCCATTAAAGCATCTGCTACAATATTTCTATCACATCCCTTAGCTATAAGCACTTCAGCGAAATCAACTATATCTGACGACGAACCACCATAACTCTTTAAACTATGATGCATTGGAACAGTTGGAATCACGGTATTTCTTATTTCATCAAGTACTTTCTTAACATTACTTGTAAGACCTATTACAGCCACCAGTTCACCCTCATATATAATTTCAGGCTCCGTAGAATTCCTTGCTCTTTCAATAATTTTCTTAAGCTTTTCTTCAAGAACCTCAATTTCTCTCCTAATATCGTCTGGCTGAGCATATGCAGAACTACTCCTTAAGTGCACACCCAGCCCTTTACCCATTATGGCAGCTGTTGCTGTAGCAAGTAGTTCTCTTCTCTTAGCCTCATTTCTTACATGATCACTAATACTTATTTTCTGACTACCATAGATTAGAGAGACGTATTCGCCAACAATACGTATATTAGTAGTTAATCGAGGCCTCTCATAAGGTTTAACGGCTGGTTTAGCTATAGAGACAATAACCTTTTCCCCAGGAGACCATTTACAATTACTTATTTCGCCAATAATACCGTATGGCAATTCTATAAGGCAGGAGCCATTACGAGTTTCAATTACACGTCCCGTAATAACAGAATATAGATTGAGCCTCGGTTTCCAGATAAATACATCTTCCAAAACAGAGACTATATCATCTAGAATAGTAGATGCCTCTTGAGGAAAACCTATTATGACTAATTCATCCTCATTACCATCTTTAACAGTAACATCTGCTGGAGCAATATTTAATGGTATATTAAAGCGTTGCTGAATAACTTGACTAGCTTGTACAATAACATGTCCTTTATCCATGAGCAACTTTGTTAAAGCAGTAGCTGCTATACCACGTATTCTTACTCGAGCCACGTTTTACCAAGCCCTTATCAATGAGGAATAATCCTAATCCTTTACCGTCTCGAGTAGTGATATGACATTCCATATACGCACACGTGTATGAATAGGCATATTAGGATCTTGGCTTATAGAATCTAATACACTAATCGCATTTGCCGCTCTAACACCATGAGACAATCTTTCATCACGTAGATGATTAAGGGCTTCAGTAGCAGCTCTACGTATATTTCTAGGAACACTTGTATCATTAATAATATGTATAAGCATTATCATAGCTTGTCTTATTTTAGCCTCGTTGTCTACTGGTATAGGTGACTTAACAGTCACTATTCTTCAACCTCCCTTAAACCATACGTAGTAAATACACATAATATACTAGTTTTAAACTAATCTCTACAAGTTAATAAAAAGCATTTATCGCACCATTAATATACTCTCTAAAACATACCTAGTCAATGAGAAACATATGGGTGAAGTGTCTAAATTGTCTAGTCAAAGTGAAGCAGTAAAGAAAATGGCCGAGCTACTAAAACTTGGTGCAATAATGCTTCCACAGAAATGTCCTGTTAAAAACTGTAATCTCCCACTATTTAGACTTAGATCGGGAGAAATACAATGTCCAGTTCATGGAAGAGTATATCTTGTTCGTAGTGATGAAGAAGCTAAACAAGTATTATCTAAAGCATCACTTATGCAGGTTCTTGACTCCTTAGAGAAGAGAGTTATCGAAATACTAAGTAAATCGGGTAGTAATATGATATCAGTGGATTATAGAGAGATCATTGGCTGGCTTGAAGTCTTAGAGAGAATAATTAGGATTAGAAAAGAATTAGTTAAGGCCCCTGAGGAAAGGAAAAGCTGAATAAATAATCTCTAGAACTTTTGACTTGACAGTGTCAAGTTCTCTAGATCCATCAACTAAAACAAGTAAACCTCTATTAACAAGTTCAAGATAGATCTCTCTTACCTTTCTAAGAAGCTCAATTTTTTCATACTCAGGAAATCTACTAAGGCTCTCTTTTTTAGATAATCTCATTAAACCGACCTCAGGCTTTACATCAATATATATAGCTAGATCTGGTTTCCTAGCATATTTATTCAGTTCAAAAACCCATTCAATAGGTGCTCCCTGCGCTCCCTGGTACGCTACACTTGAGAAGTAATATCTATCCATAACAACAATCGTACCTTCTTCGAGGGCAGGCAATACTTTACTTCTTAAATGGACAAGTCTATCAGCTGCATATACTAAAGCATCTAGTTCAGCCGATCTAAAGTCATTATAGCTTTTCAATGCCTTTACAAATAGCGAGTCCGTAGGTTCATATGTATATAATGCATTGTAGCCAGCATTGTTGAACAGATCGACAAGCCATTTAGCAATAGTTGTCTTACCTGCTCCATCAAGACCCTCAATGACTATTAGAATGCCTTTTCTCAACAACTACTCCCCCAAGATCCCTTCTATAGATTACGTATCCATTATCCGACCTAATGCAATTTATTAAACCGTTAAAATCGGTTACCTCAAGTAATGGTATATTAGACAAAATGCATCCAACAATAAGTATGGGTTCAGCCTCACCTGCAATAATACATTTGGGAGCTGTATTATACTCTTTGAGAGCATATATAATGTATGAGCCAACGGTAGAGCCCCTAGTACCAGGTATAAGAAGTACCTTATTCTTAAACGAACCGTCATAACCCTTAATAATGCCCTTGGATGGATCTACTTCGCCGAAGAAAGATATTTTATGCTCAACTATAAATGGTTCGCCAAAGCACTCTCCTGAAACAATTTCTTTTGCTTTAAAAATTTTCATTGAGTCATAACCCTCCTAATAATATCCTTAAGACCTAATAAAGAAACCTCTAAGCCGTGTAACTTAGATAAATAAAATAATGCTTTACCACTATTAGTTAAAACTTTATCTGGTTTATCCTTAAACTTGGAAACTATAGGGCATGTACCATAAGCTACGATTACACCCTTACTCCTAAGGATCTCTACATAGCGTTCAATCTCACTAGTGAAGCTATAAGGTACTGTAATTAAGAAGAATACATTTTCTTTGACACTCTCATACTTAGATATCATATTAGCTACATGCCTAAGCTCTCCAACTGATAAATGAGGACACCCAATGTAAACAAGTGTTTTACCTGAAATATCTGGTGTTGAAGAATATTTATTGTATAAATTCTTAATCTCTCTTTGATCTATTAATATATTTTCAATAGAATGCCCAATAATATATGTGTCCCTCGGAGTTATATTATCTAGAACTATTAGTGCATGATTGCCCGTAGCTGCTGCGCTGGCTAAGAACTCCTTTATCATGTAGAAGTTCCAGGTCTCAGCGTTTTCCACTAATGGTATTCCATTTATTTTATCGCCTATATAGAGGCCGAGAATGCTCGCCTCAGCCTCATCAACAACTTTATACTCAATCTTAACTCTATACTTAACATCTCTATTCTCTAATATATGAAGACCTGCATAGTATGTCCTACCTGTTAATGCGGATGCAATAGTTAATGGACCTCCTTCCCTATTAGTCCGTGCACCATAATATGAATTGGCCATTGCAACAGCATTACTTTCTCCCCAAGCAAGATGCTCATTCGGTAACGGTTTACGTATAGAATAAGGTATACACGTATATGTTGGTTCAGCTCCCATCTTTTCAAGAGCACTAATTATCCTCATCTGGCCTGCAATGAGATCCTTGCTAAAGATGTCTGTCTTGCCGAATAAGTCAATACATGTTGGATTAACTGTTGTAAAAACTCTAAATGAACCGCCTATTTCAGCCAATTTCTCAATAAATCTTAGACCTGGATCACCTATATTACTATAAGAAACTCCAGAAATATGCACATGATTAACTTCAACGAGCCTTTCGGCACCAAGACTCTCACCGACTTTAACTAATATCTTCATGGCTAATTGTATAGCTTCACCGTATTCTCCGCTAAGCATCTTCTCCTCAATTCTGCTAAGATACATTAATGTACACCATAGATTCATGGAATAGATGCTCTACGGAACAAATCTTTATTTTTACCCAAAGGTATTGTAGCATCTATTCCCATTTTATCTACAATACCATTTTCACCACTAGGATCAAGCGTGCTACCGCGGGTACTACTTATAATAACTAGATCCTTTGACGCTTGGAATCTAGTAGCAATAGCCCATTCAATATCATGAGGATCATCTATATTAATGTCATCATCAACTACTATGACATGTTTAAGGCTTGGGTGACCAGTAAATGCAGCTAGTATAACGTTTTTAGGCTCTCCATCGCTTGTCTTTGATATAGATATTACTGCATGAAGCCATCCCCCGCTACCAGGTGTAAGTCTCACCCCTTTCACATTAGGAGTTACCCTTCTAACACTATCCCAAATTAATGCCTCGCGTGGAAAGCCCATTAAGAACAAGTGTTCTTCAAGACCTGGTACAATGGCATGTATAAAATGTTTCTCAAATATTTCATTAAAGTATATTTTCTCGAGTTTAAATACAGGCTGCAATCTCCTCTGATCGGGTATACGTAATATATCAACAAATGGGCCTTCCCAGTCAGTCTCCCTTAGAAGAAGTCCCTCCAGCACAATCATAGCAGTAGATGGTACAGGTATATTATGTAATGGCGTATATACTATCTTCAACTCATTATTCAAAAGCCTATTGGCAATCCATAACTCATATACGCCGAATGGCGGGCTCATAGCACACGCTAATTCAATTACAGGATGAAGACCTAAAGCTATTGCAACTGGCGTATCTTTGTCCTTTTCTAAGTATTCTCTATATATTTTGTATAAGTGTCTAGGCACTATTCTAACAGTAGCTTTACGGCCATCATACCTCATGATCCTATGATAAGATGCATTACATATTTCATCACTACAAGCTAATAAAATAGAGCTTGTAAGAAAGTATCCCCCATCCTCTCTATAATATTTTATGAAAGGTATATCTAAAAGAGTGGCTTCTGTTTCTGTAAAATAATTCCCAAAATCCTCTTCTCTAGGTTTTAATGGATTCTTGAGAGCTGAAATTAGTCTCTTATATGCGTCAAAATCGTTCCTAGCATTAAGATAACTATATAATCGATCTCTAGATGTATAAAGATTAGTGTATACTCCGACGGAAAGATCTTTAACAGATGCTTTTAATGGATCCTTATATCGGTATGCGTATCTAGTAATCATTAATTCTGGTTTTATACAACCAAGATCTCTAGCTAACAGTATATCATTATAGAATTCTTCATAATACAAATCATACCCCTCTAATCAATTAACTGTTCTGTATAGTCCTCTGATAATCTTATTCTAGAAAATCTTATGAATTTCGGTTTACCATTAAACAATGTCTTTATAGCCACGGTTCTATTAACAAAGTCTATTACATGTACTATGCCTGGATACTCGTTTATATTATCACTAGATACAGCTACATAAAGACCCTTTTCAAAACCAGGATTATAGACCCGAACCTTAGAGACACCATAGATCTCCCTGATCCTATCCATATTTAGAGCTCTAGGTTGTATTGGCGTAACTATGTGGAGCATGTCCGGAGTTCTTGAAGCATAGTAGACTTCTGCATTAGCTATATTAGATATTTCATTAGCGTCTATTTCCTGCCCAAGAAATAATGGAAACCCGCTTAATACAAGATCATCCATTTTGAACCTCTTAATAGGAGCGGTTTCTAAGAACTTACGGTATCTATCGCTTCTGAGCCTTCTCCTCTCATCCCTAGACCTAGCTCTTGCCACCAAGGGTGATGACAATTCATATACTTTTATACCAATTTTCTCGAATCTTCTAAATATTCCCCACGAATTATTTCCTAAAACAACTATGGCATCCGGAGATATCCTTTCTATAAGCCTATTCTTATAGTCAATTGCATAACTATCCTGAATCCAGCCATCAGTATCTATAACAACAAAATCGACGCTGTATTTAGAGAACGCATATTCAATAAGTCTATTGACTTCATATATTATTCTATCAGTATAGTGCTGAGGCCTTATATCCCCTATAAATCTCATAATACATGGGTCAAGTTCTCTCATCCATATCACAGGTTTATTGTATATAGCCATTGATATGAAGCCAGGCGGACCTATATCTGCCTGCCCAACATCAGAATCTATTATCGCTACCTTCAACCCCCTACTAAAAGCTATGTTGGCAAGTAGCACTGTGAATGATGACTTGCCACAATCTACTCCTCCAAGAATTACAACTTTTCTCATGCTCCTATCTAATATTTCATTAACGACCGATAACCAACTATTAATTGGTTCTTCATCGCCTCTGGGTTCTTGTAGACTTGCCCCATTTCCTAAAGTAATTTCTAAAATACTATCATCTAACGCCATAACTACATAGCTCCTCATACTATGTATTATGGCTTTTTCTCCTGAACGATAATTCTTACCAAGTATTGATATAGAGCCTTTAGAAACGACTATAGCTGCAGGACCAAATATCCTTAATAATCTATTCTTACTCAGTTCTATCTTCAACATAAATATCCACCGGAAAACCCTGTTTTAAAGCAATAATTATTGCTGCATATAGGTCTCTTTTTCTAGTTATACTATTGTTTATATTATTCCTTATATTAGAAAGTATTCTCTCAATAAATGGGTTTCTATAGCCATGGGGAGTGCTGCCAACCTCATCAACGACTTCAATAGTTACTCCCTCTCCAACAATCTTCCTAAGAGCATATGCCACCTCTAACCCTCTGCCACCAATTCCTATTCTAACGACTTTTTCTTTAGCAGGAATACCAGCAAGCAGATCAGATACATGTTTTCCTAGAGAATCCATATCTGATATATGGTTCCAATCAATCAATTCTCCATCAGCCAAGGCTATAACAGTATATCTGCCACCAGGATCTATACCTATTGATAGTAGATTGTATGCTTTCTTATCTTTTAATGCAAGAATGGCTTTTTCTAAAACATACCTAGTTCCTTTAGGATCATAAAATACTTTAGCTACTTTATCTCTAAATATTCTAAATACATCTATAGAATCAGTATATATAACATCATTAGCTAATATCTTAAAGTTGGGGGAATCAGGTACATTATATTGTATACCACGGGCTCTCAATAACTTGACAGTATTCATATACCTCTTAGGATCATATATTATTATGACTAGCCTACGTATAATACAGCACACCTCAAATCAATATAACATACTCAAGTAACCCTAATAATAGTGGTGGATACTATATTGATCAGCTATACTGGATGCGAAAACATTGATAGATTACTTAGGGATAACAATTCACTACTAGTTTATGGAGAAGCTGCTACAGGTAAGACAAGTCTTCTTTTACACATAGCAAAAACCCTATCAATGAATGGATTAAATGCTCTATTTATAAGTACCGAGGGCAGTTTATACCAAGCTAGGGTATCCCTTGAACCAGAGAATTATTCAAACATTATATTTACGGAAATATATAGTCTTGATGAATTACTTGAATGTGTTTTATCATATATTCCCTTACTCCATAAAATAAAATATATTCTTATTGATAGCATTAACGCTCTTTACAGATTGTCTTCTTGGGAGGAGGGTTCTATTGAAAAATTTGGATTGATTAATGCTTTACTAAAGGATTTTGTAAATAAGAGAAACGGATTATTATTTGCATCTGCCCAAGTAAGAGCTGTTGATGATAGTAATGAAGTTATTGCCTCGGGAATGACTATTCTTGAATATTGGTTTGATATCATAGTACAACTTAGAAGAGAAAACGGTAAAAGAGTTTTAAAGATTATAAAGCCTAAAGGCTATGAGAGAGAACTTATAGAGTTCAAGATTTCAAGCAAGAGGATTGAATGGATTGAATATTGATTTTATAGTAAATTTTATCAAGTATTATGGGGCTGCAATGGTTGCAAATGCCTTGCCTGTATTGATAAGAAATGGTACTCCAATAGATCGAGGATTAATTTGGATAGATAATAAAAGATTGCTGGGAGACGGAAAGACATGGGAGGGATTTGCAATAGGGGCCATAGGTAGCTATTTAGCGTCAATGGCTATTTCGATCTTTTTCAATGATCACATACTATTTTTGAAGCTATGGCTAGCATCCATTATTGGCTTATTTGGGGACATTATTGAATCATTCTTTAAAAGAAGACTAGGAATAAAGAGAGGCGATCCTTTACCAATATTTGATCAAATAGATTTTGCTATTGCGGCAACAATATTTTATCATTTGATAGGAGAATTAAAACTACTTAATGATTTATGGTTTATCGTTTTATCTTTTACTTTAGTAGTTGCTTTACACTTGTTGACAAATTTTATAGCATATATTCTAGGGTTAAAGGACAGGCCATGGTAAGATCTAAGAAGAGTATTTCTAAGCTAATCCCTAATATCCCCTAGAAATGCTTAATATGAACACCGTTGTCGAAGCTATAGTAAGTATCACTATTATAATTAACAAAATCATTAAAATAGTTCTCTCATCTCTAGCCTTTCTAAAGCCCTCCGGTCTAAGTGAGGGTTCTAAATGAGGCATTAGTAATGCTACAGCCGCAGTCAATAGTACCAATACTGTAACTAGAACTGATAAGCCTATAGCACTAAATCCTATAGTTGTAGGAAACATTGAGTATAGTCTTAAACTACCATACCAATCAGCCAAAATTATTGCAGATACTATGAATGATAAGATAACTATAAGCTTGCCCATTCTCTCTATGAAATACTCATATTCAAATATGTGCCCGATAACTGTCTTAAACCTATATTTTCTAGACACTCTATACACCTGCTAATTCATACACGCCGTTATAGTTTATGTATTCATAGGAGTGGGAAATAGCTTTTATCCCTAACGATTCTATTGGATAAGAGTAGCATATAAGCGGCGTATGCAAAGTATAAGGTGTTTAATAGTGAGATATAGGCATATAGTTGGCTTATCCCTACTCGTAATTACAATATTATCTTATATTTATCTAGCATACATACTACCAGCTAATGAGATAATGGATGATAGTATTGGATGGTTTCATAAACATGTTATTAGACTCATAATTAAGAAAGAATATTACAATGATCAGTACTTATGGTTTCCAGAATCATTTGATCTGCGGAGAACACCTATACTTATTGATAAAATGGTTGTTTTGCTTGGTTTAGCTAATAATCCAGGTTTATTAACAATTATTTTTGGAGCAATATTAGCTATTATAGCGTACATTATTGGTTATTATATATTTAGGGAACCCATAGCTGCAGGCATAGGTTCACTTATTGGTGTACTAACACCAGCAACATTATATTGGTTTAGAATTAATATGTTTGGTTCCTATATTGCTGGCGTAATAGGTGTATTAACACTCATTACAATGGGCTATGCTCTAAGGAAAAACAGTAAATTAGCTACAATATTATCTATATTATTGTTCGCAGCAACATGGTTGATTTGGAACTCGGCCTGGTTTGTACAGATCATTTATAGTCTATACATTATTGCATTGATATATAGTGGTAGAATAACTAAGACTTCACTATACATAGGATTAGCTCTTTTAATATTCTCTCTGCCAACAAATTTCGTTGGAATATCTTATTATATAACGATATATCATGTGTTTGGCATAATCCTTTTAGCAGCATCATTGATTCTTGCATACATAGAATATAGTATTGTTACAAGATTTAAAGAACCTATTAAGAGAAATATATGGAGGTTTCTGGGTGTTTTCATACCATTTATAACAAGTATATCTTTAGTATTGATAATTAACCAAATTATGGAGTTACCAGGTATTCCCGAGACTTATCTCAAAACATACAAACCATTTGCCGATTATATGGCCATAGCCATACTAGCTCCATTTTCAATAGTATTATTCCTTAGAGCAGGATACTTTAAGACGATCGAGAAATCATTTATAGAATTTTTAGTAGTAACAGGCTTTATGACAGGAATAATAACAGCTTTTATTGATCCTTCTCTATCAGTATATTCCAGTATATTAATAGCACCTATAATAGCCTATGGATTAGAGAGACTTGCTACTGTAACAATAAAGATTGTGCAATCGCGATGGAAATACTTATATTTCGTAGGAACTCTATGGATCATTCTTTCAGCTATTATGGCTAACGCATATGCATCATATACAGTATCTACAGCTAAACCAACAATATACTATAGCCCTATAACGAGAGACCTCGTTGAAACACCTCCGCAATCCTCACCACTACTAGAATTACTAGAGCATGTAGAAAATGGATCGCTAGTTATAGTTGACTGGACAAAAAGTTATTGGATTATAGGCTATAAAGATGTGTATATAATAGCTGATCCCAATGCACCCTTATATAATAAAAGACTATTATCTCAAATTCTTGTAAGCGATGAATATGTATCACTCGGCATTATCAGCAATCTTGTAAGGGAACATGGAATAAGAGATGTCTATATATTAATAAACGAAGTAATAAGTGTAGAAAATACTACAGAAGAACCTAGATCAGCACATATAGGGAGGCCCATCGTAACAACTACGAGAGAAGGGCTACAACAAGCAAACTTTCTACCAGTAGGAGACACAGCTAAATTCACAGACTACTTGAATCTAGCCAATTATAGTCTTGCAAAATATATTGATAAGAATAAGGCTACCTATGGATTCCAAATATCGTTAGCATGGAAAGAAGAAGCTAAAGAGACGGTCCTTATTAAACTTATTATAACAGCTATTGATAAACTAGGCTATCTACCAGTAAATGACGTATATAGTAAAACCGAAATCTATCTACTTGAGGATCAAAAGCCTAAATTCATAGAATTCATTAACGCATCAACTACATACCTATACACTGTTAGAACAGACTTCATGAGTTATAATGTATATAATATGGCAGCATTATTTAAAGTAGATCTAGAAGCATTTGTTGAGAGTGTAGATTAAGGGTCAAATATAGGGTTTTCATCAAGCTTGATTAGGCCTTTATCCATTTTCATTCTCAATCTATATTTTAGGTATTTGTCCTCAGGAGAGAATCTAGGAGGATGAGGTACAACTACTTCAGAACCACATACTGGACATTTATCACGTTTAAGAGTATATTTGCCGCATTTAAGACATTTCCTCATAAGCCATTTCATCTCTTTTCACGCTCAAACTTCATTTCCATACCAAGTGACTTAGCTTCATGTTCAATATTTCTCAAGATATTCGATAGAGCTTTTTCAGCTGATTTATAATCATTAGCTTCTATTTCAACAATATATCTTGGAGCACCAAGTGTATAAACTTTAGCCTTTATACCTTCCCCGGATTTTACAGCTATACTAGGTATTTGGAGAAGTACTTTCCTAATATCTTCTACACCATGGGGTTTTAAACTCCTAAGAATTAATGTGCCCCTGATCTTTACTTTCTTTACTCTAACATGCCTTTTTACTTCTTCAAGTATGGGTTGTATCCATTCCTCAGGTACCCCAGCCTCTCTTAATGCTTCATCACCACGTAATACAGCTTCCTCAAGCCCATACATAGGATCCCCATAGAAGTCCTCAAGCTTCCATATGACTTGTTCATATGCTTCATCAATACTCTTTCCAATTTTTTCAGCGATTAATTCAATGATCTTGGCTGCCTTTACATATCGTTTCCACCACAACATTTTTCTCCTACGCTCATTATCTGCAACTTTCTTTAAACTAACATCAACCGTTCTTCTTCTCCTATTAACTCGTATAACTTTAACAACGATCTTTTGTCCTTCCCTGATTACATCTCTAATATTGCGTATCCATCTAGTAGATACTTCGCTCCAAGGCAGATAAGCATCCATACCCTCATATTCATCTAATTTGACATATGCTCCATAATCAAAGACCTTATCAACAGTTGCTACAACAAGTTCTCCAACACTAGGTAATTCTTTTCTAGCTTTAACCATCTACAACCACCTATCTGGAGAATTACCTCTATAAAACAAATCAAGTATAGTATCTGGTTATTAAAGGATTTGATAGAATTATAGAGGAAATAAATAGAACTAGCCTAGTTCTGCTATAATTTCCGCGTTTTCCCTTATAATATAGGCTTTTCCACCAGTAGGCTTAACAAGTATAGTACCACAGACTTTGCATCTAGCGGGAAATGTTGCATGGCTAAAAACTATGTTCTCAGCACCACATGAACGACAAATTACGCGAATAAACTTGCTACGAGGCTGAGGAATTAGGATCTTGCGGCGCTTAACCATTACCTACCAGCCTCCACGAGCTCAACCTTCTTTAGACGGATGCCTCTACGGTGAAGTATATAGCCACATTTACGACACTTAAGTTTTAGTACAATCTTTTTAGTAACCTTAGCAAAACGTTTCTGTTCAGGCTTTCTCTTACTGCCATAGCCCTCCTGTTTTCTACGATACCTACGTTCACCCTCAGCTAATGACCTTCTCTTACCAGCTTTATAAATTGCTACACTATGCTCCGTATGGGTCTTACATCTTGGGCAAAATGTTACAATAACCTTTGGCACCTTCACTACCATTCACACCTCACAGTACATGAGACTCTATGGTATTAAGTCTAGAAAGTAGGATAGTTTAGAGAGATATTAAAATTTATGTTTCTATAAAGATAGGCTTGATTTAATAGGTTTTATCATGCCGAGTGCGTAATAGAATGCTGCAGCAACTAGATCCATTGAACCTATATCACCTTTTCTCCATAGCCTACCCCTATATATAAGATCATCTTGTGCTTTAACAACAATATTAAGCTCGGGTGTTATCAATAATCTTCCAGACAGGTAATCTCTTAATAAGACAGTTATTTTTGCAATACCCTTTAAAACACCATAATCTATAGACTCCTTATCTATCTCAGCACCTAAGGCTGCTTTAGAAAGTCTTAATCGAGCAAGCATTTCAGCATCATCAGTAATCTTTTCAAGATATTTAAAGAAATACTCTCTAGCTAAACCCTCCTTTTTCCTAATTTCGGGAATAGCTACATGTAGTTCCTTATAAAACTCGTTAATCAAATCACTACCCATTCTTAGTAATTTTTTAGAGCGGAGTTCATCGTAACTAAGGCTTAAGTACCTATCAATCAAGGTCTTCTAACCTCTAAGTTCTCGGTATTAACCACTTCTACCAAGCCTTTAATAGCAAGATAAAAACCTATATATGCATCAACCCTCATTGACTCACCTGAATGAAGCCTATACTCCTTGTCTAAAATACGTATCTGAGGTATGGTAAAATATGGTTTAATAGTAACTGTTCCGTCAAGTATTCTAAAATCGTGAAATGTATAATCAAAATCACGGTTAGGATCTAGTTCATGAACAGCTAGACCGGATTTACCATTTATTGAGTATATAAATCTAGATAATCTAGATGTATCCATTGTAACAACAGTATCTATGTCTATTTTCATAAGATCGACTAATTTTAACAGATCATTATAGCTGACCTCTACGTAGTATCCATGATCAATTACGTCCAAGTATTGTAAAGCATAATCCCTAAGTCTTGCTCTTATACCATACTCGTGTTCTTTAAAAAATACCACCTTGTCCTTCCTCCTGCCAATACGTGGTACCAACCGGTCTATCATAATATTACTCAATGTAATGTAATCAACTATTTCTCTACGCGAATCCCTATCTAATATGGTTAAATGTTCGTCTTCAACACGTATATGAAAACCCCTATTACCCGAAAATGAGACTGTGATCTTTTCAGCTCCAAACTCATTTTCCAAAATATCTATTAATATTAAAGCATCGCCCCAAGCTCTTCTAAGACATTGCTCTGATATTTGAGGTATTTTCGAGATCTCTTTAGACCTACATTTAGAGCATTCCTTAATATCATCTTTAAATACTTCACCACAGGATAAACACACGGATACTATATCTCTGCAACCACTATAATGATCAGCATCTATATCAAACATTAGATCAGCTCTAATGAGGCCTTTGGATTCCATATCCTTACTTGAAGGATTTTCATAAAGAGCCACAGAATAATAAAGATGAAGTGGCGGATTATCATTAATATATTCATAAAGTTTGATCATTGAAGGAAATTGTAGATGGCGAATATAAGTTTTTGAATCTATAGGTTGAATAGCTATTTCACGTTTAGGTAAGAAAGGAGGTTCTTTTAAAATCCTTAAACCATAGTATTTAATTATGACTTCTCTTAAAAACTTTTTACTCTGTCCTTGGTGCAACATAGAATATTAACCTGCCCTCCTGCGGTAACATGTATTCAATTTTACACGGAATGGCTGTACCAAATTCAAATACTACTTCGTTAGCTGCTTGTGCAGCCCCAACAATATCTGATAAGTAATCGATAGTATAAATTGCTCGGGACTCTTCTTCAGACTCAAAGTCTATTAATGCACCGCTTTCCTCAGTAAGTTCTATTTCTGCCTCAGCTAAATCGCCTGAGCTTCTTGCAATAAGAGATCTTGTGTCGGGATTCGCGTAAAACTCTATAGCATCGCCTATCGGTTCCAGATCTTTTACAAGATCTCTAAATACTGTGCTAAGCATCTTAATTCTCGTCTTAAAGGGTATTTTTAATTCGGGTAATTGTTCAGCAAGAGTCTCTATTGACGGCACTATAAATTTCCTAGCACCTTTTCCGAGAAAAACAACCGCGAGCCTGCCGCCCTCAAGTGTTGATAACTCTAGTCTGTCTTCTTTAGTAGCCCTACGAAGAACCTTAGCTAGATCCTCTAAATTAACGCCTACTATTTCTTCTCCTTCGACGTTAAATTCATCAAAACTTGTACTAGGCATATTGAAGTCAACAAGAACAACTCTAGATGCATCAATAGCCTTTAACCTAAATCCCTCATTAGATATACGGAATGCTGCTTCCTCAATAATTTTGCTAATAGCGTTTATAGCGTATCTCCACACCCTTGCATCAAAGAATAGTATTCTCATAACCAGATACCCCCAAATATTCCCAATACTATTATTCTAGCTAGGATAGTATATTAAGTAATTCCTTCAATGAGTACTAGACTTAACTATTATTTCTTGAAATCATATACTTGTTATATATATAAGAGTATAGATTATGAGATAGAACGACTATCCTCTCAATTAATGCTTTAGACTGTATATGACTAGGAGTGGAATAATAGGCTTCTCTCGCAATATTTTCAATTTTTTCTAGGCCCTTAAGTATAGCTTTTACCTCATACTCTTCCATAACAACCACATCTAATTAGTCATATTCCCTCCAGACATATCCACATTTCGTACATTTGAAGAACCTAGTGGCTGGTTCATCAGCAGCCCTTGTCTGTACGGTCCAATAATATGCTTCATGGTTACCGCATTTAGGGCATACAACATCTTTAGTTATAGGTAATCCCCTGACCCTATCTTTTTCACTAATAACTATTGTCCTATCTTTTTCACTATGCTCAATAACTGTTGTCTGCCTATAGCTACTTACATCGTGTTTGCTGAGTGGCTGTTTATACCCGCATCTAATGCATACTAATAGTGTTTCATTATTCAATCTTTTAGGTACCATTATACCGCCGCATTTTTGACAGAATTTCACCGCAATCCACCTCATGAAACTCTACTATGTAAATAAAGGATATAGAGCTACATACTTATTTAATTATCTCTAAACAGCTCTCATCCATGCCATATTGTTTATGTATACATATATTATCTGTGAACCTGCATATTCTCCTTAAACTTTGGGCATGTTTTAATAGAAGTTCTTGGGAAAGACTTTTAGATATAGAGTATATTCCGAGGGATCCCAAGATCTGTCCTAATGCTGTAGAGTCTGTTATAAAATATCTTATCTCCTCAAATGTTTTTAGGCAAGAGATCTCATTAATAATGGAAAAGAAGTCTGCATCGACACTACAAATAAATGAGAAGTCTTCCATAAAATCTAAACGATAAACAACAAAGATTAATGAATTATTACATGTCAATGCATATAATATTCTCGATTCTTCCTTAGGCCTCCTCAAAGCTTTTCCTCAACAAGTCTTTTAAATTCACTAAGTTTCTCCTTAATATCTCCAACAATCTCCATTAATACTTTATCAATAGAATATCCCTCTTCAACCTCAATAATAAGTTCCATTGTTTCTCTCAATGGATGCGGGATTCTATACGATGCAAAAACTACATGAGGATTGGCCATAGCCGTCTTGGCAATCAGGTTTCCCAGAGTATGTCCCTCGCCTTTGATATGAATAATTAACTCTCGATCAGTTTTTTTCTTAACATTAAGCTCCATGACCCAGCCCTCCAGTAGGTTAATAGATAAACCACTCTATAAAGCTTATTATAGTGCATAGTTAAAAGAAATCATTTACTAATAAAAGGTTCGTTCGTCAAATACATATCAAGTGCTTTCCTCCATTCAAGTTTAAGCCTAACTTTACCGTCTTCATCCCTAAATAAATAACCTAATTCTTCGAGTTCATTAACAACTTGATCTATTTCTTCAATCGATCTATTAGTTAAAATGGCCGCAGCTGTAATCAAGTACTTTGCCGTAGTTCCACTTACTTTATATCTAATAGTTTGAATAATATTGGCTATTTTATCCGCTAGCTTTATTAACTCATCCGGTTCGATGTCTACTTCTATGATATTCTCTTTATAATTTGCATCATATCCCATTTTCCTTAGAATCTCTACTAATAATATAGGTGGAAAAGTCTTTCTTATCCTAGAAACTATATAATCTATTGTGATCCTATACCCCTTTCTGGTTCTAATCATTGATCTCTTATACATACTTACTAAATGCTTAATCTTACTCCATGCATTCCTAATATCGGATTTATAGCCATAAAGCTCGACATAAATACCATGTTCCCTAAATGTTATATTAATTTCAGGTACACTAATATTCTCACGTATAAATTCAGCTAATCTATAGCATTCCTCTCCATGACATGAAATATGATAAACTCTACGTATGAATGGCATAATCTATTAAACCCTATTTATTCTTCATATAGAAAACAATGTATTAGGTATGTATAAAATCTACTGGATCATCTGTACATGCTACTTATAAAAGTATTTTATGGAGACTTTTCTTTTCTCAATGCTTCCACATATAGGGCAGAACATCGAATCATCACTCTGTCTCCTTAAAATTGCGCCACACTTACTACAATATGCAAGGATAACCCCAAATTGTGGGCCTTTAGTAGTTAATTGGAACGGGCTTCTATCATTAAGTACTTTAGCCCTAATAATGTCCCCTAACCTAAGAGCTTCATACATCGTTTTAATATATTTTTCACTAATTTGGGAGATATGAATAACCCCGCTAAAGCTAATAGATCTTGAATTAACACCTTCTATTTGAATGATGTCTATAAATGCTATATCATCGGATACTGCTGTAACTACCCCAATAACAATATCTCCAGGTTTTGGATAATTCGGTTTACCTCTAACTTGGCGAACAACTACGAGCCTCTGACCAAGATCTATTTTTAAATAGCCTACCTGACTAGCCCTAATATATCCATCATCATATGCGTAAGTGCCAGGACCAGGCATAAACTCTTCGATCGTATATAATTTGTCACCAACTATCACTAATTTCTTATTATTCATGTTTTAACACCTCTTAATACCATATAGATCTACTTTAATTCTATAGATCTTTCTCGTATGATGTTTATACGTCATTTTTATTGGGAATTCTATCATCTCCTCATAGACTACACGTGATTTAAATGCTTTAGCTATTTCCCTAATTAGTCTACGTGTACCACTACTATATTTATGCATTGTATATACAGATTTACCTAGACATAATGCTCTTGCCAAAAAGGTCATGTCAATGCCTCTATTTCTCTTCTTAACACCAAACGGAGGATTCATAACAACCGTATCAACATTATATAAATTTGTATTTCTCGCATCCCCAAAAACAAGCAATACCCTATGCAGTAATCCGTTGTTATGTAGCCATCTATACATGTAAGCTAATACATCATAATCAATGTCAATACCTATAATTCTATGTGCGCCCAAAAATAATGCACCAATACCTAATCTAAGAGTCCCGCAACCTAGATCAAGTACTGTTCTACCCTCAATATCTCCATGAATAAATGCCTCCCACAAGATCTTTGACGCAACATTTGATGGAGTAATATATTGCTCAAGATACTCCTTAGGAGAAAAATAAACAGGAGTTTTCTCAAGAAATAATTCTAATTTTTTACGATCAACCATCATTACCTATCTACCATGGATAACGATACTCCATACTCTCATATAGAACCATTAATGCCTCACCCGGAGTTAAAAGTGGCTTATAGAAATCACTAAGATCATCTATTGGAAGCCTCGGACAACTAGTCACTATATATACATCAGATCCAAATGCTTGATCTAATGCAAAGAGCCTATCCTTATCGAGGTAAGATACAATTGCCCTAAAAACCTTAACATCCTTTACAGCTAATCTTTTATAAAGCATATCGATAAGCCAAGGTCTGTATTGCCCGGGTCTAGAGCCTATTATTAGCGTGGCTGTTTTAAATCCGTTGTTTATTAGATTAGATATAATGTAGTATCTTTTAGCGAGTATTTTCCTACAAATACCGCCAATGTCGATAACTTCTTCTCTTATAATGTCCGCGATAAAAACTCTGGCACTGGGTTTTGTTAGACAAACTCCGATACCGTGAAATAATCCGCTTGTAAGAATAAGGTAAGTATTTGAACTAATGTTTTTAATGGCGCTATATATACATCCAAGAACTTGTCCCTGTAAAAGATGTTCTACATTACTTCTTGGTATTATGGCTCTATATCCGTAAGCTTTAAGAATTTTATATAGCTTATCTAGTAATCTAATGTATTGTATACTAGCCAAAAGAACAATATCCTGATCCCTGTATTTACTTAGTACATCAATAATTGATTTAATTAATTTCTCGGTTATATCACCAGTATAGAATGCTTCTATATATAAGATCGGTATGTCCAAGGAGTAGCCCATATACGGATATGGATTATGTCCTACATGGATTATGGCATCTACATTTAATGCTTTAGCTTCATCTATAGGTATATCACAAGCACCATAAGAAGGAGAGGCTGATAGGTAAATCTCTATATCTTTATCAAGAGTTTCAATATAATCTATGATATATCTAGATAAGAACTTTAGTCCGTCAGCTATTTGGATTAAGATCTTTTTTGGATTATAATTTATGATAAAAGACCTTAAACGGCTAAATTCTAGTTCGTAAGGTAGATTTTTTTGGTTAAGCAACTGGCTTAAGCCCTTGCTTTAAAGGCTTGAATATTATTCGTGCTGGCAATGGAAGTTTTGACGCCGCTCTTCTTAATGCCTCCTTTGCTTGCTGTACATGTTCCTTCCTAACCCGGACTTCCATAACGATAGATCCCGGATAAACACGGGCAGCAACGCCGATTGGTTTACCGAATGCTTGCCTCATACCATCCTGTAGACGGTCTGCTCCCGCAAATGCCATCATCTTATTTTCTCTCAGTACGTGGTGTGGATATACACGTATTTTTAGGAAGTAGTTCTGATCACCTATTTCTGTACTAAGATACTTGTTAGCTATAACACGTGCTGCTTCTAATGCATTATGTCTTATCTGGCCTGCCTCCAGTGTAACAAGTAATGCTACATAATCATAGTCTCCATGTATATTACCCATTTCAAACTTTACGATCTTGGGCTGTGGTGCACCTGGTATGTACTCCTTTCTAGTATAGGGTGGTCCACTGAAATGTGTATAGCATCTAGCTGGTCTTAGAGGCATCTCTACTACACCCTCTTATCATCCTAGATATCCTAGAACTAGATAACCCTATATAATGTTTGTTCTAGCTGCATTCTACTATATCTTTTGTACAGTAGAACCATAATGTAGCTAAAATATTAGCATGATTAGGTGACTGATATGAAATATATTCTAATACATACTCCAGTCGGAAAACCCAATATTGATACCATGAAAGTAGCTATTGGGATAGTTAAGTCGATATTTAAAGATCCATCCAGTATAGTACCTGGCGGGAAAATACTTGGGGGATACAGTGCACTTGGTCAATGGCTATACATATGTATATGGGAAGCACCAAGTATGGAATCACTTATACCATTAGTTAGTGAATTAAGAGATGCAAATGTAAATACTAAAGTAATACCAGCAGAGACTATGAACATGGATTTTATGGCTAAGTGGGAAGAATACGTATCTAGAATGAAATAAGGAAGTTTTAATAAGATCTCTCTAGAAACTTATATGGAGTTCCTTGAGAGATCCTTATATTGCTCTGAGTTAATTACTTTCTACCAAGAATAATTATATGTGGATATAATTTTCCATGGTAAACCGTTCTCTCATGAATAATGTCTAATCTTATATTTCTTCGTCTTATTAATCTATGTATATAATTGTATTCTGTAGTTATCATTGTAATTCTTCCCATTAGACTTAGAGATTTAATTGCTGATTCAAGGAATTCTTTATAAAGTTTTCTAACACTGCTGGGATCACCATATCTTATGCCGTAGGGAGGATTAAGGATTATATGATCAAATTCCATGCCTAATTGATCGATTTTTCTTGCATCCCATCTTTTAAGTATGATCTTATTGTATACGCCGGCTGCAATAGAATTCATTTTAGCACCGCGAACATGTTTCTCGTTAAAATCCGTGCCGACAATGTATGCATCCTCATGAAGCAAAGCCGCTTCAATAGGTATGGTGCCGCCACCGCACATAGGATCTATTATGGCCTGTTTATCCTTTGTACCAGATAAATATAACATAGCAACAGCAAGAGTGGGTTTCAAGGCAGCTGGATGATCATATATTCTATAGCCTCTCCTATGCATACTCCATGAACTTGACACTAATACTCCTATGATCAGTTCATCCTCTTTAGCAAGAGCATTAATTATAATTGATGGATTCCTCAAATTAACTATGGGTCTTTTCCGATAATAGTTAGAAACTACGTCTATAATAACATCTCCCAAAATTCTAGCTATATCCATAGAGGTATATTCATGCTCACCTAATCTCTCTACTTGTACAGCAAATGATGTATTAGGAGTAATATATTCAATTATTTGATTAAGATCTCTTATTAAAGAGTCATGTAGATAGGTCAGATAGGTGTACTCAGGCCTTATCTTCCCCTTCCAAAGCAGTATCATGGCCTTATTTATTGTCTTAAGTCTAGATACTTTTTCATAAAGATGTTTCAAATCACCTGCATTATAAAGATATACGCGTCCACTCATAATCTTATATTCTAATTTACCAGTAAATTCACTCCTAATTTCCTCTGCAACAATATCTTCTATGCCTGGATTAACAGTAAATACTAGATCAACCAATTTTCCTAAGCACCTTCCTTAGCAAATACATTATTTGTCTAGCTTCATATTCGCTAGGCATTCCTCGTCCTATAACGGTCCTAAGAACTCGGCTTATCCTATAAGCCTTATCTCTATGTACAGTTTTAATAGTCAGCTCATCTATTAACTTATAGATCTCAATAATTTGATCTTTAGATGCTCTTGGAGGAATGTTATTTGTATACAATCCTCTAAAAATGAATAATTCATAAAGTATGATCGCAACTGCATGGCTAAGATTAAGTATTGGATATACAGGATTAGCTGGAATAGTAACTAGATAATCAGCTAAACTAAGTTCTTCCCTTGTCAAACCAGTACTTTCTCTACCAAACAATATAGCTATAGAATCTGGCGATCTCTGTTTAAGGATCGATATAAAGTCTTTAAGTGAAATAGCTTGCCTAAGATAATCACTTCTACCCGAGCCTTTACCCGTTGTAGCAATAACTAGGTCGATATCCTCAATAGCCTCATTGACGGAGGTCTTAATTACGGCATTTAATAGAAAATCTTTAGCCTTAGACGCATATTCTAGAGCCTCTTCAATACTAGCTTTAGGATTAACAAGGTAAAGTTCATCAGCACTAAAGTTCATACAGAGTCTGGCAACAAATCCTAAGTTTATGGATCCTTCCGGCTCTACAAGTACTACGCGGACAATCAATTCTCTTTAATCGCCTCAATAGCTATTATATCCTCAAAGAAGAAATGTTTAGTTTTCTTCTTATTTACTTTAAACCCGTATTTATGTAGATAATCCATTATTATGTCCTCATTAGATAGGGAAGAATATACAAGAAATAACGATCCCCCATTTCTCAATACCCTATTTGCTTCAATAATCAGATTCAGTATAGTCTCATAGCCATGCACACCACCATATAGATCTAAATCCTTACCTATGCCCGGTTGGTAAGGAGGATTAGCTAGAACCACATCTACACTATATTCATTTAAACATTTCAGAAGATCGCATCTCAATATAAGATGGTTACGCAAATTAAGATGTACAATATTAAACGCTATATTAGCAATCGCCTGGTTAGATATATCAATAAAAATTATTTTCCTAGGCCTACCTATAATCCATGAATATATTCCAAGAATCCCTGTTCCAGAGCATGTATCTACAACTATCTTTCCATTTATTTTACTCGGCTCTATTAATTCCATTAATAACCACGTATCATCACTTGGCTCATAAACATTCTTGAAGACATATATGTACATATTATTGGTAATATAAATCTTCTTCAAAGGAAGTCCCTCATATAATTAGCAATTTTGACGAATACCTCGGGAGACAATTGATAGATCCTAACTTTATCATCTATGCCAAATTCCCTAATTACTGATTCACTCAGTCCAAGTTTTCTACTTATTACAGACAACGCTTTCTTCCTTCTTTCAGTAAATAAAATTCTCGTAATTTCTTCCAATTTATAATGCAATAACCCATACTCATTTTTCCTTACTAGTACAATTAATTGAGCACTTACCTTTGGTTTAGGGTAAAAAGAAGATGGAGAGTATATAGATCCTAATTTCAATTCAAATATTAATTGCATAATTATGCTGAGCCTACCATATTCTTTTGTCCCAGGCTTAGCTACTATTCTTTCTACAACATCTTTTTGAAACACCAATATTGCCTTTGACACCCTATTTGATCTAGCAATTTTAAGAAGTAGTTGAGAGGATATATGAAAAGGTGTATTTGATACAATTGTATTACAATTAAAAGGTATTTCCAAGGCGTCTGCATTGATAAGGGTTACGCTTTTGACCCTTTTAAATATCTCATAAGATGCATTTGCTAATTTCGAATCTACTTCGATAGCCAGTACTTTATATTCCCTCGTTACTAGATAATACGTTATAGTACCGATTCCCGAGCCTATCTCATATATTGTCTCATTCTTACTAACCGATAATTTTTCAAGCCAATAACCTATTTCATATAACATCTTAGGATTAATAATAAATGATTGGCTAAGTCCATCCTTCGGCCTAATATTATATTTTCTTAAAAAAGATTTAGTCCATAGAAAAAGTCTTTTCCTAGAATAGATAGGGGGATGTTCTACGGACATAACGATTATCCTATTATAAGTAATGAAGTTTCTCAAGATAACCTAGATATACTGCTCCTGATTCAAGAACAAACCTTGGTGGTTTAACAAATAAATAATACTTGTCTTCTCCACGTAATTCAACAATTACTCGATCAACTATAGTTTTAGCAGGATCGCTTAATTTTACTCTCTCCTGTATATCATTAAATGATTCAAAGGGCTTTTTCTTCCTTTCCTCAAGTATAAGTTTCATCGTCTTCTTACCGACACCCGGTAGGAGCTCTAATGAATGGAGTCTAATGTTTATAGGACCTGCTTTATTAAAGAATTCCACAAATACTTTTTCATTTTCTAAAACTATTTTTCTAACAATATCCTCTAAATTGCCTCTGGCATTACTAGTTAAATCATTATAGCTTATTCTTCCAATAATTCTTCTTATTTTTGACTCTGGACTAATATCTATTTTTTCACCAACCTCCAGATCTACGCCAGGATAAGGCTCGACCTCCAAAAGAGTAAAGTACTTTGTACCTATAACTTGAGCTACAGGTCTATTTCTATATTCACGATATTTATCAAGCGGATTACCAAACGGTAGATAATCGAGTACGTATACTGACTGTTCTCTATGTTCTTCCCTGAATCCTCTTTCTCTATAATATCGTCTTGGCCTATCAGATCGCCTGAACACTTTCTACACACTCCCTCTAGAATATTTAAGTTATGCCTACTTTATCTATTTATCCATTCAATTATAGAACAATTATGTTTAAGAATTAATGATCTTTTCTCAATTTTGTAGTCTTTACATGGCTAAAATTTTAATTTAATTATTTAAAATAAATATCTGTTATTCAAGTAATGGAATATACCTTATCTTTCAATAAGAAACGTGTCATTGAGGAAATTATTCAAAACAATATTTCCTCGCTATATCAAGTATTTTCTCTGCCTCTTCTGTCTCAATAATTCTTTCTTCAAGAACGAGTAGTGTTCGTAGTTCGTCAAGTGTTTCAGGACAAATATTTATAATCATTACTCTAGTTTCTGGTTTAAGATTAAATGCCTGCAATTCTTTATCAAGGGCATTTGCTCTATCAGAACTCATTTTTGAATACTTTCTTAGATAATCAAGTGTTTTATGTATAAGCATTGTAGGTGTATAACCACTAATTTCAAGTACTCTAACAACTTTTTCTAATAATTCCTTAGCTATAGGATTTGGTATGTGTTTTTCCTCTAGAATTTCTGCATCAAGTTCTGTTGACAAGTTCAAACTCACCATTCATAATAAATTATTTAACGTATGTAAAATAAGTATTACTTAGCATGTCTAATATGTTCTGGACGTACAATTATTGTTTTTCTCTTATCTCCAAGATAGACTTCTACAATATAGCATTTACCTCTTTTACCGATGATCGTCCCGGTCTTGCCATGGTATCTACGATGAGGCATTCCCTTATGTACGGCAGGGTTTATCTTAATATGGACCTTGTCGCCTACCTTATATTCGTGTAATAAGAGGCTTAAAGGAGGAACTGCTCCTCGCTCCCTAATATGTTTCCTCAATAACTTCCTAGTTCTATGCCTAAATCCCTTGGGTGCTTTAACCATCTTTCTAATACCTCTGCATCCTTCACTAAATGCTACACTCTAGCTAAACATATATTCTTGTTATAAATGTTTTCCCTACATTAAGGTAATAGAGGTACTTCTACACCAATAACATCTAGTTCTACACAATATGTATTTACCCCTAGAATTTCAGTAAAACTAGGTGTCGTCCTACCATCATCGCCTGAAATAAGTTCCTTAATATATAAACCTCCATCGCTTTTAATCAATGCCTCGAATAAGTGTTGGTCAATATATCTAGTCTTTACTTGATAAACCTTCCTGATTCTTAATCTCTCTTTTTTCCTGTACAATATTCTCTTGGGAGTTAATTGTCTAATTACCTTATTAGTAAAGAAATCCTCAAGATAACATAATTTTTCTTCACTTATAGGTTCAGAGGCATATACGAGAGCTTTATATATTTTCGATTTTTTAGATAGTTCTTTCTTAAGTAATTCAATGTGCTTTCTTGAGGCCTGACCAATGATCTCGCCTCGAACTCTATTAGATATCACGAGGCTATTTAGTAAATTATAATCAACTAAGCGAAACCTTGGATTTTTGACCTCCAAAACCATTGGTCTACCAGTACCCAACATACGTACGTCAACATCTTCTCTACCACTAGCATGTAAAACCACTCTTTCGGCATCATAGACTTCTTTTAGAGATTCATTAAAGAATTCCTCAATAGAATATGGATACTTCCTAGTACCTCTAATTACCCATATTACATGAGATATGTTTCTAGCAGTTTTCCAATATCTACCAAGTAACAATACTGGATTTACAATAACCTCATAATTACCTGCCAGATCGAATATAACTACAATGTCCGGCCTATTAAAGTCTGGTTCAATACCTAATTTATCCCTAACAATTTTACCCACTTCACGCTTGATCTCGTTTTTAATGGACTCGCTATATTCTAGACCAGATTCACTAGCTATCTCGATCTCCTTAAGCTGTAATTCTTTATCAATACTTACACCTATTAAGAAGCTCGTAGCATTATATTCATTAATAACCTTAATTGCCTTATCAGCTAATTCCTCAAAATATTTTCGGCTAATGATATTTTTACATAAAATACACTCCCGATAGCTAATAGGTTCATTATATAAGTGCGTATATAGTTTTGTAAATGGCTCCCCTCCATTTTCAGCGAGTCCTCTAAGCAAGTCCTTATAATTATCCTTATCATTTCTAATGATCCTATGAAGTTCCATGGTTAGTACGAGTTTTAGACTATAACCTCTCTCATCATTTCCTAATCCATGCCCTAATTTAGCAAATAATCTGCCTAGACAATGATTACACAATGGGTACTTTAATAAGATCCTCTTTACAGATTCTAATAGATTATTGTCTGGCCTTATAGACAATTACCTTCCCCTTCCTCCTAACCGCAGTACCGTACCAAGTATCTAAGACATAGTTTATTATCGTTATAGTGGTTTCTATTGAAGTATTTCTCGGTACGTAGATAGGTATTTTTGGTATATCCCGTAACAAAAGTTTCTTAAAATATCTTCTATTATTTAGGATTATTATGATTTCTTCATAGGATCCGGGTGGATTATCAGTTATTGTCAATCCCTTTCTAAAAGGATATAATATGGCGATACGATCTTTTAATATGATATTTTGGTTCTTATAAACCCCTGGTAATTCTTTATTTTTACAAAATACAGCTTTTGCGAATCCTCTTAGGCTATTTTGTTGAGGATAAAGATGCCTTAGCTCGGAGCCATTGATCACATATGTCTTGTCATTAGAAAATAGACATAGAATAGTATCAATACGGATACCGTGAGATACAATAAATGTATTAAGTAATATATGTGAAGATGTCTCGAGATCCAGGCATGGATCAGCTAAATAATATAGGAATACTCTAGTTGGAGTATTCAACGTAAAGCTCCGAGTCTTAGTTTATCTAGTAGATCCTTTCTTCTCCTCAATTGTTTTATCAATTTCTTCATAGTATTATATTGTTTCAATAATTCCCGGACATCCTCTACATCAACTCCTGCCCCTAAAGCTATTCTCTTCATTCTTCTCCTATCAATGATCTCTGGATTGTCAAGTTCCTCGTATGTCATGGAGTTTATTACTGCAAGCCATTTCTTCATTTTAACTTCTGCCTGCTTAGCACTTAGATCTATATCTAAAGGTATCTTTAGTCCGAAACCAGGGATCATTTGGAGTATTTTCCGTAAAGGACCCAGTTTACGAATGCTTATAAGCTGCTTATATACTAGTCTCATATTTAGTTTTCCAGAAAGCATTTCTTCAATATCTTTTTCAGTAAATTCTATACGTACCCTTCTAACTTTCTCAACAAGACCCTCTATATCGCCAATACCAAGTATTCTCGCTACAAATTTAGGAGGCTTAAATACTTCGAGTTCATCAACTTTTTCACCAGTACCAATAAACTTTATAATTGCGCCAGTCGCCGCAACAGCAGATAATGCACCACCTCCTTTAGCTGTACCATCAAGTTTAGTAACTACTATTGAGCCTATAGGTGTTGATTCATGAAACTTCTTTGCAATACTATAGGCCTGTTGACCTATAGCTGCATCTATTACTAAAACAACTTCATTAGGATTGATC
The DNA here is from genome assembly GCA_964531225.1 of uncultured Desulfurococcaceae archaeon. Classification (GTDB taxonomy): domain Archaea; phylum Thermoproteota; class Thermoprotei_A; order Sulfolobales; family Desulfurococcaceae; genus CAZHDB01. The sequence goes on from CAZHDB010000017.1 coordinate 29,278, forward strand.
TGTTTAGCAATGTCACGCATTTCCTTGAGGAGATCCTCTTCACGATGATGACGGCCTGCTGTATCGACAATAATTATGTCAAAACCTTTTTCCTTAAACAATTTCACACCGTTTCTGGCAATAGCTACAGCATCTTTATTGCCTGGTTCGCCATATACTGGTACACCAATCTGATCACCAAGTTGTTTCAACTGATCATAAGCTGCAGGCCTATATGTATCAGCAGCTACAAGACCTACTCGATAACCCTCAAGCTTATAGTAATAAGCTATCTTAGCAGCAGTTGTTGTTTTACCACTGCCCTGGAGCCCAACTAATAGCATTATCCACGGCTTCTTTGGAGGTTTAACATTAGGTGTTTTCTCGCCACCAAAGAGTTTAGTAAGCTCCTCATAAACAATCGTTACAAGCCAGTCTTTTCTAGTTATACCAGGTGGAGGTTCTTCCTCAAGGGCTCTTTCTCTAATTCTCTTCGTTAATTCAAAGACAACTTTGACATTAACATCAGCTTTTATAAGCTCTTTTTGAAGATCCTTGATGAACTGTTTAACTGCCTCTCTATATTCTCTATCACTCCTAAGGAACTTCGATAAAGCCTTCCTAACACCTTCCAGTACCATACAAGCACCTGTCAAGAAAATATGTTTAGACCTAATTAAATCCAACTACTACATAGTATTTTTCCCAGTCAATACAATAACAAACTACTTATAAAAGAAATTAAAATCTCAAAAGATCAAATAGAGCCTTGTCCCCCTTAAATATAGTAAAATATAAAGCTAGAGGAGGAATATGGTGCTCATGTTCGGATCCCTCCCCCATAGAACTCGCGCATCTGCGGAATATGGGGAACCCAGTTTGATCCAGCTACACGTGTCCTACCAATATGAAGAATTCATCTTCAAGAAGGATCGTAGAAACTAAATAAAATATATTGCAATTTACTCATCGAGTACTACTACAATCTAGAAAATAATCCCAGAGTTGAGTACGGGACATCTGGTAATCTTGCTCAGTCTCTTAGGCTTAATTCTTTCCTGAGGTACTCACCAAATTACTTCCAATCAATCTCCTTCCTTGATCTACAAATATGCTTTCCCTGTAGTTTTGCTCTTAGTATTCCAGCTTTTGTCCTTTGTACAACTACGAATTTCTTCATCATAGGATCATTGATTTGATTGAGGAAGTCCGGATAGACAGATATATCATAGCCCTCCTCTATTAACAGCTTTTAGCTCATATAAGGCCTCCTCAAGATTTCTGCATAGCCTAAACATCATAGAATATTATAATGTTGATGTTATTATTTTTACAAAATTCAAGTATAGCCTTGTACTGTGGCCTATTTCTTGGCGCTATGGCTCCCAGAAGCCATAGTATCAATAAAGAAGCTCTCCACGGCAGATCCTTTCTCTTTAGCCCGATTCAATATAGCTATAGGTTACTTTATAGAAGTCGTATAGCTATGGATACCCACATCTACCCTGGTTATAGAAATAAATGTAAGACTATTAGGGCGGCTGAGGAGGCCGAGATATAGTCCTTAAAGTGTTTAGAGAAATTTTCCTGAACTACAAGATCGATATAAAGTGGTACCCACCTGGGAAATACTAGGGTTTATATACGTTTGCATAAAGATCAATAACAAAGCAATATACAATATGTATAAAAATTATAGCAAACAACATATATCAGCAGGGTATACGAGGTCTTGACTGTGAAAGTTGCTCTTCCTTCAGTTATAGTGCTGATCATACTGGTTGTACCTCTTGTTTTACCAAGTATACCCTTGTCTGTGCCGAGGTATCTTGAGATCATTGTCGAGGATAATGTGTTAGTGAATATAGGGGCTCAACTATTTCGCTTAAAGATATTAACAGGGACTATGCTATCGCAGTACACGTCTCCTCAGGGCCTCCCAATAACCCTAGGGCCATAGATATTGGTAGGATATATGGTAAGGGAGAAGACATAGTTGTCAGGATCGATAAGCAGGTATTTATAAACGTGTGGAGAAACTGGCTAGGCTCTAGAGAATACATGGAGTATAGGAGTAGGTATAGTGAGAAAACATATCCTTCGATAATAGTTGCTATAACGTTATTTACGCCGGGCAGGGAGTACATGGGATCACTTGTTATAGA
>CAZHDB010000018.1:0-31105 GCA_964531225.1 uncultured Desulfurococcaceae archaeon
CTAGGAAATTACTTGAATATTTTGGTACATTGAAAGCAATAGCTAATGCAAGTATTGCCGAGCTCATGAAAGTAGAAGGTATAGGAGAGAAAAGAGCATCAGAGATCTATGCTATCTTTAATACTCCTTGGAAGAAAAAAGAAAATAAATAATATGAAAACGCTTCATTGTAGTGCTGTGGGCGAGCAATTTAGAATCATTGAAAGCATTACTATAGTTTGTTACTAGTAATAATATCCCGTTAATTCAAAAGACACTCATGTAAATTATTTTCTCTACAATTCATTAGCTCTAGTCTACATTGTATCATTTGGTAGATAAGCGGTTTCTCAATAAATTTATATCTATATTAAATATTATAGGACATGGTATTACGAATTGAAAGAGTCCTAAGACAGAGCACATAGTGTGACGGCAGATTTATTGGGATCATAAATTTCAAGAATATTTTTCTTTATTATTTATTCCTGAGCTAATTATAACCGGAGCATATTAGTCTTAATAATGATCGACTTTAACTCTAGAATGATTAATCTAAAACTAAGTTGAATAGGTTTAATAATTTATTGGCTTTAAATTATTCTATTACTGCTCTTTTTAGTTTTTCTTCTTCGATTTTCTTTTTAAATAATTCTCTAAGATCGGTATTTCTCAGTTTGGGAATTAATAGTTCTTTTAGTTCTGGATTTTTAATGAAGAAATAGATTGCATAACTACATATAGGCTCTATTAACCAGTTATTTTCTCTCGCAAGCTTAATAGCGTACTCCATTAGTTTACGGGCAACGCCTTTACCTCGATGTTGCGGTGGTGTATATGTCTCTAATAGTTTCATAACATGATCTTCAACGACGTATCTAATAAAAGCTTTAGATCCATCATTGAATTTCATATAAATAACACGTCTTGTATGTCCTATAATATCATTATCATTCAAATTCCTCGTACCTCATTATATTTATTCAAAATACCAATATCTATGTCTATGTTATAAATGTAACTAGAAATAACCATATACATATCATAGTTAACATTGAAGAAAAATAGTTTTGGATAGAAAAATATTCCACGGCTCAAGATTTTAGAAGTAATGCTCGAATTCCTTAAGCTTGTTCATTAATTTATTTAATCTCTTAAGCATTATCTTTCTCTCAATACTTGCTACAAGTCTTCTAGTTGGTATGACGGCATCAGGATTTACACTTATACTGTCAATACCGTTCTCTACAAGGAATTCAACGATCTCTGGATATACACTTGGTGCTTGCCCACAAATACTCACAGTAGCGCCTTTAGAATGTGCTTTTTCAATAAGCATCTTAATAGCAGCTAGTACAGCGGGATCACGTTCATCGAAGTAGCCCATTTCTGCAAGCATCGTATTGTCGCGATCAGCTCCAAGAACCAATTGTGTAAGATCGTTGCTTCCAATACTGAATCCATCAACATATTCGGCAAACTTGTCTGCAAGAAATACTATGCTTGGTACCTCGGCCATAGCCCATACTTTGAAATCCTTACTGCGTTTCAGACCTTCTTCCTCCATAATCTTTAATGCACGTTCAACCTCCCATGTAGTTCTTACAAATGGTAGCATAACCCATACATTGGTTAGTCCCATTTCCTCACGAACCTTCTTTATAGCACGAACTTCTAGACGGAATGCTGGCTCATAGTTCGGATGGATATATCGGCTAACACCACGCCATCCAATCATTGGGTTTCTCTCTTCTGGTTCAAATTTCTCTCCACCCTTTAGTCCACGGTATTCATTAGTCTTGAAGTCACTAAAACGTACAACTATAGGCCTTGGATAAATTACCTGTGCTACCTTGGCAATACCTTCCGCTAGCTTGTCCACAAAGAATTCTCCACGACCCTCTTCAATTAATGCCATTGGATGATATTGTACCCAATCAGTAATAATGAACTCGATCCTCATGAGTCCAATGCCATCGAATGGCAAGTCCTTGTATCTCTCAATGGCATCGGGCTCACCTAGATTCATATAGATCTTTGTTGCAGTTACTGGATAAAGTGGCAATAATTGCTCAGGACTAATACCAACAGAGACTGCTGCTGCAGCGGCCTCCTCCTTAGGCTTTACGAGATCTTCGACAATACCTTCATAGACAACACCACGGCTACCATCAACAGTTACTTCAGTCCCTGTCTTTATGACTTCTGTAGCATTGCCAGTGCCAACAATACATGGTATACCAAGCTCACGACTGACAATGGCCGCATGGCTAGTCATACCACCTTCATCCGTTACTATAGCCGCTGCCTTTTTCATTAATGGTACCCAGTCAGGATCAGTCATCTTAGTAACTAGTATATCTCCTTCTTTAAACTCTTGAGCCTCCTTACCATGTGGATCAAAAATTACTCTAGCAATCCCTGCTCCGATACCTGGGCTTGCAGGTAATCCACGAACTATTACATTAGCTTCACTAAGTTTAACTACCTTCTCACCCTTTACCTCAACTCTTCTCTCCTCCTTAGCCTTCTTAACACTCCATACAGTCTCTGGACGGGCTTGTACAATGAATACATTGTCTGGGAATTGCAAGTCCATGTCAATGGCCCACTCAATATCCATTGCACGGCCATAGTGTTTCTCGATCAAGATACCTAGTTCGGCTAATTTCTTAACTTCATCCTCATTAAGGCTTGGAGCTTCTGGATCAAATAATGGGAACCTAGGATCAGGGAGCTTAATGGTCTCGTTTGCACCTTTTTCAGGATTAAAGACTATAGCGATGCTCTTTCTATTGATCTTTTGTTCTCTAATCTTTAATGTATCCTTTTCAACAACCCATTCATCAGGTGTTACTTTGCCACCAACAACAGCTTCTCCGAGACCCCATGCTCCCTCAATAACTATTACATCCGTCTCGCCAGTAACTGGATGTAGTGTAAACATTACGCCAGCTGAGCGACTATTAACCATTTTTTGAACAGTAACACTCATTAAGGCTTTTTCATGTGGAATTCCTTGTGCGACACGGTAGAAAGTAGCACGTGCAGTAAAGAGGCTAGCCCAACAATCCTTTACACGCTTAACAACTGCATCTTCTCCATAGACGTTTAAATAGGTCTCTTGTTGACCTGCAAAACTTGCTTCTGGCATGTCTTCTGCAGTTGCACTACTACGTACTGCAACACGTAGTTTCGATGGATCAATATTTAGCCTTGAAGCCAATTCTCTATAAGCATTTCTAATGGCCGCCTCTACTTCTGGAGGCATAGGCGTCTCTTTAATCATTTGCCTGATCTTGCTTGTTGTCTCATCTAATGCTTTCTTATCGTTAACATCAAGATCCCTTAACATAGCATAGATTTTCTCGCCAAGACCTGTTGAGTCGAGGAAGTACTTATATGCATAAGCTGTTACCGCAAATCCTGGAGGTACGGGTATTCCTGCTCGAATCATCTCCCCAAGATTAGCATTCTTGCCTCCGACAAGTACTACATCATCTTTTGTAACTTCTTCAAGCCATAGTACAAATCTTTTCTCTTTAGGTACATCGGACATACTATTCTACCCTCCAATTATAACCTCATGGGATACGCTATTACATATATGGTTTTATAAGTAATTCGCTCTCATTTAAATACATCTATATATACTAATTACGACTATATTTATAGGAAGTTAAATGTATGATTAAAATAATGTAGCGTAAATAAAGACCCGTCTACATACTATAACTGTACATGTAAGCCATTTACATGAATCGAGATATTAATAAAGACTTAATAAAGAGGGTCAGAAGCTAATCCCTTCATCACCTACTAATCAGCCGCGTCATCATTCATCATATTACTTCTTACGACTACTCCTTTTTCTAGTATGCATTCTACTTTTAATAACTCTCCAGTAAGCCCATGCTCTTCTCTTAAGGGTCTGGAGTCTATGGGAAGTAGGTACTATAGGTGATTTCGAACGAGGTACTAGGGATCCGAAACCGTTAATACTGCGCGTCATTAGTATGGATAGTGCTATAGCTTGTATCCTCTCATAGTTCAATATCCTCTTTTTAATATCATTAATGTATTCATCCAAGAATTTAGTTGTATGAACACCATTTATGAAAACTGGGTGTTCAAGAATACTTTTAATTAATAATATATTTGTGTCAACACCAATAATAATATATTCACGGAGAGCCCTAAGCATACGGTTTATAGCCTCTCTTCTAGAAGGAGCCCATGCAATAATCTTAGCAATTAATGGATTATATTCTGCAGGAATAATTGAACCAGCCGTGATACCACTATCAATACGTATCCCGGGTCCGCTTGGCTCATGGTAATCAGATACCGTACCAGGGCTTGGAAGCATTGTAACAGGATTTTCAGCATTTATACGAGCTTCTATAGCGTGTCCATGTATGCGAATATCGTCTTGTTTCAGATCCAGTCCTTCTCCCATCGCTATTAATAATTGTTGCTTAACAATATCTACTCCTGTAATCATCTCCGTAACCGGATGCTCAACTTGCAGCCTAGCATTTATCTCCATAAAGTAGTGTTTTCTAGTCTTTGGATCAAATAGAAATTCAACCGTACCCGCATTAACATATCCTATGTACTCAGCAAGTTTTACAGCATCTTCCGTTATAGCTCTTCTCTCATCAGGAGATAATATTGGTGCGGGAGCCTCCTCAATAACCTTCTGATACCTATGCTGGATACTACAATCTCTCTCAAAGAGATGAATTACCTTCTCTCCATTACCAAGTATTTGTATCTCAATATGCTTCGGGGAAGTAAGGAATTTCTCTACATAAAGCCTTTTATCTTTAAAGGCATCTTCGGCCTCCTTACTAGCTTGTTCATATAACTTTTCAACATCTTTTTCATTGTACACTATCCTCATTCCCATGCCTCCTCCACCACCAACAGCCTTTAGTAGAACCGGATATCTGTATTCATTAGCAAATTCTATAACATCTTCTGGCTTCTTTACTGGCCTCCATGGAAGAGTAGGTATACCTGCTTCTTCGGCCATTTTCTTAGCCCTAGCTTTATCGCCACTAAGCTCCATAATATTCGATGGAGGTCCTACAAATACTAGTCCTCTGCTAACAACTTTTCGTACAAATAATGCATTTTCTGAAAGAAACCCATAACCAGGATGAATGGCATCAGCGCCTAATTCTAATGCAGCCTCGATTATTTCATCCATATCAAGATAATTAGATACTTGATAATCACCATCCATAAATCTCCTATGTAAACTGTATTTGTCAATAGAAGTATAGATTCCAAGAGGAATCCAACCTAGTTCCCTCACTGTCCTTGCAATCCTTATAGCTATCTCTCCTCTATTAGCTATCAAGATCCTGTATTTTGCCACGTCTCAATCCACTCCGATCTTAGGGGTACTTATCCTCATTACTATTGAATTATTGTCTATTTTCAAGTACATAACTAAGGTTTTAAAAATTGTGCCTTTTCATTAATGACCTCCTTCTAACACTTAGACAAATGTCTATAAAAATTTTGAATATCTAGGCATAATTATTGAAATGAAAACTATCTATATTCTATTCTAACAGATTCTATACTTTTAAAGACACTCATAAAGTCTCGATAATTATTTAAAGATTCCATACTTCGTAACTTAATCAAATCATCTTCACTTAATGGCTTGATCCTATATATATAAAGTGAAGTCCCCACAGTTTCGATAACATGGAGAAATCCTCTATTCAGCATCATATACAATACAGCTTCTATATCTCGTTTAGAAGGTATTGGTAAATGGGAAGGATGTGTATGTGATGATAAACAATGACGTATGAATGGTATCCTAACATGATCGACTTCTCCTTCAACAAGAAATCCTTTACCATTAAACAATATAGCTAAGAAATATTCCCTTTCATTAATCATTGTTTTACTCGCATAATTCTTCATTAGATAGTGTAATGACTCTACATAGATACTAGGTATTAAAAAATACAGTTCATTAAGGCTATAGTATCCCTTACCTATAGCTATATCTACGTCGATATCCCATTGGCTACTAAAGATTTTAATGCTTTCTTCAGGCTCATAACTACATTTATATGGATCAATTTCTATAGTGCTGGGAATAATTGGTCTATTATCATAGATGTTCTTATCAACAAAAATATCTTCGCACCATGCATCATCTAAAACATCTTCTAAGAAATTGATGAATCGGGATAAAAATCCAATATACTTGGTACTACTATTCTCTAAGATCATTTGTTCTCTCAATATATTTTTACACCATATAGCGTATTCAATGGAATTATTTGAAAGCTTTCCTAGCTAGTTCAACATATATATCAATGGATTTGTAAAGGCTATCTAGGTCTATATATTCATTAACAGTATGTGCCTGTGAAGGCTCTCCCGGTCCATAAGATATAGCCTCTACACCAACCTCGGTATAATAGTGTAGATCAAGTCCTCCGGTACAAACAACTTTCCTTGGCATGAATCCAAGGACTCCATATACTACTTCAGTTAATGTATTTATTAATTTTGAATCAGGAGAGACAAATGACGGACTAAGCCTTGTCAAAACATTTATTTCAACCCTGGCCTTAGCCAATGAAGCAGCCTCCATAATATACTTCTTTAGCTCTTTTTCAGCCTGATCAAGATCCTCCTCTACAATTAATCTTCTATCAATACTGAAGCTTACTTCACCAGGCACTATATTTGGACTTCCTGGTGCAGATACCTTTCCTCCGAGCACCATAGTAGCCTTCTTGGATTCTTCTTCATCATATTCATACCTACTTATTCTAGACTCAATAACTGGCTTGACATTTTCAATTAGATACTTAGCAATGTAAACCATTTTCTCAAAAGCATTCTCTCCGTGCCATGGAGTACTACCATGTGCCTGCTTACCCTTAACAATAACATCAAGCCATATTCCTCCTTTATGCCCAATCCATATGGTGCCTAGGCCACTAGGCTCTCCAATAACTACCCAATCAGGTCTAGATCCCAGTTCATTAACTAGGTATCCTGTACCAGTCAAACCCCCGATCTCTTCGTCAGGTACATAAGCTATCTCGACAATATGATCCATAAGTTCTTTAGTGGAAGCTAAATAAGCTATTGCTGCTGTAAAAGCTGCAAGTCCACCTTTCATATCAGTTGAGCCGCGCCCGTATATTCGATTATTTATTTTCTTAGGCTTAAAGGGTTCTGTAACAGTCCATCCACTGCCGGGTGCCACAATATCGTAGTGTCCATTATATTGTAGAACTTTCTCTCCTGACCCTATCCTTGCTATTAATATGTATCTGGGTTTATCCGGATTCATTGACTTATCAAGGTATTTTCTTGAGTAATCATCCGGTACTCTATGAATTGTTGTATGTACACCATAGTTCGATAAAACCTCCGCATAATATTCAACTATATCCTTATATGCTTCACCGAGAACTGTCGGATATTCAATAGATTTTTCCAAGACTTCTTCAGCTAAACTATAGACCCATGATGGCAACATGTTTTTCACCAGAAGTTTTTATTACTGCAATACTACTAATAACAGAACTACAATATTAATTATTCCTAGTGAAAACCATGGAAAAATCTATAGAGACTATTACATTGATTAGAAGTTGTATAGATCCATAGATGCGGTATAGTGATATATGTACCAATAATTGTGGGAAGATACCTAAAGGATACACGACAGATAGTATGCTTGGCAAATCACTTATTGCGATTAATAGTAATTGAAGCTGGTGAAAAGTCGTAATAGGTGGTAAACACTTCCTACTCTAGATTTAATAGTGAATACGCTTAATTTATATAATATTAAAACTTAGATGATGGTGTTAGAATGTCTCGAAGGTATAGAATAGAGACATCTCTAGGAGATATGATGGAGATTGAGGTTAAAGAAGAAAGGGATGGATATAAGGTTAAGATTGTTGGTGAAAATGAAGAGTATTATGTCCGTGTATTAGGGTTTGATGAAGATCTTAGGCAAGCCATACTGGATATCAATGGCAATAGAATAAGAGTTGACGGTTTCTCGTCAGGAATAATTATCGATGGCATACCGGCTATTATTAAGAAAATCATAGAGTTTATACCCACGGGATTGTCATCCAAGGAAATCGAGAAAAGGCGTACAACTATTGGCATAGAGAAAGGCATGGTCGTAGCTCCTTTATCCGGCCGAATAATTGATATCAAGGTTAAGGAGGGCGATAAGGTCTTCATTGATAGTGCAGTTGCATTAATAGAGTCAATGAAAATGATTACCGAGATCAAGGCAGGAATCGATGGAGTCGTTGAAAAGGTATACGTTGAACCTGGCAAGGCCGTTAATAAGGGCCAGCCTATAGTTAAAATTAAGCCCTTAGAAGAGTCTGAGGAGAAGGAAAGTAAGAAAAAGAAGAAGAGGAGTAAGAAGAAAAAATAGCATTATAACGGCATATTTCCATGTTTCCTAGGTACAACTTCCTCTCTCTTATCCCGTAGAGCCTCAATAGCCATAAAGATCTTCTTACGAGTCTCTCTAGGCATTATAACATCGTCAATATATCCAAGTTCAGCTGCACGATACGGATTAGCGAATACGCGACGGTACTCTACTAGTTTTTCTCTCATAAACTTCTCTGGATCAGGCTGTTTAGCAGCCTGCTTTCTATAGAGGATACGAACTGCCCCTTCAGGACCCATAACAGCTATCTCGGCCATAGGCCAGGCATATACAATATCCGCTCCAAGACTACGGCTTCCCATCGCTATATAGGCTCCTCCATAGGCTTTACGTATAATTACCGTGATCTTCGGTACTGAGGCAGATGCATATGCGTATAATATCTTAGCCCCGTGCTTAATGATTCCACCATGCTCCTGATCTATTCCTGGCATGAAGCCCGGAGTATCTACAAACGTTATTATCGGTATATTGAATGCATCCAAGAATCTAACAAAACGAGCTATTTTCATGCTAGCATCAATATCTATAACACCAGCATTAACAGATGGCTGATTAGCTACAATACCCACGGTATAACCGCCTATCCTACCAAAGCCTATAACGGCAGATCTAGCATAATCGGCTTGTATCTCTAAGAATTCACCTCCATCAACAACACTAGTAATAATGTCTCTTATATCAAATGGTTTAGTCGGATCTGTTGGTACTATAGAATCTAGCTCTGGGTCTTCACGATCCCATGGATCGCCTATATCGACATATGGCGGATCCTCAGTATTATTCTGTGGCAAATAACTCAATAATTTACGAGTTAGTCTTAAGGCAGAGTCATCATCTTCTGTTACAAAGTGTGCAACACCACTAGTGGTTGCATGCACTTTTGCTCCTCCAAGTTCTTCAAATGTGGTCTCAATGCCTGTTGCTGCTTTAACAACTTCTGGCCCAGTAATAAACATAAATGAGCCCTTAGTCATTATTATGAAATCTGTTAATGCAGGACTATAGCTAGCTGCACCAGCACATGGGCCAAGTATAAGGCTTATCTGGGGAATAATACCACTAGCCTTTGCATTTGCTGAGAATATAAGGCCTGCTGCATGAAGACTTGCAACTCCCTCCTGTATACGTGCTCCTCCACTATCCCATAGTCCTATAACTGGTGCCTGGTTCTCAATAGCCATTTCAATTATTCTTGCAATTTTAAGGCCATGCATTTCACCAATACTACCGCCCATGACTGTGAAGTCCTGTGCGAACAGATATACTAATCTACCATCAATTTTGCCGAAACCTATAATAACTCCGTCTCCTAGATACTTTACTTTCTTAAAATCAATTCCAAGTTCTTCATAGTATCTAGATCTAGTTATTGTTAGCCATCCGAGTTCCTGAAAACTATCTCTATCAAGTAAACGTTCTAATCTTTCACGAGCCGTAAGCTTACCTTTACTATGCTGAACCTTTATTTTCTCGGGTCCACCGCCTTCAAGGCTTTTCCTACGTAGCTCACGGAGCTCTTCAACCATTTCATCGAAATTACGGTATTCAAAAGACAAATTAACGTCTCCTCCTTAGTATAGCTACTGTTGCAAATGTTCCTACACCGCCGATGTTTTGCGCTAAACCAATCTCTGGATCACTAGCTTTATAGCCAGGGAAGTCGCCGCGAAGCTGCATGGTAACCTCAGCGATCTGGTAGACACCTGTCGCTCCAACGGGATGCCCACGAGCCTTTAATCCACCACTAAAGTTTACTTCCGGTTTATCGCCTTTTCCAAAACGCCCTTCTCTCCACTCTTTTACTGCCTTACCTTTTTCAACAAAACCAAGATCCTCTAGTGATATATATCCCGTAATATGAAACGCGTCATGTACTTCCGCATAATCTATATCCTTTACATCAATACCGGCCATTTTATAAGCGTCTTTAGCTGCACGCACGACAGCATCCATGGTCAATAAGTCTCTCCTACTGCCAAGATCAACGCTGTCAGTTGAAAAGCCGAGCCCAGCAACTTCTACGAGAACATCACGGCCCATAGTCTTTGCAATTTCCCTAGCCCTTTCCTCGCCACGTACTAGTATAACTACAGCTGCTCCGTCACCTATTGGGCTACAGTCAAATAGCTTAATAGGATCAGCTATAACAGGGCTCTTAAGAATAGTTTCTAAACTAGTTTTTCTGGGAATTTGAGCATATGGATTATAAGAGGCATATTCATGCATTCTAAGAGGCCAATAAGCAAGATCCTCATCCTTATACCCAAACTTATTCATATAAAGACGAGCTACTAATGCATTTAACCCAGTAAAACTAGCACCATATACAAGCTCATACTCGGTATCAGCTGCTTGCGCGAGTGCTTTTGTTGCATGAGCTGTAAGTTTTTCTGTAAGTTTTTCAATACCTCCAACAGCAACAATATCGGCTAGACCAGAGGCTACAAGACCATAGCCAGCATAAAATGCTGCCCCGCCACTACCACAGGCGGCTTCTACCTTAAATGAGGGAATACCTCTTAATCCACTATAGTCAGCCATTAATGCACCTAGACTATCTTGCTCCATGAGAACACTAGAGGTCATATTACCAACAACTAGAGCCTGAGGCTTAGTACCTCCAGCATCATCTATGGCCTTAATCATGGCCTCCGAAAAAAGATCTCTTGCACTACGTGTATACCATCTATCAATTTTAGTCATTCCAACTCCAACAACAAATATAGGATCACGGGTCAAAATCATACACCATGACTATTAATTTTCATAAGTACTTACGGACACTTCATTCAATCTATGGAGTCTATTAAGGAAAATGTACTATAAAAATTCAACTCTTATTGAAGTAAGATATCGATTAAGTAACGGGTTAATAATAGAAGATTTTACATGAACGATCTCTTCATGATCCTTATAACATTTTTTTAAAACTTAATATACTGTCATAAAGCCTATATTTTAATATCCAACAAAGAAGAACAATAATTGTAGGAGTAAAGTCAAGGTGAAATTAAGTGACTAATATTAGTGTTATTAGCAGTAAACTTGTTGAGTATGTTGCTAGACTTGCAGTTGGCTTATCTGTAGACGAAAGTGATTTAAGGAGAATAACTGGGTCGGTCCTTTATCCAATTGTTAGGGAAGCTGTTAACCGTGTAGCTAGCGAAATAGTCATTGTACGCAATGGACTACTTAGATGCAATATTTGCGGTAGGGGGCCATTTACACGTAGAGGACTCTATCTTCACCTTATAAGAGTCCATAGATATGATATTATGGGATATGTAGAAGATGAATATAATAAAATAGTTAAAATTATAGGCCTCAATAAAAAATATTAATTGAAATATACACTTCTTCATTAATTCGACGAAAAATGATCTATTAATTTAAATTAAAAAGTCCCCTAGGGGTGGAGTATCTTCATTGGCTTGTAGCCTCTGAAGTGGAGTCACCGGTCATCCATTCCTATAGATTACTCGGCATATCTATAAATCTTTAATAAGATATTATCTATGAGTATGCCTCTTTTGTCACGATCTGTAATTTTATGAATATATTATATCTTATTTTCTCCTCTTTTATTTCCTCTATAAATTTAATACCCTGTTCAACATAATCCTCCTTCTTAATTTCTGACATTACTATAGTGGGAAATGATATACTATAATAGGCGGCATTCTTTATATGGCTTAGCATTGATTGTAAATTACCTGGTATTCCACTTGCAAAAGTCAAATCCACTCTTATAAATCCCCATGGAGGTATATATGCAGCTACCCATCCATGCGACCCTCCACCTATGAACTCATATGATAAAAACCCGCCTGCCGTTGTTGATCTTAAATAAAAATTATTTGAGATATAAACCATTCCAGTTTCGAGATACGATGGGATACCAGAAGCTCTTAGCAAAGTTATTATAAGGTTTGACTGATCGTCACAGTCTCCTTTTCTACGCAATATTACTTCCCACGGATGCCTCGGAGGTACCCTTGTACTATACTTCACATAGGAATTTATCCAATTAAGTGTGGATGCCAGATAATATAATGGAGTACTACTAGAGTTTCTCAGAATATATTTATAGAGTAATTTAATAAGAGGATTTGTATAATTCCATAAACTAGTGACGTTCGTTAATTCCTTCAACGAAACTGGTATCTCATCCCATGTTCCGGCATTACTAAAACTAAGATCTCTTATTTCTTCTAATCTCTTTGTCACATTAATACGAACTCTGTATAAAACCTTCGACGAGGCTGTATCATTAGAGTCTAAAACATCATTGATTGTAATATTAGGTATTAAAGTATAATCCTCATTATCTCTTTCAATTTTAAATGGAATCTGCATATCATTGTAATATAGACTAGCATATAAAATCTCCTGTGAAGACGTATTTAAAGGATAATCATATATAAGCAGATCGGTTTTGTTTATTTGAAGAGGTTGTTTACCTAAATTAGTAATGTTTCCTCCTATCTGTAATTCAATAGTATAAATAAATTTTAGATCCTCTAAAGCATTATTTGCATAAACTACTAGAGATGAACTAATATTCAGGAATAATATAGTAACAATCATTAACACGTATAATAGTCTGTAATTCACTTTCGTACTACCTATAACCCTTTTTATCATTGCTAAGCTAATAAACTAACTATTCTCCTATATAAGCAAATATATGACATCTCTTGAAATAATCCCATTAACTAAGGTTCCCTAACTACCTGAATTATCTTGATTAAACTATCCTTGCTAATTTTTAAATGTTCAGAAATTATTTGATAAATAAAATATTTAATAGTATCCTGTGCTATAGAAAAGGCAATAATAAGTTATAGTATGTACTATATTAAGGTAATTTATACCTTAAACTCCTCGAATTACCTTATATCCTTTAACAATAAGAGCTATCATTCGGATCGGATTATAAAGCCTATAGGTTAACATTTTCTACGATCAAAAATAATATAAAAAGATTAGAAAAAGACTAATATGGGAACTATTCAGGCTTTATGACAACTAAATTTACGCTTGTTAATCCATCTAAAGCCATGAGTAGTGGTTCAATAATTTCGTTTATATTCATTTTTAAATCTCTACTCATTCTATCAGCTATTTCATTAATAGTATTCTTACCATCACATAATAGCCATACATAATATGCTAAAGGACTTAGTTCATAAACTTCATTCTCGCTCAGGGCTACATAGAAATTTTCTCCTTCCTCACCGAGGAATGTTCCTTTTCTTTCTGGAACTTGTTCTTTCATATTATTAAACTTCTCTAAGAAATCAGTAGGCCTAGTTTCCTCTTCTGACATTAGTACCTACCTCCAAAGCTCTTGCGTTTCCTAAATCCTCCACGACTTTTTCTATAGTCTTCCATTGGAGCTGTTGGCATATCTTCGGGTATATCCTCTTTTGAAGGTACTTCAGCGTCTTCTATTTCATGAACTTTTGTTGAGCTTCCTATATTGAGTTGTACTTGTCCACGATAACTAGATGTCCAAGCACCTTCTATATTTACTGCCTTACCTTCTTCTAACGTGCCAGCTTTCCTGCCCCAGAGTGTTGCCTTGACTCTTCCCGATTCATCTCCTAATACTGCATCACTAATAGTTCTTGGACCCTTACGTGTTTGTATAACTCTCGGAGGACTTGTCTCTAATACTCTTACTTTTACATGTACGTTTTCCTGATGCGGTTTTAAATCTTTAATAAGGGTTTTACGAGATTTGGTTTCTTCAGACATATGTATTTCGACTCCTAGGGTTTCAAGTTATGGGTATAGTTAGAGATTATCCTATCTGGTATTTAAATCTGACGTATAAAATATATGAGGTGTTAAATGATATTTCCTTAAAATTCTGTTCAAAACACTAATGCAAACATATAATTCTAAACCACAATAATGTATATGAGATAGATCACTTGGCTTATCCGTACATCCAAAACCTTTGATAAAGTAAAAGTGGGCATTAAGATCCCTAGATATGAGTGATTCGAGATCCTGTGATGATTCCTTGGTTATTAAACACCAGATCGCAACAATGAACACATCTTCATTCATTAATAAATAATCTATATGCCAATGTGGTTTCTTTATTTTCTTCAGGTGACGGTTTATTCTAGCTCGTAAACCGCCAGGGCCATGCGCACTACCAATATATGTGTAAAATCCCCTCCTAAACTTGATTAATCCCAAAGACCCAATTCTAGTATTTACATCACGATTGACTTTGATCAATAAAATATAGTATCCTTTTTCCTTGGGTATTTTCATATTCTTTACCTTTACAATGTTCGGACAAGTATTACTCTTTCCCTCTGTATATAAGAGGTCTCCATAATATAAATCATTGGGGAGGAGTAATATGGAGCTCGACAAGGATTTTGTTAAATATTTAAAGAAGACATTAGAGGATACGAAATTCGCCATTGAAGGAGGAAGTGATCCAAAGGCTAAGAAGATTAGAAAAACATCATACATATTTCTATCAATGCCTGATCCAACTAGTATTAGTACAATGATTGGTATTACACTATATACAACAAGCAAGGTTCTTGAGAAGAGAAAGATAAGAGGCATTAAAGATTATATAGCTGAATATAACATTATGGTGAAAAATGCTAAAGATATTATAAAAGATCTACAGATTTAGTATTCATAATATGATTTAAAAATTATTCAGCTGAGCAACTCTTCATCATCTTTCTCTACTCAGCTGAAAACCGGGCTCTTCATCTATCTTTCTTTATTCATTAATGAATTTAATATATGCATCTCTAATCATTAAAAGTTTTGTCTATACCTTCTGTGACAGATTAAGGGTGAATACCTATAAGGGACAATGTATCTATGATAATACAGTTAGGTGTTTAGAGGAATGTCTAAAGGAATTAGTGAACTATTGCATTTAGCCCATAGATTTGTTGAGGAATTGGGCAAACCTTTTGTTGGACGCGAGGAAGAGGCTAGAGCTATAGCCTTGTCAATAGTTTCAGGCGAACACATCGTATTAGTAGGTGAACCTGGAACTGCTAAATCAGCAATGGCTAGACGTGCAGCCGAGTTAATCAATGCAAGATTCTTTAAATACCTCCTAACAAAATTTACGGAACCCGACGAACTATTTGGACCACTTGACATAAATGCCCTGAAAAAAGGAGTCTATGTAAGAATTACAACTAATAAGCTTCCAGAGGCAGAAATAGCATTTATAGATGAAATATTTAATGCCAATTCAGCAATATTGAACATGTTCTTAACTATTATGAATGAACGCATATTATATGATGGATATAATGAGATAAAAGTACCTTTATGGACAATGATCGCAGCTAGTAATAGAGTACCCGATGAGCCGGAGCTTCAAGCTCTTTATGATCGCTTCTTATATAGACATTTTGTTAAACCCGTTAGTGAAGATAAATGGATGGATCTGCTTGATGCTGTATGGAAAATTGAGGCCGGATTCTATATGAAGGCTGAACCAGTGCTCTCAATGGACCACATAAGACATTTGAATAAATTATTGTTTGAAGTCGACTTATCAAAGATCAGGGAGAAATTAGTAAAGCTATATGCTATTCTAGAGGATCATGGAATACATATAACCGATCGTAGAAAGGGGAAGGCCTTAAAAGCAATAGCTGCTTCAGCATTGCTTGACGAAAGAATGGTTGCTACAGAAGACGATTTATTAGTTTTAAAGATAGTCGCACCAAGAGATCGAGAGGAATCCGAGCAGGTAACGGCAATACTAATGGATGAAATAAAAGCTTCTGAGAAATATCTACGTGAACTCGCAGAAATAGAGGCTAATGTGCGTGAAGCAAAACAATATATCATGGGAATTACTGAATTTGAGCCAAGGCTTGTAGATTATTTACGCAGTTTTGAATCCGTACGTGATAAGGTTCGTAGAATAGCGGAAGAAACAGGTGACGAAGTTGTACGTAGGAGAGCACTTGATGTACTAGCTGAAATAGGCGACGTTATAACATTGATTAGGAGGAAACTCGGAATATAATATCTATGGGTATAGAAGGGTTGACTCAGAAATTGTTTAATTATATGGAGAAGTTTAATAGGGGAGTTTTAAAGAGTATAAATTATAATGATCCTGTTGTTAAATATCGTGGTTCTAAAGTTCTTAGACTGGTTTCGATACTATCAAATAAGAAGAAAGTGGATCTAGATATTTATACAGCTATAGACATATTCTATACATTTTATTTACCATATCCGATCATGGACGATCCTAAGAATATTCCACAAAATAAGATCGTGTCATATAAAATCATTGATTCAATGCTTAGATCAGCTTATATACATGATCTTAGAAGCCGGACTGTAGCTGATAACTTATTAAGTAGTGTTGCAGCCGGAGTATTTATTACAGAACTACAGAATCAATTTGAGAAGTTAAAGGAGAATAATAGGAGCCTCCAAAGCCATGAAAAAGGGGAGGTTAATGACAATATTGGGGATAGCATTAAAAAGAACGTCGAAAGGGCAATGGCTATTGCTATGAGCGATGTAGAGAACGTTAAAAATTTACGTAATCTTGTTGAAGGCGAACAGCCTGGCACAGTTAGTATGATGGCTTACGAGGAATATACTCCTCAACTAATAAGATTAGCTAGAAATACTGAAGTTAAAAAAGTGCTTGAATTACTTGTAGGTATTAAGCCATGGACCATAAGTATCTCTCGTAAAACACAGAGATATAAACACGGTGAAATAACTGGTTATGAACTCGGCAAGGATATTGAAAGAATAGTTACATCAACACTGGCTCTGCCTGATGAACTGTTTTATCTTAGATTATTAGAAGGAAAGCTATTGTTATATCAGAAGGTGTTAACGCAGAGCCTTGGTCCACTATATTGCTTACTTGATAAATCTGGTAGTATGGATGGTATTAAGATGACATGGGCTAAAGCAGTAGTTTTAAGTCTTTATATGAGGGCTGTGAAAGAGCACCGTGAATTCTATTTTAGATTCTTTGATAGCGTACCATACCCATTAGCTAAGATCGATAAAAAGCCTAAGGCTCGACAGGTACTAAAATTATTGGAATATATAGCCCGTGTTAAGGGAAGTGGTGGTACGGATATTTCACGTGCAATAATATTGGCAGCAAATGATATACGTAGTGGTATTGTTAAGGAAACTAGCGATATAGTATTAATAACTGATGGCGTTGATCGTATAGCCGAGCAATTAGTAACGTATAATTTAAAGAAGTCAAGGGCTAGGCTGATAACAGTAATGATTCTAGGCGATAATAAGAGTCTAAGGAAGATATCGGCAAAGTATTTCATAGCTACAAAGTTAAGTAAAGAGGACATGTTACAAGTGGTTGAGGCCTAATCTGTTTTGAGGAAAAACTAATGTATGATCCCTTAGAACTATCTAAAAGAATATACAAGGTTGTTTCTAGAACTAAAAATAATCTGGAGGAAAGACTTTATTTTCGCTTCCGCAGAGACCGATGGTATGGCGGTATTATTTCAGCTGATGTTATCGGATGCAACCTTGTCTGTCGTTTTTGTTGGGCCTGGTATTTTCGTAATAATCCTTGGAAAGGACGTTGGCATGATCCATTTAGAGTTGCTGAGAAACTCACCTACATGGCTGGTAAATACGGGCTGAGATTTATACGTTTAACCGGTGCCGAACCAACTATAACTAGAAAGCATCTTATTGACGTCATCGAGTATGTAACTGATCATGGATACTATTTCATTCTTGAAACTAATGGTATATTGCTTGGAGCATATCCAGACTATGCAGAGGAACTTTCCAAATATTCAAAGTTGATTGTTAGGGTATCATTTAAGGGAGTGACTCCTAATGAATTTCAATATCTAACTGGTGCAAAAAAGGATGCATGGTATTTACAGCTCAGTGCTTTAGAGAACCTTATAGAACATGGTATGAGACCTGGTGAGCAAGTATATCCCGCTGCTATGATTGGTTGGAGCAAAGATCAAGATATAGAGTGGTTTTTAGAAAAACTTAGAGCTATTCATCCGGCTTTGATGGAGGTTGATTGGGAGTATGTGATTCTTTATCGGCATGTTGTAAAACTTCTTCGGAAGACTGGTCTCTGGCCTCCTCGGAGATATGTTTATCCTGGGAAGATTCCTGAAGAGATGATCTAGATTTAATCTTTTTAGTATACATTCTAGGGAAAATTGATATAATTATAATTATTGCTAGTAATCCCAATGCTGGTGTTAACATTATGTAGGGATCTGGTCTTTGTAATTCTATGAAACCGATCTTCATATAGGTGACTGTTGCATTATATCCAGTTGGATCATAAACTAGAAGGAGGTTTCCTTCTTCAACATTATTAGGCAAATGAATATATCCAGTATATTCTCTAGTTATATTTGCTAGGGACTTTAACCTAAGATTTCCTGACACGACATACGATAATGCCACAACTAATACCGTCTTATCCGATTCTATATGGACTAGTGTTCTATCCTTTACACGATCTATATTGTATAGTAAAACAGTGCCGTTATATGGTCTTCCACCAAGACTTAAAGTTACGTTTAATTTTATGGGGTTAGATAGCTTGAATCTTATGGGCTCTCCAATAGTATCTCCAGTAATAAGTGTAGACGGAGTCTCATTGAAGTTTATGTATAGTAACAATGAGCTAAAAACTATTAGAATAATAGCTAGAAATAATATGTTATAAACGATCCTCATCATGCCTAAGCGGAGTCTAGAGAACTTAATATAACCATTGATATAGGTAATTATAGAGAGTATTGAGATTATTACAAGATATATATCAATGCCTCTTGAATAGATCATGGCGTATGAAGTATCTGATCTAGTCAAGCTTATGGAAGTTGTTATGCCATTTAGTACAATTATTGATGATGCATTGTATTGATTACTTTTAAGATCGTATATAGCCACGATATTTTCAAGTTTAAATGGAAGCACTATCGTCTGACTCTTATCCAATGGATATAGGTGTATATACTCTGCTTTATAGTCCGTATAAATTAGATAGCCAGAGAGGAAGATTATTACTACGATTCCGACTATCACTATAACGAGATTAAGTACTCTTGGATCGCGGAGGCTAATGGAATCTGAACACATTATATTATACACCAGAAATAGTTTAACGTAGAGTTTAAACTAATAATCTTACCTATAATGATTTTAATTAGTTGATAAAACTAGTGATATAGCTACTATTGATGCTAATTTTTGTATTTTAGTACATGTGTCAGTTGTATCCCAGATTATACTCTTTATTACTGGATAGTTACGCCATTCAATTCGTGAACCATGCAGGCTTTCAAGAAGTAAAACTGTATGTATACTCAGTGTATCGGCAAGTGTTTCTAATACTACTTCGTCATCTCCTGCTAATGCTCTATTCTTAAATATAATAGTTTCTACAAGGATTCTTTCAAACAGGTTCTCCGTAATATCTGGTACTGCCTCCCATAATTTTCTCTTAACAATTTCTGATAATTCATCAGTTAATCCATTAATATAAGGAATCGGCGATAGTTTTTCAAGCCATTTATCAATCAATCCTTTAATAATGTATTTGGCTTCTTCTTTTTCTTGTTCATTATTGGCTATATCATAATACGCTGACGTTATCGATAATAATCCCGCTACGGCATATAGGAGATCTTTTGTTTCTTGGTAGGGGATTATAGTCTGACTAGACTCTATGGTCTCAGCCATATTTTCGAACACCAGAATAATAGTTGTGATTTAGATACCCTTAAAGACCCTAGGATACATGGCATGGGCAGGTTCTAATACAGGATAACAAGTATTCCAAGAACAGACATTAATACTAGTAGAGATGCGATAACATTTCCCAATGCTATGGATATTATTGATTTAATTCTATCGAGTCCTAACAAATAAGCAATTAGACTCCCTGTCCAGACTCCAGTTAGGGGTAGTGGTATAGCTACATAGAGAAGTAGCGCAATGTATATGCATCGGCTCCTCCTTATTTTTTCGGCCCTACTTTTTATTCTTTTAATGGTCCATAAGTATAGCTTCTTTAGGAAATTAATTTTATTAACAATTTTCTCCTCGGCCCAATTTAAGGCATAGATTATTGGAATTGAAGGCAAAGTGCTAAATATATATGATAATGCATATACTACTAAAGGATTATAACCATAGAGGAGTCCGTACGGAATAGCTATTCTTGCTTCTAAACCAGGGGCTAAAGCAAGCAATATTAATACTAGCAAATACATAGGTTCCAAATGTATCACCAGATAGCTCTGGAGTGTGATATTCTAATGACTAGTATTAACGGTTTACTCAACCTTATTAAAGAAAATTACTCATTAGCTGAAGTATACTCATTACTTACTAGGCTAAGTATTCACCATAGGCTGCAAGGATCAACTGGTATATGGAGAGCAGTAAATGAAGTAAAAGAATTTCTAGAAAATAATGGTCTTGAAACTAAGACTTATACTGTCATGAACGGGGAGAAGCTGGACCTTGTAACCTCACCTATTGGATGGGATCTAAAGTACAGTGAAGTAATCATAAGAGAAAATGAGAGAATTATTGCTAAATATAATACTATAGAGCATCCAACGCTAATAGCAGCACATAGTCCTGGAGGAAGCGATTCAGGTAAAATTGTTCTAGGAGGTTTAGATAAGCTTGATGGCTTAGATGGAGATGTACTACTAACTAGTGATAGCCCTTATCTAGTTTATGATAGAGCTGTAGAGAAGGGATTCAAGGCTATTATTTGGTATAATCCTTCAAGAAATCCACTGGGTGTACCATACACTGGCTTATTCTTTACGCCTGAAGAGTGGAAAAGAGCATCAATTCCAGTCATTACATTACCATATAAAGTAGTATCTAGAATCGTGACCAAAACGATAGGAGGCTCTAGATTAAGTATTGAATGGAATATAAGTATAGATCGGCATGAAAAAGGCCTACCCATTTTAGAGACATGTCTTGGTAATGGAGAGTATATCATTGCCGGAGTAGCCCATATATGTCATCCAAAACCAGGAGCACATGATAATGCAAGTGGTTCGGCTACTTTAGCTGGTAATGCAGTTGCACTAGCAAGGATCTTTAATAAAATTGATACTAATACTAGGCTCTGCTTATATTGGGTCCCTGAATATACTGGAACAATAGCATTATTTAAGAATAAAATATTATCTGCAGATGAAGTTGTAGGAGTACTTAATCTCGACATGGTTGGATCTAAACAGGACATAACTGGTTCAACGCTACATATTATGAGGAGCATGATTAAATACATTGGTGCATTGACACCATTAACAAGGCTAGCGGTAGAATATGTCTACATGACTTCTAGCACGTTTCATGGACAACCTGCTATCGGTAGTATAAGGTTTGATGAAACACCATATGGTAATGGAAGCGATCATGACGTTTTTCTAGTAAATAATATTGAAGGAGTAATGCTCAATGAGTGGCCTAGCTTAAATTATCACACAGATCTTGATACTCCAGATACCATCGGATATAGGGAAATCCATATGATTGGTTTAGCATCATCTCTAGCTCTTTCCCTATCATTGAATCCATCGATTATCAAAGGATTAGCCGATTATGTTAGAAATTACTTCGGTAATCTAATAACATGGTATGCTATGGAAGCCGTTAAGCGGGGACTTGATAGATCATTTGTTGAGTCCAGGATATCTAAGCTTCTAGGTAGTTCTATGAAAAAAGCTATTGTTTGGGTCGAGAATAGAGGTCTTCTAAGCTTAGAGACACCCTGCTGTACTGATTATCCTAAATATATGGGTGTCTCACATATATCTATTAGAACATATAGTAGGGAACGAGATCTGGACTATAGACTTGTACAAAAGTACAAACCATTATCAATGCTCATTTCTACGTATTATCCAGCCTACTTAAATGGTCTACATGGAATAAATGATATAATCGAGTTCTTTGCTGCGGAGGAATTAGTTGATATAACTAAATTTAAATGTTATGGTTCTGAAGGTATTGGGTGTGTGAAAAAATTATTAAATATTGTTAATGAATGGCTTATGAAGAAAGGCTTAATTAAAAAATAGTTTTTATTATTTTAAAGATATATTTTATCCTCCACTTAGTGTTACTGGGGATGATATTACTGCTCCATAAAGTATTTCTCCTTTAATCAAGTATCCTCCGGTTGTGTTGTAGTAGTAGTATCCACTTGCATGCCATGGATATTCCCATGTTACTAGTGCTGTATCTATTTCAGCTGGTAAAGACTCCGTCTCTACATAATATGTTACAGTTAATTCTGTACCTGAGACACTGTTTCCTAAATAGTATCCATAGTCATAATGTACTAAGGACAGTGTATAGTTGCTATCGCCGTAGACACCATATATTCCTAGAGGTGCAAGAGCATATTCGCCGCCATATACTGTATAGTTTACATTAGAGAACACGTATACTGCTGCATATAGGAATGGAGCATATGCTGCAGCCTTATAAGTTGTTGTAACTAGTACGGCATTACTGTTAGCTGGCGTATAACTTGTTGTAGTCATGCTGCGTACAACGACTAGTCTTATTCCAACAGGATCATATATCTTCCATCCACTATAGCTACCATATGTTATGAATATTCTGTAAAGGCCTGGGTGGAAAGCTGGTTTGTAGTAGAATATGTAATCCCATTCCTCACTTATTTCGTAATCTGATAAATCAACTCCATAGTAGTACCATAGTACAAAGTCTCTTAATGGTAGGCTCCATTTAACTGGTATATAGAGCCTTAACCTTCCATGATACTGATCAGTTAATGATGGGTTGTATACATGCCCTAGGCCAGGCCCTAATTTAAATGCAGCGAAGCTTTGATCACTACCGTCAGGTAGATAAGGTCCTCCAGGAGGTACAACGACTACTTCTAATGAAGTTGCATATCCTGTACTCCACCTCGAGATCATGTATACTCCTGCAATACTTGGGTCAGTGACTACTACTGGTATCATTCTCCAATCTAAATACTCAGTATTTCCGCCAAGGATTGGATCGGCGAGACCCATTGGTGTAAATGGATCATAGCTTCTACTTGACTTTCTTGCTCCAAGGAATACGCTTGATTTATCATCAAGCACTAATGGAACAACAACTGTTACTGGTAATACGATCTTCTTATCTGGAGTATAAACAACTATCTTGAAGTCATATACGCCTGGTGTAGCGTCCTCGGGAATACTGATAGTAGCTGGTACTGTAGCCGTGCCATTTACAAACAATGATGTAGTATTAAATGTTATAAATCCACATGGCACCTTACTATACATTCTAGCAACAACTTTAGCTTTAACAGGTGTTACTCCAGGAATATAGGGTCTAAGTCTAACAACTAGATCTCCCTTAACTCTCTCCTGTACATTACCAACCGTTATATATGCCTCTGTCGATACTCTTGCCTCTGTATTCATTCTATACAGCATTCCATCAACATAGTCAAATACATCAACACGTATCATGTGGTAATCTGTAGTAGGTAATTGTCTGAACTGTGGGAATGGATATGTAAGGTTCTGATAAGCTACATAGACTTCTATAAAGTCAGCATCTCTAAATAGCCATCTAGGTAGTATTAGGTATTCTGTATGGTTAAAGTCATAGACTCCATCAAATAATGTAACTTCCTTAGTCTTTACAAAGGTCTCAGTAGTTATCTCTACATCACCAAGTCCTTCTAAGACTAAGTTGAATGTTGAAGACTCGCCAGGGGCGATAACGTCGTAATGTGCTGTATCTATAAGCATTGATGCTATAGCATATGCTAATTCTCCATAGAAGTTATAGTAGTTCTCTAAGTAGGCATTGAATATACCTTCCTGAATGTAAGCCTTAAATCCATCCTCAAGAATAGTCTTTACCATCTTATACGCATTTACACGTCCACTACCCTGTTGTAGACCAGGATAACCAACGTCTTCTGCAGCACTCTTAGCAAGGACTTTAAGTTCTATTGGTGTAGGCGTCCTATTGTACTTCATTCTAAATGCCTGTACGGCTAGAGCCAAAGATCCGCTAGTAAATGGTGTAGCTTCACTAGTACCACCGAACAAGTCAACACCACGAATACCCTCAAACGAATAGCCATATACTCCATATCCACGCCCATCATTAACTCTAACACCTGCCCACTCATATGCACCGATAGCTAGTACATCAGGCTTTGGATAACCTAGTGCATTAGGTCCACGGCTACTAAACGGTATAACATCGTTAGCGTATCCTGGCGGATAATCATAGATCTGGTAGTACTCAAATAATGTTGAAGCACCTACTTCTATAATTAATAGATCGGCTCCTGGCGAAGTTATAGTACTATATCCCGGACCTTCGTTACCTGCTGCAAATACTACAGTAACGTTGTTACCTTGTAATAGGTTGAATGCTATCATCATATCAAACATTGATGTCCAATAGTCGCTTCCTGGGAATTGATGGGCATACTTGGCCAAGTTAATGTATGACCAGCTATTACTTAATATATCAGCTCTATGAACTGCAGACGGGACTGGATATAATGTTTGTTCTTCAGGGACATATATCCAGTCCCAGCCAGATAGCCAGTACTCAACAGGCCATAGACTTCCAACCCACCATCCAGCGCCGCCTGCTATCTTAGCACCTGGAGCAATACCATATAGTTTCTGTGTAGCATTTTCTCCTCCATAGATATGGTATTCTAGATTACCACGTGCACCAATGACCGTTGCAACAGAAGTACCGTGTCCATAAAAGTCTGAAAATATGACAAAATACTCTCCTACTGTATCAAGTCCTGGATAAACACCGGGATCTCCTGGATAGATCTCCATGGTAGTCCAGTTAACTGTACATCTGGCTAAGCCAAAGGTATCTAGGTAATAACCACTTATTATGCCTAGGCTAAAGTCAGCTAAACTATCGTTATCAAAGTCTCTAGCTATGATCTCATTTCCTATGGTAAACATTGGTTCATCGGCAAAACTATAATCTAGCCATGCTGGATCTGGTTCTCTCCACAATACGACGCCTAAAGTCTCGTTTTCAAGTTCTCTTATATATTCTGATAATTCATAGAATCCTGTTGACAGATCAAATATTACAGTATCATAAACTCCGGGCTCCTGTGTATCGACCATTATAACGGGTACACGAATCGCTAGGATGTATCCAGTAGTCCAGTCGATATAGATCGTTTCCGATATACCGAATTTATAAATACCGCTCTGACTAGTTATATTGCCAACATACCAATCACGATCAATTGTTGTATATAATATTACTGGGAATCCAAATATTCCAGTATATAATGTACTATAGAAAACTATAGTAGCATTAGTTGTATTGAGATATCCTGTCTCATTTCTAACAGCAACAGTCTTTGTAAGAACTATCTGTTCATCCATAATCATTGTTAATGGGACCCCAGATTCATCACGTGCTAGTGCATCATATCCTAGTTCGGGGTTAGAGAAATCAACACCTGTATCTACCACACCAACAATTACTCCTTCACCAGTAATACCATATTCTTCCCACGTATCAACGCCTCCTAGTACTTCAACGCCGGCTAAATATTGATCTCCTCCATTACCCGAAGCTGATGCCAGTGATACCTCATCGTTCATAGCCTTTATCTTCTCTGTTTCAGGCTTCAATATATCAATAAGCCTCGGAGATGGAAGAACTGATGTTATACCAGGGTTTTTAGCCAATTGAATAACCTGATCCTTAGTGGCCTGTACATAAGCTACAAAAGCACCATTGGGCATCGGAATAACATACCTTACCTTATCAACTACACTCTTAACATAATCTAGAGAATCTAAACGACCAGTTACTATAACTGGCTTGGAACCTTCATACAGTGGTACCATAACTGCATCATCAAATCCTGCTATAGCAAATTTATAGTCAATATTTTCATCAAATGATTCAAGTAATTCCTTTGGTATTTTAGATTCCCAATTATGATCAACTGCAGCAAAGTTCGTATAGTTCTTATTTATTGCATATGAAGCTGTTACTGCTGGAGCAACTATAGATAATACGAGTATAGCAAATACAGTATAGCTAATGAAGTAGTTTCTAATAGACAACCAAGACACCCTCCAACTATACAATTTCCTTATCCACTAGTAATGATTATGAAGAAGAGATATAAAACTAATGCGCTTGGTGTAAAAATGTATCCATTATACTATAGAGCATAGTCACATTAATATTTTAGAAATCAGTATCTTAATCAGATACTAATTTAGGAGTAAGTCGCAATTTTAATAATATATCTTAGGATTTCATCAATAACTTTATTTGGCGATGGAGAATTAAATGGTATACCCGAAGCCTTTGGATGGCCTCCTCCACCAAATTTTCTAGCAACATCTGATACATCAACTACATTGCTGCGAAGACTTATGGCATTAGGATAGATCACAATAAAGATGTCTGCCATAATATCATTCTTTATAAGCATATCCTGTATTTCACCGGCATGCAACCTTTGATCAATACTATATGATATTGCTACACGAAAGTCTCCATAATCTTTTACAATAGTATTAGTCAACGCCTTTCCCAAAAGCTCACAATAATGTCCATGAATCCGATCATAGAGTTCACGAGCCCATTTAGGCCAAATATCTCCAGCTATAAATGACTGAAGCGCCTTATATCTTATATCCCAATCGAACCATCTAAGGATTCTACGCCAATAAGTAGTGTAATCGTATCTATTTAAAAATAGATCATCATCGCGAGCTAGCTCAACTAGATCCCTGGAATATCTGTCTTTTAGGTTGAGGATTTTAGCAATAATTTCTGCTGTTACCTTATTCTTATCAAGAATTATCTCTACACCTAAGTCCTCCAAGTCTTTTACAATATGGTCATTCCAACTATGATGGTCTATCCAATAAACTTTTATACCATAATCAGTGGCTACTCCTAGTGCATTCTTAATTAATTCGTAATTATCCTTTAGGGGATTGAGATCAAGAATTATTATATTATTATGTGGATCCTTCATTAATTGTTTATTTAAGAATATGAAAAGATTTTTAGCTAATGCATTAATTGTTGATAGCCTTACCTTTGTATTATATTCATCCTTAGCTAATCTTTTCCTGACAATAAGAGCTGCAGATACTATTCCATCCAAATCCCAATGCGATACTATATACAATTCCTTATATTCACCCCCAGTTGCATTATTCCATTCAAAATACGTTTGATACTACTCGCGAATTCCAATACGTTTTAATTTATTAACTTTATCCATAAGCTCTATTGAATCTAACCATAACATAATTGTTATTATTAATAGGAATATGAGGGGAAATGGATCAATTGATTTTATTCTTAAAAATACATAAGCTATAAGAAATAATGATGAAGCTAGTGCATAGAAGAACATTTTTGGAAACATTATATTACGTATAATTATAAATAATGATACTAGGGATCCTCTCGGCTTTACAGCTACATATCCGTCATCAACCCTATAGGCAAATCCCCGTTCAATCAATTTATCGAGATGATGCCGGGCACTATTCGGGCTTTTAAAACCGGCTCTTCTCTGCACTTCTCTAATGCCTAAAGGCTTTTTACTAGTCAATAATATGAGATATACTTGAAGAGAACTACCAGATAAAGTTAATAAAGGATCCCTAGCTACTCTCCTAGTCCTTCTAAGCAAAATATTTTTAAGCCTTGCTAACAAGAATCCTTACACCTAATCTTAATAGTATGGTTCAATGGTAATAAAAAATTCTCTATAATAGATAACTAAATATGTTTAGGGTTTCTAGAATTAATTTGGCTATATTCTAATCTTTCTGCATTTTGTAAAACAGTTTTTAAGATTAAGATTATTTTTAAAAAAAATAATAACATTATTCTAAGACTAGAACTAAGTTTAGGAGATCTAATAAAGTATCGACAACGCAAATTTTTTATACTATCTTGAGAAAAAATAAGAGGGAATAGGAATGAAGAAACATATTATAACAGCAATTTTTTCTATTATTATATTATTTAGCTTGGTAAATTTAGAAGAAATGTTTAAGACAACGTCTATTGCTAGATCAGAATGTTGTTCATGTAGGAGCATGATTAAATATTATGTCCTGAGTAGATTATTCACTAGAACATTAAATATATCCTATGAAGATATTGTTTTAGATATAGCCCGTACTATGGGAATTGATCTATCAAATCCAAGGACTAGATACAAATTATTGTATGGAGGCAGGGTTGTTAGACTCCATGGAGTTTACTTGGAAAAACTTGATTTAATAGGATCTAGAACTGATTCTATAATATTCGCGGCTTACACCGATCAAAAATGGATTGTCTTACCATTCAGAGTATATGTAGAGAAAATGGAGAGCACATATTATCTTAATGATGTAAAATATACAAACTATATACATTACTTGATACAACCAGTCATAGACAATAGGACGGTCATAGAGATAAGATTACCACCATACTTACCCAGTACTAGTGACCCCATTAAAGATAGACCAATATTTGCGAGAGGCTCTATACCTAAATTATTTAATTTAACAATAGGTGATATGAGAATACCGGTCTATTTATTTAGATTTAAAAATTCTAACCTTTATATACGTGATTTACTCTATGACTATACCTACGATTATCCAGCTTTAACCAACGTAAATGCTCCATTTAGAACAGCTTTTGAAACACCCGGCCTCAAACTCATATATAAAGAGATAGATCATGTTATACACGAACTAAACCTATATGAAAATGAAACGGAATACCTGCTCAATATATTAAGAGATAAGACTTTTGAACCTATTATACCTAGAGACTTAAAAGTAATAATTGATTGGCCGCCTAATACTCCAGTGCCTGATGGAGGTGGAGGCGGGATTAGCTATGACTATGTTGAAGCCCGTCCATTACTTTTTACAGAAGCAATTGAAATAGAAGATGTATATGTTGCCCGAACAAACATCATATTTAATTCATCATATACATCCTATAGTAATGTACTATATCAAGTCGGGCCAAGGTATAGCTGGAGCATTTACGATCCATTATTGGTAGAGGTTGTTATGGATCTATATGTTTATGGAAATAAGTCATCAACTAGAACATTAACCGTAATTATTGATGGAGATGAAAGAACATACGCTATTTCAGAAGGTAAAAACATGATTTCAGTACACAAAATTTACTATCCCTATAAGGAGGCTGATGAACCCATAAGCTATACCATATCCATTAATGAGCCGCTAGATCCTGATGAATCATGGTTCATTACTGGTTCGGTACGTCTATACTATGATGTAGACGTAGATTTATTACTAACTTATCAAAACAAGATCAATGGTACATATAAGTTTGATGTTTATACTAGAATTAAATCAAGCTTTATCTTGAGAGGATCTAATAATTATAGCTACTCTCGCACGGTATTTATGGGCTCTCCGAGGGGAGGATATATAGTAGATAGAGATATGAGTAATTTAGGAAATAACATAGTCATAACACTATCTATAAAGGGACGCGTTACTCTCCCGGAACCATCGTATACAGTTCGAACCAACACAATCACGTCATTAAACGATACTAGTGCATGGGCAAACATATCAATTAGCATATATCTTGGAGGAGGAATACATGGGGAGATCCATAATATCTATTTCGATACAGATACAACTAGACAATATTATAAAGACATAGTATTGGCTACCGATACTCCAAACCCTATCCAGTTATATTATATACTAATACATGACATTATTAGAGGTAGAATACCGGTAACTACTAAAATAGAGGTTGAAGGCGGGAATCTAGAGGCGATGGGTGCCCAGCTCGAGTTAGAGATAGAATATTATGGAGAACCTTTTATAGGAACAATAGAATATAGGCCATTAGTATATAGTTTCCATGATAATCAATACGTATATACAACATTATACAAATGTACTGAATACAATTGTGAGGTCTCCCAAAGGATGCACATACCTGTATTTCTATCAACAGGAATGTATGCGAATACAAAGAATTCCCATGGAGTCACTAACGTTGGTGATATCGCATTAACATTTACCGATGTATTAGAACAAGGGATTGTGTTTACTATAATAGCTGATATTAATCCTGAGCCTACAAATCCATTTTGCATAAACTATATGTGCTATGATGGAAAATTTGAGCATATTGAAATAACACTGGATACTAGCTCTCAGCGACATCTTATATTCGGCAATCAAAATTATTTTACTAAATTTGATCTTGGTCCTGGTGCATCATTTCCAGACATAGAATTGCCTGAAATAATACCAGGCGTAGTATCGACTATTACAGGTAAAATTGCTGGAGAGATCGGTAAAGCACTAAGTGAATATATTGGTTTATTTTCTCTCGCTCTCGAGGGTTATAATATTCTACGCAGAATATCAATGAATGATGCATCATGTACTTTGCAGAATAATGGGTATGCGATAAAGTGTGAATGGACTAAAGGATTATTAGCAATGTGTAGCTCTACTCCTCTAGAGATCTACATCAATAACGTAGTGGTACCTTATCAAAATGATACGCCAC
>CAZHDB010000019.1:0-30349 GCA_964531225.1 uncultured Desulfurococcaceae archaeon
TAGAATGTCTTATTTTTCCTGCTTTCTCTGTATCCATTCTACACGATATTTCCATAGACTTGGCGGTGTCCAAATAATCCATGCCGGTACTTTCTTTACAAATTCATATGCTTCATCCCAACTATCAAGACCTAGTTTCTCAGCTAATTGTTCTAAAGGCATTGGCGTATGTAAGTATTCACGTATGATCTTTAGAGTTTCTTCATTAATTTCGATCTCTTTATCGCCAACTCTTATTACATACTTTACTTCTTCACTCAAGACTCTATTCTCCCCACACAAACTAGCTAGATAGAGTTTAAGAACTATTCTATACTTATTAAATTTATGGTAGACCCGATGAAGAAGCGTTCCAGCCCTGAATAAATGATTGGCTTTATCTATCGCCCCTCTGAGGGACTCTTTTTCTCTCTTAGACTCTTGATATATATCCTACTTCGGGCTCGTAGAGTTCTCCTTCTCTTATAAGCCTTCTAATAGTCTTTCTAATGAATTCCCTGCTTAATCCCTTATCAATTAGTGTCTTAGTCAATTCTCTAACAGATACTCTGCCATCTTCGCTAGCCTCTAGTAATTCATTAAGTGTCTCCATGAATATCTTTAGTTTCTCTTGTTGACTCCTCGGCCTACCAAGCATTAGTGTATCAATATCTATTGCGCCAGTCTCTACATCAATACCGACAGTGCTAAGCATTACACTCATGAGCCTTATTGATTCTTCAGCATCTTCTATAGTGACTATATTACGGAGAGCCATGCGTGCATGGGCTTCAGCAAGTCTAACTAATGCTTCAAGCTGCCTAGCAGTTATAGGTATAGGTGATCTAGGTCCTCCCTTTCTACGGAGCTGTACATAGAATTCCTCAAGTAATTTACGTGCTTCACTACTAAGTCTCGGTACAATATACCTCCGTGCATAACTAATGTATTTCCTAAGTAGATCAGGAGGTATTATTGGATGTATCTTCTCGGCTTCTTCATGAACACGTAGAATATGTCTCGCCATCAAACGATCAAATTCTGGGCTAGGAATATCCTTCATCACGAATATAAGGTCGAAACGAGATAATATAGTCGGTGGAAGGTTAATGTTATCAGCAATACTACGGTCAGGATCATAACGGCCATACTTAGGATTACCAGCAGCTAGTACAGCTGCACGAGCATTTAAACGAGCAACAATACCAGCCTTAGCAATACTAATACTATTATGAAGAACAAGACCATGGGATACAAATAGATGATAGGGTTCAATGGTAATATCATAGACCCATTTAGAGTCTTTATTAGGTACTTTATCCACGCTCTCAATAACTAATTCTCTAACATTATCTTTAACATCGGGTCTAAGAACCTTTATACCGGGAACCTTTATACCTACATTTACCTTTTCAGCTGGTATAGTAGTTAAGTTATTCCCATTCATGATTACAATGGGATGTTCAGGAGTAACCATTATACTTGTTCCATTACTAAAGGCTATTTTAATGAAGTATTCTGGCGCTTTATGCCTACTAACCCTATCTACATCGACAATTTTTAAAGATCTTGTATTCGGGTCAAAAGCGTAAACCCTAATACTATTGATATATAGTATTTCAGTATCCTTTCCATAGACAACTTTATCTCTATTTTCTTCAATAAGCTTATCAACTAAGTCACCAATCCTTACATAAGAGCCGTTGGCAAGCAGTATTTCAAAATCTTTATGATAACTCTGTTGCTCCATGGCCTCGTGTATAGCTACACGGTCTTCCGGCCTCATCTTATCGATTTCATCAATAACTGCTACACCGCCATCGGCTATAACCAATGCTCCCGCTTCCAAATAGTATTCTCCGGTCTGCTTATCCCTTAATACTGCTGCTGTAAGACCTGCTGCAGAACTTCCCTTTCCAGTCGTATATACTGCTCTCGGTGCTAATCTTGCGGCATATTGTAATAGCATTGACTTACCTATGCCTGGATCACCTACTAGTAATACATGTATGTCTCCACGTATCCTCGTGCCATCCCTTAGTATTTTGGGCACTCCTCCGAAGAGAGAAAGTGCTATTGCTTTCTTTATATCCCAGTGTCCATAAATTGATGGGGCTATACTAAGGGTTATCTTCTCATGGATCCATGGGTCTCTTGCAAGCTCTCTTATCTTCTCTTCATCTTCACGGGTAATCTCTATTTCTTCAAGAACCTTCTGCTGTACATCAATATAATTAGCATCAATATATAAGTTGAAGACGCTCTTACCAGAGCCTCTCGTAGCAGTTGCTGTAGGCATAACACGTAGAACACCATTAACAGTAACCCTATCACCAGGTCTAGCTATATCAACTAGATCACTTGTGAGCATAACCTCGATACTACGAGGCATTTGTCCAGGAGGTACTTCCTCAGGCTTCTCCTGGACAACTATTTTCTGCCAATCAATGTATTTAGACAGTGTCATATCTAGTTGGAAGCGCCCCGATTTACCACATATTGGACATGCAATAGGTTTTTCAAGGCGTTCACCTAGTTCACCGAATTCAGGCCAGTAGAAACCGTGTCTATCCTCGGAATCTACATGGATATAATAGGCTTTGATCATTTTAGCTTCTACACGAGTTAATCTAACAAGTATTCCCTCAACACTAATCATTTTACCAATGTGTTCGCTACCAAGTCTCCTAATAGGTATGGTTTTTGGAAGTCCACGGAACCGTGGATAGAATTTCTCAATAGATTCTGCATAGTCAGGATGCTCCTTAAGAAGGATTTCCTTAATAGCTTGGCTAGCCGCTTCAATGGCTATGTCTGGATAGTTTTCAACAATTCGTGCAAGATCCATATCATGAACTAGTAGATCATTAAAATCTATTACTAGACTGCGCTGATTCATAATAGCCATAGTATTGAGTCTTTCACGGTATTTATAAAGACCTGTTTTTCTCTCACGATAATTGTATAGAAAATCCTTAAATCTCTCCTTAACATCGCCTATGCTTGTTCTACTCATCTCTTCCACTTCATATTCTATAGCCATAATCCGCTATCTCCTCTACTTATCTATTAATAGACTATGCTTATCCACCCTTTTCTATCCTAAGACTGATCATCCAATTTCCAAGTATGTTTTTAAGCATCATATACAAAGTTTTCTCTTCCTCACTTAATTTAGTCGTAATATCTTGTGGCGGCTCAATAAACAATAATTGAATAAGCTTTCTAATTCTAATTCTACCAATTCTCATAATATAATCCTCTATCTTTTGAATATCAGATAGTATCAAATGCCTTCTCTCAATTTCTAATCTCTTATATAATCTATTGATCTCGTCAGCAACCATGTTGTAGAAATATTGTGGTATCTTAGTAAAAACAGGCTTACGTAAAGTAGATTCTTCATTATAAGCTATCTTAGCAAGTTTCTCAACACCTATTTCTTCATCTTTAAGTTTCACTAAACCCTTATCGGCAAGATCTAAAGCAATCCACCTAGGTAAGGCATATTCTGTGCCACGAGATAAGATAACAACACCGTCTGGAGTATATACGGGACCAATATCTTGTAATACAATAACTTGTACAACTTGCTCCTCATATTCCCTTCTTAAAATCCTTAAAGCAGTCTCTACTAGATACTGCACAGATGAACTAGGATAAGATATACTCAAACCACATGCCCCACAATTCTACAGTATAGCCCCTTATAAATATAAACTAGTCTCTTATATACTGTAATTAGTAGTTATAAAAATGGGGTATTATAGCCTTGAGTTCATCAAGAGAAGCATTAGCTGAGCTTTTATGGGCTGAAAAATATAGGCCTAGAACACTTGATGAAATAGTTAACCAAAGCGAAATAGTCGCTAGATTAAAGAAGTTTGTTGAAGAAAAGAATATGCCCCATCTATTATTTGCAGGTCCACCCGGTACCGGTAAAACTACTAGTGCACACTGCCTAGCACATGACCTCTACGGACCCAACTACATGCAATACATGCTCGAATTAAATGCATCTGTTGCTAAGGATACACCGATTCTGGTTAGAATTAATAATAAAGTATATAGGACTACTTTTGAAGAACTTGATAAGATCTATTTTGTAGAGGGACAATACATAAGTTATGGAGATGGAGATTATGTTCAAACAAGTGATCTTGAAGTACTAACTATCGATAGAGATACTAAGAAAATTAAATGGGCAAAAGTAAACTGGCTAATTAGACACAAGGTTAAATATATAGTTAAACTTAGGCTTAAAGGAGGCAGCGAGATCAAATTAACTGGTAATCATTCAATCATGGTTATCGATGAATATGGTAATTTAATTGAAAAGAAGGCAAGTGAAATCAAGCCCGGAGACTACTTAATATCATTTGTTACAATTCTACCAGGAACTAAGAAAGTGATTAATTTAAAGAAATATATGATTAAGGATAATTCAAAGATTAAGGCTGCAAAGAAAATTCCAGTAGATAGCGAATTTGCATGGCTTATGGGATTATATGTAGCAGAGAAGGCTATAGTCTTTAGACAAACAAACAAATTACTCCAAACTAGTGGTCAGATCGTAATTACCGTGGGTTATCCTGGAGAGGAATATTTAGTCACTAGGCTGGAGAATATAGCGTCGAAATACAGGATTCCTACATACACCAATATGGTAGGTTCAGACTTTGATAGAAGTAGGTTATCGGCAAATCATGTAAGGCTATTGCACAGGGCACTAGCAAGGTATCTTAGAGAAGAAGCTTACGATGAACCAGCTAGAGCTCGATTTAAACGAGTTCCAAGCATAATATATGAAGTACCTCCTGATATAAGGTTGTCATTCCTTAAAGGAATATTTAATGGAGATGGCTCAGGTAAGTGGGGTCATGTAGTAAGGATAGCAAGTACTTCTAAGAAATTACTAATAGATCTAGCATGGTTAGCACGCATAACTGGGATTGAAAGCTCCTTATTTAATGAAGAAGCAAGACTTATATGGAAAGGAGGTATGAAGTATAAGAAATCAGATCTATTACCTGCCGAGCCTTTCATTAAATACTTTAAACGAATAAGTAAAGCAATAAATGTTAACTGGGAATATATACTTAGACACCAACTGTATGAAGGGAAAGAGACTGTTTCTAAAGATAAAATAAAAGAAATAATGAAGTCTATAGATCTTAATAAGTTGTCTACCGAGGAATATGATACATATAAGAAATTATGGTCGCTTATAAATTCTGATCTACACGTGTTAGAGGTTGTTAATATAGAAATTTTAGAATATAATGATTACGTATATGATGTTAGTGTACCAGATAATAACATGTTCTTTGCTGGAGAAATTCCAGTACTGCTTCATAATTCAGATGAACGCGGTATAGATGTAATTCGTAGTAAGGTTAAGGAATTTGCTCGTACACGTGTGCCTGGAGAAATACCGTTTAAGATAGTTTTACTTGATGAAGCTGATAATATGACTGCTGATGCTCAGCAAGCTCTGCGTAGGCTTATGGAACTTTTTACTGCTAATACTAGATTTATATTAGTAGCTAATTATCCAAGCAAGATCATTGAGCCCATTCAGAGCCGATGTGCAGTATTTAGATTCTCCCCATTGAAGAAAGAAGATGTTATTGCAAGGCTTAAATGGATAGCCGATCAAGAGAATGTAGAGTACGATATCGAGGCTCTCGAGACAATATATGAGATTAGTGAAGGAGATATGAGGAAGGCCATTAATGTACTACAGGCTGCATCAGCTATTGGTAAGGTTACTGTTGAAGCTGTATACAAAGTTGTAGGACTAGCACATCCACGTGAGGTCCGTGAGATGCTTAAACTCGCACTTGCAGGTAATTTCTCTGAGGCACGTGATAAGCTTAGAACATTAATGGTAAACTATGGATTATCGGGCCTAGATATCATTAAACAGATCCATCGTGAAATCTTTAGCGGAGAAATAAAGTTACCAGAAGAATATAAGATTCTTGTAGCAGACTATGCCGGTGAGATCCAGTATAGACTTGTAGAGGGTAGTGATGATGAGATCCAGTTAAATGCCTTTCTTGCAAGATTATCGTTTATCGGTAAGAAGTTTAAGGTGTAATATTTGGCTAGAAGAATCCCATGGATCATAAAATATAGGCCTAAGAAACTGGCAGATGTAGTTAATCAAGATAAGGCTAAGACAGAATTTATATCCTGGCTTAAATCATGGTTAGCAGGTAAACCAGATAAAAAAGCAGCTCTTCTCTATGGACCAGCTGGTTGCGGTAAAACTAGTCTTGTAGAAGCAACTGCTAATGAATTTAAACTAGAACTTGTTGAAATGAATGCTAGTGATTTTAGAAGAAGACAAGATATTGAACGCATAGCTTTAACAGCTGCTCAACAGAGGAGCTTGTTTAGCCGTGGAAAAATAATACTACTCGACGAAGTTGATGGTCTATCTGGAACGGCTGATCGAGGTGCATTAGATGCTATACTTCATTTGATCGAGGTTTCAAGATATCCCATTGTAATGACGGCTAATGATCCATGGGATCCTAAGCTCAGGCCCCTCCGTGACGCTGCTAAATTAATAAGTTTCAATAGACTTAAAGAGACCCATGTACTCATTGTTTTAAAGAAGATATGTGCCATGGAGAAACTTGAGTGCGAGGATGATGCACTAAAACTTATCGCTAAGAGGAGTGAAGGAGATCTTAGAAGCGCTATTAATGATCTACAGGCTATTGGACAAGGTTATGGTAAGGTTACTGTAGCCCTCGCCCAGAATCTATTAACATACAGATATAGGGAATATACTCCGTTTGAAGCCTTAAGGATGCTGTTTAATGCACGCTATATATGGCAAGCTAAAGCAGCTGTGTCACAGACTAATTTAGACTATGACATGCTTATACAATGGATTAATGAGAACATACCAAATTACTATAGTGAACCAGAGGAATTATGGAGAGCATATGAAGCATTAAGTAGAGCAAGTGTGTATCTTGGAAGAATAATTAGAAGTGGGAGCTGGGATTTACTTAGCTATGTATTTGACATGCTAGGTCCTGGCGTAGCCTTTGCCAGGAAAACATATCGTTATAAATGGGCTAAATTCAAGTTCCCGGAGAAAATTACACTATTAGCAAAAACCAAGAAGAGTCGAGAAATTAGAGACGGTATAGCACGCGCACTTGCTCCAAGACTACTTACGTCTAGAAGGAGAATATTATCTGATGTACTCCCATATCTACATGCCATATTCCAAGCTAATCCAGAATATGGTGTACGTATAGCATTAGGATACGATCTTACCGAAGACATGGTTAAACAATTAGCAGGACCTAAAGCCAAT
Source organism: uncultured Desulfurococcaceae archaeon (assembly GCA_964531225.1). GTDB lineage: Archaea > Thermoproteota > Thermoprotei_A > Sulfolobales > Desulfurococcaceae > CAZHDB01. The sequence continues at coordinate 7,322 of CAZHDB010000019.1, forward strand.
GAAGCACTTATGTATTATAGAAAGCTTAAGCGGAAATAGCCCCTATCTTGTTTTTTATGGACTAAACATCTCATAGCCCCATGGCTTACCTTTAATCCTATAAAGCCTTAGTCTGCCATATCTTCTTTCTTCAACATAACCGTTTACAACAAGATCCTTTAGCTTTCTAGTAACAGTTCTAAAATGAAGGCCTGTATAACGTACGATCCTTGTAATATTTAGTTCTCCATATTTACTTAGTACATCCAATATTGCCTTATGATCCTCATCTAGATCCAACCTTTCCACCTTCAAGTTTCTTAACAACTAATTCTTCAACAAATTTTTCAAGAACATCCAATGGACCGAATCTTATACTTAATAGTGTTGTTCTACCGCGCTGCCCCTTTCCACTAGTTCGTGCATCAACTATTGATGCTCTCTTAAGATTCATAACATATTCATAAACTTGGGTATGTTTTCTTGGCTGTTCACCTAATGTTTCACATAACATAATGTATTCTTTTTCAACTTCTCCGATCTTTACATATGGTTGGCCGCTTCTTCTCAAAACCCTTATTGTAGCCCACAATAATATGAGTTCGTGGGGAGGCAGGTAATATATTGCCTCGGATATATTCACTATATCAGAACTTACAACTGATACAGCTTTTCTAACATGTTCTATATTAACCTTCATTGAATCTTCTTTTTCAGCTGCTTCACCAGCCAGCATAAGGATTTCTAATGCAAGACGGGCATTACCGTCTCCGCCTTTATCTATTCCTACAATATCGGCTATATAGCGTAATACATCCTCATCTACCACATCTTCGTAGAATGCTTGTTTAGCTCTATACAATAATATATCGTATAGCTCATCGCTCGTATACGGATTGAATTTGATAATATGTTTTAGTAGATAGCTTTCAGTAGCACTATCAAGTAGAGTGAGACTTGCAGTACTCTTTGTGATAAAGATAAAGTTTAATCTCTTAATCATGTCAGAATAATCATCGTATGTTCTAACAAGAAAATATACTGCATCTTTACCAGCTATACGTGCAAAGTAGTCAAACTCATCTAAGGTGATAATAGCATATACATCAGTTTCATCTAGATGACTCAATATAGCTGTATACATTTCCCAAACAGATAATCCCCTACTAGGCAGTGGGACATTAAGTTGACGAGCTATATCAAGTACAACATTGTATAACTGTCTATTCCTATGACAATTTATATGAATATAGCGTATGTTTATACCTTGTTGTCGAGCTAATCTAGTAAAGTCTCTACCAAAGATCCTTGCAGTCGCTGTTTTACCAGTACCTGTACTACCGACAATTAATACTCTTTGAGAGAAACTGCCTGGACTAGAAATTAAATGTCTGAAGTTAGATACTAATTCACGGAGTTGAGCTTCTCTATGAGGCAATTTGTCCGGTAGGAATTCTGGTGCAAGACTTTCCTTACCTTTAAAGATCGATGGCTTACTTAATTCATCCCTAATAATCTCCCACGCAACCATTAGTTTCAGCCCACTACTTACTATGGGTATTTATAAAGCGGTTATTAGATTAAAAAGAATTCTGCCTATCACTCAAGTAATACGATCTTCGCCGCTTCTAAGATACGAAATACCTATAAGATCGTTTACCCCCTCAATATAAATACAATAATTAGATCTATTATCTATTTTAATACCCTTCGCCAAGAGGTACTTCTTTAATTCATTCCATAAATCACTACTTAAACCCCTAATTCCCCTAATCCTGATCTTCAAACATACGCTACTAATATTGGGTGGAATTATGTCTCCAACATTTTTCAATATATCAACTATAGATGCTTTAGATACTTTGAGTATAGGTACAATCCTCTTTACAAACCCATATTCACGGGATCTTAATTTTTTAAATGCATCCATAGAATCAAGCTGGGTATAGACTATAAGAACGCCCTTATGCCCAGTCCTAATTATCTTCAAAGATTGATCATAAATATATAAGACATTACCTACTTCTTCTTCACAAATCTCTTCATTACCCGGAGCACAAGTTACGACTAAAATACCTGTATTTAAATTAACCACCTGAAACAAGCGGTGCTAATTCAATAACATCTCCGTCCTTTAATACATAGGATCCGTTATTTACTGACTGGCCATTTACAATTACACTAATACTGGAATTATTAGTAAATGCATTATCAAGATATTTGCTTAATCCATTTATTCTTCTCTTTATTTCTTCAAAAACATCTGCAATAGTAGCTCCATCTTTAATCTCTAGAGTTAACTCATTTGTACCACTCTTTTCCTTAAGCCACAGTAAAAAACGAACAGTAACCTTCATTATTTAGTCCCCATTGAATAGGAATAAGCATATAGAGTTATTAATATTTTCTAAATAATAGCTTATAAGTAACTATAGTACTGGGAGATGTGATTGATTGATTAATATAAATAGAAAAAGATTCTATATAGCTATATCACTAATTATCCTATTATTTATAATTATTACTCTACTATACATACAATGGCCCATTCCTAATCCTCCAACTAATTCTTCAACAAATATACCCACTACAACTTCTCCGCAGATACATAGGGTATTAATATATGATTCTCTTGCAAGAGAATATCCAAATGTTACTGCGATCAAGGTTCTGAAGAATATGTTTAATGAATACGGATACGAAGTAGATGTCTACATAGGTATGAATGCTACATTAGATCCCTTACTTAATCTTGACAAATACAGTATAATTATACTGAGAGCCCATGGAGCATATAATTCCGATCCTTCAGTAAATAAGCCTTTAGGTTCATACGTATACACAGGGATTTACATAGATGAGGCCATTGAGATATATGGAAAGGATTATATAGATTATATGATGAATAATAATATGATCGTTTTAGGAGTTATTCCTCCCCCAGGAGCAACATTAACAAAAGAATTAATTAATAGACTGCCTAAATATATTGTAGTTAGCCCATTATTCTTTATCAAAAATATTAAAGAGTTGCATGGAAGCATAGTTATCTTTACAGGATGCTATGGATTCAATGATAATAGACTTGCAAAGATCTTTGTAGAGAAGGGGGCGGAAGCATATATTAGTTTTAAGGGAAATGTAACGTGGTCTCATGGAGATGCCGTTTTAGAAGCACTTATGAGAACCTATCTAGCTACTCACAACATATCCGAAGCCTATTATTCATTAAACGATAAATTAAAAATGGATCTAATTACAGGAGCTGAGTTAAAAATCTTTTTGAAAGAACAGCATTAATAATCTAAATTAGGTATACAATTAAAACCGCAGGGATAGTGCTAAAGAATGTTTTACAAGGATCCCTTCTCTCTGATCAATTGTTTGTCCAGCAAGACATTACCTATAATTATTAATAAAAACGAATAATAATATAAAATTTCATACACGATTAAATACTCTGCTCAATAATCCGCGAAGTAGTATCTACAACTCATATCCGTATGAATAAAACAATAACAACCTATAAAATCAGCCGCAGGGAAGTGAGCGGCATCCCCACATGGGTTATTCGATGCAGGTTTCATCATCAACTATAACCTCTACAATACTTTACCTTTATTCGTTACTCTCTTTACTCTTTTACCATCTCCGATCACCCAGTATTCTCCGTCCTCTCTTCTCTCAAGCTTAAAGATTGGTACTTCATGTTTTACTCTCTCCAAGATACGGCTTGCAGTATCAAAAGCATTCTTTCTAGAAATAGCTGTTACAAATATATAGATAGTGGGTTCACCTGGCTCTATTCTTCCGACTCTATGATATACTTTTACTGAAATAATGCCGGGTCTTCTAGATTCTTCATGTACTATCTCCTTTAACTTAGTAAGAGCATAGGGCATATAAGCCTCATAAACAAGTTCTTTGACAATGTGCTCATCAACCCTACCCTTTACAAAACCAATGAATGAGACTAGAGCACCTCCACCTAATGAACTGCTTTCCTCCATTAATTCCTTAATAACTTTATTAACGTCAATCTTGCCATCAATAATATCTGCTTCAATAACCATTATAAACCACCAGATGCAGGAGGCATTAAGGCTACTTCATCACCATCCATTAGTTTATAATCCAGACTCTTCTTCTCACCATTGACCAGCACAATTAACTCTATTTCACCAATAATATCTGCTAAGCCCTTATGGTCATTAGCTAGTTTATTGATTAATTCCCCTAAAGTAGTTCCAAACGGTACTTCTAAATCTATGTGACTTTTTCCAATGACATCCTTTAATATCGATAGCGTTTTAATCTTAATTTTAACCATATTAAGTAATCCCTCCGTATACAATATATTGGTATTTGCGAAAGCTATTATAGGCTATCTAATAGATCCTAGCTTTTTATTTATTAACGCTGTTATACATATAAGCATTAAAACCGGTTAAGCCATAGTAGTGGTTAACTATATGTTGCGGAAGCTGAATTATTATGGCGAAGTAGAACGGAGAACAGCTATGGAAGAGGATCGCGGAATTCCCTTATTCTGGATAGGATTAGGTATAACGAGTATTTCAGGTCTAACATTATATTTCATAGGGATACATGGTATAACTTATTACATTGGATATTTATTACTGGTGATTTCATCAATAATTCTGCTAAGATTTCTCTATAAATTAATTGTTAAAACACGGGTTACAGTAGATCTGCTAATGGGTATAGCTGGTATCGCTACATGGTACATAGATGCCATTATGGAAGGATTCCTCATATTTACATTATATTCATTATCTGAAATGATTGAGCATTATGCTGAAAGATATGCAATGAAGAAATTGACTGGATTAATAGAATTATTACCTAGCAGAGTCAGGAAACTAGTTGATGATAAAGTAGTAGAAGTAGATCTTGATAAAATAGAGGTAGGAGATACTATATTAATAGTACATGGAGAAGTTGTACCAGTAGACGGAGTTCTCCTAGATGATGGAATATTTGATACATCTTATATAACTGGCGAACCCTATCCATTTAGTCTTAAAAGAGGAGACTATGTCGAAAGTGGTTATATCAATATAGGTAGAGTTGTAAAGGTCAGGACTATAAAGAAGCCTTCTGAATCCATGCTTCAATTACTTGTTAGAGAAGCTGAGAAAGCTTTAGAGAAGAAGTCTTCAATACAGCATTTTATCGAGAGATTTTCTAATCCATATACCTTCATTGTACTTGCATTATTCGGATTAGCATTAGTTTTTGTAGAACCCTATAGGGCATTGGCTATATTGCTAGCTGGATGTCCTAGTGCATTCATATTATCATCTGCTACAGCAACAGCATTATCCATAGCACTACTTGCTAGAACTTCTGTCGTAGTTCGTGACGGTATTGTTCTTGAAAGACTAAAAATGTTAAGACGATAGTGGTTGATAAAACTGGTACGTTGACTCTAGGTAAATTAAGAGTTTCTAAAGTTATTCCTTTGGGAAACTTTAATGAGAAGGAGATCCTTGAGTTAGCAGGTTCCGTGGCTAGAGCAAGTAATCACCCACTTTCCAGAGCTATTTCGACATATGGAACGTACACTATATCGTACGCAGAAGAATATCCTGGAAAAGGTGTAAAGGCTACTGTTAATGATTACAATATTGTTATTGGCTCTAAAGACTTTGTAGGCTATAATGATAATGATCTATTGTGTAAGGCCAATGAAAGATGTGTCTACATTTCAATAAACGATAAACCTGCTGGAATTATATGTCTTACTGAAGAAGTTGATGAAGGTATTAGAAGGATTGTAAGAGAATTAATTAGTAAAGGCTATAGGATCATTATTGCTAGTGGAGACTCGATTGAAAGGGTTAAGGCAATAGCCGAATATTTAGGTATAAAAGAATATCATAGCTCACTTAAACCAGATGATAAAAAGAAGTTAGTCCATAATTTAAGAAAGAAATACGGCTTGGTAGCCATGGTTGGCGATGGAGTTAATGATATAGAAGCATTAGCATCAGCTGATGTAGGTATAGCTGTTGGTAGTCTAAGCGTTGTAGCAAACATATCAAATATCGTATTGACTAGAGGTTTCTATAGTCTTCCTTTTGTCATCGGATTTTCAAAGAGATACTATAAAGCACTTATATTAGCTATAGCCTTAGCTTTAATAGTTAAGCTAGGTACCATGATGTCTGGCCTAATGGGGTTACTACCCTTATGGGCTATTGTGGGAGTGGGAGATGATGGCTCGACATTATTATCATTTCTACTAATAATATCTCTTGTACTAGGATATTTTAGAAGGGACTAACCATAGTTTTGCTTGTATTTCTCAATTGAACGATCAAGTACGTCCTTGATAATTTTTCTATGTATACGCCTACTACTGCTTCGATATACTATGTTGGTAAAGAACTTAATCATTTCAATATATTTACTTGCTAAATCCTTACTTACATACTGTAATTTGGTATAGTAGACCAAGGCTTCAATTATTGCAAATGCAGCTCTATTATATACTCTTGGCTGTTTACGCTTGATCACAGCATTTACAGGAACCATATAAACCATGATATAGTCTCTATACCTGTCTATTCTCGACACCTTAGTAGCAATATATGCATCACATGTTCTTATATGGGGAAATCCATTAGAATATACTACTTTATCCATTAAAACATCCTTATTAAATATGGCATAATAAAATAGTATTGGATCATTACATATATTGATTGAAATATTACTATAACCAAGGTCCATTACGGAAGTATACATTGATGAACCTTTATAGATCCTAGCATAAAGTAATTGTCCATTAAATAGTACTCCAAGAGGCATTATAGAACCAATACTATAATCCTTATAAGAGATAGCTATTGTCTCGCCATAAACCCATTTATTAAAACCCAGCTTTTTAATAACCTTGACTATTGTATCCAAGTACTTCACCATCATATGTAATATATGTACTATAGTAATTCCATGTGTAGAGATCAATTAACTCTATAATAACCATTTCATATATCTAGAAAATAGGTATACATAACTATTAGAGAGATGAAGCATAGTGTTTATAGACAAGGATTGGATGGTATTTTATGAAGAAATATCGAGAAAACTAGGGTTCAATAGATTTATGGATTATGAAGCAACTAGGCTTTTATCAAAATTCTTAAGCAACATTTACCAACCAATAGACCTTGTTAAAAAGACTATCAGTGGTAGTAATGTCTTTGTTTTTGGAGCAGGGCCGAGCCTAGTTAATCACATTATTTTGTTTAAGAATTTAATTGGAAATACTAATATAAAGCCAATTATAATATCGGCTGATGGAGCTACTCGTGCACTCCTAGACTATGGAATAACTCCAGATATAGTTGTTAGCGATTTTGATGGTGGATTAGATGTACTTGTTGAAGCAGGTGAAGAGGGTTCTATACTTGTTCTTCACGGTCATGGAGACAATATTGATCTTATATATGAAGCTATGCCTAAACTTCTTAGAGTAACTAAGATGATAATTGGTACTACACAAGTCTACCCGACTTACGGACTATATAATTTTGGAGGATTTACCGATGGTGATCGAGCTGTTTATTTAGCTACTAGATTCAATGCTTTCTCTATAGTTTTGGCCGGCATGGATTTTGGAGATAAAATAGGCAGGTATTCTAAGCCGTGGATGAAGAAAGATATGCCTATAGATCACAGGAAAAAGCTGAAACTGGAATTCGGTAAAAAATTAATTTCATTAATAGCATGTAATTCTATGTCAAGGATCTATAGCTTAGCTAATATAAACATTGAATGTGTAGAAAAAATTAATAAATCATTTCTGGCAGAGCTTATATAAGCATTTATGATAAATCTATAATATTCCCATAAAGTATTTTATGATAATGGGCCATAAGTTAGGGATGATATATGAAGGCAATTATAGGTATTAAGGATCTCGATTTTGACGCTGCACACTATACTGGCGGTATAGAGAGTAAGTGTAAAAACCTGCATGGACATACATTCCGGGTCGAAGTAGAGGTTTATGGCGAAATAGAGCCTAAGAGTGGTATGGTTATAGATTTTCTACTACTTAAAAGGATCGTCAAGGACATTTTATCAGATTATGATCATAAAATAATAGTTCCTAAAAAGGATCTTGATAAAATACGAATTGAAGGACCGTTTAATATAGAATTTAAAGCTATAGAATATCCTGAGGCAACAACCGAATATATAGCTCTCGATATAGCTAGGAGAATTTATGATAAAATAGGAACCCCAGTTATTGTTAAACTCTATGAAGGGCTTAGAAACTATGTTGTTGTTAAATGGGGTTTTAAGAATGAGCGAGATTCCTGATGTTCATAAAGAGTTTCCGAATTATAGGATCCCACTTGATAAGGTGGGTATACAAGGTATTGAAACCAAGATCGCCATTTGTAATGATAAATGTAGGGAATATGATGTCACGCTCGATATCTATGTTGATCTATCATCAGATATGAGGGGCGTTCATTTATCAAGACTGACAAGTTGCTTAAAGGAGTGCCTAGATAATTGTAAACCTAATTCGATTATGAATTTCTTAGAGTTACTGGCTAAAAAGATCTTGGATGCTTATGACGAAATAAATAAAGTTGAAATAGTTCTTAAAACAAAGGATTATATTGATCGTATGGAACCTTTCGAATTAAAATATACTATTCATAGAGAGAGGCTTAATTCAATAAAATGGGATGAACTTAATATAAAACTAGTAGGCCTAACTGCATGCCCATGTGCTCAAAGAGTATATAGTTACTTTGAGAATACACCATTACAAAATACACCTACTCACATGCAACGTACAATACTAGAAATTAAAATAAGATCTAAGGAAATGAATATCGATCCTTTTAAGCTAGTAAATAGTCTTTATGAGTGTTTCTCATCCCCGATTAAAACTGTACTAAAGAGAATAGATGAATATAAACTCGTCAAGAGCGCTCTATCAAAACCATTATTTGCTGAAGACGTTATAAGGAAATCATTAGCAATAATCTATAAACACAGCAGTATGCTAGATGCCGATTCAATGATTATAGCTAAAGTATATAGTATGGATAGTATACATCCATTTAATGTGTATAGCGAAGCAAGATATACATTAAATGACCTGAGAAAATTCTTTAAATAATAACTATAAAGGCCTTATAGATAAGCCAGTATTACGTGGTTTTGCAATAAATGAATATCTAGGAACTATACCTAGTTTCTTAAGCTCTATGAGTACCTTATTAAGAACGCGTTTAGCTCTTCTAGAACCTTTGACAACACCATAGGCTACAGGACCCCAGCTACTTTGACCCACGCCCACCACATTATTCTCCATGAATAACCTAATGATCTCTGCGGTTTCCCTACAACAAAATACGCCACCCTGATATTTTGAGAAGTATTTTCCAGTTGTAAATTGGATCTTGTTCAAACCTCTTGAGAAAACGTCTATATCATTTAATGATACGCCGGGTAAGATATTCATTATTAAAGCATTATATAGTTCATACTGTAATTCTCTTGGAAGTCCTTTAGGCTTTTTCATTAAATGTTCTTCATCTTTTTCATCTAATCCCTTAATTCCACGTGGAACTATGACTATGAATCTCCAGTCACTAGGGAGTCTAGACCAATATATTGGTCTAGGTAGATCTGTTATTCCTCGCGGCTGTTCCAGTAATCCTTTTCTGGAAAGTCTCCTACCACTATCTACTATAAAACCACCTTTCTCAAACGCAGTAATACCTATTCCAGATACATAGCCTCTTTTAAGTAGTAACGCTAGTTCTTGTATACTGTAATTATAGCCATATAGTTTTGATAAGCCATAGGCTATTGATAATGCTAACTGAGTTGTTGATCCCAAGCCTACATGTCTAGGTATACATGAATATATGTTTACCTCTGCACCTGATATATTAAGTACTTTGATCACATGATTAACAACGTCATCTACATATTCATCCGTATAGTTGTTGACGAATATCTCCCCTCTTTTTCTAATAACCACTCTAATAACTGGTCTATCTATAGCAACTCCTATACTTCCATAGGCGACTCCGTTACTAAGAAAATTATAAAATCCCAAGTGAAGTCTAGCAGAGGTCGTTATCTCAATAGCCTCCACATCCTATCACCAGTCCATGAAACCTATTAGCTTCCTAATCTTCCTTATAAGCTATCCTCTTAACCTTTAATGGCTTTCTTATTATAAACAATGGTCTTTCCTGATAATAGTTCTTATTTATCCTTAAGGCTTCTTCAGCCTTAGCTAGTTCACGGCCAAGATACATAGCATGAGAGAGCATCGATACTAAGCCATTATCGACTATATACTTTGATATTTCCTCTGCACTTCTTCCACGTATCAAGATCTTTCCCTTCCTGCCAATATAGAGAGCATCAATGTATCGGTCTTTATAATCGACTCTTACCTTAAATATACCCATGGGATCCAGTTCATACTCTGATCTATAGCCTTTAACTATGACAGTCTTAGCACCTTCTTTCTCAATTGGCATAGTAATTCTCCTTTTATCCTTAAGAATGAGTAAGTCTATTCCTAGATCCTTTGGAGGAGTTTTACGTAGATAAGCTAGTGATGCCATCTGTGAAGCAATAGCTACTTCCCTTGTAGAACCTTGTGCTTTAACACTTTTTTCAACAGTAAGTACAAGACTTACACCTATTTCCATGGCAAACATAACGAGTAATGCATTAATACCAACACTATCGACATCCATTAGTTCAACAATATTACCAGACCCCATAAGCAAAGGGATCTTTGGATGTGACTCCTTAAACAATGAGTACATGTATAACGTCTTAAATGAATCTCCTATTATTGGAGGCTCAAGTATTAAATCCGCAATGATGTATCTTATGCCAAGCGATCTCCCTCTACTAATTATTCTTTCGAGCAATGATGTTCTCTCAATAGGATCTTTAGGCAAATACCTCCTACTGTGATCATATGGTATGAATACACATGGTGTATCCGTTACAAAGCTTGCGACTTTATCTATATTTGATAAATCAATACTTAATACGAGATCAACTCCTGCTTCAACAGCTTTAATGATTTCACTAGGTATCATTGAATCTATTGCTATAGGTATGTCTAGCTCTCTCTTAATGGATCGTAAGACTTCATAGACCTTGTCGGGGTGTGGATTTTCAGGTTCGAAACCAATACTTACTATATCAGCTCCATCATCGACGTATCTGTATACTCTTTCAATGATCTCGTCAATAGTTAGTAAATGGGCATCTACAATCTCGGATATAACTCTTATTGGAGGAGGTCTTTGAGGAACAATAATATTACCCACAGCAATACCGTTTTCCGGACTAAGGCTCTCCTCAAGCTCTTTCAATAGCTTAATATTCCTAGCAATTATTCTCCCACGAATTACTTCATCAGCAGGTTTATCCGGAGATAAGTACTTAGATGGGTCATCTAATTCAAGTACTAACGGTAAGTCATTAGCATGTATAGGCCCTTTTACCGCGGGTATACCTGTATATTCTTCAATGATCTTAGCCGACCCCCTACATCCACCAGGTATTATAATCAAGTCATACATGCCTTTCTTAATACCCATTCTAGATAGGTGCTCTGCTATGTTTTCCGTAGATAGTAGTACTATTACAGAAACAGGTAATACAATAACGTCTATATGGTGAGGAGTCTTCGTCCTACTCAAAATTTCCTTAACAAGTGGACCAGCTAATTTTCCTGTTACAAGAAGTATATTCAATTTTCACCACAATCCTCTAGTTATGACTTTTCTTAAATTTATTTAAGATTACTATACCTAATTATCTTCTTGTACATACTTGTTTAAATGAGGACGGTGGCTTAATTGAATATACTATGGGCCATTACAGGGTCAGGAGCGTATATACGTGATACGGTTCATCTAATCTATGAATTAAAGAAAGTATATGATTTAAAGATAACTACAGTTCTCAGTAAATGGGGTTATGAGGTTGCAAGAATATATGGTGTAGTTGATATTCTAAGGAAAATAAGTAGCGGAGGCTATTATGAAGAATTACTCATAGGAGATCAAGGAATGTATTTTATAGGTAGATTAAACCTTGGCAGATATAAACTTGTAATCATAGCCCCTGCATCAAGCAATACAGTTGCAAAAATCGTTCATGGAATAGCCGATACTCCACCTACTCTGGCTTTTGCTGAAGCAATTAAATCCAATGTACCAGTCATAATTTTTCCTACAGATTTTCCAGGGCCTAATGGATACATGTATTCAGAAACACCATGTTATATAGATAGGAGCTTATGTAAATGCTTTCAAGAGCTAGGAATATGCTCTGCAATGGAGATCTGTCCAGTTAATGCCATTGTATTAATTGATAATACTATTCCAAGAATAGATCTTAGTAGATGTATTGGTTGCGAAAAATGTATTGAAGCATGTAGATATGGAGCTATTAAATGTTGGGAAAGAATTCGGCTGAAGCCAAGAGATCTTGATTTAGAAAATATTGAACAGTTATCTATGCAAAAAGGTGTCTATGTAGTGAAAACAATAAATGAACTAAGAGATAAAGTAGTTGAGCTTATAGGTGAAGGCATTGGCCAGAGCTTTAGGAATAGATCCAGGAACTAAATCATTTGATCTAGTTGTTATAGACAATGATAGAGTTGTATGGGAAAAGAGTATTGAAACAGCCGATATAGCTAGGGATCCAAAGGTTCTCATTGAAGCTATTGAAGAAGCAGGTAGAGTAGATCTTATTGCTGGCCCATCAGGATATGGTACTCCCATAGTATGTAATGAAGATATTATTGATCCATATACTTTTGCACTCGAAATATTATTGTTAACCAGGAGAGAAGATATTGAAGAAGGTATGGAAAGAGGAGAACCAGGTATAGCAGTATACAAGGCTATTGCCGATACCGTAGCTGTATTGTGGGAAAAGAGGGCTAGAGTATGTTATATTCCATCTGTTATATTATTACCTACTGTTCCCCGTTATAGGAAGATTAACCGTATTGACATGGGTACCGCTGATAAGATGGCTATAGCTGTATTGGGAGTATTTGATCAGAGTAGGAGACTTGGAATAAGCTATGAAGAGACGAGCTTTATACTTATTGAAATGGGGTACGGGTATAATGCAGTCTTAGCAATTGATCATGGAAGAATTGTTGACGGATATGGAGGTACTCTCGTACCGACAGGATTCTTAACCATAGGATCTATTGATGCCGAAGTTGTTGTAGCAGGTAGATCATGGAGTAGAAGCGATGTATTCTATGGCGGTGTATCAACTATATGTAATGAGTATAGTGTGGAGAAGGCTCTTGAAAAGGCATTGAGAGAAGAAACTTGTAGAGATGCCTTTAAGAATATGTATGAATCTATTGTGAGGATTGTCTATGCCATTAATAAATCATTGGAAAAACCTAGAGAAATTATATTGTCTGGAAGACTGTCGAGAGTACCTGAAATAAGAGAAGCTATAGAGAAATTACTGGAAGACATAGCGCCAGTAACAAAAATACAGGGATTACCGGGGGCAAGAATATCTAAAGAAGCAGCACAGGGATACGCTACTGTTGGAGAAGGAATAGCTCATGGCTTCTTCCATGACCTCATAAAGCATATGGGTATTGATAAAGCGAGAGGAACAGTGTTTGACTATCTATATCATCCAAGACTATTGATGGCTAAGAAAAGACTTCTAAATGCATATATGAAGTCTATAAGGGCAGAGAGTTTACGTAAGATCATAGGCTCAACATCATTATAGTACTGATACAGGAATATCTATACCTAGATAGTTGGATATGGCTTTTATTAAAGCAGGATCTCTTCTTATTTTAGTACATATATCGCATAGAACATTTTCAGGACTTTCTACATTATCATATATTTTCGCTGCAGCATCCTCTATAAGTATCATGGCCCTTCTATTGCTTCTAAAAAATTCTACTGCTTTCCTCCCTCTTTTTGAATGGAAGTAATAGCTTATAGCAGGTTGTGATACACCCAATTTCTTAGCTACGTCAATCTGTGTCATCGTATACTTCTCTATAAGGACTAATGCTATTAATGCTCTTATTGAAGGAATTATGTCTTTTGACGCTATTTCGCAAAACGTCTTCAAAGCTATTCTACCCTGTAATCTATAAGGGAGTTATAGTTAATATTATTAAGTGCTATAATTAAAGTAGTTGACGACATTTATATACATAATTATATAAATGCTAATGAAGGCGGTGATAAATAGTTATGTAAGTATGCCTAGTTCCTTCCTAAACATACATGCCCTACATACCTTATTTGAGGATGGCTCGCCACAAATACTACATGTTCCAATAGCACCTTCCTTACCGTAGCCCAGTTTCTCAAGTATTCCAATAATATTCAACAACGATCTAATTAGTGAATACTTCGTGCCAGGATGTTTTTCCTCAAGCTCATTAATGTATCTCCGAATACTCCATCTAACACTATGAACTGCATAAGGACACTCAATAAATTCAGGATAAAGGCTATTTAGAATAGCATACAAAGTTGTTTCTTTCTCTAATACTTCATAGAAAGGCTTGACTCTACGTACAAACTTTGGATGAAAAGGACCTTTGGAGACAGGAGCTAATTTAGGGACCTTATCCCAGTTATTCTGGATTATATTAAGTAAATAAGTCTGAATAATATCATCTAAATTATGGGCTGTAGCAAGTACAGAGCCACTCATTTCACGTGCTGCTTTATTCAATAAGTATCTACGGAAAACCCCGCAATAACTACATGGTAGATATGGTAAGCCCTTATTTATACCGATCTTAACGATTTCGTCAAGAGTATAGCCTATTTCCTTCTTAAAGCTTACAATCCTATAATCAACATTGAGTTCATTAACAACTTTAAGAAAATCCTTGATCGTTCTATCCCTATAACCCTTGATCCCCTCATCAATTAATAATGCAGAGATTCTCCAGCCGGGAACCCTATTTGACAGTTTATTTAGATAATGAAGAAGCGCTAATGAATCCTTTCCACCGGATACAGCAACAACTATGTGTTCCTTTTCTCTAAACATCCGATACTTCCTAATAGTCTTTCTTACTTTTTTATCAAAGTATCTCAGAAAATGATGTTCGCAATAAGCTTTACCACCAGCTCTCATGACATAAACTGCGGGTCTATTGCAAAGACTACAATTAACCACCTGATACCACCGGATATAAGATCACTTCATCTCCATCCTTTACAATATAGTCGTCAGTAACAACACGGCCTTTCACAACAACAATGTATTCTTCTAGTAATAAATTAAGTGTTTTAAATAACTCTCTAATACTAATCCCATTAACATTCAGCTCCTTTGTAGTTCCATCAGCAAACCTTACTCTCACAACCAATATCCTACACCACAGGTATCATATGAAGAAAGAGGTATTATTAACTATATAACATGGAGAAGTGTAAGGAGGTATAATGTATAAATTGTCACACTATCATAATGTAGAAGAATTAGATTATGATGTAGAAAATATAGTTAAAGCGTAGATAGACTACGTAAGCTATATCCATCTTAAATAAGCTCCTTATAACTTATCTTTAGATATACTCTTCTAGCTTCAGCCTTTTCCACTAGATCTGGTTCAATGCTTATTTCGTCTTTACCACTATAGATCATTTCAATAAACTCTGTTGAAAATTTTTGAGGCCTAATAATTCTGATCTTCTTGACTATTCCATTAGTATAGTCTATTTCTGCATCAGCCACGATACCTATTAAATATCCATTAGCATCATATACATTAGAATTTCTTAAAAGCGATAAATTATAATAGCCTTGAACCTTTATTATTAGAAATGCTTCGAAAACTAATGGCATTGAAAATAATAAGCCTACTCCTATTAAATAAGTTATTGTCCCTATCTTCCTAAATATTATTGATAAGATCAGAGTTAATATAACAACTAAAATATAAGTTATAACGATCATTACTCTCTTCAATTTGTATTTAAAAGCAAATGCTACAATCTTAGGATCAAGATATGTAGATAATATTCTTTTATCAAACAATAGGCTTTTTGGAAGTAAGACATGATATTTGCCCTTAATCTTATGAACCATATTGTATGGCAAGACTATATTGATCAATCCCACTCTAAATATAGGAATAATCATTTTAGATACAATAAGAGCAACTAACTTCCCATCACCTTTGAAAATCAAGTCAATAACAGTACCAGCTATTTCCCCATTTGGAAAATAAATTTTCTCATTGATCACTGGACATACCGTTTACTTAGTGACTTCTTCTAATACCGTTTTCTCATATTTCTTTAAGCGGCCTATAAAAGATATTGTAAAGAATAGTATAAATGAAGGTATTATCAATAATAGTCTACGATCCATGTTCCATAGCCTATACCCTATATATACAGTCAATATAGTTATAACAGTATATAGTATCTCAGCCCTTATTATCTTCTTAACACCGAGGACTTTAGCAAATACGCTATAGGCTATACTATGGAAAGGTGAAATAACGAGAACCGCCCCCACACAAACTATAGTAAATAAAGGATGCTCTGAGGCTGAAGCTGTTAAAAGCATTAAAGCTG
Source organism: uncultured Desulfurococcaceae archaeon (assembly GCA_964531225.1). Classification (GTDB taxonomy): domain Archaea; phylum Thermoproteota; class Thermoprotei_A; order Sulfolobales; family Desulfurococcaceae; genus CAZHDB01. The sequence continues at coordinate 23,959 of CAZHDB010000019.1, forward strand.
AAATGAGGCTTCTTATAAAGAAGGAAGTTACTGGCCCTTTTAAGGCTACAATTAACTGTGCTAAAGATGAAAGAAATCTTGATAAGACAATGATTGATGCATAAAATATACCTATTTCTAGAAGAGTCTTATTAAGTTCTAAAGCTAAGAAAGCAGGTATGTATGGATATAGTATGTTAAGGCCGAATACTACCATTGCTGTATAGGCAAGTAGTACTCTATATAGTTCGTTATGCTCTACAGTATTTACATCGACTATATTCCTTTCACTAACATAAGGTCTAAACAATAATGATGAAGCTAATGATATGGTTGAGAGAGCTATTAATATTCCTATAGTATAGACCGTGCCAGTATTTATAGCTAATAAAGTCATTACTACACAACCTATGGATCCAAAGATCCAAGATCTAGATATGATCTTATCTAAAATCTTCGACTTTAATGTTTTAGGGAAACCATATGATGAACTTATGATAGTATTATATGCTCTTCCTAAGTATCCCGACAAGGAAACAAGTAATCCAAGTAATATGATCCATAAATAGATCTGATTGAAGAAAAATGTTATAATATATAGGATTATAGTAACCAAGGCAAAGAGTATATTTATTATATGAACCTTTACGACATAATTGTGAAGTAATAGTGTAAGTATTGAAGAGACTAATGAAGATATTATAAACATCGGCACAATATACCATATATCGTTTGTAAGGAAGAGTAAAGCAATAAGTGGATACCATGAAATAAATACTGTTATGAAGGAAATTAATATCCCCGTTGCTAAAGCTTTTTTCTTTAGCATTATGCGTCACATCAGATCTACTTTAGCTCCTCGTATTCGCCTGTAACAGTATCTATTATGACTACCTTATTTTCCCTCTTGGCAATTATAAATTGTTTATATGCAAGTTTTTTAGACAATACATTGATTGTTGCAGGAAATATTGCCTTATACTTCCTCATAGCTACATAGACCATTTTCTTTTTAGCAAGGTGCTCGCTTTGCTCTAAGGTAATCTGTTGAGGAACAATGTATTTCTCATCAACACTAACCTTATACGTTTTAGGCATAGAATCTGCCATAAAAGTTAGTCCACGTACAAGATCTATTGCTACATATCCCTTAACCTTCCTAGTTTCCTTAAGAATTCCCTTAATCAATACTTCAATATGGTAGAACATATATGGATAATAAATCCTTTCAAGAATGAATGGCTCATTGATCTTGACTACGGGGACTATAACTGTAATTGTTTTAATCAAAAATCCAACCCTCTAGTTTTAGATGCTAAGATAGGATATGGTATAGGTGTTTATAAAAAATATTGATATATTATTTGACTCTATGAACAGTTTATGTGGGTTTAAGAATTCCGGGAATTCTTGTTTTAATAAAGGCTTTGACAACCTCAAGTTCGCTAGCGGCCAATATCTTTGTAGCAGGTGCACTCTCGGCGGCTGTAGTAGCTTCAGCCTCTGCTAATTCGCTCGGAGCTGGTGATGTCATGTACTTAAATGTCTTTTCTACAAATTCCTTATCTAATGGTGTTGATACATAACTTGCAACAACAGTGACTAGTAATGCTAGTGGGAATCCTATTAGTAGCTCATACCACCAGGCGGCAAAGTCCGGGTCTAATGCAAGCCTTGCATAGCACCATAGTACCCATATAATGCCGGATACAATAGCTGCTACAACTGCTGCCTTTAATCCCTTGGCACCGCTTCCCTCAATTATTGATGCACCGATAGCTGTTATTATAAAGACTGTTATAGGTAGCATTATAGCTATAACCCACCAGTTCGCATTTACGGCTTCACCAGTGAATATTAGTCCCTTCGCATAACTCTTCCAAATAATAATTGAGGCTGCACCAGTAACCATTCCTGCAAATGCTCCAGTAGTAGTTATTCTCTTCCATCTAAGTGACAATAGCATTATTGAACCGAATGCTGCTCCTAAGCCTCCCCATGCAAATAATACGAATAGATATACTGATTCGCCGAAGAATAATGCCCAAATAAGGGCAATAATACCTAGTAAGAATGTAGTAATTCTACTCCATAAGACTAGCTTTCTCTCCTCAGCCTTTGGATTAATGAATCTATGGTAAATGTCCTCTATAATAGCTGAGGCACTAACTAGTAGCTGTGAGTCAGCAGTTGACATCATGAGGGCTAGTGGTGCAGCCAATATAATACCTGCTGCAGCTGGAGGCAACCATGAAATTGCCAATGACTGTAATGAATACTCTGGATCACCGGGGACCACTAAGTTGTCAGCACTACCAAACTCTACTCTAGCTAGCCAACCTACAGATTGTGCCAGGTAATAGACTACCAGTAGTAATAGTAAGGCGGTTACAGCAGCCTTCTTCATATCCTTTACTTTCTTAATACCCATAAACCTCACGATAATATGCGGATTGCCGGGCCATCCAAAGCCTATGGCGATATATGCTAGTATATTCACTAGCACTAGTGCAGGGATATACTCATATCCCCAGAAGCAATTGAGGTTTACAAGAGTAGGATCTGTTTCAGCCATTTTCTGGAATAATCCGCCGAAACCACCATACTTAGCAAGTCCTACACTTGTTATAATTAAGAGACCTATTAATGCCCACCATCCTTGTACGAAGTCAGTCCAACATACAGCGAAGAATCCTCCGAGCACTGTATATAAGATCATAATTATTGCTCCTACAACAATCCATGTTGTTACAGATCCTCCGCCAGCAATGGCTGAGAATACTTTAGCTGCAGCAGTGAATTGTGCACCTACATATGCTGTTAGGAATAGTATGATGATTACAGCAGAAGTGAATCTTAGGACTCCCTTAGTATCATTAAATCTTGCCTCTAGATATGAGGGTATAGTTAATGCTCCAACGACTTCAGTATACCTTCTTAATCTCTTAGCCATTAGGGTCCATACTCCTAAGTCACCAATACCCATGAAGCATCCAATAGTATTCCATGTAGCATTAATACCTGATGTGAATCCTTCACCTGGTAGGCCTAGGCCTACCCAACCACTCATCTCACTAGCTCTCTCACTAAATGCGATTACATATGGTCCTAGCCTTCTACCGCCTAGGAAGTAGTCTGCTACAGATTTTACAAATCTCTCTAGGATTATACCTATTATCAATACTATTACAAAATATATTCCTAGCGATACAAACATAACAGTTGACGCTTCAGGTGTAACCTGGACAGGCATGGCCATCTACCCTCCTTAATCCTTCAATAGATCGGATAGCCATATACATATTATCATTACAATTATCTGAACTACTACCTGTATTACGAAGAACTGCGTTGCAACGGTAGCATCGGCCGCCATAATTTAGAACACCTCACAATTATAATTGCAGTGGGAAAAATAAAAACTTATTTATTAATATTCTTAAAGATCTATAAACAATTTATAATGTTTTGAAACTTTATATTTTTATGCTAAAACCTCTACTCTTCTCTTTAGCGAGTCTATATACTAAACCAGCTGTACAAGCATCTTGTATAGCTAGACCAACACTTTTGAACACAGTTATTCCATTACCTAGTCTACCGGGCTTCTTACCAGCTACAACTTCACCTAATTCAGCAATATCCTCCATCTTGATCAATCCTTTTTCAAGAGGAATTCTAATATCACCTGTCTCCTCTAAAACAGCTTTCCTAGAATCTACAACAATTACTTCAGCCTTCTTAATAACAGCATCATCTAATGCACGTGCGTTAGGTGTATGTGCACCAATACTAATTACATGGACAGGTGGCTCAAGAGCGTCTCCGAACACTACTGGATTCTCAGTAGTAGTGGCTTCAACAACTATTCTAGCATTACGGACGGCATCAACGGGATCTTTAGCCTTATATACTTCGTATCCAAGGCTTTTAACAAATTTCTCATAGCTCTCAAGAGCTTCTTTCCTTACATCATATATTCTTACTTCCTCAGGCTTGAAAATAGATGCTATGAATCTTAACTGATACCTAGCTTGGTAACCAGTACCTATTACTGCAATTGCACCCGGTTCCTTAGGAGCCATATACTTTGCAGAAGCTGCTGTTGCAGCTGCAGTTCTTAAACCCGTTAAAACACTTCCCTCCAAGACAGCGAGTGGAGTACCAGTTACAGGGTCAAATAGTGTAACTAATGCCTGAATCGTGGGTAATCCTCTCTGCCTATTAGCCGGGATTACATTCACTATCTTAACACCAACACCGTAGCCCGGTACATAGGACTGCATTATACCCCACCAATTACCCTCAACATACATAACAGTTCTTGAAGGAGTCACTGTTTTACCCTCAGAATAGAGTTTAAATGCATTAGCTATTTCATCAATCAAGATCTCTGGCTTTAATAGCTCTTCTAACGTAGAACCATCTAAGATTAGGATCTCGGGCAAAGAATCACACCAGACCAAATCTGTTCTATATCCAGTATAATTTCTCAATTCCCTAATACAAAAAATTATCCCAGACACGATTGAGGGCTTAAAACAATTGATCTAGAAAATATTTTGTAAAATTGTTTATGGATAAGCTTTAATAGATCTCTTGTAGATTATGTAGGGCAATAGAAATACTATTATAACCAGTATTATCGTTAAAGTTATAGTGAGTATCAGGATCCATGGTTCCCCGTAGCCAAAGCATATTGGTATAAAGAATATTATTATACATCCTCCAACATTAACTCTACTACCACTATCTTGTATTGGCTGACTAAATACCATGAGTATAGATGCTATGATAATAATCAGTATACCTATAAAGACTATTATAAACCCGAGTGTTGCAAGATCCCTTTCCATATTATCACCTAGTGGCTAAGGGTATTACGTACATTGCCAGGACAAGAATTGTTAGCACAATAGCTAGGATAAGCAGTATAATAGATATCTTTTGTGAAGTACCAAATACTATTGGCACAGGCCCAATAATTACTACGCCTCCTCCCTCAACCTTTCCCTTACCACGACCCATTAGGCCAAGAAATACAATAAATATTCCAATAAATACTAGTATAAAACCCATCAATAATAGTGTAAAATATACTGATGTATCCAACATGTCCTTCCCTAGATTAATCAGTATGAAAAGTAGTTTATAGAACTAACCATTGGATACGATCTAATCTGGTTTTGAAGGGGTAACTCCTTTCTGTCCCTGATACTTACCACTATAAGGCCTATATACGGGACTACTAGTACGAGCAAATATTACATGTAGGAATCTCTGGCCAGGATATACTCTTACAGGTAAGCTACCACCAATAATCTCGATAGTCACCTGTCCCTTGAACCCTGCATCGATAACCGTTGGAGGAATGTAGAGAGATAATCTTGCGAAAGTACTCCGCAGATTAACAAAGCCTATAAGGTCATGTGACAACTCTACCCATTCGAGTGTCGTAGCTAGTACATGTTCCAGAGGCTGTATGATAAATCCCTCATCCTCACTTACTTCTCTACATTCAAGAAAATCCCTTGGATCATATTTCTTAGAATCTATTATTCCTCCAAAGTTTTTACGGAACCTGCAGAATTCATACCCGAATCTAAGGTCTACACCATTCTCTCTAATAGTATCCTCAAATAATGGTTTAATTGATAAGAGTTTTTTCTCAATATATACACGTATATCCCAATCACTAAGTATCATCATCAATCAACCCATGGATCCTTTAACGCATTTCTTAAACACCTAGATATGTTTTCGCGAACTACAAGTTCAGGGCATCTTTCTATAGTAAAGTTTTTCTCTCCCTTAATGAATTCTTCTAATGAGCATGGTTCATTCCTAACACGATTCTCATATAATACGCATCTAGGCCCAGTATACATAAATATTTCTGGATGTATCCTTGATAATCGCCTCCAGAGGCTCCAGGCTATGTATCTAATTTCCCACTGTGCATGTGTACACATTCTCAATGGTAGGAAGTTTTCAATTAATTCACGTGCATTCATCGTTATATAAAGCCTTGTTTTAACAGCTTGAGGTAATAAGTACCTAGCATCTTCTGGATAATATCCTTTTGCAAGAGCCTTATAATAGTTAATCAACGAGCTTATTAGTGTCTCTAGGAAATCCCTATCCTTCTCTCTATATGGCTTGGGAGGAACTATAAAGCCTCTGCAAATTATCTCTAAAAGATCCTCCCATGATGGCCTGGCCTCAATTAATTCACTGAGTATGTCTGCATAGTAGAGGTATTCCTCCCTTCTAATAGGCTTACCAGGGCATTCTATACCTAGATACAGCGATGCAGACTTAACGACGTCTCTTAATAACTTATCCCCTCTTCTCTGACTCAACTGTGTATAACTAGCTATCCTATGCCTAACGATCTGGTGGCTTGTTACAC
>CAZHDB010000020.1:0-30149 GCA_964531225.1 uncultured Desulfurococcaceae archaeon
GTCCAGATCCATGATTCAACTAGTATAACGCTAATTAATGCATAAGGTAGTCCAAATATAGGCGAAGGATCTGCTCCAAGCCAGTATATTCTTATACCAAATAATTTTTCAAGAATGGCATTGATGGGGCCAAAATTATAGTCTAGGAGATATCGAAAGAATAGTGCAGAAGCTACTGGAGCGATCATTAATGGGATCATGAGTATTGTTGTTAATAGTCTTCTTCCTTTAAATTCTTCGGCTAGGAGTAGAGCTAGAGAAAAGCCTAATACTAACTGTATAAGCATTGAAATGAGTATGTATGCTCCAGTTTTAATGAACCTATCCCATGCCTCCGGACTAGTCAATAGTTCTAGATAATTCTGTCCTCCAACATATCGTAACGGCTCTTTAATGATTAGATTGAATTTATAGAATGATACTCCTAAGCTCCATATCAAGGGGAAGATATTTAGTGCAAGCAGTATTAGGAGAGACGGTAATACCATGAACCAAGCCGGATGTTTGCTGATAAAATTCTTAAATGATCTTCCGGATAGCTTCAAAAGCCAGCATCTCCATAGCTTTATGTAACTATGAGATTCTTATAAATAATATCGAAATGATGTGCTTAATAAAATTTATCAAACTAGCTAAGATAAATTTTAAATTGTCTGATTAAATATTACAATAAATAGATCATAAGTACATTTATATACTTGCCAAGCATATAAAATAAGAAAAGAAATTAAAACATTTTAGGTGTATACATTGAGTAGAAAAGCTGTGTCAAAAACTTTTCTTGCCGTTATCCTCATTATAATAGTGGTCGCAGTAGGATTAGGAGTATATAGTTGGTGGACAGCAACACAGAAGCCTAAGGAAGTGACACTTGTTGTATTGAGTCCTGAATGGGAGCCTGGAAGAATAGCAGAAGAGCTTTCTCAACAATTTACGGAATATGCCGAGCAAGTCCTTGGATATAAGGTTTATGTCAGGTACGACTTTACTCCATGGAGTACATACTATCAGAGAGTCACAAGCATTATGACTAGTAAGAGTTCTGAAGCGGATCTAATATTTTCTGATAGTCAATGGCTCGGAGAACTCTATGAAGGAAACCATATCATATCTATAAAGGATCTTGTAGAAAACGATCCCGAGCTTAGAAGCGCTCTTCTGGATGACACATTCAGTAATCTAGTCTATTACTACACTGCTTACCCCCAAGGTAGTGACAACTATGTTGGTGTCCCCGGTTATCCCGATGCTGTAAGATTAGTATTTTACCGTAAAGACTTATTTACCCATCCACAGGAGCGAGAAGCCTTTAAGGAGAGGTATGGATATGAACTTCCGCAGACACTAGAAGATTGGAAGAATCTTGACTGGGTTCAATTAAGAGATATTGCTGAGTTCTTTACAAGGAAACAGGGAGAGACTCTTGCCGGTGAAACGTTGTCTGAAGACTTTTATGGACTAGCTCTTGTACTTGCTAGAGACTACGACTATATTTCGTGTTACTTCCTTGATGTTTTCTGGAGCTGGGGTGCAGAACTCTGGGATCCAGAAACACATGATCCTCGAGGATACATTAATAGTACTCAGGCAAAAGAAGCTCTAGAATTCTTTGTCAGCCTAGTAGATTACATGCCACCGGGAGCACCTAGCTTTGGATATGATGAAGCAATATCCCTTTATTCTCAAGGAAAAGTTGCAATGACCGTATTATGGCCATCTATGGCTCCGGCAATCTTTGATCCCTCAGCCTCAAAGGTTGCAGATAAAACGGGCGTCGGTATACTACCACATCATAATGGTGTAAGATACATTACTCTAGGAGGACAGCCTTTAGTAATAAGTGCTTATTCAAACCACAAAGAGGAGGCAAAGCTTTATCTAAAATGGTTCTATACAAATATGGAGTTCCAGAGAGAATTTGCATTAAGAACAGGTGAGACAGCACGTAAATCTATTGCGGAAAGTCAAGAATTCCTCGATGCAAAACCATGGACAAAGGCTTTCCTAGAGTCACTTCCCTACGCTAAGGACTTCTGGAACATACCTTATTACGGAAGAATGCTGGAGGTGCAACAGATATATCTTAACAAAGCAGTTGCAAAAGAAATAGATCCATCCACAGCACTTGACAAAATCGCTGAAGAACAATGGAAGATAGTTAAAGAGGCAGAAGGAAAATAGCTTAATCATTATTAAAACATATTTTCAAAAACATTTTTTATTTCCAGTTTATTGAGAAGTCATCATAGATCTTCAATTATTGTTGGTACCTCTACATTATATCTTTAATGTTCTCACGAACTCTAAATTTATGACATCTCCACCTGCATTATTCTTAGCTACTATCTTGTAATTGGATAAATAGAATTAATTGATCTGTTTTCATTGTCTTAAAGAAGTTCTTGAATAATGGTAATTTTTTTAAACATAAGGACTCATATAAATATGATGGTGAATTATCTGCCTTGATCTGGAAAATATTCAATTTCCCCCGATACAGACTTATCACATTACCTACTCCTCTGGAAAAAACCTCGAACATTAGTAAGGATCTTGGGATAAGACTCTATATTAAAAGAGATGATGTCATGGAACTAGCTTTAGGGGGTAATAAGGTTAGAAAGCTAGAGTTTATTCTTGCCGATGCCCTGGCTAAGGGCTGTGATACATTAATAACGAGAGGAGCTTTTCATTCAAATCATGCTAGACTTACTGCTGCAGCAGCTAGGAAGGCAGGGCTTGACATGTATCTTGTGTTAACACCACCTGGTTCCCCTGATCTCCAAGGCAATATTCTTCTCAATAAACTACTTGGTGCAAAAATGGTTCATGTGAAGGACCATACAGAGGCTGACAAGGTTATGCAGGAACTTGCAGATAAGCTGAAGGCTCAGGGTAAGAAGCCCTACATTATTCCTGCTGGTGGAGCCTCTCCACATGGTGTTCTAGGATATATCTATGCTTCTCTAGAGATTATGCAACAACTTTACACTATAGAGGAGAAGCCAAGATATATAGTACTTGCAACAGGCACTGGTACAACCCAGGCAGGTCTTCTACTTGGTCTAAAACTTCTTGGCGTTGACTATGTAGAGGTTGTAGGAATATGTGTCAGTATGAGTAGTGATGAGACAAGGAACAGAGTATATAAACTCATACAAGATACAATCAACTTACTAAACATAGATATGAAGATCAACTATAGCGATATAATAGTATATGGCGACTATCTATTTGGAGGATACGGAGAGGTTACTAGTGAAGTCGTAAATTCAATGAAGTATGCTGCTTTAAAAGAAGGACTTATTCTTGACCCAGTATATACTGCTAAAGCTATGTATGGTTTAATAGATCTTGTAAAAAGGAAATATATAGAGAAAGGCTCTACAGTAGTATTCTTACATACTGGTGGCACACCTATACCGTTCCAGTTAAGCAAGATTATAGAAAAATATCTTTAATATCACATTTTTGCAATATATTAAGCATAACCTACTTTAATATTTTTTCAAATTATTAAATATACTATTTTGATAAAATATTAATTATAATAAAAAATACTTATTACTACCCTCTAGCCCTCTTCATCATTAGTAATACAACAATAACTATTGTAGCTATAGCTCCTGCTACTGCAGCATATATGATGATGCTATAGAGAGGACTTGGAGTAATGGGAGAGGTTTCAGTAGTCTCAGAAATTGGACTAGTTGTTGGCGATGTAGTTGGAGAACTTGTCTCAGATATACTAGATACATGAATTGTTAAGATAATGGACTCAGCTCCTTCGTATAGTTCATCACCTTCCCATGATGCCTTTACTTCATATGTTCCAGGGGTATATGGACTCCAAGTAAACGTGTATTTCCCATTAGCATCTGTGTCTACGTAGACAAATTCCCATTCACCATAACCCTTTCTCCAGGAGATCTTTACTCTCACATTTGGTTTTAATGGAGATATGGAGCCCGTAATATTAACGTTTTCTCCAATACTTATCTCTGTAGAACTTGCACTACATGTTATTGTCGATAAAAGCTTTAGTATATTCAGAGTAACTATATTACTCTCAGCAGAACTTATTGTCTCATTGCCAGGCCATGAAGCTTTTATATAGTATGTACCAAGTGTTGGAGGACTCCAGACATAATAATATACTCCATTTTCATTAGTATATACGGTTGATAAATCGGTCCATGTTTCTCCATCAGTACTATAACTTATTGTTACAGATGCATTATAGATTACCGGATATATTATCCCTGTTATATTTACAGTTTCATCCAAACGTATAGTATTTGATGACAATACTATGTTTAATGAGGATTCTTCTTTAATATAAAAAGTAATTTCATCCTCGATCGATGTATATCCTCTGCCATAACCATTTATTATAATTGTATGCAATCCAGAATCTAGATCGGATATTTCTAGCCTACATTTCCATAATTTATCAATGTTATCATAAGCTAGATCGCAGGATCTATTAGTACCATAGATATATGCCGTAAAAACTACTCCATTTGTTATATTTACTTCAAATTCATCAAAAGCGGCTAAATATAATGTAAGATACTGTGTACCCAGATCATAATATAGTTGATCAGTAGATTTATAGTATATGTTTATAATGTGATCGGGGTTTAAAGCGATTGATAGAATCGTTACTTCGTCTCCAATAACATTACATAGGGTAGTTACTCTGGAATAATCATTTAGTTCTATCGAAATTACATGCTGGCCTTCTTTAACTTCACTTATTGAAATTGTTTCACTCATACTACCTATCCATTTAACTTCTCCATCAATGAATATAATTGCTTCTCCTGTTAAAGCATCTCCATATTGATCATATACGTATAAACTTAGATCCCCATAGTCTCTAGCGAGATTAATATTCATTGAATAGGTTTCTCCTGGTTGCAGTATCGTAGAGACAGTATATGGTCGATAATGATGCTCGTCGTCAATGAATTCAGCATATATATTATATGTGCCGGGCCTTAATTCACTAAACGCGGTGTTACCGATCCTTATATATCCATCTATGTTTCTGAAGTAATAGGTGCTATTGTTAAGAAATAGTATTACATTTCCATGAGCATACTCTCCTTCTCTCAATAGTGTTATCTCTATTTCCCCTCTACTTCTTGGTAAGTATATTGTTAAATACTTTGTTTCACCCGATGTTACTGTTTCTGAAAATGTAAGAGGAGAATAGTAATGGTCATTATTTTTAGCCATTAATGTTATTACTCTTTGACCTGGGATCAGTTTCTCTAATAATAATGTTCCATCGTTAACGATGTACTTATTTATAGTCTTATTATCTATATAAACCATTACACTTCCTACAAAGGGATTATTGGAAACATTATCTATTAACGTAATAGATAGATCTCCATTATATGGGCTTAACGATATGGTAAATGAATTATCATCACTTGGCTCAACATTTATTTGTCCAGAATACCAATAGGTTAGAATTCCGTTAGGAAGTAATGCAGTCACATTAATCGTATGGGTACCTATGGGTACTTCATATAGATTTACCTTTCCGCCAGCATCCCATATTCTATCGCTAAAAACAATCATATTATCAAGTATAACGATTGCTTCCGATCTCTCGGGTAATGCTGATCCATCTAAGGTTAGTGTTAATTCTACGTTTCCACCCATCCTATTTAGATCTGTATTGTGTATGGAAAGATCTGTAGTAGAGTCTGGATTAAGCGTTACTTGTGTACTATAGGGATAATAATGTTGTTTTGCCCAACTAATGCTAGAACTCCATTGTAAGGCGTAGGCAAGAGTCCATGACATAGCGTCGCACATGTCAATTGTTATTGTGTGTGTTCCTGGCGGTATGTTTTCTAGTGTCACAGAAGATGATGCATAGATAACGTAGTATATTACTCCATCAATATATACAACGCCATCTCTTTGTTCATCAAAGTTTATTCTAAGATTAGCATTTCCTGTAGCAGGATAACTCGATGTTAGAGTTGCAGATAGTGCCGATTGTTGTCCTGAAATAATGATTACATTATCTTCAAAAATAGATGTTTTATATACTGGATACATCTCTGTATAAATAAGTTTAATGGCGTGATTACCGGGATCCATTACTAATCCATAGTTTTGTAGATAGTCTTTAGTAAAAGTACCAGCATAAACATTATCAACATAAACACCGATCTTGTCTTGAGGATATAATCCACTAATCATTATTTTTAACAAGCCCTGCTCAGGAATAATATCAAAGGAATAAGATAATACGTCTCCCAGATCAAATGTTGTAGAGTATTCCGATGCCTTATATCTTACAAACTTGTTATGGAATATAGATGCGCTTGGATGAAAGTAAAGATTTATTTCATGATAGCCAGGATCAATTGTTATTGGAATATATTCTGAAAATGGTGGAGACTGGCTAAACATTTTATTGTACCAGCCAGAATCATAGATTTTATCATCGACTATTATTAGATAGTGTCTTTCAGTTATACTTGGCATAGGTGTAAAGTCTACTAGATAGCGTGTCAGTGTAAATACTTCAGATATTGTAGCTCCAGGTGATACATTTACTTCTTTCCAGACAGATATATAACCATTAGCCATTAATTCCACTATATGTGTTCCAGGATCAACTTCTATGCTTATGGGCGAAGAAGTTAATTCTGCAACAAATTCCCCGTCTACAAGTACATATACCTTTTCATCTTCTACTCCAAGATAGTTTATATTTATTGTACCGCTATATTTTGTCAAGTAATATGTTAGACTATAAGTATGTCCCGAATATACATTGACATATTTTGTCTGCGGCATATATCCTGATGCTGCAACACTTATATTATGAGGACCCGGAGGCAATTCTATAGTCGTCGATCCAATTACTTCATATTCAAGTTCATTATCAACTATTATAGCTGCATAAAACATTATTCGGAGAGACCTGGATCGTATCCGATCCCGTATTCCTGAGAAGATTCACATTAACCAAGGTATCAGTATGAATACTTATTGTAGTATTATACCATTGATAACCTTGCTTTATTACCGATAGTATATGAACACCCTCAGGTACTTCAATAGAATATGTAGTGGAGAAAGAGTATCCCATGAAATTATCATCAATATATACAGCATATCCTTCTACATTAGATACAATGTCTATAGTATAATACTGTGAAGAGTACAACGGCGCTATTGTAAGAAGGGACAATATTATGGCAAGTAATATAACCAATAATCTAATATTCAATTTTATCCCCATACATAATAATTCTATTATAAACATAAATATAAATTTTACCTTAGTACAGATTTAAATTATAAATTAAATTATTTAGACAAAACATTAATTTTCTGAAACAAGTGCAAATTCTTTAAAAGAATACAAAAATTTTATCATAAATATAAAATTTTACCAATTAATAATAAATGCTATATAGTTATTATAATTCCTTTTAACAGATCTATAAAATTTTCATAAATTTATAAATTTTATAAATTATACACAAATATTTCAATTGTTATTAAAAGTAATTATCCAATATAGGAATAGTCTGCCACAATTTTTTAAATCAGTATATTTTTAATAGTACTATTGAAGAAATATTGATGGATGTCTAGGAATGGTTCTTATAGATCGCTTTGGGCGTCCACTAACTCATTTAAGAATAAGCGTTACTCAGAAATGTAATCATAAGTGTATATTTTGCCATATGGAGGGAATATATTGTGACGATCTAAATGAGTTGTCTGCTGATGACTGGGGTTTCTTGGCCAATATTGCTTACGAACTAGGTATAAGATATTATAAAATAACTGGTGGAGAGCCTCTGGTAAGGCAAGACATCGTTGATATAGTTAGGAACATTTCTCAATATGCGGATGAGGTATCCATTACGACTAATGGTAGTTTATTAGATAAGTATGCACAAGAACTTGCAGATGCTGGATTATCAAGATTTAATATAAGTCTTCATTCATTAAATAGAGATGTTTTTATGGAGATTACGGGAGGTGATCTTAGGAGGGTTTTAAACGGTATTAAAGCCGCTGTCGATACAGGATTACCTGTTAAATTAGACTATGTAGTTATGAGGATAAATGTGAATGAGTATAGGGAGATTATTTCATTTGCAGAAAGCATAGGAGCTGATCTTAATATTATTGAATTAATTCCATTAGGTCTGGCAATTAATGATTTCAATAAACTACATACAACACTTGACACGATTAAGCATTATCTCGAAAAGTATGCTGTTAAAAAGTATACACGCAGATTTCAATCAAGACCTGTCTATGTATTGCCTAGCGGTATTAATATAACCCTAGTATCAGGCTTTTGTAATCCAGAACTCTGCATGAATTGTACAAGACTTCGTGTAACACCTAGCGGTAAACTAAAAACATGTATTTATAGAAATGATTATCTAATAGACGTAGGTAATGCTATAAGAAATAGGAATCGTGAATCTGTGAAGAGAGGATTCGAAAAAGCTAATATTATGCGTGAACCCTTCTTTAAGTCGGAAAGTAATGTAAAAGGGAAGTGATCATTACATGTCTATGGTCGATATAACAGGTAAAACAACTACCTATCGCGAGGCCCAAGCCGAGGGCATTATAAGACTTAAACCAGATACTGTAAGGAAAATCATTGAAGGACGTATTGAAAAAGGAGACGTCTTTACAGTATCACGTATAGCTGCCATTAATGCCGTCAAGAAAACACCTGATCTTATCCCATTATGCCACAATATTCCAATAACTCATGTTAATGTAGATTTTGATGTTATTGGCAATGATAGGATCATGGTTAGAGTGACTGTAAAGACTAGTGCTAAAACTGGTGTAGAAATGGAGGCATTAGCTGGAGTATCTACTGCATTACTTAATATATGGGATATGGTTAAGAAATATGAAAAAGATGAACAGGGACAGTATCCTGACACTTTAATAGAGTATATTAGAGTCGTGTATAAGAAAAAACATGATTAGTCTATACCTAAATAACGAGTCTAAGTCGATAGATAAAGATTCATATTCCTCTAGGAATTATATTTATAAACCCTTTCTCTGTACTAATCAAGAGGGCCGAAAATGAGAAGAGATTTTTGGATAATGGTATTTGAAGCATTCTTTGGAGGATTTTATGTTATAATTACTCGTAGCCTTACCCCTATATTTCTAGTAAGCACTGGATATAGCCTAAGCGATCTATTACTCCTTAACGCATTTGCAGGACTATTATCATTACTGATAGCCCAGGGTTTAAAGAATATAAGATATTCTGGAATCGATATACGCGGTCCACTACTCATATCTCATATACTGGAGAGAATACTCTGGTGCTCTATACCATTCTTTGCATCAGATAGATTGTTAATAATAATTATATACGGCTGTGCAATGCTAGTATCTGTTCCTACAAGCTTCTTCCTAGGACTATCGTTTTTCTCACTCTTTAATAATGGTCTATATAGGAAACTGCTATCATATCGTACGATCATGTTTAGCACTGCAAATATTCTCGGCCAGATAATAATGATCTTTGTATTAGCTTTTATTGCAGAACCCTACAAATACTTCATGCTATACTACATAGCATTTACAGTAGGGATCGTGGCAAGTTTAATTATTACATTATCTCCTCAAATAAAAGCAGTTATGCCTGAAAGATTAGAGAGTGGTACAGAAGAGGAAATTAAAGCTATTAATATATATTTGTTACTTATTCTGTTATTGTCTGCATCGAATCTGTTATCAATTTCTTGGGTTCCCAGAATAATGATAGATCTAGGTGCTCCAGATTATTTCGCTGCATTAATTGGATTTACTCAAACACTAGCGAACATAGTAATGAGTATGTTTTGGATAAGACAAAGCTATACAAAGTATCGATATGCTATAATCGGTTTAGCATTAGCTCCATTACTCGTATTTATGGCCAATAATCCATATTATCATATTCCTATAGCAGTGCTCTATAGTTTCTCGCTTGTAGGAACTAATTTCTTCGCATCATTTGTATTCTCAACTGTTGTTCATAAAATAGGTGCTCCTAAAGCAAGCATATTATTATCTAGCTCTAATGCATTTGCCCTTATGATTGCCAGTAGTATTGGATACTTCCTTTCACCAATACCATTCCTTGTGTTCCTTCTGGCATGTATATTTGGCTTCATAGGCCTAGTTGTTGCTTTAACAGCTATACCGGAACTAGCTTTACTACCTCCATCATATACTAGAGTATACTCTAGAACACTCTACATGACAAGTATAGCAAGCTATAACTTCATAGTATTTACTGTTAGCGAAACAGTAAAAACTACAATTAAGTTACTAGCCTTGATTTTCGCATTAATATTATTATTCATTATATACCGTACTATATACTATATAATAGTGTTATCAGGTGGATAGCTTTGGCCATAAACGAGACCACCGGATATTATGGATTAGAAATCATATGGGATGCATTGAAACTAGCTATAAAAGAGCTCATAGAATACCTACCAAATATATTCCTGATATTAACACTTATAGCAATATATATTGCAATAGCTTATATTATAAACAATATCTTAAGAAGGGTCTTTAAATTATTAAAGGTAGATGAATTAATAAGGCCTGTGGCTAAACAATTATACCTTAGTCTAACTAATTTATTTATAATATTAGTGGATATAGGATTAGCATTATTAGCAATATATTCTATAGTACTAATATTATTCCCACAATATGTAGAATATCTATCTCTCTTCCTAAACTACATTGGTAGAGTAGCGAGTATAGTCTTTGTCATTATGATTGCATTTGTATCTCTTAATGTAATAGTTGGTTATATAAGGCTTGAAACAAAATTAAGAGGATTCATGTTTCTCATACTATTGTTCGTAACACTCGTATTAATCATTGATATAACAACATTATCGACGGAAGTGAAGGCTCCCTTAGCCTGGGGAATAGGCATTGGTATAGCATTAATGATAGCTATATTTTCTATATGGTACTTCTTCCACGATATAATTGAGAAGAAACACTCATAGAAACTAGTAGGTGACAGAATAACCCATATTCTTTAACTGCTCCTTAATACTATTTACAATCCTGCTTCCAAATCCAGGTAGAGACAATAGCTTTGCTATAGGAGCTTTAGCTAGATCCTCTAAAGTATATATTCCAGCTTTTATGAGAGTACGGGCCCTGACCCTACCAATACCTTCTAATTTTACAAGCTCTAAAGCATCCTCCCTAACACCGTATTCAATCCTCATACTTAATATCTCAAGTTTATTGGATAGTCTCGGCATATTCTTAATTGAAGATACCCTTGATAGACTAGCAGCTATCCAAGAAGCAGTATCTCTTGCTGCATAGATATCTCCTGGCCCTATACCATATAAATTTGAGAGCTCATCTTCCGTTGCCTCATTTATCCAGTCTTTAAGCATTCTAGCCTGTACATAAGCTTCAAGCCAGAAGCCATATTCTATTTCGTCTTCAGGAGGCTCTGGTACTAATTCATTACTTGCATCATCCCATGCACTTTCTTCAAATTCTTCAACAATACGATAATTAATGTAAGGCCTGCTCCTCATATAATCAGGTGTAAGCGTTATTGCATGTAACAGATAAAGTGTACCATGATCTTCTCTTTTAACGATATTTAAGAACCTATGAGCAGATAAGGGATCAATATATGTTATTGCTACAATCCTTCCGAGCCCAGTAGGCATTATTATGTCTCTAGCATAAGGCCTTATCATATCCCACTCCATTAGCTCATTAATGATCCTCTCGATCTCTGCTTCAAAATATCTTGTTGAACGATACTGATAGTAGAACAATGTATTCTTATAAATATCTATCAATTGCTTAAGATTAATAGCATCACCTGAAGCCACAAGTGATAATGTATGTATTCTTAAGCTCCGTTCATTACTTAACTTACTCTCAACAGGCTCAATACGTCCATAAATATATTTACGAAAGGCTTCATCCTTACTACGTGCATCGTATATGATGGCCTCGCCAAATGGATCATACTGTGGCCTGCCAGCCCTACCAGCCATTTGTTTGTATTCAAAGACAGGAATATTCCTATATCTATGAAT
The DNA here is from genome assembly GCA_964531225.1 of uncultured Desulfurococcaceae archaeon. Classification (GTDB taxonomy): domain Archaea; phylum Thermoproteota; class Thermoprotei_A; order Sulfolobales; family Desulfurococcaceae; genus CAZHDB01. The sequence goes on from CAZHDB010000020.1 coordinate 12,132, forward strand.
ATGTGGATCATATCTCTTGATTGATACAAGCACCCTTCTAGCAGGAAGATTTACTCCAGCTGCAAGCGTCGGAGTAGCAAATACTGCTTTTAAAATTCTTTCACGAAAAGCCTCTTCTACAATTTTTCTAGCAGCACTACTTAATCCCGCATGATGATATGCTACACCATATCTCATTAATGAAGATAACCTATCGATCTCATTCCTACTCGGGCTCTCACTCCGTAATCTTTCAATATATTTATCTATAAGGGCCTGGTTAATCATATGAGCTAGTAGGTTTAAGTGATTAGTTAGTTCAAAAGCATATTCCTCGGTTTTTCTCCTATTATGGACAAATGCTAGTACCTGATAACCATTTGTTATACTCTGCAACACTATGCTCAAAAGAGAATTCGATAATCTATGAATAATATTTTCAACGCGTCCATCGGAAAAATAAATTCTTTTACTTTTGGAATCATATGCTCCCTCAATAAGTTTAATAGGCCTCCAATTACTATATACTAATTCTGCATCAATCCAATTAGCAAGATCGCCGGGATTACCGATTGTAGCTGATAACCCAATAATCTGTACATTCATTCTTTTTAATCTAGCTACAATAACTTCTAATACAGGTCCTCTCTCACTATCATTGATCATGTGCAACTCGTCTATTACAACTACCTTAATTCTAGGCAACCACCTAGGTTTTAGACGTAAGATAGAGTCAAATCTCTCATATGTAGCTACTATAATATTGTAATTGCCAAGATATTCGCCCGGAGATTCATAATCCCCAGTTGTAATGCCTATTTTTAATCCGATCTCACTCCATTGTTTTAGCTCATTATATTTTTCACTAGCAAGAGCACGTAATGGAACAAGATACAATCCAATACGAGGAGATCTAGCTTGTTTGATCAATGCTAATTCAGCAATCAGTGTTTTACCACTAGCTGTAGGTGCAGCTACAACAATATTTTTATCATCAAGAACCCCCTTTTTCAATGCTTGAACTTGTATCGGATTAAGTTTCTTGATCCCTCTATTTATCAGTATATTTACTGCATTCTCAGGTATACCGTAATTAACTATTTCATGTACATTCATTTCCATAGCATCTCCTCTAACAACCTACTAATATATAGCTTATGATTTAAAGCGTATAGTACATAAGCGATCAATAGTATCGCTAGAATGGTTTAATATATCCAAGTAAAGCTAGTACATATACCAATATAGTATATCCAGCTGCAATAATTATATCTATCAATAACTTTCTCCTACTCATTTTCCCCCATGAAATACTTATATGCATAAGTAGAAACCCGAGAACATTTGTAAATAAATACGCCAAGACCATTAATTTCGGAAAATAACTTTCTCCTACAATCTTTGAAATAATTGAAGCAATAACGTATGATATAGGGATATTAATAAATACATCATTCCACCAGGTAAGAGGTGAAAGTATGTAGCCAGTTAAAAATAATATACCTCTAAATAACCCCTTTCTCGTTTTAATTTCATTGAACTTTTTTCTTAGATCATGCATATTTTTAATGCTCCGTTAGCCATGAGTAATTGGCTCCTTTAAACACCATACTTTAGTATCAAGTACTTTATCTATACTAGCCAATGTATTTAAAGCATCGACTTCATAATGCTTCTCGTTACCAACGCTTAAGATCGCACCAATAATAGCCATCTTATCTAGATCTAATACAATCTTTCCATCAATAACATTCCCAGAATCCCTCAAGGAAATAATTAGTTGCTTACACTCACTAGTATCGACTCTATTGGTTACTTCCTTCAATATATCAGCTATATTGTGTGGTTGTTTAGACTTTATTCTTGCAAGTAATCTAGTCCTTAGTAATAGAGAAGCCATGAACACGACATCATCAAGTAGTAGACTGATTTCCTTAATACTTAATGCATCCACTGGTATTGTTTCAAGTTTAGCTAATGAGGGTTTCTCCTCACTTACTGTTTCTTCACCTATCCTCTTATGTTGAAGATGCTTTTCATCAGGCGATACTAGAGATTCTACAGGCTGAGTAGATGGTTCTTTAGGAGCTCTTTCCTCTGTTAAAGATATAGCTTGTGGAGATGATGGCGCGATTGTTCTTGCTTCAGCCTCTTTAAGTGGAGCCTCTATTTTCTCAGCTTTCATTACAGCTCCGGGTACTGTAGGTATCTCTTCAAGTTTTAATCTTCCGGCTAAGTAATCCTGCGCTTTTAGCCATAGGTACTGGGAAGTATATTTTAATAGATCGTTTAGGAAGCTTGAAGCTATAGGACCTGATGCACCATCTAGCATAGCATCTATTTTGACAATAGTGTTGGGGAATCCCGGCGTTAAGGTAATGACCAGTGCAATTCTAGATCTCTTGCCTTCACCATGTATTGTTACTGTATTTTCACTTGGATCGTATCTATATCGGATCCTAAAAGTATCTGATAATCCACCAATTAATTTCCTAAATTTCACCTCAGCTAGTAATGAGTCTTCCTCCCGCTTAGTTGCTGTTACGAAGGGATAATGATTAAACAGATCCTCAAGGTTTGCAAGAATTTTAGCAATAACTTCTGGCTCTGCAGGTACTCCAGTGTTTTTAGTAAGCTTCTTCACAATACACCAACCACGTTACATTTATAGCTAATCTGTAAAATAGGTATTGTAGGTTTTACGCAATAAATATATTGTTTATGGAATTTATTAATTCTTTTTTTCATGATTTGCCTAGAGTACTTAATAAATAGCTTAATATAATGTGGTACATGTATATGTTTTATAGAGGGGATAAAAGCTAATGCCTAAGATCATGACGGCGCTATACCATAAACCTGAAGAATATGATGTCATAATTTCTATTTATAACAATGAAGGGTTACTTGTTAAAGAGGAGAAGATTGAAGGTATAAGACAGGTAATTGTCAGGTCAAAAGACGTTAGGATTTCAGCGCAACTTGCCAATAATCCCGTAGTCCTGATTATCGACACTGATAAGCCTGTATATAGAGTTAAAGAAGGTAAATTACTTATTATTGGTGAATAATATTGAGTGTTGTTGGATCAATGGCCTCAGCTAGTTTTAACGTTCTAACAGGTCTTATAGATGAAGAGAGTAGGAGTAGGTCAAATAGACATATGTGTAGGAAAGTATCTCTTATACTTTTAAAAGATAATGGTCTAAAGCTTATATCGAAAATGCCTGAAAGAATTCTTGAAAAAACAGAGATCAAGCCTACATATGCACGTGGCAAAGCATATAAATATAGAGTTAAACTTGAACATGGTGATTATGCGATACAAATAAGCCTTGTCAAGAATCTATGGGGCAAAGTTAAGGGATGGATAAATGTCTATAATTATAAGGGCGAACTTGTATATAGGGCTAAATATGTTGATGGAGAACTTAGGAGAAGCATTGGCAACCCTATATATGCATGGATAGTCCGTTTCGTTGCCGAAGAACTCCGTATTCCTGTTAAAAAGACTAGATTAGGTGATGAAGGTGGCTGATGATAGAATGGATGAAATAATACAGATTGCAGAACGTATGTTAAAAGCGTTTAAGCATATACAGTGTTTTATATTTGAAAAAGATGAGCTCCAAAATGTTAAAAATGCTATAAAGAAAATTGGGTTATACGGTCATATACAATTACGACTAATTGATCCTAAGTACCCATTGATATATATTATTAAGCCAAACATTAGGAATTGTATCGATGAATGTAATAGGAAGGCTGAAGAATACATTCTTTCTGGTAAAGTTAGAGATGAGCTTAAGAAACACTTTAGGATTGAATATATTAGACAGTGCATAAATCATTGTGAGCATGAGAAAGTAAAGGAAATAATTGATATACTCAAGAAATTCCTTGAGGGAAGAAAAAGTGGAAGTACCAGCTAGCACTAAAAGATTACCTAGAGTAGAACAATCGATACTAAAAATCGGGTTGATAGGGTATATACTTAGAATACTGCCCCTCGTAGAAATAATTGGCTTTATATTTACTGGTCTATTATGGTACAATATATACAAAGTATGGAAGAAATCCTATTTCCTAATTGTATCTATTATGTTATTTATAGCAGCTATATCATTAGTAGGATCCAATATCTACTCTGTGATGACAGTTGAGATCGAATTATCAATGACTACAAATATATCCGCTGATCCTATTGCAGTCTTAAATACAACATATAGTCAAATGTTATCAAGTATTACGATTACGAATATGGTTAATAATGGTATCCAAATAATTGTTGTACTACTAGAGGCCATCGGGTTTCTTTTGTTATATAGAGAATTTTCTCATGTATTTAAGCCGTACGTGTTTATACTACTTATGATGCTCGGCCTAGCCATGATCTTTAGTGTAGTATCCGTCTATATCTCGCTCGGTAATCTTAAAACATTAATTATTGAAACACAAGAAATGATAGAACAAGGAGAAACTATAGATCCTATGGCAATTGGAATGAATTTATTTGCAGTATTAATGCCTATGGCAATTGCTGGACTAGTTGCATTTTTACTAAGAATAATAGCATATGTATTATGCGCAATTACAATCAATAGATACAAGAATGCAATTATTGAAGAAATTGTTATAAAAGAACCTCCACCGCCACCGCCTACTGTTTAAAATTCTTTATAAATTCCATAATTTCCTCATACATATCTTCATCTATTATTTTATGATCCAGTAAATACTTGGCTCGATCAATCACTATATCAGGGCTAATCTTATTTAAAAGATCATATTTATTGCTTCTATATAGTTTATACTTCCTTAACACTTTATCAATAGACCTTTTTAAATATACGTATATACTATTGTAATCAAAGAACTTGGGGCTACTAAATCCATATATATCAATGCATGATGGAGGAATAATATATTCTCTTGTACCCTTTCTACTTCTATATTCAACTATTATGTACGGTATAAGGTATATACCTGGACCTTTTAATGGCATGCTGATTGAGTACCTATATAGAATGGATTGAGTTGCTGAAACTGTATCATTTAGCTGTATAAGATAGTTTTTAATTTTTTGTATTGATGTAAGTGCCATACTTATTAATTCATCCTTATTTGAAGTTAGATCATCTATCTCTTTCTCAAGTACATCAACCTTTTTTAATTCAAGTTCTAAGAGCCTCTTATATTCAAGACTTATTCGTTTTTTCTCCTCTTCAATCCTTCTCATGAGAGTATTAAGTTTTTTAGATAACGTTTCTCTTTCTTTTTCCATATTTTTAATATGTTTCCTTAATTGACGAGCTAGTTTCTTCTGTTTTTCTTCTTGAAGATCTTCTTTGGTCCTAGAGATCCTCATACTGATGTCATCCATTTGTTTGCTTAAATTTTCAACTAATGGTCTATAGCTTCTTTCGACGTTTTCGATTTCCTTGGACAATTTATCCTGAAGTTTATGTACTTTAAGATCAACTTTTCTTTTAATAATTTCAAGTTGTCTCCTTTTTTCAGAGATAACTCCATGTACATGTGTTTCTAGATCCTTTTTCCATAATATGTAATAATGATCTAGTAATGGAATTAATTGATTAATAGAATTCATGATATTATAACTAATTCGAAGTAGTTTCTCTATTTGCATTGAATTTGCGGTAATAACGCCTTCTATATAGCTTTTACTTACCTTAACTATGTATCCTTCATACCATTTATCGAATGAGTAATTCAGGAGGAAGTTAATGTCATCTAGAAATGCCTCATCCATTACAACATTTTTAATTACAATTTCTGATTTGACTAGATATTTTTCCTTTATAATCATATCTCGGAGTACTTCAACAATCTTATTTAACTGATTAATAAATTCTTGTCCCTTAAGATTTTCAAGCTTATTCACTAAGTTAATTATTAGGTCTATTAATGGTTCTTTATACATAAGTTTTAGTTCTTCACGCGAATAAAAATCAATCACATATGCCTTGTTATGTGAAATTTCTTGCAAATATATAGGGTAGTAGACTAGATAAGCGTTTTTTAACAATTCAGTTTCTCTTCCAAACACTCCTCTTTTCTTTCTACTAGCAAGCATATAAGATAATATTAATACAAATGTACTATCCTCATCAATGGTTTCGTATTGAGTGTTTTTACGTATGATTATAGGAGGTATTATGCCTTTAATATTCTCCATAATCATCCTCTATTAAGAGATAATTATTTAATTCTATTATTAATATATTACTTTTCCAGCGTATGATTCGTGAGGTAGATAAGATATGGCAAAAGATAAAAGAAGTGGCGGAGGGAGAGGAAAAGAGTATGTGTCTGAACATAAAGGCTTTACCACTGTTAGTCAGATAGAGCTATCCAAAGATGTCATGAAAAAACTCGAAAGAGATTTAAAGAGAGGAACATTCAGAGTATTGACCCCTTATACTTTGGCACAGGCATACAATATTAAAATAAGTACTGCTAAGAAGGCATTAAGAGAAGCTGCTCGAAGGGGATTATTGGTATTGTATAGTGGAGGACGTACTCCCATTTATGTAAAACCTGAATAATTAGTCCCACTAATATACAATAAATTTATAAGTTTTTCATAACATAGACCCACTTAGGAGAAGTTTTATGTCCAAAGATAATGCGGAAAAGAAGAAAAAGCTCGAAAAACTTCTTGAAGAAGTAGATCTTGATCAATATTACTATGAGGAATATTCACCATGCACTTCTTGTCCTTTTAGAGGATCATGTGGATAGGATCTTTGTTCAAATATTTTGCATACAAATATAAGATAACACACTGTAAGGGAGGCCATGACACCAGGGGGAGCCTCCACGTGATCATCCCATACCCGGGACACGGGTTAAGGTCTCACGGGCCTATATACTATATTTAACTAAAGTATTTATAAACGTAGTCTACATATAATAGTATTGTACATAAGTATCGACATAGGTATAGCGCCTAACTATGACTCTAGAGTATAAAATACATAGGGCTTAGATTGTGTGAAGTATTTTATTATTAGTCTCGCAATCTATTAATGGATTATGGGACAAATTTTTGTTAATATATAAGTTTATTGTAAGTAGTACCTATGGAGAAATTATAGGTAATACCTAGATTATATTATACACGACATTTTCATTGATTTTCGGGCTTTTCGAAGCTTTAGAAATACAGTAATCTGAAAGTATACTGGTGACTACTGCAATGAGAAGGGATGTAAATATAGGACATGATAACTCTGGATCAAGATTTCGTAGGATAATATATTATAATGATTCTAATCGTGTTGTAAGTCTTAAACTTCCTGAACAACTAATTGATCAGATAGATAGGTATTATAATATGCTTTCATTTAGAAATAGAAGTGAATTTCTACGTATGATTATTTGCGCATTTTTATATACTCTGGAAGAAATTGAAAAGATGTCTCCTGATTTCTCTAATAAAGGTGTAAAGATTACTATCATTGCTTCATCAGATGGTGTATCGGTTAAGGAAGTTATTGATTTAAGAACAAGTGTTCCGCCATTTATGTATGGTCTTTTAGGCCGTTTCGAAGCTTCGTATGAAGTAAGTAACTCGTGATTTTACCAATGAATTTAATTAAAAATTTGGAAAAAGGTTTATATTTCTAGGATAGCAGTTATCCTTCCTTCTTAAGACACTCTATTATAATTCTAACAATATCAGCGGGTAAGCCTATTTGGTGAGCCAATTGTTCAACAGGTACATCGCCAAGCTCTTGAAGAGCCTCCTTAACAGCTGTCTCTGCCTCAATGTAATATACTTTCCTACTTATTCTTCTACGAGCGACAAGCCCTAATCTATTAAGTTCAGCAAGGTATCTTGATTCTATTGTCCTTGGCCTTCCTGTTGCCTTAGCAAGATCTTCAGCTGTTGCTTTCTTTAATTCAATAACTGCCTTCAAAGTCCTCCATAAAGGTGGACTGAGTGCAATTCCACGTTTCATCAGAAATCTTATGTCGTATATACTTTTACATTCATCTGTCATACTCTAACACCCTACATGAATCTTTATACATTCTTTATTAATTGTTCTAACGCCTATTTATATGTATTTGCTCCTTATATGATAACTCTATTATTTTCTAAACATTGCAGTTGTATTTATATTGATAATATATTCTTTATTAAATTGCGAAATTTTACTATAAATAGTATTTGTGTTAAGAAGATTAATATGTAGGTAAATAGTGGGAATAATTCATTTACAATCTTTTTCAGTTTTCATAAATAAGTAGTAAAGAATTAATCTAACTCCAATTCCAGTAGCACCTTTTGGATAATATGGTTTCTTAGGCCCAGTTTGCTGAACCCATGCACTACCAGCTATATCAAGATGGGCCCATCTAGTATTCTCAATAAACTTACTTAAGAAAGCTGCAGCTGTAATAGCTCCTGCAGGCCTCCCACCAACATTATTTATATCAGCTACATCGCTCTTTAGCTGTTCATAGTATTCTTTCCAAAGAGGCATTCTCCAAAGCTTTTCGCCCACATAGTTCCCAATATTTATTAATTCGTCTGCAAATTCGTCATCATTTGAGAATAAGCCTATAGCATAATTACCCAGTGCCACAACAATAGCACCAGTCAATGTAGCTAAATCAATTATTCTCTTAGGACCATAATTTTTCTCAATAAACGATAGGGTATCTGCAAGAATTATTCTTCCTTCAGCATCTGTATTACCGATTTCAACTGTCAAGCCATTATACATACGTATAATATCACGGGGCTTATAGGCTTTAGGGCCAGGCAAATTTTCTACAGCTGGTAAAGCCGCTACAACATTTACTGGTAATCTTAATTCGGCAAGACCTTTCATAATACCTAGAGCAGCTGCTCCACCGCTTTTATCGAATTTCATATTAGCCATATATTCTGGACTCTTAAGATCTAAGCCTCCAGCATCAAAAGTTACAGTTTTACCTATGACAGCTAGATCCCACTTATCTTCCTCCCTTCCATGATACTCTAGTACAATAAGCCTTGGCTTAACTCCTCCTCCGCTTCCAACTGCAATTATGCCGTTTAATCCTAACTTCTTAAGATCTTCGTAATAATAGACTTTAATCGTTAATCCATATTCTTTAGCTAATTTTCTAGCTTCTTCCTCAATTCCTTCCGGATTCATAATTGAAGAAGGAGCATTAGCAATATCACGGGCATAGTTAACGGCACGAGCTATTTTTAATCCTTTATCAATTTTATGTCCATAATCAGCTTCATCGTTACTACAATAATAAATCTCCTTAATCTTTATCTCCTTTCTCTCCACAACCTTATACTTCGATCCAGCGTCATATAGTGATAATTCAATAGAAATTACAGATTGCTCTATAGCATCGGCTACATTTGGAACTAGGTCCTTAGGAATAAATATCAATGTTCTCTCTGATAGATCTTTAACTTTTAGAATAGCATTTGAAACCGCGATCCTGATGCCTTCCAAGTCTTCATTACCAATACTTGCTATAACATATCGTTTTACATTAACATTAGAAACCGGATAAAATAAGACAGTTTCACCTACTTCACCCTTGAAGTCACCCATTTCAACAATTTTCTTAAATAAATTGCCGAACCTTTCATCAATATTTTTAATTAACTCTATGTCTTTTTCCCTAGTCAATGCTACTACTGTATCACATCCTGATCTAAGAATATCTCCTATGTAAAATCTATGGATAACCAATCATGACACCTACCGAGATAAATACCTATTATTAATTTATGATGTACTCAAGAAGTAATATCCTTTACTTTAACCAATACTAATGCTTCATCCAAGTTATTTACATATATATGGTTATTATTGAGGATATGGTAATGAAATAATATTATTTTTCTAAATGTATATATAATTTGTAATATAGTATTGTCTAAGAAGATCTTCACAAAAATCTAGTGTATACTCACTTGTTTAATAGTAATAGGCATAATTGTTTATACCCATTAAGAGCTTCAGTATAATGAGATTATGGAGTGCTGAAATATCCTTTACACATTCCTTCAGAGTATCAATAGTATAGCCGTACATTCCTTAACCACATCTTTATTTTTTAATAACAAATTGATTAAAGTTATATACTTCAACAATCCATATCCTATTATCGTGGATTCATACGAGGTATTTGTATGAGGTGTCCATAAAATATGATGATTGAAGTTCGTTGGCATGGTCGTGGCGGACAAGGTGCATGGACTGCTTCTAATATTCTAGCTATGGCGGCTATGTATGACGGTAAGCATGTTCAGAGTTTCCCGGCGTTTGGTCCAGAGAGAGCTGGAGCGCCAGTTCTAGCTTTTACCAGAATAAGCGATGAACCTATAGAAATCCATAGTATGGTTTATAATCCTGATATTGTCGTTGTACTGGATCCAACATTACTGGGCCAAGTAAATATTACCGAGGGCCTTAAGGAGGGAGGCTTAATTGTTGTAAACTATAAGGGTGATCCCGAGAAACTCTATGAGACTATTGGTGTTGAAAAGGGTAAGTACAATATATGGGCAGTGCCAGCTACCGATCTTGCATTGGAAATTCTTAAGAGAGCTATAACCAATACAGCAATGATCGGTGCATTAATTAAGGCGAAGCCTTTAGTTACTATGGAAAGTATTGAGAAGGCTCTACATCATAGATTTCCTAAGCCTATTGCTGAAAAGAACATGTTTTTGATCAAGAAAGCATATGAGTTAGCAAAGGAGGTGTAAAAGGATATGGCTTCTGAACCACGTGGCTGGAAGGATCTTCCTCTAGCTGCCCTACCATATAAGTTAAGCCTAGAATATAAGACTGGTGACTGGAGAGCATTAAGGCCTGTCATAGACTATAATAAATGTACAAAATGTATGCTATGCTGGCTATATTGTCCAGACATGGCTGTTCTATGGGATGGGGAGAAGATATACATAAACCTTGACTACTGTAAAGGCTGTGGAATATGTGCTCATGAATGCCCTGTAAAGGCTATAAAAATGGTTCCTGAAACCGAGGCTGAAGGGTGATTAGGTATGGCTGAAGCTAAATCCATACCCCGTATACCTCCTGAAAAACAAACCTTAATGGCTGTTAATGGCGATGAAGCGGTTGCTTATGCTGTCAAACAAAGCCTCGTTGATGTAGTAGCTGCATACCCTATTACTCCACAAACTATTATCGTTGAAAAATTCAGCGAATTCGTAGCCAATGGAGAAGTTCATACAGAGTTTGTACCTGTTGAAAGCGAGCATTCAGCTATGAGCGCATGTGTTGGTGCAGCAGCTGCTGGTGCACGTGCATTTACAGCTAGTGCCGCTAATGGATTAGCACTAATGTGGGAGATCCTCTACATAGCAGCAAGTCTTAGGCTACCAATAGTATTTGCTGTAGTAAACCGTGCATTGTCTGCACCAATTAATATACACTGTGACCATAGTGATGCCTACGGCATGAGGGATAGTGGATGGATACAGTTATTCGTAGAAAATAGTCAGGAAGCTTATGATACGACAATACAGGCATTCAAGATAGGCGAAGATCCAAAGGTCCAGTTACCGGTAGCTGTTAATCTTGATGGCTTCTTCCTAAGCCATACGCTAGAGAATATTAGGATGTTGCCAGATGAGGTTGTACATGAGTTCTTAGGTGGATATAGAAAGCCTGTTAAGACCTTTGTTGATTACCTTGGAAAAGAAGTAGACGTTGCATTAGATCCTGCTAATCCACTTAGCTTCGGACCATTAGATCTATATGACTACTATTTCGAACACAAGATGCACCAGATCGAGGCTATGAAGAATGTTCCTGAAGTAGTAAGACGCGTTAATGAAGAATGGTATGAGCTTACTGGCAGAAAATATGGTGATGGAATACTTGATACATACGCTGTAGAAGATGCTGATGTAGTTATAACCGTTATAGGTAGTACAGCAGGTACTGTAAGACATGTTGCTAAGAAGCTTAGGAATAAGGGATACAAAGTAGGTATGATAAGGATCAGGATGTTCAGGCCATTCCCATTCAATGAGATTAAAGAGCTGCTTAAGGATGTCAAAGTCGTAGGTGTAATGGATCGTGGAATTAGCTTTGGAAGCTATGGTCCAAGCTTTTTAGAGATCAATACAGCTCTATATGATTTGAGTGAAAAACCCTTACTCGTGAACTACGTATACGGTCTAGGTGGCCGTGATGCTCCTCCAAAGGATATTGAAAAAGCATACATGGAGTTATTAGAGATTGCGAAGACGGGTGTCGTTAAAGAGAGACTTAAGTTCCTTGGTGTAAGGGAGTGAGGAGGTGGGTATAATGGCTGAGACAAAATCCCCATACGAGCTTATAAGATACGAACATGGTAAGAAGGTCCAACAACCCCTCATACTTAATCCTAGAAAACTCGCTGAAGAAAGAAAACCAGTATTATTACCAGGACACAGGCTATGTGCTGGATGTGCCGCTCCATTAGTTGTAAAACTTGCAGGATACGCTTTCCGTGGACCAACTGTAGTTGTTAGTGCTACTGGCTGTGTAGAAGTAGCTACAACAATCTTCCCATATACTAGCTGGGCTATTCCATGGATACATAATGCTTTTGAAAACGCTGCTTCAACTGCAAGCGGTATAGAAGCAGCTTTTAAGGCTATGAAAAAGAGCGGTAGACTACCATATGATCACATTGATGTAGTTGTATTCGCTGGTGACGGAGGTACATTTGACATAGGCTTACAAGCACTAAGCGGTATGGCTGAAAGAGGCCATGATGTACTTTACATACTATATGATAATGAAGCCTACATGAATACTGGTATACAGAGGAGTGGTGGCACACCCCCATTTGCATGGACAACGACAAGTCCTGTTGGAAAAGTAATACCCGGTAAGACGCAAGAGAAAAAGCCTATAGCTGATATAATGGTTGCTCACCGCATACCCTATGTAGCCACTGCTACACCAGCACATTGGGCAGACTATATGAGGAAAGTTAGAAAAGGTATTGAAGCTGATGGACCAGCCTTTATCCATGCATTAAGCACGTGTAATCGTGGATGGAGACACGAGATTAACCTTGCTATCGAGATCAGCCGTAGAGCTGTTGATACATGCTACTTCCCATTATGGGAATACATTCGCGGCAAGGGCTACTTCTTAACAGACCGTAGTCTTGCAATAGCTAGGAATCCGAAGCTTAAACAACCAGTAGAGAAATTCCTTGAACTCCAGGGTAGATTCAGGCATCTATTAAAGCCTGAGAACCGTCATCTACTTAAGCAGTTCCAAGAATATGTTGATGCTGTTTGGGAGGATCTATTAAATAGAGCTGTTAATGCACCAAAGTAAGTTCTTTTACATCAAATATTTTTTACTCCAATAAAAAATGCTTATTTATTCCATAAATAGAATTGAAGACACATAATTATTTTGGTCTAAATGATAATCGGAATCTTAAAATAAGTAATTTATTATAAGTAATAATCTCTAGAATAATTGAGGATTCTACATGGAGCGTGAATAACCAGATGAAGACATATCCTGAATGTATTAAATGCATTATTGATGTTAGATTAAATGAAATTTTATCACTTAAGCTAGATCATAATAGAACTATAAATTATATGCTTAATTTACTAGAGGCGATCAGAGAGGAATTTATTAAAAATGGTGAACTAACTATTATAGCTTCAAGAATATTTAAAAGATTACAACATATGGTACCCGAAATAAAGGAATATTATGCATACATTAGAAGGAAATCTATTGATGAAGCATTAAGATCTATTGATAAATTTAGAAATGCACTCAAGAAATATCACGACTACGAAAGATTTAGAATAGCTACAATGATTAGTATAGCGGGAAACTTACTTGATACAGGTGTATCTGGTCATCGTCCTCCAGAAGTCTTGGATATTAATCAAATATTATCATCTAAATTCGGCATCGATCATACAAGGGAAATCTACAATTATGTAAGAAAAGGCGAAGTAAATATATTATGGCTGTTTGATAATGCAGGTGAGGCTATATACGATACTTTATTGATAGAGATCTTGAGAGAATTGGGTAATAATGTTACAGGAGTTGTTAAAGACGATCCAGGATTTCAAAATGACATTACATTAAGTGATGCATACTATGCTGGCCTGGACAAAATAGTGGATAATTTAATATCGACAGGATATAGTGGATCAAGTATACACTTAGAATATGTTTCAGAAGCGTTCAAACACGAATTGAGAAAAAGCGACATTGTATTTGCTAAGGGGATGGCCCATTTTGAATACCTACATACGATAAAAATCGGCAAACCAAAAGCATTTTTGCTGATCCCTAAATGCGATATCTTAGCTAGAGTTATAGGAGTTAAGAAAGGATCTTTTGTTGCAATGCTTGATCTAGAAAACATGTCATACAAGAACTCTTCCATAAACTAATGTAGCTGGAGCTTCTTCATATACTTCAAATCTCTTCTCAAATGTATATCTACTAAATATACTCTTACTAGTGCCGATGAATATTTGATTCAACTTTTCAATAGGTATAAGTATCTCGCCTAAGGCTACTGGCTCCACACGATCCCTTTTGCTGACAAGACATATTTCGGGAATTACTCTAATGTATCTATTATGTATATGTGCTTCTGCAATAGACTCAACAATAATACTCCTCCTAGACTCAATAATCATTTCCTCAATACTCCAGTCCCCAGGTTTAATAATTAACTGATAATGTAATGGCTTTGATCTAGTAAATAAGCCACGAGCATTGCCGGGCCTAGCTCCTTCATAGACAGTAGTTCTAGTATGTAAATAATCAATTACTAATCCTTTTTCCACCAGAGTCCTCTTCCATGCTGGATATACTTCGTCATCAAATAATCTTTGAAGAGGGCCTCTATAGAAGGGATCTTCTATAATAGTTATATCTGCTTCAAATCTATATCCAATTGGGAGTTTAATAGGTTCGTCTCCCTGCAGTAAATGAATAATTTCATGGTAGATAACGGGTGCAGATTCTTTAGTCAATATGACATACCATTTCCCCGTATAAGCTGGATTTAATCTCTTAGATCTGGATTTCAACATAATTTCTCTATAAATATCATCGAGAGCCTTATCTAATTTATTGTATAAACCCTCTATGTTATTGTCTCCAATAAGCTTTGAAGATGATAATAATCTCCCATAGTAAATTGTATATGGATAAATATATAGTTCATATAAAATCCTGTCCTCAATAGCCTCTCCATTATCAATTATTATTTTATGTTCTCGATGAATCTTTTTGAAAACGCCTATGACTTCTGACTTTAAGCCTTTATCAAGAAGTTCTTTATATGCATGCTTTACAAGGTCTATCAGTGGTTCGATACCATCATCAGATCCTATGGTAACCGATCCTTTATAGTATTCTTTATGAAACCATTTGATTCTTTCTTGCACCTTGATCTTTTTCGAAATACCTCTTGCCCATGACATATATTGTTTACAGTATTCGGGATCGGAACTACTTGACACGATAACTAATATATTGTTATCATTAATAATTCTTTGTCCTTGAATGTTGTTTCTTGCATTATTTATTTCTATACTTCCATTTCTTAAGCTAACTTCATATATTTCTTCCCGATATTTAATTTCGTCAATAAACTCCATGTGCTACCTACCCGCATTATTTCTATTAATTATATATCTTGTAAAGGAGAGTAAAAGTGTATATTTAAAGAACTATGATATAGTTAATGAAGGCATTATGAATAATTATATATAGTTGAGACAAAGTGTAAATAAAATATAAAACGTTCACTTTGTATATATGAGGAAAAATACGGTTAATAGGATTTTTAATAACTTCTATAATTATAGACCTGCTAAGCTTTTTGTTTTTTCTATAAATACTTTTGCACCTAAAATTAAGAATTTAGTATCATGTGACAATGAGATAAAGTTATAACCCATATTTATAGCTTTAGCAGCAAATTCTGGTGTTTTAGTCATTATACCAGCTACTTTATCGTATTTAAGAGCTTTTGACACAATGTATTTTAGAATTTCAATAAACTTTGGCGAGTCTATTTTACCATACATGCCGAGGGAAGCAGAGAGATCAGATGGACCAACAAATATACCATTAATACCATCTACACTTAGTATGTCTTCGAGATTCTTGTATGCTTCCTTAGTCTCTACCTGTACAATTAAAATGCATTTTTTATTCCATTTATTAAAGTATTCCACGGAATCCCATAAACCATACATTACACATCTTCTAGGTCCAACACCACGTATTCCTTCAGGCGGATATCTCACAGCCCTTACAGCCTCCATAGCTTCATTCTTGCTATTAACCCATGGAACAAGTACGCCAGCCACACCAAGATCCAATGCCCTTTTTATATATACAGGATCATTCCACGGAACCCTTATAATTGGTATTACGTCACTACCTTTTAAAGCCATTAACATTATCTCTATATCCTTAATAGTTAATGGAGCATGTTCCATATCGAATACAAACCAATCAAATCCCATATTCGATAGTATTTCTACAGTTTCAGGATGAGAAATAGTTATCCAAGTACCGAGTAATGGTTTTCCTTCCTTAATTTTACTATAGAATCTATTGTACCAGTATTCGTAAATATCCATGTTTAAGAACACCCATACTTAGCCTATTAAAGCTTGAGAATAAAAACGTTACGTCAAATTAATTGGTTTTATATAAATCAATTACTTAAATCGCTTCATCAATCTATCTATTTCATCTAAATTTCTCTTTATCAGTGTTACCTCATTACGTATTAAAAACTAATAATAATTCCATATTTGTATCTAGACTTCTTTCATAATTATAATTTTAATATTTTATATTCACTTTTACGAAGTTACCAAGTAAAAACTATGTTAATGGCTAAATAAGATTATATCAAATGGTAATGAAATAGATATTACGATGATAAAGTAGATGACCAGTACTTTTACTACCTCTAATCGCGTTTCTGGAATATCTTTATGGATTATCTTCCGCGGTATCCATAGAATTAGATCTTTAATCTTCTTTGGTAAAGGTATAATGAAAGATGCCTTTTCTCTATAATCTCTGTACTCGTCACCATACTTTTCAATAAGTTTCTTTTCTTCAATAAGAGCTATTCCGATTATAGTAAATAATATTATTAAGTAAGGAAGACCAGGAGGTGGGTAGTAAGCAAACGGTGAAGCCCTTATGAAAGAATATATAAAAATTAATGAATAACTCCATATTAAAAATCCGAGATACTGAGGATGTCTTATATACTTGTATATTCCTCTCCTTATTATTATAGCTCCTTTTAAACGATAATAGAGCCACGTTGCAATAGATACCCCCAAGATAACAAGGCCGATTAGAATTAATAACATAGCCACTACTTGATAGGCTATAATGGAAGCCATTTGTGTAACTCCTAGAAAATCAAGAATCACGAAAGGAGATATAATAATTAAAATGGGTATTGATAAGACAGTAAAACCAGTTGATAGTATTCCTGCAAAACCACCCATTATCTGAACAAGAGGATACCATATAAATCTTAAAACACCTATTCCGGCAAACAAAAACATTGAATAAGCAAAGCCGCTAAATACAGGCAAATACAGTGTTAGAGCTCCAATAAGGCTAATTTTAGTCCTACGGACTATAAAGCCTAGAACTATAAAGATAATCGATATAATAAAAGTAGATAATCCAATGAGCATTGCACATTGATAAAGATAACTAATGTTTTCGGGTATTTCATGCCATTGGTAAATGTCTGGAAAGATCCTTCTTAATATGCTACTTATAGTGATCGGTAAAATAAAAGTCGCATAGAATAAAGCTATCGTGAATAATGTCGATAAGATAATAGAGAAAATAATTTTTGAAAGATCAGAATTCATTATCTTCCCTCAAAAATATTATCCTAGCAATAAATATAAAAATCTTCAATTAAACAGCTATCCCCATTATTAACTTTATCATTTAGAAGATATAATGG
>CAZHDB010000021.1:0-28051 GCA_964531225.1 uncultured Desulfurococcaceae archaeon
GTTTAAGCAAATATCATTCAGCTCTATATGCTCACCAAATGATCCTACATGTAACTTACCGAATGGTGGGGAAGGCATCGTACCTGATGGGATATGGTATACCGAAAATTGGCCTACAGCTTTAGGCGAGGAACTAAAACTGGAAATAAATACGAATGAAACGAAATTTCTTTTCATTCGTCCAGTGAATCCCCTAAACAGTTATTGGAGTACTGTATCTCCATCTATATTGGAGATGGGATTTACCATAACTACTGTGCCGAGAGAGAAGGTTTATGAAGAACAGGTTATGATGGTGTGGATAAATGACACATACTTAGGCTATCGTGTGATCCCAGGTTATGAACCATCTATATCTTTTTTCTACAAGTATTACCCTGGAATTAGGGATATAAACAAATCATACACTATAGTGATCGAAGTAGTAGGGAGTAATACTATATCTTGGAACATTACTGTAAGGAACTATATCGTGTATGAAATACATGAAAATTTCTATAGAGACTCGTTTAAAACAAAGTTCATACTATCGCCTTTCCAAGAATCTACTAATCCGCCTATGTATAGTACTATATTGCTTAAAGACGCCTATAATTATACATATAGATTTCTAGTACCTATACCATTACCTAGCGGAGGATATTTCAATGATCCAGATAAACTTTTCTTTGATGAAAACCTTAGCTTTACTGCTAGGCTTCGTATAACCTCTGCTATAAGTAGTCCCTATAGATTTAGAATAGGACTGTGTTTTGGTACATACTGTGTAGAAGAGGAAGTTGTGTTAGATAGCGATAGTGAAAAAGAAATAGAGTATATGAGAACATGTGATCTTTATTTTGCAGATGACATACTAGAATATAGTAAAACAGATGGCTCAATACCACTGGTCTTCTACATAGAGCCCATAGATACACCGCAGGAGAATGTTATTGAAGTAATTATACGCATTACTAATATCTTCCCAACAGGTTTGAGAGTTGTTCCACCCCTATACTTCAGATACGGGCCTTGGTATAGGGAAGAAGTAATACTTTCAACGATCTATCATAAAGATTACCTGCTTCTAAAAGGTCAATTTAAGGATGTGATCTCAACAATTATGGGTACAGAGAGGGTTCTTGTATATGGAAGTGTAAATAAGTTTTGCCCTACGTTATTTAGTGCTAAGTACTCTGTGTCAAGTATAGGACGTGGTGCGGGTACGTCTATTGTATATATGGAGTTGAAACCCTTTATACCTGTATGGAGCGATGAAGAGCCTTACAGTGGGAACTATTATACCGAGTATTTTCTGGCAGGAATAAAGAAGTTAAAGCTAGAAGTAAAGCTTGAGGGAGCATCCTTTAATCCTGTTGAGGTACATGCATATGACTATGACCCAGGTGTTGGTGCTTACTTACCTGATGAAGAAGAACTTATATCTAAGATTCTTACTGTAATACAGATCGGTGAAAAAGTAGCTAAATATGTTTCTAAAACTATAGCTACGGCCTTAGGCGAGTTAAAGAAGTTATTATTTATAGGGAGCATTATAGCACATGGATATGATGCGCTTAGAAGCCAGCTAATAAATGATGTATCTATATATGTCAGCGGTGATACACTTCGTGTAGAATTTACTAATGCTCCTTTAAATCCATGTCCTACTGATAAAGGACTTGTGGTTAGAGCCAATATAGATTATTCTTATTCGTTAGGAGAAAGTTATGCGGAGGGATACTTTATAGCAGAGGCTCAAACAGTCGTTTATTCTTCTTCAGTTAACTATGTGTTTACAAGTAACTATAGGTTATATCTACCTCCTTAGATGAGGGCTGATGAGTCTTGTGGACTGCTATAAAGCGTATTACTAAGGTAATTAGTAAATATAATGTATTTATATTATGTGTAATAATACCGTTAGCTATAGCTATTGTGCTTGCTAATGTGTATCCTTACTATAATCATCCGCCATGGAAGAATGATTCTATCTATCCATACAGTAGAGATGAAACTATATTTTTGATATTCTTATCTTTTTATCTCTCGTTTACTGTATTAATTATCTTCACGGTATATCCTGTGGCAAGCCTTAGTACAAGATTAGAAAAAAATAGGAAAATATATGCATTCCACCTAGGGCTTATAGGCTGGTGCAGTATACCACTAATTATAGGTTTGGTTAGTGTAATTATTCCTCTATCCGCCTTACCAACAATTGATCTAGAGAAGGCACGGGTCTTATATAGGGGCTTCGATTATGCTCAAACAATATATTCTATAGAGCTGTTAATTAATATTCCACTATCATATACATTGTTCTATATAATTGTGAATAAAAATATAAAACCACTAAGGATCCTGCGGAATTTTGTAATACTTCTTATAATAGGGTATATTATCATAAACGCTTCTATGATAACGCAAGCCCTAATTGATTTATCAATAGTAAAGATAGGACATAGATACCTATACATATACTTCAGAGGATATGATCCAGATATATTGGATATAATGAATAGACAGAACATAGTAGTAGAAGCATTATTACCAACATGGGGCTTTCTCATAGGATTGATTATATGGGCACTTATCTTAAAGAGGATAATTCAACGTTTATATCTATAGGTTAGATTATGTTTTAAGGTATAGCAACATCCCCGGGATTAGTTAATGTCAGTTAATTCTATACCTAATAGAACATAGAACACTTCATATAAACTATTTTAATAATTTAACTAGATTTTATAGATATTAAGTTTCCTCTCATAAGCCTCTATAATTCTTGATATAACAATCCATGTTTCTAAGGGTCTGGGGTATATAGCGTACACTTCATCAGCTAATCTATAGACCTTTTTACTAAAGTCCCCATGTGGGAACCCGCCGATTCCTATGATTCCATTACTTGTTATTGTATCTTCTACTACATAATCCGGCGATACTAATTCACCTGTCTCGCTTAATAGTATGAGTTTTTTACCAATGTACGATACTAATTCTTCTAAACTCATATCCTTAATTAATAATAATGGATTATCTGAATTAGGAGGTACTTTACCCTTAATAAATAATTGTTCAATAAGACCTACGAACCTCATATAGTTTCTTGGTATTCGTGTATCTGGTCTTACGAATATTGTATAGTCACCTATAGTATGAATATAGATCCTTAGCTTGCCCTCAAGATTTAATGGACTACTTAATGCATTTAATAATGATACATGTATTATATCTGGTCTTCCCCGTTTCTCACTATATTTAAGATCCTTCATTGCATGATAGTGAATACTCTTATCTAAAAGTATGTCTCCCGGCCTCTTACCCCTCCTTCTTGCACTTTTTAATACTGCCGGATGGCCCCAGATCTCTCTAGGTACAAGCTCTAACGACGACTCTATTAATACCATATATAGCATTTCTACTATCCTCTCCATGAGCTCTATATAGTCTATGCTAAAAGTTTTTCATATACATATTTGTATTCTAGGTTTGGAGGGTATTTGGTTGGTTTCTAAAAGGAGGAAGCGTTTAAGGGATCTGGCTATCCAGAGAATTAGAATACTATATAGATTAGCTAGTGATAGGGCTAGGCTAGGCGACTATAGTCTTTCTAGAAGATATATCGAGTTAATAATTAGAATTAGCCATAAAGCTAGAATTAAGCTACCAATATATATTAGAAGGGGTTTTTGTAGGAGATGTAAAGTAGCCCTCATACCAGGCGTAACAGCTAGGATCAGATTACAAAGTGAGGGTAATGGTTCACGCGTGGTGGTTACATGTTTACTATGTGGATGGAAGAGGAGATACATGATCAAGGCTCGCAGAGAAGCAAAATAAAGGAGAAAAAAGCCCAGTCTAGATCAGATATTAACATAGGTAAAAAGGGTATTACAGATTCTGTTATTCGCGAGATTAAGCGTCGTTTGGATGAAGAAGGTGTTGTAAAGATAAGGGTTCTAAAAACAGCTTTAGCTGTATCGGGATTAGATAGAAGGGAACTCGCTAGAATGGTTGCTGAGAAAGTTGGTGCTTTACTTGTTGAGGTTCGGGGTAGGACATTTATACTAGCAAAGCCCTTGGATAAAGGGAGGAAAGAAAAGGGTACAGTATATAAGAAGCATAAAGTGTTTAAAACAAGTGATAGAAGGGGGTTGAGAAAGTAATGGTTACAGCATTAGAAGTTCCAGCTGATAAGTTGATTGAGAGACTGGCACTATATCTAAAGAATCGTGTACCTGAAGTTAGACCCCCTCCATGGGCTTATATGGTTAAAACAGGTGCTCATAAGGAGCGTATACCTCAGGATCCTAATTGGTGGTATTATAGAGCAGCATCGATACTCAGGAAACTCTACAAGAGTAGTGAACCTATTGGTATAGAGACTTTCCGTACAATATATGGCGGGCGTAAAAACTATGGTGTATCGCCAGAACATTTCGTCAAGGGCAGTGGTAGCATTGTTAGGAAGATACTGCAGCAATTAGAAAAAGCTAATCTTGTTAGAAAAATACCTAGAAAAGGTAGAGTACTTACACCTGCTGGACGTGCATTACTTGATAGACTTGCATTTGAGATAATGAAGGAACTTGTGAGAGAGAACCCAGAACTAGCGAAGTATTTACCTCCTAGTCAAAGGCCAAAGTAAATGGAGGGGAGAATATTTGACATATGAATATGATGAAGAATTAGAGCTTTTGAAAAGAAAGAAACTATTAGAATATCAAAGAAGACTTCAAGAAGAAGAAAGGCGTAGGCAACTTGAGCTCCAAAAGGAGACCTTATTGCGTAGAATACTTACTCCCGAAGCTCGGGCTAGACTTTCCAATTTAAAACTTGTTCGCCCAGATCTTGCTAGAATTATTGAGGAACAATTAATTGCCTTAGCTCAGACTGGACGGATTCGAACCCCAGTTACAGATCGTGAGCTTAAGCAATTATTGCTCCAGATTTATGAACAAACGCATCGTGAGACACGTATACGTATTCGAGAGAAGTAGTCTTCAGGTGATTATTTATGGCCCGTAATAAGCCTTTGGGTAAGAAACTTCGTCTTGCATCCGCACAACATAGTAATAAACCAATACCTATATGGGTAACAATTAAGACAAGATTAAGAGTTCGTAGAGGTTTTAGGCTTAGGCATTGGCGTAGAACCAAGCTTAAGGCCTAGAGGTGATGTTTAATGAGTAAGAAGGAAACTGAGTTAAAGAGAGTTTACACTATTCCCTTGTATCGTGTGTACTGGGGCAGGAGAAGTAATAGGGCTAAGAGAGCTATTAAGCTCATAAGGAGGTTTGTTCAGAGACATTTTAAGGAGGCTGAAAGGATAGTTATTGATAATGCCGTTAATAACTATGTATGGAGTCGCGGTATTGAAAAGCCTCCTAGAAGGATAAGAGTTATCATAGAGTATAGGCCTGAGGATAAGTTGGCTAAGGTATTACTTGCAAGGAAAGCCTAATTTTCCTCATATTATACTACATATTCTTGGATGAAATACCATGAATATTAATAAGTTAAGAGTATATGGAAATCCAAATATAGGAGTCTACATATTTGCCAATGACAAAGTAGCTATTATTCCGCCTGGACTAAATGAGGATGAGAAAAAATTAGTCATTGAAACACTTAATGTAGAACTTGTTGAGACAAAAATTGCTGATACAATACTTATAGGAGTCATGATAGCTGGCAACAATCATGGTATCATACTTCCAAGGAATACTAGAGACGAAGAATATACTTATCTTAAGAACGTACTTAAACACTATGGTTTAAATGTTGAAATACTGAGATCTAAAAATACTGCTTTAGGAAATCTTGTCCTGGTTAATGACAATGCTGCTATAGTTGGCTCGGAACTTGAGAGATCAGAAATTATTCGTGTACGTAATGCCTTAGACGTAGAAGTTGTTCAAAAAGACATATTATACCTAACTATACCGGGTTCATTAGCTGTTGTAACAAATAATGGAGGAGTTATTCATCCTGATGTGTCCGATGAAGAACTCAAAGATATAGAGAAAATATTAAAGGTACCTTTTGAGAGAGCAACAGTTAATTCAGGGATACCTTTTATAAAGACTGGATTAATAGCCAATACATACGGTGCATTAGTAGGGGAGTTAACTACGGGTCCCGAGATCCTTCGGATACAGAGAGGTCTTGTCCCGAGGTGAAGTGTATGGACCGTGAGGTCAAGATCTATAGAATTGAGGGTTATATGCTAATAAGTCATGACAGAAATCCTAAGTGGCAAGTTTTTAGAAAAGAAGTACTTGCGTTAAGGCCGGAGCATGCTTTAGAAAAGATATATTCAGAACTTGGTAGTAGACATAAGCTTAGAAGAAAGCATATAAGAATAACTAGGATTAAGGAGATAAGTTTTGATGAGGCAAGCGATCCAATGGTTATTGCCCTATATGAGATGAAGAGGTTTGTTAAGTAATGAGTAAGAAGGTTTCACGTGAAGAGACAAGACAAATAGATATTCAAAGTATATTGCTTAGAATAAATGAGCTTAGAAACATCATAACAGTATTACAAGATCAGGTTGCGAGCCTTTCACATGACCTTACGGAACTCAGACTTGCCCAGTCAACTATTAAAGGTCTTGAAGAATTACGTGGGGAGACGGAAGCTCTTATATCAATTGATCGCCTTGCATCAGTATTTATTCCATCGAGTATACCTGGTAATTGGAGTGATCGTATTTTGGTTAACATTGGTAAAAACTACTATGCAAAGGTAGATAAGGACAGGGCATTAAAGATCCTATCTAATCGAATAACTAATTTAGATAATATACTTAAGCTTAGAAGGCAAGAACTTAATAGAGCAATAAATGAATACAACTATTTACAACAAGTTCTGCAATCAATTTATATTCAGACACAAGCAGCTACTAAAGAGCAGGCTGATCAATCATCTAAGTAATTACTTGAATTTAGAAGACACTTCATTTCATAATTATTTGGGGCGGTTACTTTGTTTAGTAAACTAAGAAGAGTATTTACAAATTTTATAGAAAAGGCCTCTAAGAAGATATTCTCTAAAAAGGAACTCTTTGAATTAATCGATGAATTAGAATTATCTCTTATAGAGAATGACGTAGCATACGAGGTTGTTGAAGAATTAACGAGTAAACTTAGAAAAGCTATAGAAGAAAAGAGTGTACATAGCAAAGGGGAACTCTTACTCCTTTTAAGAAATATCATTAAATCAATCTTCGAAGATATTGAAGAAATAGATATTTTATCTGAAGCACGGATGTATAGGCCATACAAGATAGTATTTCTTGGTGTAAATGGTGTTGGTAAAACTACTACTATAGCTAAGTTAGCTAAAATGTATAGAGACCATGGTTTTAAGCCCTTAATGGTTGCAGCTGATACGTTCCGTGCTGGTGCTCAAGAGCAATTAAGGATTCATGGTGAAAAATTGGGTCTTCCAGTATTTATGGGCAAGTATGGAGCGGATCCTGCGGCAATTGTTTTTGATGCCATCATTTTTGCTGAAAAACGTGGTTATGATGTATTACTAGTGGATACTGCTGGTCGCATGCATGTGGATATAGATCTTGTTGAAGAATTAAAGAAAATAGTCCGTGTATCTAAGCCTCATCGAAAAATACTTGTTGTAGATGCATTGACGGGGAATGATGCTCTTGAGCAGGCTCGTTTCTTTAATGATGCCATTGGATTAGATGGAGTTATTGTTACTAAAGCTGATGCATATGAACAGGGAGGAGTTCCACTTAGCATAGCGTATGTTTTGAGGAAACCCATATTATTTCTTGGTATAGGACAAGACTATAAAGATATAAAGCCTTTTAGCGTTGAAGATTTTTTAGACAAGATATTGCCGCAGAAACTCTAGATAATATGTAGAGTTGATGTAGTGTGGGATTTAGAGAACTAATAGATTCATGGAGAAAAATATTAATACTTGCACGAAAACCCACTGCAGATGAGTATAAATTATCTTTAAAAATGTCTCTGCTTGGTTTAACGCTTGTCGGAGGCATTGCATTCATAATACGAATTATATTTGCTACATTTTTATTTCCAACACAATAGATTGGAGGATTGAATAGGCGTGAGTAATAAGCCTATTGATAGGCCATCAAACTATTATGCTGTGAGAACAACAGCTGGTAGGGAGCTTGATGTAGCTCTTATTATGGAGAATAGATCTAAGTTATTAAATATCAATGCTCGCTCGCTCATAATTCCTCCTGGTATAAAGGGTTATGTAATAGTTGAAGCTCCTGGAGTAGATGCTGTATATCCTCTTATAAAGGATTTAAAATATGTTAAAGGTAGAGCTTTTGGCATCATAAAGTCGGATGAAATCGAGAAACTGGTTAAGCCTAAGCCCATAATTGAGATGATTAAGGAAGGAGACATTGTAGAAATTATTGCGGGACCTTTCCGCGGTATGAAGGCCCGTATAGTGAGTATTGATAGGGGAAAGAATGAAGTGGTGTTAAGTATTTTAGAGGCCGAATTTCCATTACCAATTACAGTCCCTGGTGATTACGTAAAACCCCTTAAAAGTGGTGGTTAGATATGGCTAAGAAGAGTGTTAAGATACTAGTTGAGGGTGGGAAGGCAACACCCGGACCACCCATAGGCCCCTCATTATCACCTCTTGGTATTAATGTAGCTGAAGTTGTTAAGGCTATTAATGAGGCTACAAAGGATTTCGAAGGTTTGACCGTACCTGTAGAGATCATTGTTGATACGGCTACTAAAAAGTTCGAAGTAAAAGTAGGTGTACCAACAACCACAGCACTATTACTGAAGGCTGTAGGAGCGTCCAGACCTCCTGGAGATCCTGCGCATCAAAAAATAGGTGATCTTCCTTTTGAGAAAATCGTTGAAATAGCATTACTTAAGAAAGAACAGCTTACTGCTAAGACCTTGAAAGCTGCAGTAAAGACTATATTGGGTAGTGCACGTAGTATAGGTATTACTGTCGATGGTAAGGATCCTAAACAAGTTACCCGTGAAGTTGATGAAGGACTATATGATGCTATATTGGCCAAGTATGAGCCTAAATGGGAAGAAGAGGTGTAGCTAGGATATGGTAACAATATCTAAGGATAAAATAGTAGAAGCTGTTAAGAAAGCTTTAGAGAATAGTGTTAGAAGAAGATTTAAGCAAAGCGTGGAAATGATTATTGTATTAAGAGATATAGATCCTAGGTCTCCTGAGGGCAGGATTAGAGAGACGATATTTCTTCCAAAAGGGATCAAGAAAGATATAAGGATATGTGTAGTAGCTGATGGAGAGGCTGCTGTAAAAGCTAGAGAAGCAGGTGCATACAAAGTTATTACGAAATCCGAGTTAAGCGAAATTGATCGAAAAACTGCTAAGAAGATTGCTCAAGAATGTGATTGGGTTCTTGTAAGAACTGATCTAATGGCACTTGCTGGTAGAATACTTGGCCCGGCTCTAGGTCCTCGTGGAAAGATTCCTGTACCAGTTCCGCCATCAGCCGATATAGTTTCTGTTATGAATAGGTATAAGCAAGCTATATTCATTAGAATTAAAGATCAGCCTCAGATCATGTGTCGTATAGGGACAGAAGATATGGACCCTGGGGACATAGCTGAGAATGCATTGGCTGTATTGTCTAGTTTAGAAGCTAAACTACCTAACCCGGCTCATAATATCTCTAAGATAATTATTAAAACCACTATGGGGCCTCCAGTAGAAGTGGGTAGCACATAGGGGTGAATAGTGCTATGTCTTTAATAACGAAAAGAGTGCCAAGGGCTTCTAGGATACCGGAATGGAAAATAAGAGAAGTTGAGGAATTGGTTAATCTTATTAAGAATCATAAAGTTATCGGATTAGCTTATTTGGAAGGATTGCCAACTGCACAGCTTCAACAGATTAGAAAGAGGTTGTTGAAGAAAGTAGTATTTAGAGTTACAAAGAACACGCTCATGAAATTGGCATTGAAAAAGGCTGGTATTGATAATGAGGAGTTATTTAAACTGCTTGAAGGACAGAACCTTATAATGTTTACTAATCTTAATCCTTTCGAGTTAGCACTACTTCTCGAAGAGCAGAAAACATATACCTATTTCAAGCCAGGCGACATTACTGATCAAGAGATAATAATACCTGCTGGCAATACAGGATTATCTCCAGGCCCTATATTGAGTACATTCAGTAAGCTTAAGATACCTGTTAGAATGCAGGCCAATTCTATATGGATAGCTAAAGATACACGTGTAGCTAAACCGGGCGATAGAATTTCGGAGGAATTGGCTAGTCTGTTGCAGAAATTAGGCATTGCTTTAAAGGAGGTTAAGATTAGAATTAAAGCCGTTTATGAAAATGGGCTCCTTATTCCCGGCGATCAACTTATATTAGATCTTGATGAGTACAGAGATAATATAGTTAAAGCATATCTAAACGCGCTAACCTTGGGTGCGGAAATCGCATGGGATGTGCCTGAGGCTCTAGAGTTAGCTATTAAGAAGGCATATATTAGGGCGCTAGCACTATCTGCTGAAGCAGGATACATAACTCCAGAGAATGCAGAATATGTAATTATTAAGGCGGTAGCAAAGGCCTTAGCACTAGCTGCCGCAATTGCTAAAGAAGCACCTGAGCTAGGTTTGGAAGTTAAAACTACTGTACCTGCTAAGCCTGTTGAGGAAGAGAAGAAAGAGGAGGAAGCTGAGGAGGAGAAAGAGAAGGAAGAGCTTACTGAAGAGGATTTATCAGCTGGTCTTGGAGCCTTATTTGGTTAGCTCATGTTTTTCCCGTATTTTATTACATAAAAATTTAAAACACCCTATAGCCCATGTATGAATCCACGAATAGTAAAAAGCAATATAGAATGGGGAATAGGCTATGGAGTACATATATGCATCCCTACTATTAAGATCGGCTAATAAGGAGATAAATGAAGAAAATATTAAGAAGGTTTTAGAGGCAGCTGGTATAGAAGTAGATGAGGTCAGAGTAAAAGCTCTAGTAGCCGCATTAAAGAAAGTTGATATAGATAAAGTACTCGAACAAGCAACGGCTCTACCTATGGCCCCCGCGGCAGCTCCTGCGGCGGCTCCGTCTACCGAGACTGAGGAGAAGAAAGAGGAGGAAGCTGAGGAGGAGAAAGAGAAGGAAGAGCTTACTGAAGAGGATTTATCAGCTGGTCTTGGAGCCTTATTCGGCTAGTCCTTTTTAAGAGGGCTAATAATTGCCAGCTACGGGTGACAAACCAGAGTTTTCCAGTAAATTCCTTAAATCTCTAGGCTATCAAGAGTATAAATGTAGAATTTGTGGTGAGAAGTTCTGGAGCCTTATACCTAGAGATAGGTGTCCAGACAGACCATGCAGTAAATACGATTTTCTCCTTAGAGACTATCCTAAGGTTAGAAATTTATCGCTTAATGAGGCTAGGCAGAAATTCATAGATTTCTTCCGTAGAAACGGACATGGATATGTTGATCCATATCCTGTTCTTGCTAGGTGGAGAAATGATCTATATCTTACAATAGCAAGTATCATAGTGTTTCAGCCAGCTGTTACTGAGGGCATAGTTGATCCTCCGTATAATCCGCTAGTAATAGTGCAACCTTGTATTAGACTTGAAGATATCGATGAAGTCGGTTTAACATTTGGTAGACACTTATCATCATTTGAAATGGGAGGCCATCATGCTTTCAATAAAGAAGATAACTATATCTATTGGGTTGATGAAACATTAGAGTATGCATATAATTTTTTTACGAAAGATATAGGTATCCCCGGGGATTACATAGTCTTTAAACCCTCGTGGTGGGAAGGAGGAGGTAATGCTGGTCCAGCGTATGAAGTTGTTGTTGACGGCCTTGAACTAGCCACACTTGTTTTTATGAAATATAGAGTTGAAAACAGTAATTATTCGTTAATGAATATAAGAGTTATTGATACAGGCTATGGCATTGAAAGAATCGCATGGTTTACACAAAGAACACCTACAGCTTTTCATACTATATATGGCGATCTATTAAATAAATATAAGGACATATTAGGTGTAGATGAGCCTGACTATTATATATTAAAAAGTATTGTCCATAAGCTTAGTGATATAGACATAGGATCGCTAGAACAATTAAGGAAACATTTAAGTCTCTACGGTTACTTAGATTATTATAAAGAACTTAGAGAATCGATTTTACTTTATACGTTACTAGACCACTACAGAACATTGGCATTAATGTTGTCAGATGGAATAGTTCCGTCAAACACTGGAGAAGGATACCTAGCTAGACTTGTTCTTAGAAGAAGTCTCAGGGCTTTATATCAGCTAGGCATAGTACCATCTGAATACGAGGAGTTAGCTATTAAGCTTATGGAAAAGATGATTGATTATTGGAAAGACCAATATGTATACAGTAATTTTGCAAAACATAGAGACTATATTCTTGACGTATTGAGTAATGAGATCAGAAAATATGTGGAGACATTGGATCGAGGAGTAAGGATCATAGATAAGATTATTAAAAAGAAGAAAAGCCTTAGGATAGATGACTTAATACGGATTTATGATTCTCATGGAATACCTCCTGAGATAATAGCTAATAGGGCTAAGGAGCACGGAGTAGAGATCAGCATACCTCATGACTTTTACTCACTAGTTGCTAGAAAACATGGACAGCCGAAAACATTACAAAAATATCGTGAATATTCATTGCCTAGTGAAATAGTGAATTGGGCAACAGCTTTTCCAGAAACACGAAAATTATTCCATTTAGATCCTTATCTTAGAAGATTTAAAGCTAAAGTAATGGGTATTAAAGGTAATTATGTCATTCTTGATCAAAGTGCTTTCTATCCATTGGCGGGCGGACAAGATCATGACACAGGGTATCTTGTATTACCAGATAATACTCGAATTAAAGTAAAGAAGGTTTACAAATATAGAGAAGTAATCATCCACGAACTCGAAAAAGATGTAAGCAGCATCTTATCTAAAGGAGATATTGTTGAAGGCATTATCGATTGGATAAGAAGATATAGACTCATGAGGCATCATACGGCAACACATATTGTTTTAGGTGCGGCACGCAAAGTTCTAGGAGATCATGTATGGCAAGCTGGTGCTGAAAAAACTATTGACAAGGGAAGACTTGATATTACTCATTACAAAATGCTCACTGATGAAGAGATTAAGAAGATCGAGGAACTAGCAAATAAGATCGTCGATGAAAGAATAGATCTACGTTTTAACTACTTAGGAAAATTTGAAGCAGAGAAAAGATATGGTATAAGAATATACCAAGGAGGAGCCATTATATCTAAAATCCTTAGAATAGTAGAAATACCGGGATGGGATGCTGAAGCCTGTTATGGCACTCATCTTTATAATACAGGCGAAGTAGGAGGAATTAAGATAATTAATGTTGAAAAGATTCAGGATGGAGTAATAAGGCTTGAATTCATTGCTGGAACGCGTATACCCGAATATTCTTATAATCTTGAAAGTATTATTGAAAAAATAGCTTCGATGATAAAGTCTAGTCCTAAACAAGTATTGTCGAGCATTAAAAAGTTTTACGATGAATACCTTGAAACAAAAAAGATTCTATCAAGATATAGAGAAAAACTGATAAAATTATATGAAGATATATTGGCTCGGGAACTTATTGAAGTATGTGGTTATAGAATAGTATATCTTTATAATGAGATTGGAGATCATCGGTTTTACCGCGAACTAGCTTTAAATGTATCTAGGAAGGGAGTTATAGTATTCTATGATTCGGGTAAGCATATAGAAGTATTTTATGATCCAACGAAATTAACTAGACCTATAGATCTGAGAAGCGTATTAAATAAATTAATTAAAAAATATCCTAACATAAAAGGCGGTGGTAAACAAGATCACATTACATTTAGATCAAATATCCCTTCTAAAGAATTATTTAATAGTTTTAGAAGAATATTATCGGAGATGAGTAGTTGCGAAGAGAATTAATTGAAGCAGCTAGAGATTATAGATATCTGCTTGATCGCGGTTATCCTCGTAAGCTTGCCCTTAATACCGTATCTACGAGATATTTATTGAGCAGACGTGAACGATTGCTTCTCTATAGGTGTGTACATTCTTCTAATTATGTTCGTTCAATAATGTCCAAGACATCAGTTCCACCAGAGAATGTAGAAATCGTTATTGACGGATATAATCTATTTTCAACTATATTTTCCGTGATAAGCGGTGAAGAATTATATTTATGTGATGATGGTTTCATAAGAGATCTTCTTGGTTTACGCACAAGAGTTGCATTAGCGGTTAATAAAGATACTATTAGTAAAATTGTTTCATTCATTAAATGTTTCATAGACAAATACAGGGCGTATATAGTCCTTGATGCCAATGTTAGTCATAGTGGTGAACTGGCTTCTAGATTAAGGGAACTCCTGCCTCAAGCAGACATAATAGTTGCTAGAAAAGCTGATGTCAAGGTCCTAGAACTATCTGTAGATCGTTGGACTATAACAAGTGATGCTGTAGTTCTTGAGAGAGCTCACAAAGTATATGATTTAGCCGGGCATGTAGCTAGGAAATACTATCCGGAAAGAATCATAGTACTGCCATTACACTCTCTATAGGTTTAGAATAATCGTTTTAAACATATTCTATAAAATAACATTTAGGTATTTATGTTGGTGCTTCGGTGTACATTTTGAACTGGAAAGGCATATTGAAAACTATTGGTAGCCTTGAGGGTGTACTCGGGGCTTTAATGTTACTCATACCTCTAATAGATTTTCTAACCGGGTATGAGATATCTTGGTTATTCTTTATTGGTGGGATATTCTTTTTACTCATAGGCTTTATTTCATCTAAAGTTGAAGCTGAAGAACTTTCACTATTAGACAGTCTTGTTGTTGTATCTATTGCATGGTTCCTCATTTCATTAGAATCGTCCATAATACTTATGTATACGATAAAGATACCGTTTATTGATGCTTTATTTGAAAGTGTAAGTGGTTTTACTGGTACTGGTTTTACTGTATTAGAGGGCATTGATTATATGAAGCCATCGATTGTTACATGGAGAAGTATAATGCAATGGAGCGGTGAGCTAGGATTCGTAGTATTTGCTATGGTAATATTTCCATACTTCTATCGTATAGGTCGGACAGCATATGGTATTGAAAGACCTGTTAAGATAGAAGCTACGTTTTATAGAACGGCTAAAGTCCTTGTTAAAATCTATGTTGCGCTTACACTAATGGGATTACTATCTTATATGTATACTGGGATGAATCTCTATGAAGCATTTAATCATATACTAACGACAATAGCTACTGGAGGAATGTCTACATACGATGCTGGATACCAAGTAATATATGATCGATCACCCATAACGTATATACCAGTAATGATATTCATGTTTATAGGAGGCATGAACTTCTACATAATCGCGAAAATGTTTAGAGGAGAATTCTCCATTCTTAAAAGAAGCGAAGAATTTAGAGCCTATGTTATATCAATGATCTTCTTGGTTGCGGCAATGATTCTATCGTATGTATTTATTGAGCAGACAGATTTGTATTATTCATTTATTGCTGGAAGCTTTAATCTAATATCCGGTATGACTACAACCGGATTTAGTATAGGATCAATAGCTGATTTAACAGATACAAGTAAAGCTATAATAATTGCAGGAATGTTTATAGGGGGTATGATGTTTTCAACAGCTGGCGGGATTAAAGCAATTAGGCTTCTTATTATTTTTAAAAAGCTAAAGGATGTTGCATTGAAATCAGTCATATCAGCTCCTATTGAGAGAAAAATGACAATTGATGGTTCATGGTTATCTGAGCCTGAGATTTCCCAAGCTCTACTATTTGTCGTCTTACATACGATAATGATCTTTGGTGGAGCAGTCATCATGGCCGCTCATGGATATCGTTTTATAGATACATTATTTGAGGCAACATCTGCTGCGGGATGCGTTGGACTAAGTACTAATGTTGTGTCTCCAACTGCACCGATTGGTGTAAAGGCTACTATAATCTTTTTAATGTTATTTGGACGCTTAGAGTATATACAGTTAATGCTTATTATTGCATTGGCTACTGGCAAGAGATATACGGAAGCTCTTTATTGATTAAACTTAATCTTAATAATTGATTAAGTTATACTTTTTAGTCTAGTATAGTATATAGTAGATTAATCGATAGAGTATTTAGATTATTAAATGGTGAATATTTTGAGAATCTTAATAATTGGTGGAGGAGCTGTCGCTGAAGAACTATTGTCAAAACTGGATCTTAAAAAGCATGAGGTAATAGTTGTAGAGAAAAATCCTGCTAGGCGAAAAGACCTTGCATTAAAGTATGATATTGTAGTTATTGATAGAGATGCTACTGATGTAAGTCTTTATACAAGTGATGTGAGAATGGATGAAATAGATGCAGTTATCGCGCTTACCGGACGTAA
The DNA here is from genome assembly GCA_964531225.1 of uncultured Desulfurococcaceae archaeon. Lineage (GTDB taxonomy): Archaea > Thermoproteota > Thermoprotei_A > Sulfolobales > Desulfurococcaceae > CAZHDB01. Next base: position 16,445 of record CAZHDB010000021.1, read on the forward strand.
TGAAATAAACTTATTTGCATTAGCAATAGCTAGAATGTATAATATACCGTTTCGTATAGCTAAAGTAACCGATATAAGGATTGCCGAGTTAATGCAAAGATTAGGTCTAGGAGTTCCTATTAGTCAGCCGTCATTGGTGGCATCTATGGTTGCTAGTTATTTAGATTCCATATTAGAGCCTAGTAAGCTTGGAAAAATAGGTGATTCTTATGTATATATTGTTACACTGGCAGAAACGGATAAGGCTGTTGAGAGAAAAATAGCTGATCTAAATTTACCTGATGATGTAAGGATAGTTACGATATTTGATGGGACAAAATTATTCTTTCCATCGCCAGATACTGTATTAAGAAGCGGATACCAGTTACTAATACTTTCTAGATCCCCTGATATAACTAGGTACTTTAAGGGTTGAGTCTTCATGGTATTTAATTTAACAAACATATCTCCTTCAAGTATTGAGAGGATACTTTATGATCTTGCGCCCGCTATAATTTTGTTAGCAGTAATAATTGTATTAAGATATTTTGTAAGTAGATTATTATCAACATTTTATCGGAGAGGATATATTGGCGTAGGTACAAAGATCACTATTACGAGGATCATGGATTCTATATTCATATTAATTTTCTCATTATTTATTATACAAAGCTATGTTCCATCAATTGTAACTTATGTGGTCATAGTGATCTTTGCTCTGTTAGTTGCGATACTATTTTACTATGAAATTAGAGAATTTACAGCATATATAACTCTACAACTAGTGAAGTACATTAGGGGTAGATATCTAGAAATAAGTCTACCTGGGCATCACAGGCCTATATATGGTAGGATAATAGCAATGGATCCTTTCTCATCAACTATAGAAGATGTATATGGTAATAGGACGTATGTTGCAAATTCACTCCTTTTACACTCAGCTATACGTGAAACATCACCATTTATACCTATTCGTATAAGAATTCAAAGAACACCAGCCATAGAATTAAAGGAAGTTATTGATAAACTGACAAATGTTATGAGAGGTGAAGGTATAGCAGTGTTCCGTATGCAGGAACATCAAATAGAAATTGAGAAAATAGATCAGTCAGAAATTTCCATGTTTATAAAAGTCATTCCCGCTTCTTTACCTGTTAGGACAAATGATCTACTTAAACTTATAAAATATATTGAGAACGAGTTTAGGGAATATAATCCTATCATTGAACTTATAAGTATGAGCTAGTCAATAACAATTCCTCTCAAATCAAAGAATGTTATTCTTTGTATTCTAGCATTAATCCATTTACCAATAATTTCCCTATTACTATCGATCACTACAGGAGTATAATTGATAAGCCTAGCGGTATATGTGTTCCTACTTTTTTCAGTTACGAAGGCTTTTACTACTTTACCAAGATACTTACTATGTTTTTTAAGACCTATACTCTCCATAAGTTCAAGAAATCTCCTCATACGTTCCTTCTTAACTTTACTACTTACTTGTTTTAATGATGCAGAATATGTATTTGGTCTAATAGTATATTGTGCTACATGAATTCTATCGAATTCGAGCTCTTTTACGATCCTTAGCGTATCTTCAAAGTCTTCTTCATCTTCGCCAGGATGGCCTATGATTATGTCTGTTGCAATAGCTATATTGGGAAGTTTTGAACGAAGTTCTTTAATAATGTGTCTAAATTGATCTACAGTATATTTCCTTCTCATGATCCTTAAAACTTTATCGCTTCCACTTTGAAGGGGGATGTGTAAAAATTTGTATATATGATGATTTCTCATAGAATCTATTAGATCATCTAATATCGGCTCTACGGTATCCGGATTAAGCATTCCTATTCTAATCATATAATTACCTGGAGTCTCTATGATTCTTTGTAAAAGGTTCGGAAGCATTGGTTTTCCGTATAGGTCAATTCCATAAGTAGCTGTATCTTGTCCACTTAACTGTATTTCTACAGCTCCCCTCTTTATCAGCTCCCTTACAGTTTCAACGATACGTTCTATAGGGTAGCTAAATAATTTTCTTCGGGCATTCTTTACGATGCAAAAGCTACAATTCCCTAAGCAACCTTCCTGTATAGGTATAATTCCTATTCTATCCTCTAACCATATACCAATGATATTTCGGTCTCTATTTCCATTTAATAATATAACTTTCTTACTTTCCTCGACGGCAACATCGATTTTAGATACATTTTGTGGGGATAATAAGCTAGCGTTTGGAGCAATTTTTGACACAAGATATGGCTGTGCTTTAGCTAAGCAACCAGCTATAATTAATTTCTTATTTCTTTCCACCGCGAACTTGTATAGTGTCTTTATCCTATGAATCATTCTTTGCTGGGTTTCCATACGGACTGTGCATGTATTTATGACTAGTATATCCGAGTCCATAGGATTATCTACTATGGAGTATCCTTTTCTAGCCAATACTGTCTTCATGATATATGTATCTCCTTTATTTAATGCGCACCCGTATGTCTCTATGTATATTTTCTTCACTATTAATCACCAAGATCGTCTTCCCATTATATACCGAAATATAGATTATATCTTATTACCCTTTAATTCCTATATATGCAGGGAGGTGTTGTATGGATTGGGTAAAAGCGTTAGAGACTATAAGTATGAAGAGTTACTTGATAGGCTTTATGCTAAACTTCCTAAGAAACAAGTTAAGGCAGAGCCCTTTGAAGTTCCCAAAGCCGAGATTATAGTTGTTGGTAATAGAATTATTATTAGGAATTTTAGGCAGATAGCAGATGTACTTAATAGAGAACCTAGATTGCTAATGAGATACTTTGTAAAGGAATTAGCGGTTCCAGGAACTATTGACGAATCTGGTGCATTAGTTTTACAGGGTAGATTCTCGTCAACTATAATTAATAGACTCATTGATAGATTTGTAAAGAACTATGTACTATGTCCAACATGTGGTAGTAGATTCACTGTCTTAGAAAAAGTTGGTAAGGTTTATAAATTAAGATGTCTAGCATGTGGTGCAGAAACTACACTAACTGTTTTCTAGAAATCAATGTTTTATTAGATACCATTCTAATATAAAAAGGAGATTTTATTCTAATAATTTACTATAGAATAATAGGGTGTAGAGGTACGAAAACATCGTGGGTAATACATTAATGGACTTGGTATATGTTAAGGAATTCCATAGTGAGGGGGAGCTTGTAGTAGCTATTTGTGATGCTGAATTGTTAGGTAAAACTCTTCGTGAAGGTAATACTAGATTCTATATAGACCCGAACTTTTATGGAGGTAGGAAAGTAACTATCAGTGAAGCTCTTGACCTATTGGAAGCATCAACCATAGCTAACCTTATTGGAGAAAAGATCGTCAATGCTGCCATAAAACGTAACTTAGTACATAAGAATGCCGTTATATATATTGAAGGAATACCTCATGCTCAAGTAATAAAGATTTATTGAAGGTGGCTACTATGCCGAGATATTGTGTAAAGTGTGGTAAAAAAGAGTCCTCTGAGGAACCGTTAATTAATGGATATTGTATTGACTGTTTTCTAAAGTATAGGGGTTTATTGAAAGAGACGCCTGTTCTTAAGATCTTAGTATGTAGCAAATGTGGTTCATGGAGATATCATGGACGGTGGCTACATCCTATGGCTTTAGAGGATATTATTAGAAGGTATATACTAGATATCTCAGGGCATTATGTTAATAGTGGTGTTGAGATACTTGAGGTTGAAGAAGTGCATGGTTTTCATAGAGTTAATAGGAATTTCCATGAAGCAATTGCTAAGGTATCAGCTTTACTCGGTGATTCAACAATAATAACTAGACCTATAATAGTTAGGTTTAAAATAACTAAATCAATGTGCCCAAGATGTTTAAGGAAGGCAGGAAAAGTCTTTAATGCTATTGTGCAGATTAGAAGTAGTCGTGGTCGTTTAACAGAAGACGAAAAACAATATGTTAGAAAAGTTCTAAATGAACCATCTATTGCAGACGATATAGTTGATGTGGAGGAGAATAAGAACGGCATTAATATTAAGATGGTTACACCTGTTTTAGCTAGGAAATTAGCAGCACTCATTAGCCATGAGAAAGGTGCTAAGGTTATTGAGACATTTAAAATCAGAAAATATGATCCGTCCAGAGGTAAGAAGGAGGGTATAACCACATTATCCGTTAGACTTCCAGATCTTGAAAGAGGAGACATTGTTGAATATAAAGGTTCTATTAGTATTATTGATGAGGTAAAGGATAGCAGAATTAAGATCACAGATCTTGAGAGTGGTGAAAGTCATAGTGTACCTATTAGTGAGTATTGGGATGGTAAGCTCGTTAAAGCTCGTGAATATATTGATGAGAAAGATTACCTGGTTATAGCAAGTGATCCATCAACGATCTATTTAATGGATGAGACTACTGGGGAAATCAGGGAATACCCTCGTCTAGTAAGCCTTAATAATGTTAAAGAAGGAGATAAAATGAAAGGATATGTTATAAGGAATAATCTCTATATAGTCAAGCAAAAGGGTGAACAAAACTATGCCGAAAAAGAAAAAGAAGAGAGATTTTGAAGAAAGTACTAAAGAACCTCCCCTACCCGGCGAAGGAGAGGTATTGTGCGGAGTAATCAAGCTCGTTGGAGGAGATCATCTTATAGCTAAGTGTCTCGATGGAGAAGACCGTATGATTAGGATACCTGGACGTATGAGACGTAGAGTTTGGATGCGTGAGGGAGATATAATACTTGTAGTACCATGGGACTTCAATCCTAAGAAAGGTGATGTAGTCTACCGTTATGCGCGTAATGAAGTACAAAAACTTGTTGAAAAGGGTGTATTGCCTCAAGAGTTCTTAGAAGCTTTGAGTGAGTTCATATGAGTGATGACTCCATAGATTTTCTAATAGAGAAAGAACGTATTAGAAAGAAACTTAAGGATAGGGATCTTTTTGAAACCGTTGAGGAGGTCTTTGATTATAGGACAGTCATGACTCTCTATGAGCTTATGAGAAGACGTGTTTTACGTAGAATGAACGGTGTTGTTAGTGCTGGTAAGGAAGCTAGAGTTTACTTAGGCTATGGTTATGATGGAGAGGAATACGCTGTTAAGATCTATTTAACCGCTACTGCTGAATTTAGAAAAGGAATATTAAAATATATTAGTGGTGATCCACGATTTCAAGGAATACTGCCTCGTGATACGCGAAAACTAATATATCTGTGGACCCGGAAGGAATTTAGGAATTTAAAGAAATTATATGATTCTGGCGTTAGCGTTCCTAAGCCTGTTAGTGTGTTAAATAATGTTCTTGTCATGGAGTTTATCGGTGAAAATGGTGTTCGTGCACCGTTGCTTAAGGAGATATGGCAAGAGCTTACAGATGATAGACTATATATGATCTATAAACAGGTTATTGATAATATGAAGAAGATGTTTTGTAGAGCACGCATGGTTCATGCCGATATGTCTGAGTTTAATATAATGGTTAGAAGTGATCTTAGTATAGTTATTATTGATGTTAGTCAAGCAGTATTGATCGAACATCCAAATGCTTTGGAATTCCTTGATAGGGATATTAGGAACATATACCGTTTCTTTTACAAGGAGGCTGGACTAGATATTCCTACCCCGGAAAAGCTACTAGAGGAGATCACGAGTTGCTAGGTGAAGGTGGTCACTTCATATTAGGTGTTACAAGGCTTTATGAGAAAATACCATTGGATCGTATTGGCGTACTTATAGGTCATGATGGACGTGTTAAAGAAGAGATTATGAAGCGTACGAATACTAGGATAACAATTGATTCAAAGACAGGCACTGTAATAATAGAGCCTGCCTCACCATCTACAACTGCATTACAGCTTATGAAAGCCCGTGATATAGTTCGGGCAATTGCCTATGGCTTTAGTCCTGAAAGGGCTTTTCGCCTATTAGACGAGGATCAAATACTCATTATAATTGATCTTAGACAGTACGTTGGTGACAGACCTAATCATTTGCAGAGAGTAAAAGGCAGAATAATTGGTGAAGAAGGTAAGGCCCGTAAAACAATAGAGGAGGTCACAGGCACGTATATATCCATTTACCGTGACTACGTAGCCATAATAGGTGATTATGAATCAGCTAATATAGCTAAAGAAGCCATAGAAATGCTGATCCAAGGGAGACAACATTCAACTGTATACCGGTTCCTAGAGAGGGAAATGTACTTGGAAAAGAGAAGACGCATGAAAGAGTTATGGAGGAAAAGAATATAGTATTAGTCCACGGGATATATTATGAAAATTTATTTAAATAACCTCTCATGATGCGGGCCTTATCAACATAACTTATTCAGGTACTTTAAACCCGGGTTCTATCATCATCGAGGTCTACGTATACTATTCACTTATACAATCTATTAAGGTTTCTTAAATAATTTAATCCATAATAACGTGGATAATATCTACAAAACAAAACAAATAAAAACACCAGCACAGCAAACAGACATAAAGGGGGTGCCGGGGTAGCTCAGCCAGGTGGAGCGCCGGGCTGTTAACCACGGGATCGTTTAGCCTGGTGATAGATACCCGGTGGTCCGGGGTTCAAATCCCCGCCCCGGCGCCAATTGTTTACCTTTTATAGAAAGGCTTGAATGGTATTATATCGCTCATCGTTCTTAGGCCTGGCATTATTTCGTCTATTATGCTTGCTATATTCAGAATTATTGATGCTGTTGCTAGATCTCCTGGTGTTCCTGAGCTTTTCCATTTAATACTGTATTCTGTTCCATTAATCGTTATTTCTTCGTATTCTTCTGCACCTAAGTATGCATGGAATTCTACACGTATCGCTTCCTCACCTCGATGGTACCCTATACCATATCCGCTTATACCTATTGTAGTTCCTTTAGGCAAAGTCCTATCTTCGTATGTTATTTCCTTCTTTGCTACAACGGGCTCCTGTCCTTCAACTACTTTCTCAAGATGTATTCCTAACGCATCAGCTATCAGTAGAACAGATTCAGCATAACCTACATGACCGGTAAGTATTCTCTTTTCTAGTAATCTTTTAAACTCGTCTGGATCAAGGCCGATACCTACTTTCTTGCGAAAACTAGCTCTACGTTTACCAGCGTCAATGACCCGTGTAGCAGTTATTTTCTTAACAATATTTACTGGCATAGCCATTGTTATTGCGAGTGTATCTAGAAGAAATCCTGGATTTATACCAGTTGCAATAACGGTTACATCATTCTTTAAAGCTTCAGCATCAATTATCCTGGCCAATACAGGGTATCTATAATACGGATAGGCAAGTGTTTCACAAGTAGATACGACATCGAGACCCATCCCTATAATAGTAAGTATTTGATCATATACTTGATCAAGATAACTGCCAGTTGCATGGATTACTACATCAGATTCGAACAAAACACTTGGATCATTTGATACTTCGACGCCATATGAGCTATCTAGGCCAAGTAGATCTCCGATATCCTTTCCAATAATAGCTTCATTTATATCAACGGCTCCAGATATTTCCCAGCCACGCTTTAAAGCTTCCTTAGCAACCAGTCTACCTATAGATCCAAAGCCGTATATGCCTATTCTCATAATAATCCACCAAATTATCTCTATTATATAGTTAAGGATAATAAAGTGAACTTAGAGTAAGTAGTAGATACTTCATGGTGCAACCCATTAGTATAGCAAATCTATTTGTGAACAGTCTAGCCTATTACCAAGCTCAATTAGTTATTTAAATTCCCGACCTCGCTTATGTTGATATCATGAGAATTTCTATGTAAATTTTCTAGATTGAGACCAGGTTACAATGTTCCTCTTAGACCAATACCATTAAGTACGTAGCAAAAGCTGGTAAAACTTTTATGTTCAATACATTTACTTAGATCCCTGGATTAGATGTTTTCTATAAAGTTTTTCATTAGATGCTTTATTCAATATATTAATCACATCTTCATCACTCAAATCATACCATTCAATATATGCGTCAGCCACAGCATATGGCGGGTTTCTAAGGTTAACTACAACTACCTGATTGGCGTATTTTGATACTAGATTAGCTCCATCACTGCTAGCTGTTGGGGAAGCTGCAACTATCTTATAGGCACCGAGTTTATGTAGGAAGATACAGGCTACAGCCATGGTATATCCAGTAGCAATACCGTCATCGATAAGTATAACTTCGTATCCAGTTAAAGAACCGTATTCTAGAGAGCCTCTTATTCTTAAAGTTCTATTAACAACAAATTCCTTAGTCTTTAATGCAAGTTTCTGGACGAAATCCCTGCTGTATCCAAGGTAATCGTGTGCAATAAATTCATCATACAAGAAACTACCATCAGGTGCTACAGCTCCAAAGCCTGCTTCTGTAGTCCATGGAAATAACATCTTCTTAACAACTACTATATCGAATGGAATGTTAAGCTTCTTAGAAGCAGCATAGGCTACAGGTACACCGCCAGCAACTAATCCAAAGATCAAAGTATTTTCAGTAATTATATCTAAGTCCTTAATTAGACTAGCTAGGCCTAATCCGCCATCAATACGATCTCTAAAAACGTATTCACGCCAACTTAAATCATTGCAGTAAATCAGTTTTCCACTCTCAATAACTTCACAATAAGATACTATATCTCCCATCTAGTGTCCCCCCAAACTACTATTTAAAAACCTTACAATATGCTTTATTATGAGGTAATTTACTTATTGCAATGCATAAGCAAGTGATCTAAGACCATAAACACCAACTATATGATTATTGATAATATACAATGGATAATGGTGGGCCCGCGGGGATTTGAACCCCGGACCTCCGCCTCACCGATCAGAGTCTGATCGTCAGGGCGGCGTCCTAACCAGGCTAGACGACGGGCCCTCTACACTAGTTTCACTAATAACGTATAGAGGTTTTATAAGTCTTATTTAGGATTTCTATCATTTATGCCCTGGGTATACATATACTCTATGACTTATTATTCAAGTTCTCGACATATATAATTAGAATTTGTTCTAGGTGATGTATGGTTCATTGCTCGGAGCACCAAGAGGCTAGTATATGCGATAAAAGGTAGTGTTTAGGAAAAATAATCAACATCCATTTACCCCGAATTTTCCTATTACTTATAGAGATTTAATATATAATGAAGCATATGCAGAGTTATTAGCAGAGAATTTATTGGCAGGGTCATGGAGGACATATATATTGTAATACTTCATGGTCTTCTAAGATCCGTGAATACATATTATAATTACTCACTAAATAATATTATTGAGGATGGTATTATGATTGAAAGAGATGATCTTATTAGAGAGACTATTATTAATGCAGCTAAATTTATGGCTATAAGTGCTATAACGGCTCCTAAGGCACGTGGTATTGATAATATTGTTGTAAAAATACTTGATAAAAGAGAGGAATTGATCAAATTGGCCGATAAAATGGAGGAATTAGCATCATTATATGGTGAGTTCTTTTTAAGAGATGCTGATAATGTTAGAAATTCAGATGCAGTCCTACTAATAGGATGTAAAATAGTTGACATAGGGGTACATAAACCGGGAGAGATGAAGTATGATCCGAATCTTGTCTTAAGCGTATTAAACTTGGGGATAGCAATTGGTTCAGCTGTAAAGACCGCATCTATTCTAAACATAGATAATAGAATCATGTATAGAGCGGGACTAGCAGCACAACTACTAGGAATGCTAGAGGCAGATATAGTTATTGGAATACCACTTAGTGCTAGAGGCAAAAACATATACTTCGACAGAAAATGGCCTAAATAATTCTAAAAATCTTAGATACATTCAACAAAAATAAGCGTATTATGTAATTAACATTTTTTATTACACATTAACAACGCTATTCTAAACGATCATGAATTATTATACTTCGATAAAGTCTAAATATCTCCATCAAGATACCTATGCATCCCTTTGTATATTGTTTTAGTGAGACATTCATCAGTTGCAAGCGCTAATTCTCTAGCACTATTGCCCCAATAAGCACCAATACTGCTGTCGCGATCAAATAAACCACCGAGAAGAGCTAGTAAACATTCTACATTATCAATACATTCTATGTAAAACTTCGGCCGCTTTCTAGGGGAACTAATATAATCTTTTGGAATGGTTATTAATACTCCATCTTAAACCTATTGATGAAATAAATACTAATAAACCCCTACCACAAGCAATACGAGAATACGCATATGAAATCTATGATTCTCTACACAAAATAGCCGACAGCATAGAGAAACTACTCAACAACGGATGGGAATGCGAACTACACACATACGAAATACAATGCATAAAAGACATTTACGAAACAGAAGCAAAAAGAGAACTAAAACAACTAGGACTAGAAGAACTAATACCAAACCTACAACTAATACTCCCAGAAGAAAACTAGAAAGAAAACCAACAATAAAAACCAATTAGAAAACCAAAAAATAAAATGGTGGGCCCGGGGGGATTTGAACCCCCGACCTACGGGTCGCTCCCGGGTTTCGTTTTTCCAGACCTATTTCATCCCCTTGGTGGGTCATATGACCCATAGTGTGGTCTGGAGCTTCGGCCTGGCCCTCTTTTTGGAGGGCTTGTCCGCCGCTCTGCCTGGCTGAGCTACGGGCCCACCAGTTTCTCATCCTAGTTATTGTGTTTTTGTTGTGGGGTGATATAAGGGTTTTCTTTTATTCCTAGGATTGTTTGTTATATGGTTGGTTTTTGTGGAATTGGTGTTTCTTGTTAAAAAAAGTTATTTGGTGGGTTCTTTTTACTGTGGGGTTTAGATGGTTATTTTGTACTTGTTAGTTCTTCTACTTCTTTTTTGCCTTCTTCTAGTTCTTGTACTTGTTCTGGATCTAGTTTTTCGAGTAGGGCTAGGAATTCGCCTACATGGGTTTTTTCTTCTTTAGCTATGTCTAGGAATACTTTTTTGATTCCTTCATCATCAATGGCGCTGGCGAATTGTATGTAGAAGTTAATGGCGTCTAATTCGGCCATGATAGCCCATCTGAGTGCCTGTGCTATTTCCTGTTTTGAAAACTTTCGATCTCTGGGTAGATCTAGAGGGTTTTTAGATAACATATAAACTACCCCGTCAAATACCTTAGTTTTTAATACTTAATAAAAATATGTAAAGAAATCCATAAAACAAAATATAGATCCTTATATTTTTAACTGATAGTTTAACATAATTAACGTATTAGTATTAGAGAGAAAAGTACAAATATAAATATAAATATTTTTAAAAAATATGGAGAATAAGTTGAGGTTAACCTGTATACTACTTGCATTATTAATTGTTATAATATTGCATGGTTCATTAGTAACCACAGGTGATAGTGGAGCACCAGTATATCATTGTTATTATAACATATGTGATGAGGCTCTTATTATTGGTATCATTGCTAGTGGTACATGTATCAATAATACTTATTGCTACACGTTCATCATAAATGCTTATATGATTTATTATCTATTTAATTTAAGTCCTTATCCGGGATGATCATCAATGATATGTATAAAAAGCCGTTATGTACTATTAGTATTGCTAACGCATCTCATGTTTTCATTAGCCTTGTTCTCTCAAATAGTTTTAACTAGCAATAACCT